>NZ_JALDPT010000034.1 GCF_022695515.1 Phenylobacterium aquaticum
GTCGCCGCGCCGCCGCCGGCCGCGCCGCGCCGACCACGGCCGCCAAGGTCTATCCCATGCCCAGCGGCGTCACCTCCGAGCAGCTGGCCCTGGGCGCCCGCATCTGGCGCGGCGAAGCCGCCGGCGGAACCTGCTCCGGCTGCCACGGCGCCGACGGCAAGGGCGGCCCGCTCGGCCCTGACCTGACCTCCGGAACCTGGATGTGGAGCGACGGCTCGCTGGCCGGTCTCTCGACCACCATCAGCCAGGGCGTCGCCCAGCCGAAGAAGTACCGTAGCCCCATGCCCGCCATGGGCGGCGCCAACCTCGGCCCCGACGAGCTCAAGGCCATCTCGGCCTATGTCTGGTCGCTCGGCCACGGCGGGGAGAAGTAGGGCGATGTTCGATCTCGACCAGCTCACCGCCGATTGCCGCGCGGCGCTCGCCGCCGACCGGCCGTCGGGGGAGGTGCGCGAGATCGTCGCCCGCGCGGTCTCCGACCCGGCCGGTGTCGTCCGCGCCCTGGGCGAGCCCAAGAAGGGCGGTGTCCAGGCGCTCTACCGTTCGCCCGACCTCACCATCCTCAATGTGCTCTGGGGGCCGAAGTTCGTGCTTATGCCCCACGACCACGCCATGTGGGCGGTGATCGGGGTCTATGGTGGGCGCGAGGACAACATCCTCTGGCGGCGTCTGCCCGATGACGCCCACGGCCAGGTCGAGGCCGCCGGCGCCAAGTCGCTGGCGACCGGCGACACCATCGCCTTCGGCGCCGAGGTCATCCACTCGGTGATCAATCCGCTCAGCCAGGTGACCGGCGCCATCCACATCTATGGCGGCGACTTCTTCGCTGCCCCGCGCAGCGAGTGGGACCCCGCCACCCTGCACGAGCGCCCCTATGACGTGGACCGCGCCATGCGGGCCTTCGCGGGCGGCTAGGCTACTCCGCCAGGAAGGCCTCGGCCGCCGCCATGAAGGCGTCGAGCTGGTCGTGATGCACCCAGTGGCCGGCGCCTTCGAAATTCACCAGCCGGGCGTTCTGGAAGTGGGTGATCCGCCCGTCCGCCACGGGGTCCGAGGCCCAGCTCTCCGTGCCGCGCGCCAGCAGCACCGGGGCGGTGATCCGGCTCCACAGATAGTGCTGGTCGGCATGGGTCAGGCCACCGACCCCGCCGCCCCAGCGGGCGTGGTTGTCGAACTTCCAGCTATAGGTGCCGTCCTCGTTCTGGTGCGCCCCATGCACGGTGAGGTGCCGCGCCTGTTCCGGCGACAGGTGCGGGTTCTCGCCCGCCATCCGCTTCACCGCCGCCTCCAGGCTCGCATAGCGCCGGGGCGAGCGGCCGGAGTTCTCCCGCCGGTCGGCGATCCAGTCGCGCAGCCGCTCGTCCACGCTGCGTTTGCCCTGCTCGGCCATCACCTTGGGCGAGGGGCCCAGCCCCTCGATGGCGATGATCTTGGCCACCGTCTCCGGATAGGTCCCGCAATAGTTCAGGGCGATCCCCGCCCCCAGGGAGTGGGCGATGATGGTGACCGGCGCCATGCCCTTCTGGTGGATGATCTGGGCCAGGTCATAGACGTAAGCCCCCATGTCATAGCCGCCGCCGATCGCCCAGCCGCTGTCCCCATGACCGCGCAGGTCGGGGGCGATGACGTGATAGCGGTCGGCCAGCCGGGCGGCGACCCAGTCCCAGTTGCGGCAATGGTCGCGCCCGCCATGCACCAGCAACAGCGGCGGCGCGCCTTCATTGCCCCAGTCGACATAGTGCAGCCGCAGCCGCTGCGAGAAATAGAAGTGGGACGTGGGACCATCCATGGCGCTCTCCGGGGCGGTGCGGGGAGGCTGTCCATACACCCCGCGCGCTTGACACCGAACCCCCCTCGGACGCTCCAATCGGCCCGCAGCCCAAGAAAGCCCGCCATGCGATTCCTAGCCGCCGTCCTCTGCGCCACGGCGCTCACCGCCAGCGCCGCCCACGCCGCCTCGCCCGAGCCCGTCGCCGGCTCCGGCGGCATGGTGGTTAGCGCCCAGCACCTGGCCTCGGAGGTGGGCGCCGAGGTCCTGCGCAAGGGCGGCAACGCCGTCGATGCGGCCGTGGCGGTCGGCTATGCGCTCGCCGTCGTCTATCCCCAGGCCGGCAATATCGGTGGCGGCGGCTTCATGACCCTGCGCCTGGCCGACGGCCGCACCACCTTCCTGGACTTCCGCGAAAAGGCGCCCATGGCCGCCACGGCGACCATGTTCCAGGACAAGGCCGGCAAGCTCGTCCCCGGCGCCTCGACCGACAGCTGGCGGGCCGTCGCCGTCCCCGGCACGGTCCTGGGGCTGGAGACCGCCCGCATCCGCTACGGCTCCCTACCGCGCGCGACCCTCATGGCGCCGGCCATCAAGCTCGCCCGCGAGGGCTTCGTGCTGGGCCAGGGCGATGTCGGCGTCATCGCGCTGGAATCCCCCGGCCTTTCCCGCGACCCCGCCGCCAGGGCGATCTTCCTGCCGGGCGGCAAGGTTCCGGCCAAGGGCCAGCGCCTGGTCCAGGCCGACCTCGCCGCCACCCTCACGACCATTAGCGCCCAGGGGCCGGACGCCTTCTACAAGGGCCCGATCGGCGCCGCGATCGCCGGCGCCGCCCGGGCCGGCGGCGGCGTGCTCACCCCGGCCGACTTCGCCCGCTACCGGGTGCGCGAGCTCAAGCCCGTCGAGTGCGACTATCGCGGCTATCACGTCATTTCCGCCCCGCCGCCCAGCTCCGGCGGCGTCGCCATCTGCGAGGCGCTGAACATCCTTCAGGGCTACGACCTCGCGGCCATGGGCTTCCACTCGGCCGCCGAGGTCCATGTCCTGACCGAGGCCCTGCGCCGGGTCTTCGTCGACCGCAACAACAAGCTGGGCGACCCCGACTTCGTCGCCAACCCCGTGGCCCAGCTGACCGACCCGGCCTACGCCGCGACACTCCGCGCCGGCATAGACCCCGAACGCGCCACCCCGTCCGCCACGCTGGGCCCGCCCCAGCCGGCGCAGGAGGGCCACAACACCACCCACTTCGACGTGCTGGACGCCAAGGGCAACGCCGTCTCGGTGACCTACACGCTGAACGACTGGTTCGGCGCCCACCGCGTCGCCGGTCGCACGGGGATCCTGGTCAATAACGAGATGGACGATTTCACCTCGCTGGTCGGCGCCCCCAACATGTTCGGCCTGATCCAGGGCGCCAACAACGCCATCGCGCCCGGCAAGACCCCGCTCAGCTCGATGAGCCCGACCATCCTGACCAAGAACAACAAGCCCGCTCTGATCATCGGCAGCCCGGGCGGCTCGCGGATCATCACCATCACGCTGGAGGCCATCCTCAACATGGTCGACCACGGCATGGACGTGCAGGCCGCCATCGACGCCCCGCGCCTCCACCACCAGTGGCTGCCCGACGTGATCTACGCCGAGCCCTACGCTCTCTCGGCCGACACCCGCCGCCTGCTCGAACAGCGCGGCTACAAGATCATCGACGACGACCCCTGGGGCATAGCCGAAGGCATCGTCACCGGCGCCCCCACCCTGAAACCCTCGCCCAGAGACGCCCAGGGCCGCGCCCTGTCCCTAGGCCTCCCGCTCCCCCCCGGCGCCGACATGTTCGGCGGCCACGACGTGCGGGACGGGGCAGGGGCGGCGGTGGCGGTGCGGTAGGCGAGCCAACCCATCCATCCCCCGCCCGACGCCCCCGGCCGTAACCCTCGCGCAATCGCCCCGTTCATGTGCCGCAGCTAACTCCGCGCCGCCCAGGCCGGCAGTTCGCCCGCCAGCTCCAGCCCCACCGCCCCGTGGGCTGCGGCCCACATCATCTGGCTGATCTCCTCGGGGGCGCCGGCGGTGACGCCGTCGGCAACCGAGGGCGGTCGTCGGTCTGCGTCTGCGCCGAGACGTTCACCTCGACACAGCCCTGTGCTATGCTCGCGCCATGAGTTCCAAGTCCACCAGCGCTCATCGCACCGTCGCGCCTGACGCCGATCTCGACGTTTTCGTCGCGGCGCATCACGACGAGATCGCCGCCCAGCTCGCGGTCGGTCGTGACGAGGTCCTGCGGGGCGAAGCGACGCCGCTCGAACCCTTGGAAGATTTGCTGCGCGACGCCAGGGCGGCGCGCTGACGCTCTCGACCGACGATGGCTCGCATTCTTCGCGCGCCAGCGGCGCGCAACGACCTGATCCAGATCTGGACCCATATCGCTGCTGAGAGTTCGCCCGCGACCGCGGACGGCTTCCTCTCCCGTATCTACGGCGCGTTGGAGGTGGTCGCTTCCGCGCCCTATGCTGGGCGCGAACGGCCGGAATTCTCCGGTCGGCCGCGCAGCATCGTGGTGCGCCCCTATCTCATCTTCTACGAGCCGCTTCCCGAGGGCGACGGCATCGCGATCTGGCGCGTGCTGCATGGCGCGCGACGCTTGGACGATCTAGTGCGGCGGCCAGGACGCTTCGAGTAGTCCCCTGCCGCCAGTTTCCCCGCCAGCTCCACCCCGACCGCCCCGTGGGCCACGGCCCACATCAACTGGCCGATCTCTTGGGGTCGCCGGTGACGACGCCCGCCTCGACCCGAGCCTTGGCGCGCCGGGCCCAGCCGCCCTCGCGTCGCAATTCGCGCGCAAGCCGCGAGCGAAGGTCAGCTCGCGCCTCGCCCGTCTAGAGCTTGCGCGGGATCATCACCTGCATGCTCTTGTAGCCCTTGACGAAGGTCGACGGGACCCGCTGGGGCTCTTCGAGCACCTTGATTTCGGGGAAGCGCTTGAGGATCTCTTCCCAGATGATCTTCAGCTGCAGCTCGGCCAGGCGGTTGCCCACGCAGCGGTGCACGCCGAAGCCGAAGGAGAGATGCTGGCGCGGCCGCTCCCGGTCGATGATGTAGTCATTGGGCCGGTCGATGACCGTGTCGTCGCGGTTGCCCGAGACGTACCACATCACGACATTGTCGCCCTTGCGGATGGTCTTGCCACCCAGCTCATAGTCCCGCGTCGCGACGCGCTTCATGTGGGCCAGCGGGGTCTGCCAGCGGATGGTCTCCGACACCATCGAGGGGACGAGGTCGGGATCGGCGCGCAGCTTGGCGTACTGGTCGGGATGCTTATTCAGCGCATAGACCGACCCCGAGATGGTGTTGCGGGTGGTGTCGTTGCCGCCGATGGTCAGCAGGATGATGTTCCCGAGATACTCGAACTGATCCATGTCCTTGGTGGCCTCGCCGTGGGCCAGCATGGAGACCATGTCGCCTTCGATCGGGTTGGCCTTGCGCTGGGCCCACAGGTTCAGGAAGTAGCCGGCATAGGCGCCCATCTCGGCGCGCTTCTCCTCCCAGGTGTCGACGACGCCGTCGCCGGGGCGCGCCATCACCGTATCTGACCAGCGGGTCAGCTTGCGGCGGTCCTCCTGGGGCATGCCGAAGAGGGTGGCCAGGGTCATGGCCGTCAGTTCCATCGACACCTTATCGACCCAGTCGAAGGGCTCGCCGATCGGCAGGCTGTCCAGGATCATCCCGGCGCGCTCGCGGATCAGCGGCTCCATGATCTTCAGATTGTGCGGCGAGACCGCCGGGCTGACGGTCTTGCGTTGTTCGTCGTGCTTGGGCGGGTCCATGGCGATGAACATGGTCGGCCCGCCGGTCGGGCCGCCGAAGGGGCCGCCGGTCATCTGCGCGCCGCTGGCCACCAGCTTGGCGATCATCTCTTCGCTGGGGCCCAGGCTGATGCCGCTCGCCGAGGAGAACACCTCGTGATTGGTGTCGACCGCCATGATGTCGTTGAAGCGGGTGATCGCCCAGTGGGGCTCGAAGTCGCTGGCCGGCGTCCAGTGGACCGGATCCTCGGCCCTCAGGCGCTCGAAGTAGGGCCAGATCGCATCGGCCTGAAACAGCGCCGACTGCGCGACGTTGAGGCTCTCGATCGGCTGGGCGTAGACCTCGTCGCGAACGTCTTTGACGGTGGCGGCGTCCAGGGTGGCGCTCTCGCTCATAAAGGCGTTCCTCGCTTTGGCCGGGCTCTATTGGCCCGTGACGCCCACATCTCACCCCATGAACCGTGTTCGACAAGACCTGTCGTGACGGGGGCGTCATTATTTTGGTTCGGCCCTAGGCCCCCGGCCGCAATCCCCGGGCGATCGCCCCGTTCATGTGCCTGAGCAGGCTGCGCGCCGTCCCGGCCGGCAGCTTGCCCGCCAGCTCCAGGCCCACGGCCCCGTGGGCCGCGGCCCACATCATCTGGCCGATCTCCTCGGGGTCGCCGGCGATGACGCCGGCCTCGACCAGGGCCTTGACGTAGTCGGTCTGGCTGCCGCGGGCGCGGTGGGCGGCGGCGACCAGGTCGGGGTACTTTTCCTCATGCGGCTGGTTCAGGTCGAACATCAGCTTGTAGGTGTGGGGGTGCTCGAAGGCGAAGGTGACATAGGCCTCGCCCACGGCCGAGCCGCGGGTGCGGGCGTCAGCGGCCGAGGCGTAAGCCGTCTCCAGGGCCTCGGCGAAGCGGTTGAAGCCCGAGGCGCGGACCGCGGCCAGAATGTCTTCCTTGTCGGCGAAATAGCGGTAGGGGGTCATGGGGCTGACCCCCAGTTCCGAGGCCAGCTGGCGCATGGTCACCGCGTCCGGCCCGCGCTCGGCGAACAGGCGCTCGGCCGCGTCGCACAGGCGCTCGCGGAAGTCGGCGACGTCGGTTTCGGACAGGACGCGGGGCATGCTCCCCTTTCGGCGATTTAGGTCTTGCGCAGAGCTACATCTTACGTAATAAATTTACAACGTAAGAAATTCAGGGGGAGTATGACCGATGGCCGCGTGGGATCTGTTGATCGATCGCAAGGATCTGCGCGTCACCAAGCTCGCCCCGGCGCCCGATCCCCAGGCGGCCGACCTGGCGGGGGGCCAGGTCCTGCTGGCGGTCGAGAGCTTCGCGCTGACGGCCAACAACATCACCTATGGCGCCATGGGCGACGCCTTCGGCTATTGGAAATTCTTCCCCGCGCCGGACGGCTGGGGCCGCATCCCGGTCTGGGGTTTCGCCACCGTCGTCGCCTCGCGCGCCGAGGGCGTGGCGGAGGGCCTGCGCCTGTTCGGCTATCTGCCCATGTCGACCCATGTGGTGATGCAATTGGTTCCCTCGCGCGACGGCTATGTGGACCGCAGCCCCCATCGGGCCGAGCTGCCGCCCACCTACAACGCCTATAACGCCGCCGAGGCGCCGGGGGCCGACGACGATTACCGCTCCCTGCTGCGGCCGCTCCTGATGACCTCGTTCCTGCTGGACGATTTCCTGGGCGAGGACGCGGCCGTGCGCACGCTGGTGCTCTCCAGCGCGTCGAGCAAGACCGCCATGGGCCTGGCCTTCTACGCGCGCAGCCGCGGGGTGAAGGTGGTGGGCCTGAGCTCGCCGGCCAACGTAGCGCGGCTGGCCGGGCTCGGCCTCTATGACCAGGTGGTTTCCTACGCCGAGGCCGGGTCGCTGAAGACCGGGCCGGGGACGGCCTATGTCGACTTCGCCGGCGACCGGGCGACGACCGCGGCGGTGCATGAGGCCCTGGGCGGCGATCTCGCCCGCAGCCTGATCGTCGGCGGCACCCATTGGGAGGCGCCTCGTGGGGCGCCCCAGCCTCTGCCCGGCCCGCAGCCGGTGCTGTTCTTCGCCCCCGACCAGATCCGCAAGCGGGCAGGCGAGTGGGGCATGGCCGAGGTCGACGCCCGCTTCCGCAAGGCGCTCGCCGCCTTCGTCGCCGGCGCGCCCTGGCTGAAGCTCGTCCAGCACAAGGGCGCCGAGGGGCTCGAGGCCGCCTACGCCACCGTGCTCGAAGGCCGCGCCGCCCCGGACGAAGGCCATATCGTGCGGCCCTGATCTAGCGGAATGAAAAGGGCCCTCGAAGGCCCACAACAAGGGAGACACGCCATGGACGGCGACGTTCGCATCAATCCCTATCTGGCGGGCAATTTCGCCCCTGTGCGCAGCGAGGACGACTTCGACCTCAAGGTCGTGGGCGAGATCCCCAAGGGTCTGCGCGGAACCCTCTATCGCACCGGCCCCAATCCGCAGTTCGAGCCCCGCGACCCCAACTATCACTGGTTCACCGGCGACGGCATGATCCACGCCTTCGCGGTCGAGGACGGCAAGGTCACCTACCGCAACCGCTATGTCCGCACGCCGAAGTTCGAGCTGGAGCGGGAGCATGGCCGGTCCCTGTTCGCCGGCTTCAACCCCATGGCGTCGGACCCGATCGCCATGGGCAAGGACGGCGGGGTGGCCAACACCAACATCGTCAGCCACGCCGGCCGCCTGTTGGCCCTGGAGGAGGGCCACATGCCCTTCGAGATGGAGCCCAAGACCCTCAACTCGCTGGGCTATGTCGAGGCCTATCGCGGCCGGGTGACGGCCCACCCCAAGCTCGATCCCAAGACCGGCGAGATGGTCTGGTTCGGCTACAGCGTCGGCGAGACGCCCCTGAACGCCACCCTCAGCTACGGTGTGACGGACAAGACCGGCAATGTGGTCCGCCGTTCGAACTTCGAGGCGCCCTATTCGGCCATGCTGCACGACTTCATGGTCACCGAGAACTACGTCCTCTTCCCGGTCATGCCGCTCACCGGCAGCCTGGAGCGGGCCATGAAAGGCCTGCCGGCCTATGCCTGGGAGCCGGAGAAGGCGGCCTATGTCGGCGTCATGCGCCGCGACGCCGACGTCTCGACCATCCGCTGGTTCCACACCGGCGCCTGCTACGTCTTCCACCCGATGAACGCCTATGAGGTCGACGGTAAGATCGTCGCCGACGTGTTCCGTTATGACAGTGCGCCCCTATTCCCCCTGGCCGACGGCTCGCGCGGCGCCAAGTCGGCGGCGCGGCTGGCGCGCTGGACCTTCGATCTGTCCGGCGCCTCCGATGCGATCCGGGAGGAGGCGATCGACGACCTCGACGGCGAGTTCCCGCGCTTCGACGAGCGCCTGGCCGGCGGCGCCTATCGCCACGGCTGGTTCGCCGGCGACACCACCCGCTCGGGCTCGGTGAAGCTGAACGCCATCGCCCATATCGATCTGACGACGGGCAAGCGCTCGGTCTATGAGCTGAACGGCGGCGACCTGACCTCCGAGCCGGTCTTCACCCCGGCCAGCGACAACGCGTCCGAAGGCGAAGGCTGGCTGACCGCCGTGATCTGGCGGGCCGCCGAGAACCGCTCGGACTTCGCGGTCTTCGACGCCCAGAACGTCGCCGCCGGCCCGATCGCCCTGGCGGAGGTCCCGCGCCGGGTGCCCTTCGGGTTCCACGGCAACTGGGTCGCGGGCTAGAGCGCTTCCCAGTTTGGTTGTCTCAACCAAACTGGATAAGAAGGGCTCTAAATCAAAAGGTTAGAGCATTTCTTGATCCGAAAAGTGCGACACGCTTTTCGGGAAATGCTCTAAACTTCGCCGTAGCGGGCGGGATCGAGGGCGAAGGCCAGGCCTTGCCAGTCGGTCTCGCCGGCCGCGCGCCTGGCCGTATTGGCCAGGGCGATCTCGCGATAGAGGGCGAGCGCCTGGCGGTCGTCGAGGGCCGAGGTGTCCTGGCCCAGATGCTCGGCCAGCAGCTCGACCCTGAGCGCCCGGACCACGGCCGGGTCCCAGATGCTGGCGTTCATCTCGCTGTCTCCGAAGAACGAGCGGGGTGCGATATTGCACGATCCGATCGTCGCCCACGCGTCGTCGATCAGCATCGCCTTGGCGTGGACATAGACGATGTGGCGCCCCCCCTGGGCGGTCGGCCCGGCGATGCCGACCAGGGTGAAATTGTCATAGGTTCCCAGATCGGCGAGCTGGTCGAAGAACGGCTTGCTCTCAGGCCGCTGGCGGGCGGCCTTCAGTTCGCCATAGGCCTCGGCCGGGGTCAGGACCACGACCTGGACCCCGCGCTCCAGCGCGGCCTTCAGGCCCGCCAGGGTGGTCGGGGCGCCGAGCGCCTGGTTCTCGATATAGATGGTCGCGCGGGCCGCATCGATCGCCTGCCGGTACTGGTCGACGATCGACAGTTCGCCCGCGGCGATGTCGAAGGGGCTGGCCTCCGGGGCCTGCTGGTCGCCGGCGTACTGGCCGGCGCGGATGGTCCGCTGGATCTGCACGCCGCTGTCGCCCCGGGGGGCGGACAGGCGGGTCGGGAAGGGCAGGTCGGCCTCGCCCGGCGCATGGCCGAACACGCCGTTCGCCACGGCGCGCTCGCTGGCGGCGTTCCAGCGCTGCACGAAGTTGTGGTGCACGTCGGTGGCGGCCGGGCCCGTGACCTCGACATAGACGTCGTGGATGTGCTCCTCGCCATCGGCCTGCGGGTGGCCGGGCGGGCTGACATAGGCCGCGCCCAGATTGATCCCGCCGACAAAGGCCGTCTCGGTCTCCTGGCCGGCGTCGATCAGCCAGCTCTTCTGGTGCTGGCAATAGACCCGCTCGGCCCGGTCCCAGCGCGCCAGAAAGCGCGAGCCCCGCGCCGCGAGCATGGCCTGCTGGTCAGCGGAGCCGGAAAAGGTGTGGTGCTCGACCGACCGGCTTTCGGGGTTCACCCGCCAGAAGATCGCCCGGACGTCCACGCCCCGGGCCGTGGCGCGGTCCAACACGTCGAACAGCGTGCCGCGCCCGTCCGGCGCCAGAAAGTCGTCATGCAGGAAGGCGACGGTCAGCCAGACGCTGCGCCGGGCTCCCTCGACCGCCTCGCAGATCCGGCGGAAGGCCGGCTCGCCATCGACCAGTGGGCGCACAAGGTTGCCCGCCCGCAGCGGATAGGCGCCCGAGGTCACGGCGGGGATATGGGCGGCGTCGATCTGTTGCGTGGTCATGTCAGGCCTCCAAGCGCATAGGCGTCCCCGGGCGCGGTATGACCGAGACGCGGCGCCCCGCCCAGGCCGACTTGGCCCGGATCGGGTCGCCTCACGCGGGCCGCGCCGAATTTCGCGGAATCCCCTAGTCTGGCTTCATGACAGCTCGACCGGTTCGACCCATGCCTCGGCGCATCTGGCGCGTGCTCACCAGCCGACCCCATCTGTCGGCCGCGGCCCTGGCCGGCCTGATCGCCTGGTTCCTGCTCGGCGTCACCCCGTGGGCCGCGCCCTGGAGCACCCGCTCGATCCTCGCCTGGGACGTCGGCGGGATCTGGTTCATCGTCTCGATGCTGATGTTCATGCGCGGCAAGAGCGTCGAGGACATGCGCCGCACCGTCGCCCGACAGGACGAGGGGCAGGGCATGATCCTGGGCATCGTGCTGATCGCCTCGATCGCCAGCCTGGGCTCCATCGCCGTGGAGCTGGGCCTCGCCAAGGGCGCGACCGGCTGGGTGCTGGCCTTCCGGGCCAGCCTGGCCATGGCCACGGTCGCCATCTCCTGGTTCGTGGTCCAGCTGATCTTCGCCCTGCACTACGGGCACGAATATTACCGCCGCGGCGGCGGTCCGGGCTGCGACGCGGGCGGCCTGAACTTTCCGGGCGGGGAGGAGCCCGACTACTGGGATCTGGTCCATTTCGCCGTGGTCATCGGCGTCGCCGCCCAGACCGCCGACGTGGCCTTCACCTCCAAGAGCCAGAGGCGGATCGGCACCACCCACAGCCTGGTCGCCTTCGTGTTCAACACCGGGGTCCTGGCGCTCACCATCAATCTCCTGGCCGGGCTGGTCTAGAGCGCCCGGTGCTCGGCGAGCACGTCGTCCAGCACCTGCCGTGAGGCGCCGTAGCCCGCCGGATTGACCCCCGGCGCCTGGGCCAAGGTGATCAGCGCCTTCCACAGCGCCCAGCCGCGAGCCCGCGCCCAGGTCCCGGCATCGAGAGGCAGGGCCGCGCGGAAGGCCGCGCGGCTCTCGCCCGCCAGGAAGGTCCAGGCGATGACCAGGTCGCAGGCCGGATCGCCCACGCCGCAGCTGCCGAAATCGATGACCGCGCTCAGGCGCCCGTCCCGCACCAGCAGATTCGAGGCGGCGACGTCGCCATGCACCCAGACCGGCGCGCGGCCCAGGTCGTGGCCAGGGCGGCGTCCCATGCCTCAAGGGCGGCGGCGGCGTCGATCCGGTCTCCCAGGGCGGCGATCGCCGATCGGGTCTCTGAGTCATAGGTCGCCAGCGGCCCGCCGCGGAAGAAGTTGTGCGGCCCGGCTGGAGGGCCGTCGGCGGCGTCGATGCGCTGCAGGGCGGCCAGGAATCCGGCGAGATCGCTCGCAAAGGCGACGCGGTCCGCAGGCGGTTCGGCCAGAGCCGTCTCGCCGGGCAGCCAGGCGAAGATCGACCAGGCGCCCGGATAGCCTTCGCCGGGCGCGCCCTTGGCCAGGGGGGCGGGGATGGGCAGGGGCAGGTGCGGCGCGAGCCGGGGCAGCCAGGCCTGGTCCTTCTCGACCTGGGGCGCATAACGCTTTGCGCTCGGCAGGCGAACCACCAGGGTCTCGCCAAGATGGAACGCCCGATTGTCCCAGCCCCCCACCGCGACCGGCCGGACCGGCAGGGCCGCCCATTGCGGAAACTGCGCGGCCACCAGGCGGCGCACCAGATCGGCGTTGATCTCGACCATGGATCTCTCCCGTACGTCCGCCATCATCACCTCGGACAGCGCCTTGTCCAAAGTCGCGCCGCCGGCCGGCACGCGGCTTGCCCGCCGGCCCGCGCGCCGCGATGCTCCGGCCGCCACAGTCGAGGGAGTCGAACCGTCATGCGCGCCATCTGGTACGACCGCACCGGGCCCGCGCGGGAGGTGCTACAGTTCGGCGAACTGCCCACCCCGACGCCGGGCCATGGCCAGGCCCTGGTTCGCATCCGCGCCTCGGGCGTCAATCCGTCGGACGTCGGCATGCGCGGCGGCGGAGCGGGCCCGATGGCCTATCCGCGCATCACCCCGAACAGCGACGGGGCCGGCGTGGTCGAGGCGGTGGGGCCGGGCGTCGCCCCGGCCTGGGTCGGCAAGCGGGTCTGGTTCTATAACGGCCAGCGCAACGGCCGCGCCTTCGGCTCGGCGGCCGAATATATCGAGCTCGACACCGACCTGCTGACCGAGCTGCCGGATCATGTCGGCTTCGCGGAGGGCGCGACCCTCGGCATCCCCTGCATGACCGCCCACCGCGCCCTGTTCCTGGCCGGACCGGTCCAGGGCCGCACCGTCCTGGTGACCGGCGGGGCGGGCGCGGTCGGCTGCTATGCCGTGCAGCTGGCCAAGTGGGCCGGCGCCACGGTGATCGCCACTGCCAGTTCGCCGGACAAGCTGGACCGGGCCCGGGCCGGCGGCGCCGACCATGTCATCGACTATCGCCGCGAGGATGTCGCCGCCCGGGTGCGCGAGCTGACCGAGGGGGCCGGCGTGCACCACGTCGTCGATGTCGACTTCGGGGGCAATCTGGCCGCCAGCCTGGCGAGCCTCAGGCTGAACGGGTCCTTGGCCTACTACGCCAGCAAGGGCGGTCAGACGCCCGTGGTCCCGGCCGGGGAAGTCATGCGCCTGAACCTCCTGATCCAGGGGGTCTATCTGCCGGTCAGCCCGCACGCGGCGCGCAAGCGGGCCCAGGAGGACATCACCCGCTGGATCGCCACCGGCGAGCGCATGCTCTCAGTCGCCGGCCGCTTCCCGCTTGAGGACTGCGCCGGCGCCCATGAGCTGGTCGAGTCGGGGACCAAGGTCGGCACCGTGGTGGTCGAGCCATGACCGCACCGGACGACGCCATCCGCGCCCGGCGCAAGCTGACCAACAAGCTGATCGCCGCCAAGGACGCCGCCCGCCTGCGTCCCTTCCTGGCCAAGGACGTCAATCTGATCACCGGGGACGGCTCGCTGATCTCCGGCGTCGAGGCGGTGGTGGCGGCCTTCGCCGGCCAGTTCCGCGATCCCGCCTTCGTCAACTATGTGCGCACCAGCGGCGAGATCTCCCTCGACCAGTCTGGCGATCGCGCCGCCGAGCAGGGCGCCTGGACCGCGCTCTGGCGGACGGCCGGACAGGACCAGACCATGTCCGGGACCTATCTGGCCTGCTGGCGCAAGGTCACCGGCCAGTGGGTGATCGAGTCCGAGCTCTACATCACCCTGGCCGAAGATCAGCCGGCCAGCCGGTAGTCGCTGTCGAGGCCCGCCTCGCCGTCGGTGACCACCTTGCCGCGGCGGACCAGGTCGATCATGTGGCCCAGCACCGAGCGGGCGGCGGCGGGGTGGAGCCTGGGGTCCACGGCCGCATAGAGCACCGGCACCATCTCCTTGATCCGGCCGTGGCCCTGGGCCAGGGCGCCCAGCACCTGGGCCTCGCGTTCGCGGCGGTGGTCGATATAGGCCTGGATGAAGGGCGTGACCTCGGTGACCGGCGGGCCGTGGGTCGGCCACAGCGTGGTGAAGTTCCGCGCCTTGATGAGCTCCAGGCTCTCCATATAGGCCGTCATGTCCCCGTCCGGCGGCGAGACCACGGTGGTGGACCAGCCCATGATGTGGTCGCCGGAGAACAGGGCGTTCTCTTCTTTCAGCGCAAAGCAGATGTGATTGGAGGTGTGGCCGGGTGTGGCGATCGCCTCCAGCGTCCAGCCGGGACCCTCTAGGATCTGGCCGCCGCCGCACAGGCTGACGTCCGGGGTGAAGCCGAAGTCGGAGCCGGCCTCGGTCACCACCACCGACTCGGCGGCCCGCGCGCCCACCGCGCAGCCATAGATCGGCGCGCCGGTCTTTTCCTTCAGCGGCCCGGCCAGGGGCGAGTGGTCGGAATGGTGGTGGGTGACCAGGATGTGGCTGACCTTTTCGCCGGGAATCGCGGCCAGGATCGCGTCCAGATGCTCGGCCAGGTCGGGGCCAGGATCGATCACCGCCACCTCGCCGCGCCCGACGATATAGGTGCCGGTGCCGAGATAGGTGAAGGGCCCGGGATTGTTGGCCACCACCCGCCGGATCAGCGGGGAGACCTGGTCGCAGGCCCCGTACTCGAACTTGATCTCGCGGACGTAAGGAATCATCTGCGCGGCCTTCCCTGTCGGCGCCGTCCTTGCGGTGAGCCGCTCCAGTTTATCGAAATGGAGCAGTACTCATGGCGGACGCGGCGATTTTTGTTTCAAAACGGCTCCAGCGCGCGGCCTTCGCCTTCCTGTGTCTCCTGACGGCTCAGATGGTCATGGCCGTCGCCAGCTGCCAATCGGAACCGGTCGCCATGGGCGCCGTGCGCGTTCCGCTGGCCATGAGCCACCCCTAACCGGGCAGCACGCCGGACAGATCATAGCCGGCGATCTCGCCCAGCCCGACCAGTTCCTCGCGGGTGCGCGTCCCCGCCTGGGCCTGGCCGATCGACCAGGTGACGATGGAGCGCGTGCCGGAGCGGCAGAAGGCCAGCACCGGCCCGGGCGCGTCCTCAAGGAGGAGGCGCTCGGCCTCCACCTGATCGGGGGTGGGCCCGCCGCGGACGGGAATATGGGCATAGGCCAGGCCCGCAGCCTTGGCGGCCGCCTCCATCTCGGCGCTGGTCGGCTGGCCGGGCTCCTCCCCATCGGGCCGATTGTTGATCACCAGCTTGAAGCCCCGCGCGGCGGCCCGGGCGAGATCGCTGAGCGCGATCTGCGGGCTGACGGAAAGCTGGTCGGTGACGCGTCGAAATTCGGTCATGTGATACGCACGCTCTTTGGAGTGAGACCCTTCGTTGACATCATCGGGGGGCGATGGAAGTTTCGCAATGACCGGCCGGCGTAAAAGGCCGCCCTCCGCGAGCGTCACCCCTTCATGCTGCGCTTCATCGGCCGCCGTCTGTTTGTGGCCCTGCCCACCCTGTTCCTCGTGGTCACCGTCGCCTTCTTCATGATGCGCGCCGCGCCCGGCAGTCCCTTCGACATGGACCGCAAGCTGTCGCCCGAGATCGAGCGCAACGTGCTCGCCCGCTACGGCATGGACCGGCCCCTAGGCGAGCAATACGTCACCTATGTCCGCGACGTGCTGCGCGGCGATTTCGGGCCGTCCCTGAAATACAAGGACAAGACGGTCCTGCAGATCCTGCAGGAGAACTACAAGGTCAGCCTGATCCTGGGCCTGTCGGCGATCACCATCGCCGCCGGCGTCGGCGTGACGCTCGGCGTCCTGGCGGCTCTGCGCCAGAACGGCTGGGTCGATGTGGGCGTCATGGGGGTGGCGATCGTCGGGGTCTGCATCCCGACCTTCGTGATCGCCCCGCTTCTCGTCCTGCTGTTCGGTTCGATCCTGCAATGGCTGCCGAACGGCGGCTGGAACGGCGGGGCGATCGGCAATCTGGTCCTGCCCGTCACCGTCCTGGCCCTGCCGCAGGTGGCGATCATCTCGCGCCTCACCCGGGCCGGCATGATCGAGGTGCTGCAGTCCAACTATGTGCGCACCGCCCGGGCCAAGGGCCTGCCGGCCCGCACCATCGTCATGAAGCACGCCCTGCGCGCCGCGATCCTGCCCCTGGTCAGCTATCTGGGGCCGGCCTGCGCGGGCCTGCTCACCGGCTCCCTGGTGGTGGAGAAGATCTTCAACCTGCCGGGCCTGGGGAAGTTCTTCGTGATCAGCGCCCTGCAGCGCGACTACACGGTGGTGATGGGCATGGTGATCTTCTACGCGGCCCTGATCCTGTTCCTGAACCTGGTGGCCGACCTGGTCTACGCCCTGCTCGATCCGCGGGTGCGGCTGTCATGACCGGCCCGGTCCTGGCCCCCGGCTCGCGTCGCGGCGCCGAACTGATGGAAGCCGCCGTCCGTGGCCGCAGCCTGTGGGAGGACGCCCGGCGCCGGCTGATGCGCAACCGCGCGGCCGTCACCGGCATGATCGTCCTGGCCGCCCTGGTGGTCCTGGCCGTGATCGGCCCGATGCTGCTGCCCTACCGCTATGACGAGATCAACAAGGCCGATGTCTGGGCCCAGCCCCTGACCGCCGGGCACATCCTGGGCGCCGACGAGCTCGGCCGCGACCTCCTGGCCCGCCAGCTCATGGGCCTGAGGGTCTCGCTGGCCATCGGCTTCGTCGCCACCTTCGTCTCCCTGGTGATCGGCGTGGCCTGGGGCGCGGTGGCCGGCTTCGTCGGCGGCGTGGTCGACGAGGCGATGATGCGCATCGTCGACGTGCTCTATTCGCTGCCCTTCATCTTCTTCGTCATCCTGCTGATGGTGACCTTCGGCTCGAACATCATCCTGATCTTCGTGGCCATCGGGGCCGTGGAGTGGCTGACCATGAGCCGCATCGTCCGCGGCCAGACGCTGGCCCTGAAGCAGAAGGAGTTCGTCGAGGCCGCCCGCGCCGCCGGCCTGACCCAGGGGGCGATCATCGTCCGCCACATCATCCCCAATCTGCTGGGGCCGGTGGTGGTCTATGTGACCCTGACCATTCCGGCGGTCATCCTGTCGGAGAGCTTCCTCAGCTTCCTGGGGCTGGGGGTGCAGCCGCCCATGGCCTCGCTCGGCACCCTGATCGCCGGCGGCGCCCAGGACATGGAGCTCGCCTGGTGGCTGCTGGTGTTCCCCTCGGTGACCATGGTCGGCACCCTGATGTGCTTCAACTTCATCGGCGACGGCCTGCGCGACGCCATCGACCCCAAGGATCGCTGAGCAGGCGAGGGGGCTTCGCCTGAGGCTCCGCCAGGGCTAGTAAGACCGCTGTCGCGCCGGTTGGCGCAGGAGAGTTCTGATCCATGGCTGTCACGGCCGATTTCAAGCAGGCCTATGAGGCCCTGGCCCGCGGCGACGCCGCCGGCGCGCTCAAGATCACCACGCCGCAGGTGGCCGGCGGCGCCAGCTCGGCCGCCGCGCTCGCCGCCCACGCCTCGGCGCTCAAGGCCGCGGGGCGCTTGTCCGAGGCCCTGACCTATTACCGCCAGTCGACCTCGCGGTTTCCCACCAGCGGCGTGTCCTGGCACAACCTCGCCAGCGCGCTCGGCGACCTGGAGCAGCACGAGGAGTCCGAGGCCGCCGCCCGCAAGGCCATCTCGCTCGGGCTCGCGGCGCCGGAGACCCGCCTGGTGCTGGCCCGCGCCCTGATGGCCCAGGGCAAGCTCACCCTCGCCCAGGAGGCCTTCGAGGCCGCCGTGATCCTGCGGCCCAACTTCGCCGACGCCCATCGCGAGCTCGCCCAGCTGATCTGGATGCGCACCGCCGATGTCGGCCAGGCCCTCAAGCATCTCGACGGCGTTCTGGCCCGCGCCCCGGACGACCTGACCCTGCACAGCATCCGCGCCACGGTCCTGGAATACGCCGGCGAGATCGGCGCCGCCCGCCAGACCCTGGCCCGGGCGCTGTCCCGCAGTCCCGGCGACTTCGAGCTGCTGCGCTCGGCCGCCCACCTGGCGGGCGAGGCCGGCGACGTCGGCGCGGCGGTGGAGCTGGCCCAGCGCAGCGCCCAGGCCGCGGCCAGCCCCCTGGCCGCCGAACTGGTCATGGCCGAGGCCTGGCTGGCCGCGGGGGAGGGGACGCGCGCCGCCGACATGGCGCAACGGGCGGTGTTCCGCGCGCCGCACAACCAGTTCGCCCTGGCGATCCTGGCCACGGCCTGGCGGCTGCTGGACGATCCGCGCTATCGGCGGGTCTATGACTACGAGACCCTGGTGGGCGCCTATGAGCTCCCGACCCCCGACGGCTGGGCCAACCTGCCCGCCTTCCTGGCCGACTTGACCCAGGCCCTGACCGGCGTCCACGCCTATGTCAGCCACCCGCTGTCGCAGTCTCTGCGCCACGGCAGCCAGCAGACCCTGAAGTTGAACGGCGAGAACGGCGCGGTGATCGAGGCCTATCTGGCCTCGGCCCGGGCGGTGGTCACCGAGCATTCGGCCAGGCTGGGCCAGGGGAACGACCCCATCCGCTCGCGCAACACCGGGGCGACCCGGATGACCGGCGCCTGGACCGTACGCCTGGCCTCGCAGGGCTTCCACAGCGACCACGTCCATCCGATGGGATGGCTGTCCTCGGCCAGCTATGTCAGCCTGCCGGACGAGGTGGCCGACACCGAGACTCGCGCCGGCTGGATCAAGTTCGGCCAGCCGGGCGTGGTGACCGCCCCGGTGCTGGAGGCGGAGCATTTCGTCCAGCCGCAGCCCGGCCGGATCGTGCTGTTCCCGTCCTATATGTGGCACGGCACCGTGCCCTTCAGCTCGACCCAGCCCCGCCTGACCGTGGCCTTCGACGCCGTGCCGGTCTGAGGGTCTATTTCACCCGCTTGGCGCGGATGGCCCGCTGGCCGTCGATATTGATGAAATAGCTGCCCATCGAGGCCTTGCGGATCTCGGCCTTGGAGCCCTTGACCGGGGGCTTCCACATTTTCTCGTCGTCGGTCTGCACCCACTCGGCGCCGTCGGCCATGTCGAGCAGCCAGTGGCCGTCGCCCTGCAGATAGGCCCGGTCCACCGTGGTCGAGATCTTGTCGATCACCTCCGGCTTGTCCCCGCGGTCGAAGACCGACAGGGCCGACAGGTCGAACCCGAAGGCCTGGCGGCGCGCGGCCCGGACCTGCTCGCGATCGATGACCAGCACGTCGCCGCCCAGGGGCTTGGCCGGGGTCTGCGAATCGCCGCCGCCGCTCGTCGTCGCCTGGACGCTGCTGATCAGGTCCGACACCGCCGCGTCGTAGCAGGCCAGGCGGTCCTTATCGTCGGTCTTGGCGTGGCAGGCGATCATCCGCTGGATGACCACCGCGGCGGTCGAGGCCGCCGGGGCGGCCGCGGTCGCGGCCAGGGCTGCGACGCCGCCGGTCAGAACCAGGGCGGCGGTCAGGCCGAGGCGAAGGGAGGTTCTCATGGACGAGCCCTGAAATCTGCGAGGAGCCGGAGTCGTAGTCGGAGCCGGGGCGCGCAGCAATCCGTAGGCGGGCGGCCGCGATGTCCGGCGGGGGCGGGGCGAGCTTGCAACAGGTCGAAATCGTGGCCGCATTGTGTCGCGTCGCCGGGGCCGGCCGCCCCCACACCCCTTGGGCGCCAAGGATTTGGCGGCGCCCATACCCAAAATGGGGGCTGACGCGCGGGGGGCGTCATTCCCCTGGATCGGGGTGGCGAGGGTGAATGTCGCCCTATGTGACCAGAATGCGACACGTCCCAGCCATCGGCATTACGTTTTGGTAAAGAATATTGCTGGGTTTGCGTAACTTCCGTAACACCAGCCTCAACCAAGCTGCAAATGTGGCGTGGGTGAAACAAAAATGGGGCCGCAAAGCGACCCGCTACGGCGCGGGTGCTTGCTGGAGGGTTTTAATCTTGAGCATGAAATCAACGCGCGACCGCCTGCTGGCGTCGTCCATCCTGGGCGGTATGGCGGTTCTCGCCGTCGCCTCCACCCCGGCCTTCGCGGCCGAGACGGGCACCACCGAAGTCCAAGAAATCATCGTCACCGGCTCGCGCATCGCTCGCCAGGACTATGAGTCGAACACCCCGATCGTGACCGTCGGCGCCGAAGCGCTGAAGAACACCGGCACGGTCACCGTCGACACCCTGCTGAACACCATGCCCCAGTTCGTGCCGTCGGTGACGGCGACCTCGAACAACCCGGGCGGGTCCGGCCAGGCCAACGTCGAACTGCGCGGCCTCGGCACGCAGCGCACCCTGGTCCTGATGGACGGCCGTCGCATTCCGCCGTCCAACTCGGACGGCACCGTCGACCTGAACACCGTTCCGCCCGGCCTGATCGAAAGCGTCGAAGTCATCACCGGCGGCGCCTCGGCGACCTACGGTTCGGACGCCATCGCCGGCGTCGTGAACTTCCGCCTGAAGAAGCACTTCAACGGCATTGAAGTCGACACCCAGTACGGCTCCACCACCCGCCGCGACGGCGAGACCGAGAACGTCACCCTGCTGATGGGCGGCGACTTCGACGGCGGCGCCGGCAACGCGGTCCTGGCCCTGGGCTTCTCGAACCGCGGTTCGATCAAGAACGGCGCCCGCGCGATCTCGTCGGTCTCCGGCGCGTCCTCGACCACCCCGCTTGGCTCCTACGACACCATCGCCACCAACGCGCCGACCCAGGCCGCGATGGACGCGGTGTTCGCGAAGTACGGCAAGGCTCCCGGCACCGTCAGCCGCACCTTCACCCGTCTGGGCTTCAACCAGGACGGTTCGCTGTTCGCCAACGGCGTGAACTACAAGGGCCCGACCACGATCGACTATTCGACGATCCCGGTCACCGGCAACTACAACACCGGCCCGCTGAACTACCTGGTCGTGCCGCTCGAGCGCTACAACGCCTTCGCCCGCGTCGAACATGACCTGGTCGACAACGTGAAGGGCTACGCCCAGTTCAACTTCGTCAGCTACCAGTCCGGCGCCCTCCTGGCTCCGTCGCCGGCGGCGTCGAACCCGGCCACCGGCAACACCGGCTTCCTGGTTCCCTACAACAACCCCTTCGTCCCGACCGACCTGCAGACCCTGCTGGCCTCGCGTCCGAACCCGACCGCGCCCTTCCTGATCCGCAAGCGCTTCAGCGAACTGGGCGGCCGTCGTTCGGTCAGCGACTACACCGTCACCCAGATGCTGGTGGGCGTGAACGGCAAGCTGTGGGGCGACTGGACCTTCGACGCCTACATGGCCGACGGCCGTGAAAAGCGCCTCGAAACCCAATACGGCAACGTCTCGCACGGCGCGGTCCGCACGCTTCTCGAAGCAGCCGACGGCGGCAAGTCGATCTGCGCCGGCGGTTACAACCCCTTCGGCGCCAACCCGATCTCGGCGGCGTGCGCGGCCTATATCAGCCGCATCACCAAGAACTCGACCACCTATGACCAGCGTCTGGCGGAAGCCAGCGCCACCGGCACCGTGTTCGATCTGCCCGCCGGCCACCTGAAGGTCGCCATCGGCACCGACTACATCCGCAACGCCTACAACTTCATCCCCGACTCGGTCCTGTCGACCCGCGACACCTCGACGGCGCCGATCCCCCAGGACGCGCCGGGCGTGGTGGGCTTCAACGCCCAGAACCCCCTCCAGGGTTCGACCGACGTGTACGAAGTCTACGGCGAAGCCCTGATCCCGATCGTCAAGGATCTGCCTTTCGTCAAGGAACTGAACCTCGACCTCGGCTATCGCTACTCGGACTACAACACGATCGGCGGCGTCTCGACCTATCGTGCGGACGGCAACTGGAAGATCGTTGACGCGCTCACCGTGCGCGGCGGCTACTCCAAGGCCATCCGCGCCCCGAGCGTCGGCGAACTGTACGCGGCGACCGGCCAGAGCTTCCCGACCATCGGCCCGGCCGGCGGCGTGGGCTCGGGCGATCCCTGCGACGTCCGCGGCGCCTATCGCAAGAGCGCCAGCGCGGCTCAGGTCAAGGCGCTCTGCCTGGCCCAAGGCGTGCCGAGCGTCGTGATCGACACCTTCACCTACGGCAACAGCCAGGTGCAGGCGACCACGGGCGGCAACCCGACCCTGCAGGAAGAAACCGCCGACAGCTACACCGCCGGTCTGGTCTTCGCCCCGCACTTCGACATGCCGCTGTTCGAGCGCGTTTCGGCTTCGGTGGACTACTACCACATGAAGATCGAGAACGCGGTCGGCACCATCAACGCCGCTACCGCGATCAGCTACTGCTTCAACAACCCGCAAGGCACCGCGTCGAACCCGACCTTCTCGACGAGCAACCTGTTCTGCTCGCTGATCCGTCGCGACCCGGCCACCGGTGAAATCGTCAACGTCACTTCGACGAACGCCAACCTGGCGTCCTACGAAACCGACGGCATCGACTTCCAGGCGGACTGGGGCTTCGGTCTGGGCGCTGTGGGCCTGAGCGATGATTGGGGCCGCATCAGCGCCAATCTGCAGGGCACCTACCTGCTGAACTACGACGTTGAGTCCATTCCGGGCGGCAACATCGACCATCGGGCCGGCACCGTCGGCAACACCCTTGGCTCGAACTACAGCCACTGGAAGGGTGCCCTCGGCGTCCGTTGGGCCTGGCAGGACATCGAGCTCGGCATGCGCTGGCGCTTCGTGAGCAAGGTCGACGACTTCTTCGCCGGCGGCCAGGCGGCTCCGAACTACAGCTACTACGACGTCGATGGCAGCTGGAAGATCAACGACATGTTCGACCTGCGGGCCGGCGTGACCAATGTCGGCGACAAGGCGGCTCCGGCCTACACGTCGCAGATCGAAGCCAACACCGACCCGTCGACCTATGACGTCCTGGGTCGCCGCTACTTCGTGGGCCTGCGCGCCCGCTTCTAAGTCCATCCGGACTTAAACAAGACCGGGCCGTGGGGTGGCTGACCAGATTTGGTCACCCCACGGCCTTCTTGATTCTGGGGGCGCGCCGAGCGGCGAATCGCATGGCCTGCAGGCCACCCCGGCTTTGATTTCAAGGGTTTCACCGCTGACGCCGGGCGCCCGCCGGTGTTGCGATTTCGCCGCCCGCCTGACCAAATTGTCACGGACCCGGCGCCGACGCCCGTTGTGTGGCCATCACCCGCCTGATGTGTGACTGCAAAGTGACATGCGTTACCTCATGACGTGTCCAAACCTTAATGGACATTGACCGAGGGGGGGCGAGGTCGATTATGCCGGCAATCTGGCGCGATTGACGCGCCCGTGACAACTTCAGTGGGGCGCAGATCCGCGGCTTTAGGGCCGATGTTTGCGCTGGAGGGACCGATCTTGAAATCAATGACCGTTCGACAACGCCTCTTGGCGTCTTCGATGATTTGCGGCGCCGCGATCGCCGGCGTCTCGGCCACCCAGGCCATGGCGGCGGAGGCCAAGGCCACCGAAGTCCAGGAAATCGTGGTGACGGGCTCGCGCATCGCGCAGCCGAACATCACCTCCAACAGCCCGCTGGTCACCGTCACGCAGGAAGACGTGAAGGTCGCCGGTACGGCCACCATCGACACCCTGACCAACGCCCTGCCGCAGGTCATCGGCGGCCAGAACCTCGGTCAGTCGATCAACTCGAACGGCACAGCCACCGTCGACCTCCGCGGCCTCGGCCCGAGCCGCACCGTCGTGCTGGTCAACGGCCGCCGCCTGCAACCCGGCGACCCCCAGTCCCCCGTCGCCGACCTGAACTCCATCCCGGCCGCGCTCGTCGAGCGGGTTGACGTGGTGACCGGCGGCGCCTCGGCCGTGTACGGCGCCGACGCCGTCGCCGGCGTCGTCAACTTCCTGATGGTGAAGAACTTCCAGGGCGTCAAAATGGACGCCCAGTACAGCTTCAACGAACATGGCCAACAGGACTCGACCGTCCAGGCGGCCCTGAAGGCCGCGAACTACAAGGTCCCCGGTCACGTGACCGACGGCGGCCAGACCAGCGTCTCTCTGGTGTTCGGGTCGAACTTCGACGACGACAAGGGCAACATCACCGTCTACGGGACCTACTTCAACTCCCAGCCGGTGACCCAGTCGACCCGCGACTACGCCGCGTGCGGCCTCTATTCGCAACCCGGCCCGACCTCGGTCAATTCGGCCTATGACAGCTACAAGTGCTTCGGCTCGTCCAACGGCGCCTACGGCAAGTTCCGCTTCCTGACCGCGCCGGGCGTGACGCCGCCGGACACGACCCACAACTTCGCGGACAACCCGAACGGTTCCAAGACCTTCGTGCCGTCGCAAGGTTCGTTCGGCTACAACTTCAACACCCTCAGCTATCTGCAGCGCCAGGACGACCGTTATACGGCCGGTTACTACGCGCACTATCAGATCGCCCCGAAGATCGAACTCTATTCGGAGTTCATGTTCGCTGACGACCGTTCGACCGCGCAATACGCGCCGTCGGGCCTGTTCAGCGGCTCGGGCGCCGTGGTTGGCCAGAGCTATTTCGAGGTCAACTGTAACAACCCGCTGATGTCGGCCTCGCAACAGACCGCGCTCTGCGGCGCCGCCGCCGGCACCTCGGCCGTCGGCCGCATGCTGGCCGGCTACCGCTTCGCCGCCGTGCCGCGGACCGACGCCTACAGCCACACCAACTACAAGATCAATTTCGGCGCTCGCGGCGATCTGGGTGACGGCTGGAACTACGACATCTACGCCCAGTACGGCACGGCCGCCTATCAGGACACCCAGGGCGGCTACACCTCGCTGTCGAAGATCCAGAAGGCCCTGCTGGTCGATCCGACGACCGGCAAGTGCTATTCGGGCGGCGACTGCGTCCCGCTGAACATCTTCCAGGCCCTCGGCGCCGGCATCAGCCAAGACGCCTACAAGTACCTGCTGACCCCCGGCCTTCGGAACGGCAACACGATCGAACAGATCGTCAGCGGTTCGATCACGGGTGACCTCGGCCAATACGGCGTGAAGACCCCCTGGGCCGACCAAGGCCTGGGCGTCGCGGCCGGCGCCGAATATCGTCGTGAAAGCCTCGAGTATAACGTCGACAACGAATACACCCTCGGCGACCTCTCGGGCGGCAGCCAGAGCAAGAGCGTCTCGGGTTCGTTCGACGTCTATGAACTGTTCGGCGAAGCCCGCATGCCCCTGGTTCAGGACAAGCCCTGGATCAAGACCCTGTCGGTGACCGGCGGCTATCGTTACTCGGACTACAACACCGGCGTCTCGACCAACACCTACAAGGGTGAAGCCGAATACGCGCCGACGGAAGACGTCCGGTTCCGTTACAGCTACAACCGCGCCGTTCGGGCCCCGAACATCGTCAACCTGTTCCTGCCCCAGACCCAGAACCTGTTCAACGGGTCCGACCCCTGCGGCGGCAACACCCCGCAGAAGTCCCTGGCGGCCTGCCAGCTGTCGGGCGTCACCGCGGCCCAGTACGGTCACATCGACCCTTGCCCGGCGTCGCAGTGCGGCTCGATCACCGGCGGCAACCCGGACCTGCAGCCCGAACTTGCTGACACCTACACCTACGGCGCCGTGTTCACCCCGCACTTCGTGCCGGGCCTGAGCCTGTCGGTCGACTACTGGAACGTCCGCGTCCGCAACATCATCTCCGCGGGCATCGGCGGTCCGGCCGTGACCCTCTCGAACTGCCTCTCCACGGGCTCCTCGGTCTACTGCTCGCACATCCATCGCGACGCGACGACCGGTGACCTGTTCGGCGCGGGCTATGTCGACGCCACCAACACCAACACCGGCTTCATCCAGACCAAGGGCATCGACGTTTCCGGCACCTACCGGACCTCGTTCGCCGACTGGAGCCTGCCGGATTGGGGTGGTCTGACCTTCGGCCTCGTGGGCACCTACACCAAGAACTACGTCACCCAACCGGTGACTGGTGGCGGCACCTACGAATGCGCGGGCTACTTCGGCGTGACCTGCAACAACACCGCGGCGACGGGCAGCGTCCCGACCCCGAAGTGGCGTCACCGGGCCAAGATCACCTGGAACACCCCGTGGGACGTGAGCGCCACCCTGACCTGGCGTTACATTGGTTCGACCAAGTTTGACGGCAACTCGACCAATGCGTTCCTCACCAACGGCATCGTCGACACCATCGACGCCAAGCTGAAGGCGATCAACTACATCGACCTCAGCGCCTCCTATAAGGTTCGTACGGGTCTGACCCTGCGCGCCGGCGTGAACAACCTGTTCGACCAAGACCCGCCCCGCGGTGACTCGGTCAACACCGGCGCCTTCGGCGGCGGTAACGGCAACACGTTCCCGCAGACCTACGACACCCTCGGCCGCAACATCTTCATGAGCGTCAGCGCCGAGTTCTAAGTCCAGTCTGACTTGACTTCAGATGTGGCGGGTTGGCTTCGGCCAGCCCGCCATTTTTGTATCTGGGCCTTGTCCCAGGCGCGGTCGGCGAGCCTGGGCGGGCGCGCGAAGGCGTACGGCCGCATGCGGCGGCATGGGTCGCGATTAGACGATAGGGCGTCGGACGTGCGGCGGGCGATCAGCCCGTCAGGCGTAGCCGTACTTGTTGATCCAGGGCTGCAGGATCTCGATCGCCGGGCCCATGTGGCGCTCATAATTGCGCCAGTAGCCGACGCCGGAGGCGTTCAGCCCCTGCACCACCTGGCCCGCGCTGGGCGTGCGGATGTCGCGCTGCTTCGCCGTCTCGACGAAGTTGCGCATGTTCTCGTCGAAATCCAGGCCGATGGCCTCGCACAGCTTGGCGATCTGGCCGTCGAAGTCGGCGATCATCGCCTCGTGGCTGTGCACGTGGAAGGTCAGGGGCAGGGTCTCGAAATAGACCTCGGCCAGATCCATGGTGGCGGCGTAATAGGCCGACAGCCGCTCCAGGTCGGCGAAGTCGTAGGTGGTGCGGTTCATCTCGAACCCGCGCCGGAAGCAGCTCAGCACCACGTCGCGCGGGTCGCGCCGGGCGAAGATGATCTTGGCCTTGGGGAACAGCTTGGCGATCAGCGGCAGGTACAGCGTCATGGACGGCTGCTTGTCCACGAAGGTCTTGCCCGCGACATCGATCCCGTAGTCGGCGATCCGCGCCCAATAGGCCGCGACCCGGGTCTCGATCTCCGCCTCGCTCAGGTTCATCAAGCCGCTGAGGCTGTCCTGGTCGAGGAAGAACTCGGTGATCTCCGGGTTCAGGGTCGGCTTTTCCTCCAGCGCGACCACCTGCGGGTGGCTGGCCAGGATCTGCTCCAGTAGCGTGGTCCCCGACCGCGGGAAGCCCACCAGGAACACGTGATTGACCTCCGGGCGCGCCGCTGCCGTGTGCGGGGCCGGGAAGGCCTTGATGTCCTGATCGAATTCGCGACGGATCCGGTTCGCGAGATCCAGCGCGGCCTCGTCGCCCTCGCCGGCGTGCTGCGGCGCATAGATGGCGCGCAGGATGGCGGCGCCGTCGCTATAGGCGGCGAAGGCCTCGTCATAGCGGCCGAGCGCGTCCAGGGCGTCGCCGTGCAGCCGGTCGAGCGCGGCGCGCTGCAGGGGCGCGATATTGGGTCGGTTGATGCCCTCGGCGATCATCTTGGCGACCGCCTCATGGTGGCCGGCCTCGCCTTCAAGCGTCGCCAGCACCAGGAAGGCCGCCGGCTCGGTCGGGTCGAGCCGCAGGGCGGCCTCAGCATGGGCCCGGGCCTCGTCCCACTTGCGCTCATGCAGGGCCAGGATCGCCAGGGCGCCGCGCGGATCGGGATAGTTGGGGTCGAGCTGCGCCGCCCGCATCTGGGCGGTGCGCGCCTCCGCCACGTCCCCCAGCGCCCGCAGGGCCAGGCCCGCGCCATGGTGGGCCGGGGGGAAGTTGGGCTCATAGGTCAGGGCGGCGGCGAAGGCGCGCAGCGCATTGCGCGGCGCGGCCTGCTTCAGCCACGACTGGCCGATGGCGTTCAGGATGCTGGCGTCCTTGGGGGCCAGCTGGTGGGCCTGGTCGAGCAGCTTCAGCGAGCCCTCGAAATCGCCCTGGGTCTCCAGCCGGTGGGCGCAGAGATTGAACAGGGTCGGATGGCTCTCCCCCAGCGCGACGGCGACTTCAGCCAGATCGATGGCGCCGTCGATATCGTTGGCGGCCAGCTTCTGGTTGATGGAGTTGAAGAGCGTTTCGCGATCCAAGTTTCGATCTCAAGGCCGGAGAATAGGGGAGGGCGGGCGCAGGCTTTGGCGCGCCCGACTGTCAGATGGCTTCGGAATAGGCCACGGCTTCGTTGTGGAACGCGTCCACCGCCCCGAGAATGGCGGCGTACATTTCACGTTCGTAGTCCGTGAGATAGGGGTTCCAGATATCGGCGATCAGGATGACGCGCAATTGGTCGCTGTCGTTCCAGGCCTCATGCTCGATGGTGTCGTCGAACACCCAGGCCTTGCCGGGCTTCCACTCACGGGTCTCCGACCCCACCCGGAAGCCGCAGTGATTGGGCACGATCAGCGGCAGGTGGACCACCATGCGGGTGTTCGATACCCCGTGGTGCGGCGGGATCTTGGTGCGCGGCTTCAGCGCCGAGAAGATCGCCACCGGCGAGCGGTTGGGCACGACGGGCTGCGGCAGGAGGGCCAGGGCCTCCAGCGTCTTGGGAAAGCGCGGGGCGTTCTCCTCCACCACCCGGCCGTTCGACTTCATGGCCAGGGACGACCAAGTGTCGGAGTGATTGAGCAGCTTCCACTGGTCGACGGGGGCGTCCATCGGCAGCTGCACATAGGGGGCGAAGGTCTTGGCCCCGCGGTCCAGCTCGGCCTGCAGCTCGGCCAGGATGTCCGGGAAATAGCCCTCGAAGGCGTCCATCCACGGGAACATCTCGTCGTCAAAGAACTCGATCGGCGGCAAGCCCGGGAAATAATAGTCGGTCGGCTTCTGCGGATAGCTGGGCTTCTTGCCGCTGATGATGTCCAGGAACCGGTTCACCCGCTGGCGGTCGCGCGCGCCCTCCCGCCCCGACTTGGCGTCCACCGCCGACCAGACCTCGCGGTTGAAGTCTGAGAGATAGGTCTCATAGACCGCCTGCGCCCGGGCCAGCGCGGTCTGGGTGGGCGGATCCAGCTGCTCGATCGGCGGCGCGAACAGCAGGGCCAGCGCATAGGTCCGCCCCGCCTTGGGCATGTTCCCCTGACGGTCGAAGATCGAGCCCTTCATCAGAAGCGCGTGGAACGAGCGCGGCTCGACGCCCAGCGCGTGGTTCAGGGCGTCCAGCGCCGCCTCGCTGTCGCCGGAGGCGCGCAACAGGCCGGCATAGTTCAGCCAGGCGCCCAGATTGTCCGGCTGCAGCTCCAGCGCCCGCTTCAGGATCGTCAGGGCCCGCGCCGGATCGGCCCCGGCCAGGGTGCGCAGGGCCGGGGAATTGATGTCGACGGGGGAGGGGGCGCCGGTGTCAGACATCGCTCATGAATTCCATATGCGCCACGGCCGCGGCCTGCAGAACGCCCGCTGTCCGGGCGCTTAAACGGAAATCACCCGATGCGTCCGCGGTCAACCTAACGCTGACGCTGCACCCGCACGCCGGGCTTGCCGTCCAGGGACAGGAAGAAGCTTCCGACCGCGCCGCGGGTCACGACCCCCTTCATGCCCTTCTTCGGCTTGGGCCACAGCTCGGACTGGTCGAACTGGCGCCACACCGCCCCGTCCTCGAAGGTGAAGTACATGTGGCCGTCCTGGCCAACCTGGGCCTGGTCGAGCACCACCTCGAGGCGCTCGTCCACCTCGTCCTTGGTCGCCCCGCCGGGCGTCAGCATGGACAGGCTGGGCAGGGACAGACCGAAGGCCTGGCGCTTCATGGAGCGGATCTGCTCGCGGTCCACCACCACCACGTCGCCCTTGGCGGCCGCGGTGTCGAACTGGGCGGCGACGGCGTCGAAACAGGCCAGCCGGACCTGCGGATCGGTCTTGGCCCGGCAGTCCAGCAGGTTTTGCAGGATGGCCGACCGGTCCGGGCCCGCCGGCTTGGCCGCGGCGCTCGGGGTCGCGAACCCCAGGGCGGCGGCGGCGAGGGCGACGGCGAGGCCGGCCTGGCCCATGCGCTTGGACGATGTGGTCACGGTTCAGCTCCCCTCAAGTCTAGCGGGCCATGCGCGGCGCGAGCACCGTGGCGCCGGCCCCGCCCATCCGCGTCGCGGCCATCTGATCGAGCAGGCTCTGGGCGCGCGGGTCGCCCATGATCCAGGCCGCCGCGGCCAGGGTCCGCACCGAGGTCGCCGAAACGCCCAGCGCGTGCTCGAAGGCCTGGAACGGCGAGACCTGGGGCGTCATGCGGCGCAGGCGCGCCTCGCCCTTGATTTCGGCCAGGGCCTTGGCCTTGTCCACGGCCTGATAGAAGCCGCCGATCTCGTCCACCAGGCCCAGCTGGCGGGCCTGGGCGCCGGTCCAGACCCGGCCCTTGGCGATTTGGCGCACCCGGTCGGGCGACAGCTTGCGGCCCTCGGCGACGCGCGCGACGAAGTTGGCGTAGATCCGGTCCATCCATCCGGCGAAAGCGGCCCGGTCGGCCGGGGTGAATTCGCGGCCCATGCCGAAGGCGCCGGCATAGTCGCCGCCCACCGTCGTCTGGCGCACGTCCACCCCGAACTTGGCCAGAGCGGGCCCGAGATCGAACTTGCCGCCATAGACCCCGATCGAGCCGGTGAGCGTGGTGGGCTCGGCCACGATCGCTGAGGCCTCCGACGAGATCCAGTATCCGCCCGAGGCGGCATAGGTGCCCATCGAGACCACCACCGGCTTGTGGGCCGCCTTGGCGGCGCGAACGGCGGCCAGGATCTGTTCGGACGCGGTGTCCGACCCGCCGGGGGAATTCACCCGGAAGACGATGGCCTTCACGTCCTTGTTCTCCGCCGCGTCATAGATCGCCTTGGAGACGTCGTCGGAATAGACGGTCGAGCCGCCCGAGAACGGATTTGCGGTCCCGTCATGGCCGGTGACGATCGGCCCCTCGGCCTCGACCACGGCGATCACAGGCCCCGAGCCGCCGCCCCCGTCGCGGCTGGCGCGCAGATAATCGTCGAAGTCGACGAGCTTGGCGTTCGATCCGGCCTTGGCCAGGATGGCGTCCTGCGCCTCCTTCACCTGGCCCACCTTGTCGATCAACCCGACCTTCTGGGCGTCCTCGGCCAGATAGGGCCCGGCCTCCAGGGTCTTGGTCAGGGCCAGGGGATTGATCTTGCGGTCGACGGCCGCGGTCGCCACCGCCGTGCGATAGACCGACCCCATCCACGAGGTCTCCGACTCCTTATGGGCCGGGGTGTAGTCGTCATAGAGGTAGGGATTGACCGCGTTCTTGTACTCATAGCGCTGCTCGTACTGGGCCTTGACCCCGTACTTGTCGAAGAAGCGCTTGAAGAAGATGTCCTCGTTGGACAGGCCCACGGCCTGGAACGAGGCGCCCGGCTGCATCCACAGCTGGTCGGTCGCCGCGCCCAGCATATAGGTCGAGGTGATCATGCCCGAGGGATAGAGCCCCTGGCTGTGGGCATAGACCGGCTTGCCGGCCGCCCGGAAATGCTTGAGCGCCAGCCGAATCTCGTCGGCCGACGCCGGCTCGATCCCGCCTTCGGGCAGGCGGATCAGCACGCCGGCCACCTTGTCGTCGGTCTCGGCCTTCCGCAGGGTCTGGATCACGCTCATCACCGACATCGACCGGCGGCCGAAGGCGGCGAAGGGATTGTTGGGGTCCTGATCGGTCAGGGGATCGCGCAGGTCCAGGTTCAGGACCGCATGGGCCGGAACCGGGTCGGGCTTGGTCGCGCCGGCGGCCATGACGATCAGCAGGAACGGCACCCCCACCAGGAACAGCACGAGGCCGGCGAACACGCCTGCCGTGGTGATCAGGAACTGCTTCATTCGAATCCCGGGTGAGGAGGAAGGCTTACGCTATATCGGGCCGCAGTTCGCGCAAATGAAGAGCCCTCAACCCCCAGGGGTTGAGAATTCCGTCCCCCTGCGGCTTTCGGGCGCGAGATCAGACCGGCGTGACGTCAAAGGCGATGGTCAGCCGCCGCTCCGGCGTCGAGAACGGGATCACTCCGTGCCACATATAGGAGGGGAACAGCACCAGCCGGCCCGGCCTGGGCTCGACGAAACGCTCCGGCGGGCAGGGGGGATCGAGCGTGATCGGCGGCTCGCCGAAACTCAGCCAGCCCTCATGGGCCGCGGACCCGGCGATCACCTGGGGCGTGGCCACATAGAAGACCGACGAGATCCAGCCCTCCATGTGCAGGTGATTGCTGTGCGACCCGCCGGGCCCCAGCAGCACCGACCAGGCGCCATGCACCTGCTGCGCGCCGGTGTTGCGCGATCTCAGGGGATCGGCGCCCGGCCCCAGCGCGGCCGCGTAGTCGGCGATGGCCGGGGCGAACTGGCGGAAGGCGGCCTGAATCGCCGGATCATCCGACCCGGTCAGCAGGTGCGAGATCTGGCTGCCCTGGCGCACCGACTGGTTGGCGGGCTCTCTTATATAGAGGTGCTGGGCCGACAGCGCCGCGTCCAGATCGGCCAGAAACGTCCCCATGTCGATCCAGCCGTCCGGGGTCGGCAGGTCGAAGATCCGCACCAGGCCGTCATAGTCGTAAAGCGTCGCATAGAGCGGGTCGCCGGCCTGGCGGGCGGCCACGGCGGCCCAGCCCCACAGCGACTGGTTGGCGGGCGCCCGCTCAAGCCCCTGGAGGGCCGCCTGCAGCGCCTCGGCCGGCCGACCCAGGGCCAGGGCCGCGATACAGACCTGATTGAGCACGGCGGGCTCGCCGGGGGCGAGCGCCAGGGCCCGGCGCGCCAGGGCCTCGGCCTCGGTGGCCAGGCCGATATTCATCGCCGCCTGGGACGCCGCCAGCTGCAGCGGTCCCACATTCGGCGCCTGGGCGCAGGCGGTCTTCAACAGCGTCCAGGCCTGTTCGCCCTGGCCGGCGGCCCGCATCTGGTCGGCCTGGCGCATGCGCACCAGGGGAACCGGCGCGCCGGCCCGCTCGGCGGCGTTCAGCACCTCCAGGGCGGCGGTCAGATCGCCCCGTCGCATCCAGACCAGATTGGCCAGCTCCGCCGACCAGGCGACCTCGGCGGGGCGGCGGCGCAGGGCCTGGCCCAGGGCGGCCTCGCCCTCGTCCAGCCGGCCGGCGGCGATCAGGGCGCGGCCATGGACCAGCCAGGTCTCCGGCGCGTCCAACCCCAGCCGGAACGCCGTCTGCGTCGCCGTGATCGCCTCGCCGGCCCGGCCCAGGTCGCCCAGGGTGGCCCCCAGATTGTGCCAGGCGATCCGGGCCTCCGGAAACCTGCGCACCGCCTCGCGGTCGCTGGCCAGCGCCTCTTGTCGGCGACCCAGCCCTTGAGCGCGGCCGCGTGCAGGGCGAAGGTGCGGGGGATGGCGTCGGGGCGGGACAACAGGGGATCGAGAGCGGTCAGAGCGGCGGCGAACCGCCCGGCCGCGATCTGGGCCGCCGCCTGGTCCAAAATGGTCTTGCTCAAGCCCCGGCCTTTGCGCGAACGCGTCCCCGCCGACTGTGTCGCCCGGATCACGGGGTTCGGCAATCCATGTTATCCCGTTCGACCCTATAGGAGCCGACCCCCGGCATGACCGCGCGGCAGTATCTCAATCCGGCCCTCGACCGGGCGGCCCTGGCCCAGGCCTTCGCGGTCGCCGGCCGTCTGCATGTCCCCGACATCCTGGCCCCCGACTTCGCCGCCGAGCTGGCGGCCGCCATGGCCGCTGAGGTGCCCTGGACGCGGGCCTTCACCGTCAATGGCAAGGGCTACGACATCGCGCTCGCGGCCCAGGCGGAGACCCCCGCCGACGTCATGGCCGCCGTGGAGGCCGCGATCGCCGAGGGCGGCCGCACCGGCTTTCAATATGACTATGAGCGCTTCCGGGTCAGCGACGAGGTCGAGGCCGGCCGCCGGCCCGCCGGCGACCTCGCCCCCCTGGGCCAGCTCTATGATCTGTGGAACAGCGACGCCTTCCTGGGCCTGATCCACGACATCACCGGCGACGATCGCGCCCTCTATTGCGACGCCCAGGCCACCCGCTACCGGGCCGGCCATTTCCTCACCACCCATGATGACGACGTGGAGGGCAAGCACCGGCTCTGCGCCTATGTGCTGAACCTCACCCCCGTCTGGCGCGCGGAGTGGGGCGGCCTCCTGCTGTTCCACGACGCCGAAGGCCACATCGACCAGGGCTTCACGCCCAAGTTCAACGCGCTCAACCTGTTCCGCGTCCCTCAGGTCCACAGCGTCAGCCAGACAGCGGGATTCGTGACGGGTGAGCGGCTGTCGGTGACGGGATGGATCAGGAGCCGGAGGCCGGAGGGGTGATGTCTTGGGAAGGATCGCCCCGTCGGGATCGGGGGAAGGTCCTCTTGGTCGGAGTGGCAGGATTTGAACCTGCGACCCCCGCGTCCCGAACGCGGTGCTCTACCAGACTGAGCCACACTCCGACTTGAGGAGGGCGCTATATAGAGGAGGGAATTCCTGGCCGCAAGCGACGTCGAGGCCGTTGCATCGACGAATTCGTTGCGCTATCCACACGCCCTCGCGCGGGCCCAGCCCGTCGCCGTTCCTGCTGGGGAATGGTGTAATGGTAACACTGCGGTTTTTGGTACCGTCATTCTAGGTTCGAGTCCTAGTTCCCCAGCCAATCTCTCCCGACACCCCGGAAATCCCTATCCCGCAAGGGCCAGGCTGAACCCTTAGCCGGGTGATCGTCGCTCTGCGGCCGCCGGGCTTCGCGCGCGCCCGGGCCGCGTCGCGCAAGCTCCTGGCTGATTCACATCAAGGCGCCGGCGGTGCGAATCCCTAGGCTTTGGCCATCTCAAGACGGGAGAGGCCGGCATGGGACGACTCGCGGGACTGGTCGCAGCGCTCTTGGGCGTCGTCTTGCTCGTCTATATGGCGCTCGTGAACTACGCCGACGGCCCGCAATGGGACCGCGCCCTGGTCGCGATCGGCATGCCGCTCAGCTATCTCCTGACGCTCGCCGGCGCCCTGCTGTTCGGCCTGGGGGTCTGGCTCCTGTTCCGGCGCAGGCCCGCGCGCTGAGGCTCAGTGCCCGGCGAGCGCCAGGCCCGGCGCGTCTGGCGCGCGCGCGTCGCCGCCGTTCAGCGACTTCTGCATCCAGACGGTGTCGACCCACTGGCCGAGCTTGAAGCCCACAGCGCGGCAGATCCCGGCATGTTCGAATCCCAGGGCGGCGTGCAGGCCGATGGAGCCGGCGTTGCCGCTATCGCCGATCACCGCCATCACCTGGCGCACGCCCAGCGCCTCGCAGGCCGCCAGCACCTCGGTGAGCACCGCCCGGCCCACGCCCTGGCCGATGGCCTCGGGGGCCACATAGACGCTGTCCTCGACCGTGTAGCGATAGGCCGCCCTGGGCCGGAACGGGCCGGCATAGGCGTAGCCCAGGACCACGCCGTCCGCCTCGGCCACCAGATAGGGCAGGCCCAGCGCCACGATCGCCGCGCGGCGCCCGGCCATGTCGTCCGCCGTCGGCGGCACCTCCTCGAAGGAGGCCAGGCCGTGCAGCACGTGGTGGCCGTAGATGGCGGCGAGCACGGGTGCGTCGGTCTCCAGGGACGGTCGGACGATCATGGACTTCCTCTTCAGGCTTACGGCGCGGCCGGGCCCTCCCAGGCCCGCGCCACGGCCCAGACCGCGAAGGCGTAATCCAGCGCGATCTCCTTCAGGAAATCAAATCGACCCGAGGCGCCGCCGTGGCCGGCCTCCATATTGATCTTGAGCAGGATGGGCGAGGCGCTGGTCGAATATTGACGCAGCTTCGCCACCCACTTCTCCGGCTCCCAATAGGTCACGCGGGGGTCCGACAGCCCGCCGGTCGCCAGGATCGGCGGATAGGGCCGGGCCGCGACATTGTCATAGGGGCTGTAGGCGGCGATCTGGTCATAGGCCGCCGGGTCCTGGAGCGGATTGCCCCATTCGGGCCATTCCGGCGGGGTCAGCGGCAGGGTGGTGTCGCTCATGGTGTTCAGCACGTCGACAAAGGGCACCGCGGCGATGATCCCGGCCCAGAGGTCGGGCCGCATATTGGCGATCGCCCCCATCAGCATCCCGCCCGCCGATCCGCCATAGGCGACCATGCGGCCGCGCGCGCCGTATCCCTGGTCGGCCAGGTGCTCGGCGCAGGCGATGAAGTCGGTGAAGGTGTTGACCTTCTTCTCCTTGCGCCCGTCCATGAACCAGCCCCAGCCCTTGTCGGAGCCGCCGCGCACATGGGCGGTCGCCCAGATCCAGCCGCGGTCCACCAGGCTCAGATTCCGGATCGAGAAGGCCGGATCCATGGCGTGGCCGTAGGAGCCATAGCCGTAGAGCAGCAGGGGCGCGGACCCATCGAGCGGCGTGTCCTTCAGCATCAGGACGGTGATCGGCACCTCCGCCCCGTCCGCCGCCGTCGCCATCAGCCGCCGCGCCAAATAGCGGCTCGGATCGTGGCCGGACGGCACTTCCTGGGTCTTGCGCAGGGTCCGCTCGCGGGTGGCCATGTCATAGTCGATCCACTGGCGGGGCGTGGTCGGCGACTGGTAGACGAAACGGGTGAGCGTCGTATCGTACTCATAGCCCTCGGCCAGCGACAGAGCGTGGACCTCCTCCTCGAAGGCCACCACATGCTCTGCGCCCTCGCGGGCCATGATGGTGATGCGGTCGCTGGCGTCGACCCGCTCCAGCCGCACCAGGTGGTTCGCATAGGCCGCGAAGCCGGTGATGTAGCGGCCCGGCTGGTGGGCGACGAAATCCACCCAGGTGGCCTTGGCCGGGATCTCGGCCATGGAGCGGGCCAGCTTGAAGTCGACGGCCGCGTCGGCGTTGGTGCGGATCACCCAGCGGTCGGACCAGTGGTCGAGCTCGTACTTCACCCCGGCCTGACGCGGTTCGGCGACCACGGGGGCGGCGGTCGGATCGGCGGCCGGGATCAGCCAGATCTCGGTGGTTTCCTGGTTGCCCACATGGATGACGATGTGGCTGTCGTCGGACGTGGTCCCCACGCCCAGGAACATGCCGTCATCGGGTTCCTCATAGACCAGCACGTCCTCGCCGCCCCGGGCCGGGCGGCGGAAGACCTTGGCCGGCCGCGCATTGTCGTCGCGCCAGATCCAGAACAGCCACTGGCTGTCGGGGGAGAAGGCGAAATCCCCATAGGCGCTGTCGATGGTCTGGGGCAGGACCTCGCCGGTCGCCAGGTCCTTGATATGGATGGTGTAGTATTCCGACCCCTGCGCGTCGCAGGCATAGGCGTAGAGCCGGTGGTCGGGGCTGTGGTGGGCGGCGCCCACCTGGAAGAACGCCTTGCCCTTGGCCAGTTCGTCCTCGTTCAGCAGCACCACCTCGCCGTCATTGCGGCCGCGCGGGCGCCGCGCATGGATCGGATGCTCGGCCCCGATCTCGTAGCGCACATAATAGTCCCAGGCGCCGTCGGGGGCGGGGACGGAGCTGTCGTCCTCCTTGATGCGCCCCTTCATCTCGGCGAACATTTCGGCCTGCAGGGCCTCGGTCCCGGCCAGCATGGCCTTGGCGTAGGCGTTCTCAGCGGTCAGGTGCTCGCGGATGTCGGCGCGCAGCGCCTTGGGGTCGCGCAGCACCTCGCGCCAGTTGTCGTCCTTCATCCAGGCATAGTCATCGACGCGGGTGCGTCCCAGCTGGACGATGGTCTTGGGTTCTCGGCGGGCGGTCGGCGGGGTCAGGGACATGCCTGCTAGATGAGGGGCTCCGCCCGCCCTGGCAAGCGTCGCCTAGGTCGGCGCGGCCGCCGGCGTCCGCGCGCCCAGCCGTTCCTTCAGGTGGTCGCCGACCCGCATGGCGTTGGCCACGGTGGTGAGCGTCGGGTTCACCGCCGCCGAGGAGACGAAGAAGCTGGTGTCGACCACATAGAGATTGTCCAGCTCGTGGGCCTTGCACCACGGGTCCAGCACCGAGCTCTTGGGGTCGGTCCCGAACCGCACCGTGCCCAGCTGGTGGGCGGTGCCATAGAGCGGCAGCAGCGAGTCCAGCTGCAGATGGTGCTGCGAGATCGGATGGGCGTGGTCGACGAAGCCGTCCAACGACGCCTTCAGCGTCTGCACCAGCCGCTCGTGGCCCTCCAGATTGTTGTGCTCATATTCCAGCCTCAGCCGGCCGTCGGGGGTGATCCGCACCCGGTTGTCCTGGGCGGGCAGGTCCTCCGAGATCACCAGCATGGACAGCATCCGCTGGGCCAGCGCGCCGGAGAAGGCGTCGGGCACCAGGGCCGGCGGCAGCCAGTCCGACACCTCGCCCTCCAGGGTCGGCCGGACATGTATTCCAGCAGCTGGATATGGCCCATCGGCGTGTCGAACCCGCCGCGCGGGTCGTTGAAATAGAAGTCGTTGACCGCCTGGGTCTTGGGGAAGGTGACGTCCACCGGCGCCGCGGTCAGGGACACCATGGCGGTCAGGGTGTGGAACATGTAGTTGCGCCCGACTTGGTCGGAGCCGTTGGCCAGGCCGTTGGGATGGGCGGGTCCGGCCGAGTTCAGCAGGATGGCGGCGCTGTTCGCCGCCCCCGCCGCCAGGGCCACGATGTCGCCGCTCCAGCGCTCCTCGCCGTGCTCGGCGGCGCAGACCACCTCGGTGACGCTCTTACCCGACGGATCGGTCTCCAGCCGCAGCACCTTGCGGCCGGTCAGGAGGGTCACATTGGGCAGGTCCAGGATCGGCTCGACCGCCAGGCTGCGGGCGTCCGACTTGGCCTTGAGCAGGCAGGGATAGCCGCCGCAGGTCTTGCACTTGATGCAGGGCGAGGTCAGCGGGTGGGCGGCGTCCAGCTTGACGCCCAGCGGCAGGGAGAAGGGCCGCCAGCCCTGGTTCAGCCAATGGCTGCGCAGCTCCTCGACGCCGGGGTCGTTGCGGATGGCGGGATGGGCGTAGGGCGGCTCGGTCCCTTCCTCGGTCGGGTCCTCGCCCCGCGCCCCATGCACCTGCCACAGGGTCTCGGCCTCGGCGTAGTAGGGGGCGAACTCGGCCAGCCGGATCGGCCAGGCGGGCGAGACGCCGCCGGCGTGCCGCACCTCCTCGAAGTCCCGCCCCCGCAGCCGCATCAGGGCCGCGCCATAGAAGCTGGTGTTGCCCCCCACCCAATAGTGGGTGTTCGGCGTGAACGGCCGGTCGCGCTTGTCGTACCAGTGCTCCTTGGTGCGATAGCGGTGCTCGATGAACACCGCCTTGGAGTCCCAGTTCTCGGCCTCGCGCGGCAGATGCTCGCCGCGCTCGAGGATCAGGATCGACTTGCCGGTCGGCGCCAGCCTCTGGGCCAGGGTGGCGCCCCCGGCGCCGGAGCCGATGATGATGACGTCGAAATGCGCGGCCATCTCAGTCCCCCAGGTGATATTTCGCCGATCCCCTGCGGACGGCGGCGGCGACCAGGCCCTGGGGCAGATGCTGCAACAGGGCGGCGGCCAGGCGGTTGTGCCAGCCGGGTATGACCACAACACGGCCAAGATCGTTGGCCCGCAGCGCGGTCTCGACCACGGTCTCGGCGCTCTGCCAGAACAGGCGCGGGGCCTCGTCCATCAGGTGCTGGGTGGCGTTGGCCTGCGCGAACTCGGTGCGGGTGAAGCCGGGGCAGACCGCGGTCACCGACAGCCCCTTGGCCCGGTACTCGGCGTCGAGCGCCTGGGAGAACTTGATCATCAGGCTCTTGGCCCCCGGATAGAGGCTGTGGCCCGCCGCCCCCGGCGCAAAGCCCGCCAGGGAGGCCACATTGATGATCCGGCCATGCCCCCGTTCGACCATGCCCGGGATCACGGCATGCGCCAGGGCGCAGGGGGCGACGACCAGGGTCATCAGGAAGTCACGCTGCCTCAGCCAGGGCGTCGCGGCGAAGCTCTGAGGAATGGAGAACCCGGCGTTGTTGACCAGCAGGTCCACGCGCCGGCCCCGCGCGGCGATCGCCGCCAGGATCGGCCCCTCGGCCTCGAAGGCCCCCAGATCGGCGGCGACGGCGAAGGCCTCGATCCCGTGCGCGGCGGCGAGGTCTTCCGCCAGCCGCTCCAGCCGGTCCAGCCGGCGCGCGGTGAGGCACAGGTCATAGCCCCGCGCCGCGAGCGCGCGGGCGAAGGCCGCCCCCATGCCGGAGGAGGCGCCGGTGACCAGAGCGAAGGGGCGGGCGGGTGCGGATGTCATGGGCTGGACAGTGCGCGCCTGCTCAACGGACAACAACCGCCGCTGCGAATGCGGCGCGGCGATTGAACGCAGCGCGCACGGCCGCGAAGGGCATTGCGTTAACAATGCTCTTAGAGTGATGGTCGCCTAGTCGGGTGGAGTGCTGATCCCGACAGGGGGCGTCGATGGCCTACGATCTCTCAATGGAGTTGATCCACGCGACCGTTCAGCTCGAGCAACCGCTCGGCGATGGAACGCGCACCGTGGGGACCGGGTTCCTGATCGAGGCGCCGACGCCGGACGGCAAGCCGCGCGTCGTGCTGGTCACCGCCAATCACGTCTTCGAAAAGATGCCGGGCCAGGACGCCCGCATCGGCTACCGGGTCGAGAACCCGGACGGCTCCTGGACCTACACCCCGGCCCTCCTGAAGATCCGCGACAAGGCCGGCCACGAGCTGTGGACCCATCACCCCTCCCGCGACGTGGCGACCATCTCCATCACCGCCCCGCCGGAATTCGCCAAGGCGGCCATCCCGGAAAACTGGCTGGCCGAGGATCAGACCTTCACCAAGCTGGAGGTCGGGGCCGGCGACGAGATGATGGCGCTCGGCTTCCCGCGCGGCCTGGCGGCCAACCAGGCGGGCTTCCCGATCCTGCGCTCGGGCCGCGTGGCATCCTATCCGGTGGCCCCGGCCAAGATCTTCCCGACCTTCCTGCTGGATTTCAGCGTCTTCCCGGGCAATTCCGGCGGGCCGGTGTTCATGTCCGAAACCGGCCGCCGCCGCGTGGGCGCAGCCGCCGAGGCGCCGACCCAGTTCATCGCCGGCCTGCTCACCCAGCAGGTCGAACTGAACAGCGAACGGCTGGAGATCGGAATCGTCACCCATGCGCGGTTCATCCGCGAGACGATCGCCCTGCTGGACAACGCCGCGGCGCCTGTGACAACCGCCAGCACGGACGTCGTGGCCGGCGCGCGCGCCGCCTCCGCAGAGGAGGCCGCCTCGCCGGATTGAAGGTGAGGGGGCTTTGAATGCTGAAATTCGTATCCGCCGTGGCGTTGGGGTTGGCGCTCGCCGCCCCTGTGGCTCATGCCACGACGCCCGCTGACGGGGTCTTGGGGCGTTTCGTCGGCGACTGGACGGTCTCGGGCCAGACTCGCGGGCACGCGACCGCGACCGAGGCGGAGGTCCGCGCCCAGTTCGGCGGCGCGTTCGTCGAGCTGCACATCCAAGATCCGACCAGACGGTCGCCCTATGAGGCGCGGGTTTGGTTCGGGCAGGACGACGCCGGCAAGCTGGTCATTCACTGGCTGGACGCCACCGGCGGTGAGACGTCCCACACCTTGGGAGCCGGCGCGGTCGAGGGCGACGGCCTGGTCTTTGCGTTTCCCTATCCCGACGGGACGTTCCGCGACCGGCTGGACTATGATCGCGGCCACGACCAGTGGCGGCTGCGGATCGAGACCGGCGACAAGGCCGCGCCGGTGGTCTTTTCGGACTGGCTGTTCACGCGCCGTACGGGGCGCTGAGCGACGCCGCCCCCGGATCGACCGGGGGCGGGCGCTTAGATCGCCTTGATCAGGCGTAGAGCAGGGACAGGGTCTCTGCGATGCAGGCGGGCTTGGCCTCGCCTTCGATCTCGATCGTGCACTCGTTGCGGATCTGCACGCCGCCGGCCTTGGGCTCGACGCCCAGCAGCTTCTGGCGCAAGCGCACCTTCTTGCCGACCTTGACCATGTTCACGAAGCGGACCTTGTCCGAGCCGTAATTGATGCCGCGGGTCACGCCCTTCACCGGCAGCAGGCCGGCCGACAGGAACGGGATCAGCGACAGGGTGAGATAACCGTGGGCGATCGGGCCGCCCATTTCACGGTTGGCGCGCTCCACGTCGACGTGGATCCACTGGTGGTCGCCGGTGGCTTCGGCGAACTGGTTCACGCGCTCCTGGGTGACTTCCAGCCAGTCCGACACGCCGACTTCCTGACCGACCAGGCCGCCCAGATCCTTGAACTCAACGGGGTTCATCGTTCTCTCCCTAGAATTGAAACAGGTGTTCGAGGGTCTAGCATCTGACCGGCTTCGCGCAAGCCGGCTTTGCCACGCGGCCGGGCGCCATTATGGAGAGCGCACACACGGAGTTCTCTATGCAACGCGCTCTCAGCGTCAGCCGCATGACCGGCAACCGCTCGTCCTTCCCCGACTGGTACCAGGCGATCGTCCGCGAGGCGGACATGGCCGAGCTCAGCCCGGTGCGCGGCTCAATGATCATCAAGCCGTGGGGCTACGGGGTCTGGGAACGGATCCAGCAGACCATGGACCGGCGCATCAAGACCATGGGCGTCGACAACTGCTACTTCCCGCTGTTCATCCCCTTGAGCTTCTTCGCCAAGGAGGCCGAGCACGTCGACGGTTTCGCCAAGGAGATGGCGGTGGTCACCCACCACCGGCTGAAGTCCATCGACGGCAAGCTGCAGCCCGATCCCGACGCCAAGCTCGACGAGCCGCTGATCGTGCGCCCGACGTCGGAGACCATCATCGGCGACGCCTTCTCGCGCTGGATCAAGAGCCACCGCGACCTGCCGCTCAAGATCAATCAGTGGGCCAATGTGGTCCGCTGGGAGATGCGCACGCGGCTGTTCCTGCGCACCTCCGAATTCCTCTGGCAGGAGGGCCACACCGCCCACGCCTCCCGCGAGGACGCGCTCGCCTCCACCCGCCAGGCGCTGGAAATGTATCGGGAATTCTCCGAGACGGTGCTGGCCATGCCGGTGGTCGCCGGTGAGAAGCCCGAGAACGAGCGCTTCCCCGGCGCCGACAACACCTATTCGATCGAATCCATGATGCAGGACGGCAAGGCCCTGCAGGCCGGGACCTCGCACTATCTTGGGACCAGCTTCGCGCGGGCCCAGAACATCCGCTTCCAGGGCGAGAGCGGCGAGCTGGAATTCTGCCACACCTCCAGCTGGGGCACCTCCACCCGCCTGATCGGCGGGGTGATCATGACCCATGGCGACGATGACGGCCTGCGCCTGCCGCCCGCCATCGCGCCCCGCCAGATCGTCATCGTGCCCATGCTGCGCGGCAAGCCCGAGGACGCCGAGGTCCTGGCCTTCGGCGAGGCCCTGGTCGCCACCCTGAACGAGACCTTCGCTCTGGGCGAACCCATCCGCGCCCTGCTCGACACCAAGGACCAGCGCTCGGCCGAGAAGCGCTGGAACTGGGTGCGCCGCGGCGCGCCGATCATCGTCGAGCTCGGCCCCCGCGACGTGGCCGCCGGCATGGTCAGCTTCATGCGCCGCGACGACCTGCGCGACGGCGACAAGGTCAAGTCTCAGGCTCTATCCCGCGACGAGTTCGTGGCCCAGGTCCCCGGCCTGCTTGCCGCCATCCAGAAGGGCCTGTTCGACGAGGCCAAGGCCCGCCTGGACGCCAATATCCGCCGCGACATCACCACCTATGACGGCCTGACCGAGTTCTTCGGCGCCGCCCCGGACGATGACGAGGAGGGCGTGGCCTTCAAGGGCTGGGTCCGCGCCAGCTGGTCCCGCCCGAGCGGCGAGGCGCTCGACGCCATCGAGCAGAAGCTGAAGATCCACAAGCTGACCCTGCGCAACGCCCCCCTCGACCAGCCCGCGACCTTCGCGCCGTGCATCTTCACCGGCGAACCCGGCGTCGAAGAGGTGCTGATCGGCCGGGCGTACTGAGGCGCCCGGTCCTTCCCCCTCAAGGGGGGAGGGGTAACGCATACGAGGTCCTGCAAGTTGCTCTCCCGTTGGGGGAGTTGGTGCGAAGCGCCAGAGGGGGACTTTGACCCCTTCAACTGGGCCTCAAGGCGGTTGGGTCCGCGGGGCGTGCTCAACGTGGCGGGGGCTGGACCGCCGCACCTGAGATCGTCGCACGCGCCTGATCTCCGGCGCCCCCGCTTGACGCACTCATATCTCGATGGCTATGAATTATCTCATAGCCAGAGAGTTATGCATTGCCCGCGCCCGCCACCCCTGACGACCTGTTCCGCGCCCTGGGCGACCCGACCCGTCGGGCCATCTTCGAGCGCCTGTGCCGGGACGGTGAGCAGACGGTCGGGGCCCTGACCCTTAAGGCCGGGATCAGCCAGCCGGCGGTGTCCAAGCATCTGGGTGTCTTGAAGCGCGCGGGCCTCGTGGGCGACCGCCATGCGGGGCGCCAGACCCATTACACGGCCCGGGTCTCGGCCCTGGCCCCGCTCGCCGACTGGACGGTCGAGATGACCGGGTTCTGGCATGGTCGTTTCGACGCCCTGGACGATCTGCTGTCGAGGATGGACCAATGAGCGCCGCCGAACCCCTCAGCGTCGTGGTCGAGCGGGAGCTGGGCCATCCGCCAGAGAAGATCTGGCGCGCGCTCACCCAGCCGCATCTGATCGAGGTCTGGCTGATGAAGAGCGATTTCGCGCCGGTCCTCGGCCGCGATTTCAGCCTGCACGCGGCCTGGGGCGACATCGCTTGCCGCGTCCTGGAGCTCGAGCCCGGCCGCTCGCTCGCCTACAGCTGGGCGGCCAAGGGCCTGGACAGCGTCGTCACCTGGACCCTGACCCCCACCGACAGGGGCACGCGCCTGCGCATGGAGCAGGTCGGCTTCCAGCCCGACCAACCCATGGCTTACCGGGGCGCCACCGCCGGCTGGCCCCGCTTCTTCGACGCCTTGGAGCAGGTGCTCGCCCGGGCCGACTGAGCCCCATCCTTCACAGGAGATCCCCATGACCTGGACCCCCTTGATCCGACAGGCGCACCGCTGGCTTTCGCTCGCCTTCGCCCTGGCCGCCGTGGCCAATCTGGTCGCCCTGGCGCTCGGGGCCAATGCGCCTTGGCTGGGCTTTGTGGCCGTCGTGCCCCTGCTGCCTCTCCTGGTCACCGGCCTCTATCTGTTCGCCTTGCCCTATGTCGCCCGCCGCCCGGGCCGTCAGGGCGCCGGGGCATGAGTGGGATGTCGAACCCCCCGTCCGAGGCCGCCGCCCTCATTGACGCCCGCATCGCCGAGCTCGGCGACTGGCGCGGCGAGACGCTGGCGCGCATGCGCGGCCTGATCCATGAGGCGGTCCCCGAGGTGGTCGAGACCTGGAAGTGGCGCGGCGTTCCGGTGTGGGAGGCCGGCGGCATCCTCTGCACCGGCGAGACCTACAAGGCGGTGGTCAAGCTCACCTTCGCCAAGGGCGCCTCGCTCCCCGACCCGGCGGGCCTGTTCAATTCAAGCCTGGAAGGAAACACCCGCCGCGCCATCGATATCCCCGAGGGTGTGGTTCTGGACGCCGACGCCTTCAAGGCCCTGGTCCGCGCGGCCGCGGCCCTGAACATGTCCAAGCCCCCCAAGCGCGGCAAGGCCTAGACCTTCAACCCTGTCCGCGCCACGTAGCGGGCGTGGAACACCAGCAGGCCGCCCAGCACCACCAGCCATTGGATCGTGGTGATCCCCTGGGCGGCGTCGAGCGGCAGGGCGTAGGCCAGCGCGACCCTGATCCCGGCGTCGCCCAGGAAGACCACGCCCCAGATCGCCGACAGGATGCGGATGTGCCGGCGGAAGTCGGCGTCATCCTCCCACCGTGCCTCCCAGGCGTCGGCCCCGGCGACGCCGACCTTGGCGACCACGACCGCCCGCGAGGTGGTCATGATGAAGGGACGGCGGGTTGGCACGCTTCCCAGAAACCAGAGCCCCAGCAGAGCGCCGATTGCGCCGTCCTTGACCAGCATCAGGCGCGGATCGCCGGTCACCGCGCTGGCCGCCGCGCCGACCAGCAGCAGGCTCAGGGTGAAGAGGGCGGTCATGTCGAGCCGCCGGTGGCGCAGTAGGCCGTAGAGAATCCAGGGCGCGGTGAGCGCGCCGCCCGCGGTCAGGGCGAGCCAGGGCGCCGCCCCGGCGGCTCTCAGGCCGTAATAGCCGGCGAGCGGCAGGGCCAGTTCGAAGATCAGCTGCAGTCCAAGCTGCCGGCGCAGGCGGGCGGAGGCCTGCCGCGCCTCGGTCGCCGTCGGGACGGTGGAGGTTTGAACGCTCATGGGCGGGGCTCCTCGACGGGACGGACGGCGTGGTCGAACAGGTCCGCCAGCTCGCGCCCCAGGGCGATGACATCCAGGTCGGGCTCGCGCATCTTGCGCGTGACCACCGCGTCCAGGGCGCCGTTCAGGGCGAAGGCCATGGCGGCGGGGTCGAAGGCGCGGAACGCGCCGGTCGCCTGGGCCTGGCGCACGAAGTCGGCGTGCACGCCCTGCCAGGTCTCTGTCTGGGCCAGCAGGCGGCCGCGGTCGGGCGCCTCGCGGGGCAGGTTGGAGATGATCTCCACCAGGGCCGGCAGGTGGTCGGGATAGTCCGCCAGGAACGCCATCCGGGCCTCGATATAGGCCCGCAGGGTCGCTCGCGCGCCTGAAGCGGCGGCCAGCCTCGGCGTCACATAGGCCTCCGCCACCTTCAGGATCTGCGACACCACCTCGCGGATCAGGTCGTCCTTGCCGTCGAAATTGTAGGAGATGATCCCGGTGCTGCTGAGGCCGGCCAGCTTGGCGATGCGGGCGAAGGAGATGTTCGCATAGCCCGCCGACGCCGCGACCTTGATCGCCACCTCCACGATCTGCGCTCGCCGCGCCGACTCCGTGAAGGTGCGGGCGGGGCTGGTCGTTTGCTTGTTCGAGCGGTTATTTGCTTGCATGAGCAAATCGATACCGCACGAACCCGTGCCGCGCAAGCCTGTTGCGCTGGCGCCTATAAATATATCAATAAATCAAATGGATAGAATGACGTCCGTCACGCCAAAACCACTCGTCCATGTTGACGTCAAACCGCCCTGCGAAATCAGGTCGGCGATTTCCGGACCTCCGGGTTAAACTGGCCGCGGTCCTTCTCATCGTGGTTCGCAAACACACCGCCGCGCGGTGTTGGCGGGGCGCCAAGGCCCCCCGCCGGGCCGCTTGCCCCTAGACGATCTTGGAGCCTTCCTTGCCCCAATAGGCGTCGCGGATCAGGCGCTTATAGAGCTTGCCGGTCGGGTGGCGGGGCAGTTCGGCCATGAAGTCGATGCGGCGCGGGGACTTCACGTGGCTGAGGTGCTCGCGGCAGAAGGCCATCAGCTCGGCGCGCAGGGCGTCGCCGGCGTCGTCCCAGTTCGCAGGCTGGATCACGGCGACCACCTGTTCGCCCATCTCCTCGTGCGGCGCCCCGACCACGGCGGCGTCGGTCACCTTGGGGTGGGTGATCAAGAGGTTCTCGAGCTCCTGCGGATAGATGTTCACCCCGCCGGAGATGATCATGAAGCTCTTGCGGTCGGTGAGGTAGAGATAGCCCTCCTCGTCGACCCAGCCCACATCGCCCAGCGTCGTCCAGCCGTGCTGGTTGGTGTTCTCGGCGACCTTTTCCGGGGCGTTGTGATAGCTCAGCGGCGGGCCGCCGGCGAAGTGGACGACGCCCTCGGCGCGCGGCGGCAGGGCCTCGCCGTTCTCGTCGCAGATCTTCAGCTCGGCGGTCAGGCAGCGGCCGACCGAGCCCTTGTGGGCCAGCCATTCCTCGGAGCTGAGATAGCAGAAGCCGTTGCCCTCGGTGCCGGCGTAGTACTCGTGGATCACCGGGCCCCACCAGGCGATCATCTGCTCCTTGACCGGGACGGGGCAGGGGGCGGCGGCGTGGACCGCCGAGATCATCGAGGAGACGTCGTAGCGGGCGCGGACCTCTTCGGGCAGCTTCAGCATGCGCACGAAGTGGGTGGGCACGAACTGGCCGCAGTTGACCTTGTACTTTTCGATCAGCCGCAGGGCGTCCTCGGCGTCGAATTTCTCCATGACGACGACCGTGCCGCCCAGGCGCTGCATGCCCATGGTCCAGCGCAGAGGGGCGGCGTGGTAGAGCGGGGCCGGCGACAGATAGACCCCGTCGAGCGGGAAGCCGAACACTTGGTTGGCCATCATGGCGAGCGAGGTCGGCTCGTCGATCGCGCCGCCGGTCAGCGCCGGCTTGATGCCCTTGGGCCGGCCGGTGGTGCCGGACGAATAGAGCATGTCGGAGCCGGCGGTCTGGTCGGCGATCGGGGTCGCCGGCATCTTGGCCCGGGCGTCCTCGAAGCTCTCATAGGGCGCGACAGGCGGCCCCACCATGTAGAGCTTCACGCCGGGCAGCAGGGCCGGCAACTCGTCGACGACCGGGCCGACGCCCTGCGAAGTGATCAGCACCTTCGCCCCGCAGTCGCCCATGATGTACTCGACCTCGCCGGCGGTCAGCTTGGAGGAGATGCAGGTGTAGTAGAGGCCGGCGCGCTGGGCCGCCCAGGTCACCTCGAAATAGCGCGGGTGGTTCTCGAGCAGGATCGCGATGACGTCCCCCGCTTTGAGGCCGAGCGACCGGAACAGCTGGGCGCCCTGATTCGAGCGCTCGTCGAGCTGGCGGTAGGTCACGGTCTCGCCGGTGCTCGCCATGATGTAGGCGGCGCGATCGGGGTGGGTCTTGGCGTGTGTGGCCGGATGCATGGGTCTTCCTGACTTCGGGCTCCGGCGCGCGCGCCGAAGGTCCCTCCCAAAACTTATCGTCGTTAACCGGCATATGCGGTGCTTGACGGACCGTCCGTCAAGCGCGCCCGAATGGGAGAAATCACGAGGAGGAGTTCCAGCTATGACCACGCCCACTTTTGAGACCATCAAGCTTGAGATCGAAAACGGGGTGGCGACGCTGACCTTGAATCGGCCGGACAAGCTGAACGCCTTCAACACCCAGATGATGAAGGAGATGATCGCCTGCTTCGATCACACCGACGCCAATGACGACGTGAAGGTGGTGATCGTGACCGGGGCCGGCCGCGCCTTCTGCGCCGGGGCCGACCTGTCCTCGGGCGCGGCGACCTTCGACTATGACGCCCAGGCGGGCGGCGAGCGCCAGGCGGCGCGGACGCCGGAAGGCGTGCAGCGCGACGGCGGCGGTCTCCTGACCCTGCGCATCTATGACAGCCTGAAGCCGGTGATCGCGGCGATCAACGGCGCGGCGGTCGGCGTCGGCGTCACCATGCAGCTGGCCATGGACATCCGCCTGGCCTCCACCGAGGCCCGGTTCGGCCTGGTCTTCGCCCGTCGCGGCATCAATCCGGAAGCCGGCTCGTCCTGGTTCCTGCCGCACCTGGTCGGCATCCAGACGGCGCTGGAGTGGTGCTACACCGGCCGGGTGTTCCCCGCCCAGGAGGCCTTCGACAAGGGCCTGGTGCGCTCGCTGCACGCGCCCGAGGACCTGCTGCCGGCGGCGAACGCTCTGGCCCGCGAGATCGTCGACAACACCGCCCCGGTGTCCGTGGCCCTGACCCGCCAGCTGATCTGGCGCAACGCCGGGGCGACGCACCCGATGTTCGCCCACCGCTCGGACAGCCGCGGCATCCACGCCCGCGGCCGCATGGCCGACGCCAAGGAGGGCGTGGTCTCGTTCCTGGAGAAGCGCCCGGCCAACTATCCCGACAAGGTCTCGACCGACCTGCCGGACATCTGGGGCGACCATTGGGAAGCCCCGACCTTCAAATAGGCGTCCATTCGCCCGTCTGAGAACGACCGGTTAAGGCGGTTGTGGTCGGATTCGCTTCGACCATGACCGCCGCACCGCCCCCCTTCGGCGCCCCGCCGCCTCACCCCCGAGCCTTCCGGGCCCGCGGCGCCCTGCTGAAACGCTTGGCGGACGTGGTGTGCCTGCCCTCGTCGCGGGTGAACGCCTTCGAACGCGCCATGACCGCCGACCTCCTGGTCGACATGCTGCGCGAGGCCGAACCGGAGGAGCGACTGAAGGTCGCCCGCCGCCTGGCCAACCTCACCGAGATCCCCGCCAGCCTGGTCCGCCTGCTGCTGCGCGACCGGGTGGAGATCGCCGAGGCCCTGCTGGCCAACGCCCAGGGCTTGAGCGATTCCGACCTGCTCGACTGCGCCCGCATGACCGGCCTCGAGCACCGCCGCCTGATCGCCCTGCGCCGCGGCGTGAGCGAGGTGGTCTGCGAGACCCTGGTCGAGTTCGGCGAGTCCGCGGTCATCAACTGCCTGCTGAACAACGAGCTGGCGCGCCTGTCCAATGGCGCGATCGAGGTGATCGTCGCCCTGACCCGCGACGAGCCGCGGCTCGCGCCGATCCTGCTTCGCCGGCCCGAACTGCGACCGGCCCACGCCTATGTGCTGTTCTGGTGGGCCGACGCCGACGCCCGGCGGACGATTCTGCAGAGGTTCGCGGTCTCTCGCGAAGTCCTGCAGGATGCGGCCAGCGACATCTTCGCCATGGCGGCGGAAGAGAACTGGCAAGACCCGCTGTCGCGGAAGGCCCTGCAGTTTATTGAGCGACGCCAACGCAACCGGGCCGCGATCGACAAGAGCCCGTTCGACAGTCTCGAAGCGGCCGTCTCGGCGGCCCAGACGGGGCTGACGCGGGATGTCGCCGAGGAGATTTCCTATCTGTCGGGCGTCAAGCCGATGACCGGCGCCAAGATATTCACCGATCCCGGCGGCGAACCCTTGGCTATAGTCTGTAAGGCCACCGGGTTACCTAAAGCCGCTGTTCGAGCCCTGTGGCGGGCCCTGCGCCGGCCCGAGACCGACGACACCGGGGCTGTTCATCCGGCCCTGGAGCGGGTGCTGATCACCTATGACATGATCGCGGTTGATCGTGCGCAAACCGTTCTGCGTTACTGGAATTGGTCTCTATCGTCGGCGCTTACCCCGGCGCTGATGAAGGCCATCCGCGACGGCGATGAAGATGCAGTAGACGAATATTCCATCCCGCAGCGCACAGCGATGCTCGCGCTTGCGAAAGAATTCGGCCGCTAGACTTCGATTCTCTCCAAGTCGGCCGATTAATCGCGGCGCGGCCGCGCCGTGAACCTGCGCCCGCGCGTACGGACAGTATGTCACACCCGTAACCCAGTGGATAAATCTTTGGGTTGTGGTCATGGTGCGGCAGTTCCACGGACTAGTACTCGCTTCGCTATTGGGGAAAGTGGTCAGCGGCTTCAACAACGGCTGCAATGAACATGTTCGCTAAAGTCGCAGGCGATTTTCATCACTTGTGCTTGGCATGAGTCCCCTATAAGCACGCCATAACTGATGTCGTGAATCAGTCATCCCCCAAATTGGTGCATCGCACCCCACGGAACAAAGTTATGGACGAGAAGTCAGAAGTCATCGAGATGACGGCGGACATTGTCTCCGCCTACGTCGGCAATAACACTGTCGCCGCTGCAGATTTGCCTGCCCTGATCCAGAGCATCCACCGCGCTCTGTCGGGCATTTCCACCGGTTCGGAAGCGCCTGAGGCGGCGCCGAAGGAACCGGCGGTGCCGGTTCGCCGGTCCATCACGCCGGACCATCTGGTCTGTCTTGAGGACGGCCGCAAGTTCAAGTCGCTTAAGCGGCACCTGCGCACCAAGTACAATATGAGCCCCGAGGAATATCGGGCGAAGTGGAGCCTGCCGAAGGACTATCCGATGGTCGCTCCGAACTACGCCAAGGCGCGCTCCGATCTGGCCAAGCAAATGGGCCTGGGTCAGGGCGGTCGTCAGGCCCCGCGCAAGCGGGCCAAATAAGCCGACCACTCTCGGCCTGGAGATGTGAACGCCCGCTGGTCCAGCGGGCGTTTTGCATTTTCCGGACTCGCTGGCTGGGAAATGTCGTCGCGCCGCCGCATTTCCGCTTGCCGCTGAATCCCGGCTCAAGCGATAAGTGATTCGTCGTGATTCCAAGGGGTTGTTAAGGAATCTGAATATGGCGGCGCAGTTCGGGGCATCTGCAGCAGCGGCGAGAGCGCATGAGGAGTTGTACGCCTACTGGGCGGGACTCCGGCATGGCCCCCGGCTGCCTGGACGCCAGGACATTCGGCCCGAAGACTTCAAGCGCCTGCTGCCCACGGTCAGCCTGATCGACGTCACCCGCCACCCCTTGGACTTCAAGCTGCGCCTGGCCGGCACCGAGCTCTACGGCGTCTATGGCCGCGAGATCACCGGCCACACACTGGAAGAGGTCTATAACAGCGCCGCCGCAGACTACTGGCGCACGGAACTGACCAAGATCGTCGAAGACCGCCGTCCCGCGGTGGGCGTGCACAGCCTGTCCTGGCGGGGCGCCTCCCACATGTCGATCCTGTGGCTGCGGCTTCCGCTCGCCTCCAACGGCGTCGATGTGGACATGATCTTGGGCTACGACGCCGTCATGGGCATGCAGAGCGAATCCAGCTTCAGCGGCATCCGCGCCGCCTGAGCAGAGCCCTCGAGCCGGGCCCCTAGGCCGCCAGCGCCTCGGCGTCCCGGCGGATGCGGGCGACCATCGAAGCCAATCCGTTCGATCGCTGCGCCGACAGGTGGCCGCTGAGGCCCAAACGATTGAACGCCGCCGTGGTGTCGAAGGCCAGGATCTCCGACGGACGCCGGCCGGACATCAGTCTCAACAGGATTGCGATCAGGCCGCGGACGATGTGGGCGTCGGAATCGCCGCGGAACCGCACGGTCCCGTCGGCCTGGGGTTCGGTCACCAGCCAGACCTGGCTGGCGCAGCCGCGGACCTTGTTGGCCTCGCTGCGTTCGGCGTCGGTCAAGGGCGCGAGTTCGCGGCCGAGATCGATGACATAGCGATAGCGCTCCTCCCAGTCGCCCAGGAGGTCGAACTCGTCGGCCAGGTCGGTCAGGTCGTCTTCGATGGCGCGCATGGGACTGGCGACTTAAGGGGCCGCCCTCCCGAGCGCAACCGCTTCAGGCGGCGGGCAGGACGACCACCGCCGTCAGGCCGGTCCCGAGCAGGGTGTCCAGGCGCAGGCGCCCCCCCATGGCCTCGCAGAGCAGGGCCGCGATCGGCAGGCCCAGGCCAGCCCCTTCGCTGCGTCGGGTCAGGGCGTTGTCGCCCTGCTCGAAGGGGCGCAACAGGCGCGGAATGTCGTCGGGGTCGACGCCGGGGCCTTCGTCGCTGATCCGGATCTCGATGAGGGCGGCGACCCTGCGCACCTCCACCGTCACCCGCGACCGCTCAGGCGAGAACACCACGGCGTTCTGGATGAGGTTGGTCAGCAGGGTGCGCAGGCCGCGCGGGTCGGCCTGGACGAAGGGCAGCTGGCCCTCGTCGATCACTGTCACCTGGGCGCCGCGCGCGCCGATGTCCTCGCGCAGGGTGTCGAGCGTGTCGTCCAGCGCATGGTCCAGGGATTCCCGTCGAGGCTGGAGATCCATCGCATGACCTTCGAGCCGGGCGATCTCCAGGATCTGGTTCACCAGTTTGAGCAGTCTCTGACCGCTGGCCCGGATGATCTCGGCGTATTCTCGATACTGGGGCGCCCCCAGCGGACCGTAGAGCTCTTCCGAGATGATCTCCGAGAACCCCAGGATGGAATTCAAGGGCGTGCGCAGCTCGTGGCTGGCCATGCGCAGGAACGACCGCTTCTGCGCCTCAAGCCCCGTCTGGCGGCGGTTGCGCGCCCGCCGCACAGGGGCGATCGGGGTGACCTCGGTAAGGCCGTCTGGATCGGGGATGGGGAGGGGGGCCGGCTGGGACATGGGTCGGTTGAACTGTCTCTGCGGCCGTGTTCAACCGATGATCGCAACGCGCGCTTACGAATTGGTTTCCACCAGCCGGCGGCGTGGCGTCGCGCGGGGGGCGAGGAGCCTCGCGGGGACTCGGCGGCGAAGCTAAGATCATTCGCCCGGCGTCTGGCTGGGAGCCTTGGGAGGCCTTGAAGCGCGCCGTGGTGGACAGCCCGTCGTTCAGGACTGAGCAGCAGGCCCTGGAGGCCGCGGCGAGTCTTGTCTGGTGGCACGCCGGCTGGCTGGCCCTTCTGGCGCTGGGCACGGCCCTGATCCTGCTCCTGCCGATCAACATGACCGGGCCGGCCCTGGCCGCCCTGGCCGTCGGCGCCTGTCCGGCGGGCGCGGGGCTCCTCCTGGCCCGGTCACGGAACGAGACCGCCAAGATCTTCATCCTGATCAACTGGGGCGTGGCCGGGGTTCTGGCGGCCTGCCTGACCGGGGGACTGGCGGGCCCGATGGCGATCTGGCTGCTGGCCCCGCTCGCGGCCGGGGCGGCCATGGCGCGTCCGGACCGTCTGGCGCTCGCGGCCGCGATCTCCGCGGGCGCGCTCGGAATCACCGGCATGGCGAGCCTCACCCTCGGCATGGCGCCGCCGCCCGCCTATGACGTGGCCACCGCCTTGGGCGCCATGGGGCTGTCGACGACAGTGCTGGGCCTGGGGGTCGCCCTGGTGGTCCTGCAGCGGAACATCGACCTGGACCGCCGTCGCCGCGTCCTGGTCGAAAGCCGACTGCGCGAGGCGCTGGGCGAGCAGCCGCATCTGCTGATCTCGATCTTCCCGACCGGCAAGCTGGCCGCGGTCTGGGGCAATGTCCCCCGCGAGCTGAAGGGCCAGATCTTCGTCGGACGTCCCGTCGCCCAACTGGCCGCCACCGCCGATCGAGCGCGGGTGGAGGCGGCCCTGGTGCAGGTGATGACCGAGGGCCATGCCGAGGTGTCCTTCGCCCCCGCCGGCGGCGGGCCGGAGCCGTGGCTCGAGCTCACCCTGCGTCGGGTCAATCCCACGCGCGTCCTGGGCGCCATCCGCGACGCGCGCCGCCAGCGGGCGCACGAGGCGGAACTGCAGCAGGCCCGCGCCGAGGCCGAGGCGCAGAACGCCGGCAAGTCCCGGTTCCTGGCCAATATGAGCCATGAACTGCGGACGCCGCTGAACGCCATCATGGGCTTTTCCGACATCATGCGGCAGCGGCTGTTCGGCCCCATGCCCGACAAGTACGGCGAATATTCCGAGCTGATCCATGAGTCCGGCGTCCACCTGCTGGAGCTGATCAATGACGTGCTCGACATGTCGAAGATCGAGGCCGAGCGGTTCGAGCTGCACCGCGAGGAATTCGACGTGCGCGACGCCGCCAACGCCGTTCTGCGGCTGATGCGCGGCCAGGCCGATCGGGCGGGGGTTCAGCTGCGCGGGCTCTTGCCCAAGGAGCCGCTGGAGGTCGACGCCGACCGGCGCGCCATCAAGCAGATCGCCCTGAACCTGATCTCCAATGCGCTCAAGTTCACGCCCAAGGGCGGCGCCGTGACCCTGACCGTGCAGGCCTCTGGCCCGGTGCTGGAGATCCTGGTCGCCGACACCGGGGCGGGGATCAGCGCTGACGACATCGGCCGCCTGGGCCGGCCCTATGAGCAGGCCGGCGGTCAGGACCAGCGGGCGGCAGGCACGGGGCTCGGCCTGTCCCTCGTGCGCGGCTTCGCTGAGCTGCACGGCGGCGAGATGGTGATCGAGAGCCGGCTGGGCGAAGGCACGACGGTGATCGTGCGCATGCCGGTCGTGATGGCCGAGGCGGTCAGCGCCTAGAGCCCCTCGGCCTGAACCCTGTCTTGCATGTCCCGATAGGCCGCGGCGATCAGGGCGGCCAGGGCCGCCTGGTCGATCGGCCGGCCCCAACGCAGCTTCACATGTCGCATGCGCTTGCCGGCGCCCTCCAAGAGGCCTTCCGGGTCCTCCAGCGTCGCGCCCTGGAAGAAGCCGATCGCCGCATGGGCGCTGAAGGCGTCGACATAGGCGAAGGCCGCGTCACCGACGCAGGCGGTGGGATGGCCGTCGTGCAGCAGCTCGCGGACATCCGCCCCGCAGGCGCGCATCCGCTCGAACCAGGGCTCGACCAGGCGGCGCAGCTCGTGGTTCGGCGCCGCGAACCAGGCGTCGATGTCCGGGTCGCGCCGCCCGGCGCTGGGAAACCGCATGAGGTCGGTCATGGGGCCGAGATTGCCACGGGTGCGGGGGATGTCGAGAGGGGCGCGCGTTTCAGTCTGTCTTCGACCGGGCCTCATCATCGACAGGGATTTGGCTTCCCCAGGCGCAGCTGAGAGGCGAAGATGTGGGAGACGGGGGACGGGAACATGTCGACGCGAATGCTCCAGTCTCTATTGGCCTCGGTGTTCTTCGTTCTGGGCGGCTGGTGCGTCGTGGCGCCGGCCAGCGTCGTGACGCTCGGGTTCCGTCCCGAATATCAATCCAGCGATCCGATCGTGCCGATCCTGGTGGTCTGCTTCGGCGCGCAAGCGCTGCTCTCCGGCCTCTTCGCCGCGGCCTCGCGCTTCACGCGCTGGACCTTCCTGCTGTACGGCGTCGCGCTCATCCCGTTCTTCATCGCCGACGCCTATTTCTACCTGGTCAGGCCCATGTTGACCGAGATCGGCATGGCCGACCTCGTCGGGAACCTGATCATGCTGACGATCTGCATCCTCGGCTGGCGCCAGGCGCGCGACGAACCCGACCAGCTTCGACCCTGACGGCCGACTGACCTTTCGGCGAACCGCGTCAGCCGCCCTTGGCCAACGGGATGATCGTCAGCCGCAACGGAGGAATCTCCCGCCAGGCCGCCGCCTTGGCCCGGGCGGCCGGGACCCCCAGCATCCGCAATTGCAGCTCGGCCACGCGACAGGCCGCCTCGGGCCCATGGGTCCCCTGAAGGCGGCTGAACAGGGCGCCCAGGGTCATGGAAGAGAAGGTGTCGATCAGGACGTCGTCGATCTCGGTGGTGAAGGCCCCCTGGGTGACGCCGCGCTGCAGGTCGGCCCGCAGATAGGTGATCACCCCTTCGCGCAGGTCGCGGAACTCCCAGACGGCGCGGAACAGGGCGCCGCCCCAGTCCGGCTCGCTGGCCGCCAGGTCGATGAACCGGCGGGTGGCCATGCTGGTGCGCTCCACCGCCTCGTCGACCTCGGCCATCGCCGCATCGAGCTGGCGCACTACCTCCTCGGCGATCCGGAAGGCCACGGCCCCGGCGATCTCCTCCTTGTCGCGGAAGTGCGCATAGAAGGTGCCGTTGGCCACCTCGGCGACCTTGGCGATCTCGTTGACGGAGGCCGCTTCGAAGCCCTGGCGGGCGAACAGGCCAGTGGCGGCGTCCATCAGCCGCGCGCGGGTGCGGGCGCTCTTGCCGAGCTCGTGGGCCTGCTGGCCGAACGGGCCGCGGGCGGCGATCGGGGCGCTTCGGGTCATCGCGGGAGGCTAGGGCTGCGAGCCCGATTTGACAATATTCCCAAAAATGGGAGATATCCCAATTATTGGCGTGGCGTCGTGGCCCCGCCTGGAAGGACAGCGCCGCATGCCCGCCATTCCAGAACGCGATCTCTATCTGGGCTTCTCCCCCGCCGAGCTCGCCGAGAGCCCCTATGCGCGGTTCTTTCGCCCGCAGATGGCGCCCCTGTCCGAGCCGGTGAAGGAGGCCCTGCTGACCGGTCCGGTCGCCCATGAGCGCATGTGGCCGGTGGAGCGGGCAGGGGACCTGCTGGCGGACGGCGACTGGCCGGTGGAGACGGGCTACAGCATCGGGCCGGACGGCAGCGCGCGGATCAGCGTCCTGACCCCCATGCCCGGCGTCGAGCCGGCCATGTGGGACTGGTGGTTCGCCTGGCACGGCAGTCACGCCCAGCGCTACAAGCTGTGGCACCCCCAGGCCCATGTCCACGTGGTCTGGTCCGACGGGCGCAGCGACCTCACCCATTATGTCGGCCGCACCTCCAATGTCGTCGAATATGTCGGCGCCGGGCGGCTGGGCCTGACCATCCGCTTCGTGGCGCCGTCCACCCTGGGGCTGGACGAGGGCCGCCTGGCGGCGGCCGGCGCCACGGCGATCTGCGCCCGCGGCGGTCTGGCGGGCACACCGATGGAGACCGGCTGGCTGATCCATCATGTGCGCCCCGTGCCCGGCGGGGCGGAGATGCGGTCGCGCTTCTGGCTGGGCGGGGCGAACCTGCGGCCGCGCGGGATGCCCGGTCCGCTTGGCGCGGCGCTCGGCGGCGTGGCCAGCCGCCTGGCGCCCCTGAACCCCGCCCAGGCCGCCGACCTGCTGGTCCACTGCGCCCAGGAGATGAGCCACCTGGCCGCCATCCTGCCCGACCTTCACGCGGCCTTCGCGGCCGGCCCTGACCGTCAAAAGGGACAAGTCCTGTGAAACACAGCACCTCACCCGGCGTGACCCTCGACAGGTCCGCGCCGGGCTTCGACGCCGCCGTCCTGGGGACCAGCTTCAACGCCCGCGATCCCGGGCGGCGGCCCGACCTGGTGGTCCAAGCCAACGATGTTTTCGACGTGGTCGCCGCGGTGAACCGGGCGCGGCGGGAAGGCCTGACGATCGGCATCTGCTCGGGCGGACACAGCTGGGCCCAGAACCACATCCGCGACGGCGGCCTGATGCTGGACCTGTCGCGGCTGAACAGCCTCGAGATCGACTCCAAGCGGGGCGTGGCGATCGTCGGCCCCGGCTGCCTGGGCGGCGACCTGGATGCGGCGTTGGCCAAGGCCAATCTGTTCTTCCCGGTGGCCCATGCCTATACGGTGGGGCTGGGCGGGTTCCTGTTGCAGGGCGGCTTCGGCTGGAACAGCCGAGTGGTGGGCCTGGCCTGCGAAAGCGTGATCGGGCTGGACGTGGTGCTGGCCGACGGCTCCCTGGTCCACGCCAGCGAGGACGAGAACCCGGACCTCCTATGGGCGGCGCGGGGCGCGGGCCCGGGCTTCTTCGGGGTGGTGGTCCGCTTCCACCTGAAGCTCCACGCGCGGCCGAAGTTCATCGGGGTGAAGCTGCAGGTCTTCCGGATGAAACATCTGGAGGAGGTGTTCGCCTGGGCCGACCGGATCGGTCCTGAGGTCTCGCCGAAGGTTGAATTCCAGATGGTGCTCAATCGCCGGGCCATGGGCATCTTCGCGCCGGGGATCGAGGTGTTCGCGCCGGTGATGGCCGAGAGCCGCAAGGCCGCGCGGGAGGCGGTCGCCTTCCTGTCGGACGGACCGCTGAAGCCCAAGGCCAGCCTGACCCTGCCGCTGACGCCATTGTCGCTGGGGAGCATGATGAACACGGGCGAGAAGACCCTGTTCCTGCCCAATACCCGGTGGACCGCCGACAATATGTGGATGAACGGGCCCATCGATCCGCTGCTGCCCAGCCTGAGGCGGATGGCCGACACCCAGCCGCCGGCGCCCAGCCATGTGCTGTGGCTCAACTGGAACCCGCCGGCTCAGCGGCCGGACATGGCGTTCTCGATGGAGGCCCGCACCTATCTGGCGCTCTATTGCGGGGTGCGCGATCCCGCCGTCGCGGCCCGCCACGAGACCTGGGCGACCGATTTCATCCGCTCGATCGAGGGACATGGCGTCGGTATTCAGCTGGCCGACGAGAACCTTGCCCGGCGGCCGGCGCGGTTCGTCTCCGACGCCAATTTGGCGCGGCTGGATGAGATCCGCGCGGCCCGTGACCCTGAGGGCCGGTTCCATCCCTGGATGGGACGGCCGGACCTCTAGGCCCGTCTCAGCGGCTGGCCACCTGCAGGAAGGCGCGGCCGGCGGCGAAATCGCCGACCTCGACATAGGCGCGGCGCACCTGGTCGCCGGGGAACAGGAAGTCGATGGCGATCGCCTCGCGGGGGTCGAGCTGGGCGAGCGCGCCGGCGGCCTCGGGCGGGAAGCGGAAGGCCCAGCCGGACTTCATGCCGGCGGGCAGGAGGTCGAGGCCGGCCGTGCTGCGCGCCTCGGCGGCGTAGGATTGCTGGGCCGCGGCTGGCGGCAGGCGGCGTGTCAGCGGCATGGCCGTCAGGCTGGCGCCGCGGCTGTCCAGGTAGGGCCCGCTGGTGGCGTCGACGTCGCGCAGGACCAGGCGGGCGGAATAGGGCGCCGCGCCGCCGGGGAAGTGGGCCAGGGCGAGGAGCGCATTGGCGCCCTTGCGGCCGGCGAGGCCGAAGACCATGCGGCTGTCGCCGAAGGTCACGTCCTGGGCCAGGCGCCAGCGCGCGGCCTGGACGCTGGAGGACCGGTCGGCGCGCCAGATCGACAGGTCGCCCGGATAGTCCATCTTGATGAGGCGGGCATAGCCCTCGAAGGCCCCGCGCACGCGCTGGCGGCGAGCGTCAGGTCGGGGGAGTCGCAAGGGGCGGTCGCGGCGCGGGCGATGGCTCGGGCCTCGACGGATTTCAGGGTCGCGCGGTCGGCGCCGGCCCGCATGGCGGCCCCGCGGGCCTGGACGCGCGCGGCGGCCAGGGCCGAGCC
>NZ_JALDPT010000035.1 GCF_022695515.1 Phenylobacterium aquaticum
CCGCCCAATCCGCCGCCGACGAGGCCCGCCGCCGGGCCGGCGCGGCCCGTGTCGAGGAAGCCCAGGGCCGGGTCAGCCGCACCCGGCGCGCCCTGGACCAGGCCCGCGCCGAACGCGCCCAGCTGGGTCCCGCCGCCAATCCCCAGATCGCCGAGGCCCGCACCGAACTCGAACGCACCGAGGCCCAGCTCGCCGCGGTCCGCGCCGCCCTGGAGACCGCCGAGGACGAGCGCGCCAAGGCCCAGGAGGCCGAGGCCGAGGCCCGCGAGGCCGCGCGCCGCCAGGAGGAGCATCTCGGCCGCCTGACCGCCGAAGCCCGGGCGCTGGCCCAGATCGTCGCCCAGCAGCGCCGCGGCGGCTTCACCCCGGCGCTCGACGAGGTCTCCCCCGATCGCGGCTATGAGGCCGCCCTGGCCGCGGCCCTCGGCGACGACCTCGACGCCGCCCTTGATCCCAAGGCCCCGTCCTATTGGGGCGGGCGCGACGCGACCAGCCCGACCTGGCCCCAGGGCGCCGAGCCCCTGGCCCCCCTGGTCAAGGCCCCGAAGGCCCTGGCCGCCCGCCTGGCCTATGTCGCCCTGGTCAAGCGCGAGGACGGCGATCGCCTGCAGGCCGGCCTGCCGGTCGGCGCCCGGCTGGTGTCCCGCGAGGGCGACCTGTGGCGCTGGGACGGCTTCACCTCCCGCGCCGACGCGCCCAAGCCCGCCGCCGTGCGCATGGAGCAGAAGACCCGGCTCTCCGAGGTCGAGACCGAGATCGAGGCGCTGTCGCCCAAGGCCAAGGCCGCCCGCGAAACCCAGGTCGCCGCCGCCCAGCGGGTGAGGACCGCCGACGAGGTCCTGCGCGACGCGCGACGCCAGCCGCAGCAGGCCGAACAGAAGGTCTCCGCCGTCCGCGTGACCCTCGAGAAGCTGGAGCGCGAGGCCGCCCGCCGCGAGGCTCACGCCCAATCCCTGGACGATGTCATCCGCCGGTTCGAGGCCGAGCTGGCCGACGCCGAGTCGATTCTGCGGGTCGCGGTCGAGGAAGCCGGCGAGGACGTGGCCATGGGCGACCTGCCCGCCCGCCTGGCCGCCGCCCGCGCCGCCGCCGGTCCCGCCCGTGAGGCCGCCGCCGCCGCCCGCTCGGCGATGGATGTGGAGGCCCGCGAGCGCGAGGGCCGCGCCCGGCGCTTCGAGAACCTGAACCGCGACCGCGAGGACTGGCGCCGTCGCGCCCAGGCCGCCGCCAAGCGCCTGGAGGCCCTGGCCGAGGCCCGCGCAAAGGCCCAGGCGGCCCTGGACAAGGCCCATGAGGCGCCCGCCACCCACCAGCAGCGGTTCGAGAAGCTGCTGGACGAACTCTCCGTGGCCGAGGCCGCCGGGCCCAGTCCTCCGACGCCCTGGCCCAGGCCGAAGGCGCGCGGGCCGACGCCGACCGCGCCGTGCGCGCCGCCGACGCCGCGGCCTCGGAAGTCCGCGAACTGCGCGCCACCCTGGCCGCCCGGCTGGAGGCCGCCGCCGAGCGCCTGGCCGAGGTCACCACCCAGATCCGCGAAACCGCGCGGGTCGAGCCCGAGCAGCTGGCCAAGCGCCTGGCCGACGAGGCCGTCGCCATCCCCTCCGACGCCGGCGGCATCGAGGCCCACCTCTACGCCCTGGAGCGCCAGCGCGATTCGATCGGGCCGGTGAACCTGCGCGCCGAGGAGGAAGCCGCCGAGCACGCCCAGCGGCTGGAGACCATGCAGACCGAGCGCGCCGACCTGACCGGCGCCATCGCCCGCCTGCGCCAGGGGATCGACGAGCTGAACGGCGAGGGCCGCGAGCGGCTGCTGGCCGCCTTCGACGTCATCAACGGCCACTTCAAGACCCTGTTCGAGGCCCTGTTTCAGGGCGGCCAGGCCGAGCTGCGCCTGGTCGAATCGGAGGATCCGCTAGAGGCGGGCCTTGAGATCTACGCCTGCCCCCCCGGCAAGCGCATGGCGACCATGAGCCTGATGAGCGGCGGCGAGCAGGCGCTCACCGCCTGCGCCCTGATCTTCGGGGTGTTCCTGGCCAATCCCGCCCCGATCTGCGTGCTGGACGAGGTCGACGCGCCGCTGGACGACGCCAATGTCGATCGCTTCTGCAACATGCTCGACGAGATGCGCAGCCGCACCCAGACCCGGTTCATCGCCATCACCCACAATCCGGTGACCATGTCGCGGATGGACCGCCTGTTCGGGGTGACCATGGCCGAGCGCGGCGTCTCCCAGCTGGTCTCCGTCGACCTGCGTCAGGCCGAGGCCATGGCCGCCCAATAGGGCCGGGTTCGGCGGCTTGCCGGCCTTTCCCCTGCGGCGCCATGCCCCGCCGCCCCGGGCGGGAAACCGGACTTGTCCTCAGGCAAGTTCGACGGACCCCGCAAACGCCAATAGAATCAACAGACTAAATACCCCCCAGCCAGCCTTGACGCACCGCACCCACGCCTATAGGTTCCGCGCGACTTGAAGCCCGGGGCTGTGGCGGAGACGTCATGGTCTCCAGACCGCGTGACGCATGCCACTTCCGGACAATTCGCGCGATGAGGCGATCAAAAGCCTCGACAAGCGAGCTGACGCGCTAGCTGCGCGGACAGCACAGCCTACGCCGGACTATGGGTCCAAGGCGCACGGCTACGGCATGCGCCTGATGGGCATGCTGTTCGGGGGCGTGTTCGTGGGGATTGGATTCGGCGCTGTCGTCGATGTCCTGACCCACACCGCGCCTTGGGGGATGGTCATCGGGGTCCTCGCGGGCTTCGGAGTGTCGATTTGGATGGCCGTACGTACGGCCGCACGCATGAGCGCCGAAGCGGCGAGCGAGTGGGGACCTGTTCAGGACCTGCCCCTCGACGACGAGGACGATTGAAGGAGTTCGAGGCGGCATGGCCAGCCCGATGCATCAGTTCGAGATCCACCCGGTTCTCCCTCTGCCCACCGTCAACGTCCCGGGTCTCGGCGCGATCGACCTGTCGATCAACAACTCGATCCTGTCGATGCTGATCGCGGCGTCGCTGATCGTGCTGTTCTTCGCCGTCTCCACGGCCAAGGCGGCGGTCGTTCCCGGCCGCCTGCAGGTGATCACCGAAGGCGTCTTCGGCTATATCGACGACCTGGTGACCGGCATCATCGGCCATGAGGGCCGCGCCTTCTTCCCGTTCGTCTTCACCATTTTCCTGTTCATCCTGACCATGAACTTCCTGGGCCTGTTCCTGGTGTTCACGGCCACCTCGCAGCTCGCGGTCACCGCCACGCTCGCCGTCATGACCATCCTTCTGGTCCTGATCGTCGGCTTCGTGCGCAACGGGGCCAACATGTACAAGCTGTTCGTCCCCGCGGGCGTGCCCTGGTACATGCTGATCCTGGTCACTCCGATCGAGTTCATCTCCTTCCTCCTGCGCCCCGTCACCCTCGCCCTTCGTCTGTTCGGCAACATGCTGGGCGGCCACGTGGCCCTGAAGGTGTTCGCCGGCTTCGTGGTCTCGCTCTGCGCTCTGGCGGCGGGCGGCGGCATCGCCACCCTGGGCTACGCCGGCGCGGCGCTGTCCCTGGGCGGCGTCGTCGCCCTGACCTCGCTGGAATTCCTGGTGGCGTTCCTCCAGGCCTTCGTCTTCGCGGTTCTGACCTGCGTCTATCTCAATGACGTGGTCAACCTCGGCCATCACCACTGACGGTCGGGTTTCTCTCCCCTCTTCTCAACTTCCAAACGGGACTAAAAACATGGATCCGGCTGCGGCTAAGTACATCGGTGCGGGCCTCGCGACCCTCGGCATGATCGGCGCGGGCATCGGCGTGGGCACCATCTTCTCGGGCTTCCTGCAAGGCGCGACGCGTAACCCGTCGGCCGCTGGCGGTCAGTTCACCAACCTGATCCTGGGCGCCGCTCTGACCGAAGCTCTGGGCATTCTGGCCTTCGTGCTCGGCCTGCTCATCCTGTTCAGCTAAGCCACGACCCACAGCAAGGGGCGCTGGGCGAACCCGCCCGGCCGCCCCTCTGTCTTTAGGACGCCTAAGCCTTATGGCCGCCGAACCTACATCCCAACCCGCCGACGCCGCGCCTGCTCACGCGGGGGCCTCGACGGAAGCCGCCCAAAGCGGCGGCGGGCTGCCGCAATTCAAGTTCGAGTTCTGGGGCGGCCAGATTGTCTGGCTCATCCTGATCTTCGCCGTCCTCTACACCCTGCTGGCCAAGGTCTTCGTGCCGCGGCTGCGCAAGATCCTGGACGTCCGCGCCGAAACCATCGCCAGCGCGGTGGAGCAGGCCAAGACCGTGCAGGCTGAGGCTGACGCCCAGGCCGCCGCCGCCAAGGCCGAGATCGACCAGGCCCGCGCCGCTTCGCGCGCCCTGGCCGCCGACGCCAAGGCCAAGGCGACCGCGGAACTGAACAAGCGTCAGGCCGCCGAGGACGAGCGCCTGGCTGGCGAACTCGCCCAGGCCGAGGACCGCATCCGCGGCCTTCGCGACGCCGCCATGTCCAACGTCAACGGCATCGCCGTGGAGACGGCCCAGGCCATCGTTGAGCGCCTGACCGGCGCCAAGGTCACCGCCGCCGACATCAAGGCCGCCGCCCGCGCCGGCCAGGGAGCCGCCTGATGCCTGAATTCCTCAATCCCGCCGAGGCGGAATTCTGGGTCGGCGTCGGCCTCCTGATCTTCCTGGGCATCGTGATCTTCGTGGCCAAGGCCCCGAAGGCCATCGCCGCGACCCTGGACGCCCGCACCGCCACCATCCAGGCCGACCTGGACGAAGCCGCCCGCATCCGCGAGGAAGCCCAGCGCCTGCTGGCCTCCCTGCAGGTCGAGCGCGCCGAGGCCGAACGTCAGGCCAAGGAGATGCTGGAAGCCGCCCACGAACAGGCCCGCCTGTTCGAGGTCGAAGCCAAGGCCAAGCTCGAGGAAAGCCTCAAGCGCCGCCAGCTGCTGGCGGAACGCAAGATCGCCAACGCCGAGGCGCAAGCCCAGGCCGAGGTGAAGGCCGCCGCCGCCGACCTGGCGGCCCAGATGGCCGAAGACGTCCTGGTCAAGCGCCTCGCCGGCGCCAAGACCGATCCGCTGGTCGATGTCGCCATCGGCCAGCTGGGCTCCAAGCTTCAGTAGAGCCCTATCTCTTCGCGGTCCGGCGCTTGAACAGCGAGCGCCGGATCCGCGAGGCGATCCTCAGCCGCTTCGGCAGGATCAGCCGTTCGACCCGCAGCATCTGGGTCCAGAAGATCTTCAAAATCTCAGGGTCCCGCCGCAGCAGCCTGCGGATCGGATAGGCCATCTTCGGATGGGCGTGGGCGAAGCGCACGAACTGCCTGCGCGCCTTGAACGAATGGCGCAGGATCAGCATCAGCCCGACCACCACCACCGGCAGCCCGCCAGGTCCCGGCAAGGGCGAGATCACCACGCCGATCACCACCAGCACGGCCCCGAGCGTCATCCACGCAAGGCGCTTCATCCGCGCGACAAAGGCGCGGGCGTAGGCGTCGGTCGCGCGGGTCTCGCGCGAAGGGATGAAGGAGACGGTCACGGCGCCGGGCCTTGAACGAGCAGATAGGGATCAGGTCGACACGGGCCGCCCGAGGGGGAGGCGAACGGACGCGTGTTCAACCCATATGCGAACGCACCAATGGGACGAAAAGGCGACGCGCCCGTTAAAAACGAAGCTTAACGGTTCTATTCGGCCGGAAAGGGCTGGGCCGGCGCATTGCGGCCCGCGCCTGTGGCGCCACGGACACGTCCCCGCTTCGACATCCAGCGGCGCGAGCGCACCGCGAACCGGTAGCGCTTGGGCACGATCAGCCGCTCCATCCGCAGCACCTGTTGCCAGGCCACGGGCGCCACTTCCGGCTCGCGCCGCAGCAGCCGGCGCAGCGGGAAGATCATCTTCGGGTGCGCCTTCTGGATCCGCACGAAGCGGCGGCGCGCCTTGAAGGAGTTGCGCAGCACGATCATCAGGCCGACGACCAGGATCGGCAGGCCGAGGTGCCCGGGCAAGGGCGCGGTGACCAGACCCACGAGCATGATGAACAGGCCCAGGACCGTCAGCACAAACCGGCTCACGCGAGCGAGAAGCTCACGGGCCGGGGCGTCAGAGGCGCGCAAGATGGGCACGCTGGGCACAGCGAAGGTCACGATCAATCCTGAGGGATGCGGCCCGCGCCCGCTTTGGGGAGGTCGGGCGGTGGCCGCTTGGTACCGATATGAGAACGCATCCTGCGCACGTAAAGCCGACAAGCCCGTTAAATTTTCTCCAGGTGGCCTCCTGGTGCGCTATTCGGCCGCGAGCGGCGCCGGCGCCACAGTTGTGGGCTCTGGGCGCCACGTCAGCTTCGGCTTGCGGGCCGCAAGCGTCTCATCGAGCCGCCGCAGGGGGGCCAGATAGGGGGCGCCCTTGAACCGATCGACGTCCCCGGCCTTGGCCGCGTGGGCCAGGGCGATGAGCGCGTCGCAGAATCGGTCGAGCTCCTGCTTCGATTCGGTCTCGGTCGGCTCGATCAGCATCGCCCCGTGCACGACCAGCGGGAAGTACATGGTCATGGGGTGGAAACCCTCGTCGATCATCGCCTTGGCGAAGTCGAGAGTGGTGATGTCGGTGCCCTCCAGCCAGCTGTCATCGAACAGGGCCTCGTGCATGCAGGGCCCGTCCGGGAAGGCCGGGCTCATCACGCCCGACAGCCGGGCCTTGACGTAGTTGGCGTTCAGGACGGCGTCCTCGGCCACCTGGCGCAGGCCGTCGGTCCCGTGGCTCAGCATGTAGGCATAGGCGCGCACGAACATGCCCATCTGGCCCTGGAAGGCCACCATGCGGCCAAAGCCCGCGGCCGCCTCATCGATGGTCTCCTCGACCAGCTTGAAGCCGTCCGGCCCGCTGACCACCCAGGGGGCCGGCGCATAGGGCGCCAGGGCCTCGGACAGCACTACCGGCCCTGCGCCCGGCCCGCCGCCGCCGTGGGGCGTCGAGAAGGTCTTGTGCAGGTTGATGTGCATGGCGTCGACGCCCAGGTCGCCCGGACGGACCCGGCCGACGATGGCGTTGAAGTTCGCCCCGTCGCAGTAGAAATAGGCCCCCACCGCATGGGTCAGGCGGCCGATCTCGATCACGTCGCGCTCGAACAGGCCGCAGGTGTTCGGGTTGGTGACCATGATCGCGGCCACATCCGGGGTCAGCTTGGCCTCCAGGTCCGCCAGGTCGACCCGGCCGTCCTCGGTCTGGGCGATCTCGGCCACGTCATAGCCGACGAAGGCCGCGGTGGCCGGATTGGTGCCGTGGGCCGAGGTCGGCACCAGCACCAGGCGGCGATGCCCCTGCCCCTTGGCCTCGTGGGCCGCCTTGATGGTCAACAGGCCGCAGAGCTCGCCATGGGCGCCGGCCTTGGGCGACAGGGCCACGGCCGGCATGGCGGTCATAGTCTTCAGCCAGTGGGCCAGCTCGTCCATCAGCTGCAGGGCGCCCTGGGCCGTCGAGATCGGCGCCAGGGGGTGCAGGTCGGCGAAGCCCGGCAGCCGGGCCATCTTTTCGTTGAGCCGCGGGTTGTGCTTCATCGTGCACGAGCCCAGCGGATAGAGCGCCAGGTCGATGGCGTGGTTCTTCTGCGACAGGCGCACATAGTGGCGCATGGCCTCGGGCTCGGAGAGACCCGGCAGGCCGATCGGCGCCTCGCGGGTCAGGCCGGCGAGGTCGGAGGCGTCCAGCGCCGCCGGCTCCAGGTCGACGCCGGTCTTGTCCCAGCCGCCCAGTTCGAAGATCAGGGCCTCGTCCTGCAACAGGCCGCGGGCCCCGGTCAGGGACGCATGGGCCACCGGAACCGCGGTCTGGGGTTGGGTCGGACGGCCCACGTTCAGCATGGTCATCAGAGGGTCCTCCCCTTCAGGGCCTGGGCGAAGGCGGCGATATCCGCGTCCGTCGTGGTCTCGGTGGCGGCCACCAGCAGGACGTCGTCCAGCCCGGCCTTGGGATCGAGGCGCGAGAACGGCACGCCGGCGACGATGCCGTCGCCCAGCAGGGCCTCGACCGCCTGGGCCGCGCCGCCCGGCACGCGCACGGCGAACTCGTTGAAGAAGCGCGGGGTCAGGATCTCGACGCCCGGCACGGCGGCGAGCGCGTCACGCAGCTGGCGGGCCTTGGCGTGATTGATCGCCGCCAGGTCGCGCAGGCCCCGCTCGCCCAGCAGCGAGAGGTGGATGGTGAAGGCCAGAGCGCAGAGCCCCGAGTTGGTGCAGATGTTCGAGGTCGCCTTCTCGCGGCGGATATGCTGCTCGCGGGTCGAGAGCGTCAGGACGAAGCCGCGACGGCCCTCGGCGTCCACGGTCTCGCCGCAAAGGCGGCCCGGCATCTGGCGGACGAACTTTTCGCGGCAGGCGAACAGTCCGACATAGGGCCCGCCATAGCTCAGCCCGACGCCGATCGACTGGCCCTCGGCCACGGCGATGTCCGCCCCCATTTCGCCCGGCGACTTCAGCAGGCCGAAGGACACGGCCTCGGTCGTCACCACGATCATCAGGGCCCCGGCCGCATGGGCGGCCTCGGCGATCTTCGAGACGTCTGTGACCACCCCGAACACGTTGGGGGTCTGGACCACCACGCAGGCGGTCTCCGGCGTGATCGCCGCGATCACCGCGGCCTCGGCGTCGATCGCCACCGGCAGGCGGGTGATGTCCATGCCCTCGGCATGGGCGATGGTCTGGGTGACGGCGGCGTAGTGCGGATGCAGGCCGCCCGACAGCACCGCCTTCTTCCGGCGTGTGACCCGCTGGGCCATCATCACCGCCTCGGCGCAGCCGGTGGAGCCGTCATACATCGAGGCGTTGGCCACCTCGAGCCCGGTGAGCGCCGCGACCTGGGTCTGAAACTCGAACAGCACCTGCAGGGTGCCCTGGGCGATTTCCGGCTGATAGGGCGTGTAGCTGGTCAGGAATTCCGAGCGCTGGATGATGTGATCCACCGTCGCCGGCACATGGTGCTTATAGGCCCCCGCCCCACAGAAGAACGGCCCCGCCCCGGCCGGCCGGTTCTTGGCCGCCAGCGCCTGCAGATGGCGCTCGACCTCCATCTCGCCGGCATGGCGCGGCAGGTCGAACAGCTCCGCCTTGCGGGCGGCGACGGGCACGTCGGCGAACAGGTCGTCGATGGAATCGACGCCGATCACGCCGAGCATCTCGGCGCGGTCGGCGGGGGTCAGGGGCAGGTAGCGCATGGTGATCCTAGAGCGTGCCGAGATAGGCTTCGTAGGCGTCGCGATCCATCAAGGCGTCGAACTCGGCCTTGTCGGCGATCTTCAGCTTGGCGAACCAGCCGGCCTTTTCGGGCTGGTCATTGACGGTCTCGGGCGTGTCGCCCAGGGCCGGATTGCCCTCGACCACCTCGCCGGAGATCGGGGCGTAGACGTCGGACGCCGCCTTGACGCTCTCGACCACCGCCAGGCCGTCGCCGGCCTTCACGGTCTTGCCGGGCTCGGGCACTTCGACGAACACCACGTCGCCCAGCTGGTCGGCGGCGTAGGCGGTGATGCCGATGGTGGCGACGTCGCCCTCCAGCTCGACCCACTCGTGATCCTTGGTGAAACGCATGGGCGGGCCTTTCTCAGTGCTTGCGAACGTAGCGATGGGGAACGAAGGGCATGGACACGACCTCGGCGGTCTGCGGCTTGCCCCGGACAATGACCTTCAAAGTCGTCCCTGGCGTGGCGAGGGCCGGGGGAACGAAGCCCATGGCGATGGGCGCCGAAAGACTGGGCGAGAACCCGCCGGAGGTGACCACGCCGACCACGGCGCCGGCCGCATCGGCGATCTCGGCGCCTTCACGGGCGGGGCCCCTTCCAGAATGCGCAGGGCGACGCGCTTGCGCGCCGGCCCCTCGGCCAGTTCCTTCTGAATGCGCGCGGCGCCCGGGAAATCGCCGGCCGCGCGGCGCTTCACCGAGACGGCGAAGGCCAGATCGGCCTCGATCGGACTGACCGTCTCATCGACGTCGTGGCCATAGAGCGGCAGCCCGCCTCCAGGCGCAGCGAGTCGCGGGCGCCCAGGCCGATCGGCTTCAGGCGCTCGTCTTCCAGCAGCAGGTCCCAGATCCGCACCGCGTCCGACGCCGGCACGGAGATCTCGTAGCCGTCCTCGCCGGTATAGCCCGAGCGCGAGATCAGGATGTTGGTCCCGAAGCCCGGCATCGCGCGGCTATCCATGAACACCATCTTGGCCGCCGCCGGCAGATGGCGGGCGATCACTGCCGCCGCCTCCGGCCCCTGGACCGCCAAGAGCGCCCGGTCCTCCAGGCGCTCGATGGTCACCTGGCCGGCCAGTTCTGCGTCCATGACCTTGAAGTCGTTGTCCTTGCAGGCGCCGTTGACCACCACGAACAGGCCGTCATCGTCGGGGCGGGCCGCCATCAGGTCGTCGATCACCCCGCCTTGCTTGTTGAGCAGCACCGAATAGCGCTGCTTGCCGGGCTTCAGCCCGATGAAGTCGCCGGGCGTGATCTCCTCGAACGCCGACAGGGGTGACACCCCGCGCAGCCGCGCCTGGCCCATGTGCGAGACGTCGAACAGCCCCGCATGCTCGCGGGTCCACAGGTGCTCCTTGAGCACGCCGTCCTTGTACTGCACGGGCATGGAATAGCCGGCGAAGGGGACCATGCGCGCCCCGGCGTCGATATGCGCCTGGTGGAGCGGCGTGGTCTTCAGGGTTTCGTCGGACACGTTTCGGGACTCCGGCTGATGGCTCAGGCGCATACGGAGGCGATCTCCGGCGACACCCTGCCCCCGCTGTCCTGGGACCTGAGAGATTTCGGGCCGGGTCCCACCGGGACAGGCCCTTGCTCCTTCGGCGAGCGCGCCTGGGGCGCGCTACTTTCCAGCGTTCATCAGCCCGTCGCGGTCCTTTTGCCTGAGCGTTTCCGGGGCGGTTGCGCCTTCGGCTCCGGGACTCGAAAGCCCCGATCTCTCCCGCGAGAGTCGAGGCGGAACCTGTTCGATGGGGCGTCCCAAGTCAATGCGCCAAGTCGCCCGTTCGGGGCCGAAATCGGGGGAATTCGACCTGCGCCGTCAAGTTCCGCACGATTCTTTTCGCAACTGCAGCATTTGGGGCAGATTGCAGGAAATCGGCCGCCCATGCCGAATGTCGTGAAGCTTCCCCCCGCCCTCGTCCAGATCCGTGTCGAAAACCTGCGCGCCGGGTTCGGCCGAACTCCGGCCTGGCGAGCCCGGCCTCAGGTCGAAACGCCCGACGGCGGGTGCGCCCGGACGCCCTGCAACAGTCGTCTTGATCCGCATCATTCCGCGGCCCGGCCGCCCATGCGAGCAGTGCGCCCAGCCCGCAGCTTCTGCGGGCGCCCGCCCCCGGAGAGACGCCCCGTGGCCGCCGAGACCCTGCCCATCGCGACCCCCGCCGCCGTCACCACGACGGCCGGCCGGCGCCGTCGCCGCCAGCGCACCTGGGTGTCGATCTTCCTGGTCGTCGTCGCCCTGGCCGCGGCGGCCAGCGCCGCCTGGGCCCTGCTGCGCCCCCTGCCTGTCACCCTGGCGGCGGCCGCCCGCGGCGAGGCGGTGGATACGGTCTACGCCTCCGGCGTCGTGGAATATGTCCGTCAGGCCCGCATCGCCCCGGTGGTCACCGCCCCCATCCGCAAGGTGCTGGTCGAGGAAGGCCAGTCGGTCGCCGCCGGCCAGACCCTGGCCCAGCTCGACGACGGCCCGCAGGAGGCCACGGCCCTGCAGCTGGAGGCCCAGGCCGACCTGGCCCGCGCCAACGCCCGGCGCACCGGCCGCCTCTACGCCGCCGGCTTCGCGGCCCGCGCCGCCGACGAGGACGCGCGCTCCCAGCTCGACGCCGCCGATCACGCCGCCAAGAGCGCCCGCGTGCGGCTGGAGGATTATCGCATCCAGGCGCCCTTCGCCGGCCGGGTCCTGCGCCGGGAGGCCGAACCGGGCGACCTGGCCGCCGTCGGCCAGCCGCTGTTCGTGATCGCCGTCCCCGACGCCCTGCGCATCACCGCCGATGTGGACGAGCGCGATGTCGGCCGCCTGGCCGTGGGCCGCGAGGCCGTGATCCGCTCCGACGCCTTTCCCGGCCAGGTCTTCCCCGCCCGGATCCTGGAGATCACGCCCCAGGGCGACTCCACGGGCCGGGTGTTCCGCGCCCGCCTGTCCCTGGATCCCGCCACCGTGCTCAAGCCCGGCATGACGGTCGAGGCCAACCTGGTCATCGCCCGCAGGCCCGACGCCATCCTGGTTCCCACCCGCGCCCTGCGCGAGGGCGCGGTCTGGGTCGCCCGGGACGGCCACGCCCAGCGTCGCGCCGTTCAGCTGGGGGTGCAGGGCGTCGACAGGACCGAGGTCACCCAGGGGCTGGCGGTCGGCGAGACCGTGATCCTCGACCCGCCGGCCGACCTCAAGGACGGCGCCCGCATCGCGGTCCGGCCGGGCAAAGCCGCGGGCGGAGGGTGATGGGCGGCTTCCTCGTCCTGGCCGGGATCGCCTTCGCGCACTTGGCCGTCCGCACGCGCCAGACCCTGGTGGCGATCGCCGGCGTCGCCGTGGGCGTCGGCTTTTTCCTGGCGGTGTCCGGCATGATGACCGGCTCCCAGGCCGACTTCATCCGCACCCTGGTGGATTCGGCTCCCCACATCATCCTGCAGGACGAGCAGCGGGCCCCGGCCCACCAGCCGGCCGTCACCGCCTGGCCCGGCGCCGCCGTGGCGGTCCGCGGGGTGCGGCCCCAGGACGAGGTGCGGGGCCTCAAGGACTGGCCGGCCATGCTGGCCGCGGCGCGGGCCCAGCCCGGCGCCGTCGCCGCGCCATCGCTCAGCGGCGCGGTCGCAGCCCGCTTCGCCGGCCGCACCGAGCCCCTGGCCCTCAACGGCGTCGATCCGCGCATCGAGGGCCAGCTGACCAAGATCGAAGCCTCGCTGGTCGGCGGCCACCTGACCGACCTGGAGGCGCGGCCGGACGGGATCATCATCTCCAGGCCCATGGCCGACCGGATCGGCGCCCATCTGGGCGACACCCTGGTCGTCTCCTCCTCCGCCGGGGTGCTGCAGCGGATGCGCATCCTGGCCCTGATCGAGCCCGACGCCCGCGCCGGCTTCTATGCCGGCGACAACGCCGCCTATGGCCTGCTGCGCACCGCCCAGGTGCTGTTCGCCCGGCCCAATGTCGTCAACCAGCTGCACGTCAAGCTGGGCGATCCCGACGCCGCCGAGGCCGTCGCCGCCACGCTGGAGGCCCGCTGGGGCTACAAATGGGTGTCCTGGCAGGAACGGTCCCGCGACATCCGCAACCTGCTCGTGGTGCGCAACATCATCATGTACGCGGTGATCGCCGCCATCCTGCTGGTCGCGGCCTTCGGCATCTATACGTCGGTCTCGACCAGCGTCACCGACAAGCGCCGCGACATCGCCATCCTGCGGGCCATGGGCTTCACCGAGCGCGACGTGGAGGGCGTGTTCCTGATCGAAGGCCTGGTGGTGGGCGTCGCCGGCGCCCTGGCCGGCTTCGCCTTCGGCACGGTGCTGCTGGAGATCCTGGCCCGCCTGCCGATCACCGTGCAGGGCAAGCCCCTGGTCCTGCCGCTGGACCGCAGCCTGCGCCAGTACCTGATCGCCGGCGCCGCCTCCCTCGCTTCGGCCCTGGTCGCCGCCTGGCTGCCGGCCCGCAAGGCCGCCGCCGTCGATCCCGTCGACATCCTGCGGGGGGCGGCATGACCGCGCTCATCGACCTCAAGGACGTCACCCGCCGTCTTGTCGATCCGGAGCCGGTGACCCTGGTGCGGGAGGTGTCGCTGGAGATCCAGCCGGGCGAATTCGTGGCGGTGGTCGGTCCGTCGGGCTGCGGCAAGTCGTCCCTGCTCTATCTGCTCGGCCTGCTCGACCGCCCGGACGCCGGATCGGTGCGCATCGACGGGCGCGCCACCGAGACCCTGTCGGAAGTCGAGCGCACCCATTTGCGCCTGGAGCGGATAGGCTTCGTCTTCCAGTTCCACTTCCTGCTGCCGGAGCTGACCGCCGAGGCCAATGTCGCCCTGCCGATCCGCCGGCTCGGCCGATATTCCCGCCGCGAGGCCGACGACCGGGCCCATGACCTGCTGGCCAAGCTGGGCCTCCAGGCCGAGGCGCACCGAAGGCCCGATCGGATGTCGGGCGGCCAGAGGCAGAGGGTGGCGATCGCCCGGGCGCTGGCCAATGATCCGGCGATCATCCTGGGCGACGAGCCGACCGGCAATCTCGACAGCGTCAACACCCGGCTGGTCGTCGAGGAGTTCCAGCGCCTCGCCCATCAGGAGGGCCGGGCCGTGGTCTGCGTGACCCACGACGCCGGGGTCGCCGCCGCGGCCGACCGGCGCATCCATATGCTGGACGGCCGGATCGTGCCGGAAACCTGAGACCTACATCCGCTCCGGCGCGGCGATGCCCAGGAGGTCCAACGCCTGCTCCAGCTGGCGCAGGGTGGTCTGGGCGAGGCTCAGGCGCGAGGCCCGCACCTCGGCCTGGGCCGGCAGGATCGGACAGGCGGCGTAGAACTTCGAGAACGCCTGGGCGAGCTTGAAGGCGTGCTCGGCGATGAAGTTCGGCGCCTTCTTGTCATAGGCGTCGACCAGGGCCTGGTCGAAGGCGTCCATCAGCAAGACCAGATCGCGTTCCGCCGGCTGGGTCACCGTGATCGGTCCGGCCGCGATCTTCTCCTCCGCCGCCCGGCGCAGCAGGGATTTCACCCGCACGGCCTGGTACAGCAGATAGGGTCCGGTCTTGCCCTCGAAGCTAGAGAAGCGGTCCAGATCGAAGACATAGGAGGTGCCGCGGAAGTTCTGTAGATCGGCGAACTTCAGGGCCGCAACCGCGACCTTGTGGGCCGTGTCCTCGAAGCTGTCCGGATCAAGCTCGGCGCCCAGATCAGCCTCGCGCAGGCGCTCGCGCGCCTTGGTGCGGGTCATCTCGATCAGGTCGTTCAGCTTCAGCACCCCGCCTTCGCGGGTCTTGAAGGGCTTGCCGTCGGTCCCGTTCATGGTGCCGAAGCCGATATGCTCCAGGCTGCCCTCGCGGGCGTAGCCGGCCAGATAGGCGGCGCGGAACACGATCTCGAAGTGATCGGCCTGACGCTGGTCGACCACATAGAGCACATGGCTCGGATCGAAGCTGCGCTTGCGGTCGAGCACGGTCGCCAGGTCCGTCGTGCCGTACATGGCCGAGCCCTCGGACGACACCACCAGCAGGGGGTCGGGGCTGGGGACCACGACGACGGAGCCGTCGGGCAGCTTCTTCTTCTTGGTCTCGCCGGGCTTGGCGACGCGCACGATCCGGGCGCCCTGGTCGTCTTCCAGGAGGCCCTTGGCCTCGAGCTCGGCCACCATCGGGGCGATCAGCTCGTCGACGTCGCTCTCGCCCTTCCACAGGTCGAAATCGATGCCCAGGGCATGGAAGTCGCGCTCCAGCGCCACCCGGGTGACCCGCGAGAAATGCCGCCACAAAAGGTGGTAGCCGACGGTCTTGTTCTGCAGCTCGGCCGTCAGCTTGCGGGCGCGGTCGCGATACTCGGCGTCTTCCTTGCCGCGGGCCGCGGCCTGGGGATAGAGCCGGTCGAGATCGGCCAGGCTGATCCGGTCATCGAGCGCGGCGAAGGCCTGCTTCTCTTCGTCCGGGGTGACCGGCGTGGTGCGGGCGTTCAGCCGGTCCATCAGGGCGCGGACGAAGGGGTCCTCGTCCATCACGGCCCCGATCAGCAGGCCCATCTGATAGCCCCAGTCGCCGAAGTGGGCGTCGCCGACCACCACGTCGCCGCGGAACCGATAGATCCGCTTCACCGCCTCGCCGATGATCGAGGAGCGCAGGTGGCCCACATGCATCGGCTTGGCGACATTGGGTCCGCCGTAGTCGACCAGGATCCGGCGCGGGCCTTCCACGAAGCTGGCGCCCAGGCGCGGATCGGCGGCGATCTCGCGCGCGCGCTCCGACAGGGCCGTGTCGGAGACGCGGATATTGATGAAGCCCAGGCCCGCGATCTCGACCATGGCCAGGCGCGGGTCGCCGGCCAGCGCCGCGGTCACGCCGGCGGCGATCTCGCGCGGGTCGCGCCGCGCGGACTTGGCGGCGGCGAGCGCACCATTGCATTGGAAGTCGGCGAGGTCGGGCCGATCCGACGGCGTCACCCGGCCCAACTCGGCCGGCAGTCCCGCCGCGGCGAAGGCGGCCGCGACCGCTTCGCTCAGGCCCCGTTTCAGGTCGCTCATGGGTGCTTGTCGGCGCTCCCGGCCGCGGCGGTCGCGCCGGCGTTCAGGCGGAAGCGCTTGCCGTCACGGTTGAAGGCCGCCATTTCCGGCGTCACGTCGAAGCCGACCAGGATCTCGAAGTTCGAGCCCGAGGTCGTGGTCTGGGCGCGCGGGATCACCACCTGGTCGATGTTGTCGGTCGCATAGAGGCGGTCCTGGCCGGGCTGGAAGCTCACCGGCAGGTCGAAGTACTGCTTGGCGATGACCGCGTCGTTGCGCTTGGTCACCGCGACCCAGTAGCGATAGGTCTTCTGCGAGCCCTCGGCGGCCGGGCCTTTGCCCAGCTCGAACAGGATCTCCATCTGCACGGAGATCGGCTGGTCGTCCTTGTAGGCGCAGCCGGCGGAGATCCCCTGGATCTCGCCCGAATAGCCGACATTGGCCGAGGCTTCCTTGCCGCCCTTGAACTCGACATAGCGGCCGGCGTCGTAGAGCACCTTCACGAACGGGCACGGGCCGGCGTTGCGCAGCTGCGGCAGGGGCGCCTGGGTGTCACCCCATTCGGCGTCCTTCTTTTTCTTCTTCGCCTGATCTTCCTGCTGGTCGTCGCCGCCGCTGCCGGGACGCTGCCGCTGGGCGTAGGCGGTCACCGGAAGGGTGGCGGCCGCCAGGAGCAGGACCGCGGAAACAAGAAGGGAACGGCGCATCAGGTCGTCCAGAAATGGAGGGGCGGGGCCTGTCTTAGGCCCTGCGAAGGGTTTCTACTAATGGCTATCGATTGAGGCCGCAACGCGGCTGGCGGATGACGCCTCGACACCCTAGTTTGCGCCCATGCCTGACGCCTCCACAACCCTGCCGCCTCTGAAGGTCCTCCTGGCCACGCCGCGCGGCTTCTGCGCCGGGGTCGACCGCGCCATCCAGATCGTCGAGCGCGCGATCGAGAAGTACGGCGCGCCGGTCTATGTGCGCCACGAGATCGTCCACAACCGCCACGTCGTCGACCGGCTGAAGGCGCTCGGCGCCGTCTTCGTCGAGGAGCTGGACGAATGCCCGGTCGACCGGCCGGTGGTGTTCTCCGCCCACGGCGTGCCCAAGGCGGTGCCGGCCGAGGCCAAGGCGCGCCAGATGCTCTATCTCGACGCCACCTGCCCGCTGGTCTCCAAGGTCCATGTGGAGGCCCAGCGCCACTATGACGCCGGCCGCGAGATCGTGCTGATCGGCCATGCCGGCCATCCCGAGGTGGTCGGCACCATGGGCCAGCTGCCGGAGGGCTCCGTCGCCCTGATCGAGACCGTCGAGGACGCGCGGGCCTTCACCCCGAAGAACGCCGCCAATATCGCCTTCGTCACCCAGACGACGCTGTCAGTGGACGACACGGCCGGCGTCGTCGCGGCGCTGCGCGAACGTTTCCCCACCATCGCCGCCCCGCACAAGGACGACATCTGCTACGCCACCACCAACCGCCAGGAGGCGGTGAAGACCATCGCCGCCAAGAGCGACGTGGTGCTGGTGATCGGCTCGGCCAATTCCTCCAACTCCGTCCGCCTGGTGGAGGTCGCCAAGCGCGAAGGCGTCACCCGCGCCCACCTGATCGACGACGCGACCAAGCTGGACCTCGGCTGGATCACGGGCGCAGCCACGGTCGGCGTCACCGCCGGCGCCTCCGCCCCCGAGGTCCTGGTCCAGGGCGTCATCGACCGCCTGGCCGAGACATACGCCGTCGAGGTGGTGGAGGTGGATGCCGCCCGCGAGACGGTCAGCTTCAAGCTGCCGCGGGTCTTGGCGGGGTAATCCCAACCCAGCGCCTCAAGCACGCGTGAAATCGACGAATTTCTGGCAAGGCTAAGCGCGGGCTACGACGTTCCGAAGCCAGGCCGTTAAGGTCGCCAAATCAGCATCGCCGCTCGCCAATCCCAGCATCGCGGCCGTCGCATCATCGTCGGCCGCGACAAGCATCAGGCCGTTGTCGTCCAGGAATTGACCCATCGCCACAAAGGCGACGCGCTTGTTGCCGTCGATGAAAGGGTGGTTGCCGGAGATCGCGGCCGCATAGGTCGCGGCAAGCTCAACGAGATCGTCACAGCCTTCGTAATGGAAGCGGTTGACGGGCCGAGCCAGGGCGGACTCCAGCAGGCCTTCGTCGCGGACGCCGAAGGCGCCCCCGGAGGCGACGACGATATCTTCGTAGAGGGCCAGGACCAGCTCTCGGTCCAGCCAGATCGGCTCTGACACGGCGAGCCTACTTCGCCAGTTCGTCGAGGGTCTTCTTGTACCGGCCAATAAAGGCGCGACCGCGCTCGCGGCGCGCCTCGAAGGACATGTCGCGCTTGGCGAGCGTCACCTCGCCTTCGCTGGACTGTTCGGCATAGAGGGTCCCGCCCTCGGCGACGCCAAGAGCCTCGCGCAGCTCCTCGGTAAGAACCACCGCGAGCTCATCACCGATCTTCGTGACCTTGAGGGCGACCATGTTCGTCTCCAGAGCGTCCGAAAGTAGCACAGCCGGTGCGGCGCGTCTTGACCCTGCGCCCGACCTCGCCCATGCCCGCCGGACCATGGCCGTCTACACCGACATCACCGACGAAGAGCTCACCACCCTGCTGGCCGGGTTCGACCTCGGCGCGCCGCTCGCCTTCAAGGGCATCGCCGAGGGGGTGGAGAACTCCAACTTCCTGCTGGAGACCGAGGCCGGGCGCTACATCCTGACGGTCTATGAGAAGCGGGTCCGTGAGGACGAGTTGCCGTTCTTCCTCGACCTGATGCGCTGGCTGGCCGACCACGACTATCCCAGCGCCGCGCCGGTGCCGGACCGCCAGGGCCGGATGCTGCAGCGGGTCCGCGGCAAGCCCGCGGTGATCGTCGAGTTCCTAACCGGCCTGTCCGTGCGCCGCCCCACAGCCGCCCACTGCCGCGAGGCCGGAGAGGGTCTGGCCCGGCTGCACCTCGCCGCCCAGGGCTTTCCGGGCAAGCGCGCCAATGATCTGGGCCAGGCCGCCTGGGCGCCCCTGTTCGCGCGACTGGGCAAGGAAGCCGAGGCGCTGAAGCCGGGTCTGGCCGCCGTGATCCAGGGCGACCTCGACCATCTGGCCGCCCACTGGCCCAAGGGCCTGCCCGAGGGGATCATCCACGCCGACTTCTTCCCGGACAATGTCTTCTTCCAGGGACCGAAGTTCGCCGCCGCCTTCGACTTCTATTTCGCCTGCGTCGACGCGCTCGCCTACGACATCGCCGTGGCGCTCAACGCCTGGTGCTTCGAACCGGACGGCAGCTTCAACATCACCAGCGCGCGCGCCATGCTCACCGGCTATGAGCGCCATCGGCCGCTGTCCGCCGCCGAGCGCGCCGCCCTGCCGATCCTCGCCCACGGGGCGGCCATGCGCTTCTTCCTGACCCGGCTGAACGACTGGGGGGCGACGCCCGCCGGCGCCCTGGTGCGGCCCAAGGACCCGCTGGAGTATGAGCGCAAGCTCGCCGTCCACCGCGAGGCGCCCGATCTGGTGCTGTTCGGAGCCGGCGCGTGACGCCGGACGTCGTGGTCTATACCGACGGCGCCTGCTCGGGGAATCCCGGGCCCGGCGGCTGGGGCGCGATCCTGATCTGGGGCGGCCAAGAGAAGGAGCTGTGCGGCGGCGAGGCGCCCACCACCAACAACCGCATGGAGCTGATGGCCGCCATCCAGGCCCTGGAGGCGCTCAAGCGCCCCTGCAAGGTCGAGCTCCACACCGACAGCCAGTACGTCAAGAACGGCATCACCGAGTGGATCCGCGGCTGGAAGGCCCGCGGCTGGAAGACCGCCGACAAGAAACCGGTCAAGAACGACGACCTGTGGAAGCGCCTCGACGAAGCGCGCCTGCGCCACGAGGTCGCCTGGCGCTGGGTCAAGGGCCACAGCGGCCACGTCATGAACGACCGCGCCGACGCCCTGGCCCGCAAGGGCCTGATCGAGGCCAAGCCCGCCCGCGTCTAGGCTTCGGACCCCATCACTTCCGCTCATCCCGGCGAATGCCGGGACCCAGATCCCAAGGCGGGTCGGCGGATTGGACATGCTCCGCGCCCCTGGAACCCATATCTGAGCCCATCCATCTGGATCCCGGCCTTCGCCGGGAGGAGCGGAGTTGCATCACAGTCCGGGTCAGCCCGTGTTGGCGCCGCACCTTGACCTTGGTCCCGACGCTCCCCATCTCGTTCACGACTGAACGAATGGAGGCGCAAATGTCGCCCGTCTCGGCCCGGAACCTCGCCCCCCAGAACCTCGCCTATGTCGAGGTCTTCAATGAAATCGGCGCGATCAGCTATTTCGTGCGCCAGACCGTGGTCAAGCGCCTGCCGCCGGGCATGACCTACGCCCACTTCGAACTGCTGAACTATCTGATGCGCTATGGCGACGGCCAGACCCCGGCGGAGCTCGCCCGCGCCCTGCTGCTGACCAAGGGGGCGCTCACCGCCATCCTGCAGAAGCTTCAGGCCAAGGGCTATGTGGCCGTGCTGGGCGACGTCTCCGACAAGCGCAAGAAGCGCGTCCGCCTCACCCGCGATGGGCTTGAGGCCCAGTCCTGCGTGCTGCGCGGCATGAAGGACAAGACCGAGGCCCTGCGCGACGGCTTCACCGACAACGAGTTCCGCCAGGCCCTGCCCTTCCTGAAGGCGCTGCGCACCTTCCTGGTCGAGGCCCACGAGGACGCGGCTAACGCGCCGGCCGAACCCTTAGTCGCGAACCGCTGACGCCGGTCACCTCGACCTCAACCCCGGCGGCGAGGTCGCTGGCTTCGTCCAGCTCGGCGGCCCATTCCTTGCCGTCGATGAACACCCGGCCGGCCCCGGCCGCGAAGGCGTGCGACGCCTTGCCGTGATGACCGATCAGCCGGCCGATATTGTCATTGATGTCGGCGACCTCGCCCGGATCCCGCGGCGGCCAAAACCGGCGGGCGACGAAGGTCGTGACGATGGTCAGGCCGGCGAACACCAGGCATTCGACCGGCCAGCCCAGGTCCGCGCCCAGGCTCAGCACCGCCGTCGCCGCGGCGCTGGCGGCGGGCCAGAGCAGCCAGCCCGTGCCGCCCACCACCTCGATCGCCAGCAGGGCCGCGCCGACCGCCGCCCAGACCCAGAAGGGATTGGCGAAGGCCAGCTCCATCACCCCGCCCACCGGCTCAGCTCCCGCCCTTGGGCTTGGGCCGCGCCTCGGCCTGGCCGGCCTGGGCCGAGCGGACCAGTTCGCCGACGCCTGCGATGGAGCCGACCAGAGAGGCCATGTCGGCCGGCACGATCACCGTGCGCTGCTGCGGGCTGTCGGCCAGCTTGGCGAAGGCCTCGACATATTTCTGGGCGACGAAATAGTTCACCGCATTGACGTCGCCCTTGGCGATGGCCTCGGAGACCAGCTCGGTCGCCTTGGCCTCGGCGGCGGCGGAACGCTCGCGGGCCTCGGCGTCGCGGAAGGCGGCCTCCTTGCGGCCCTCGGCCTGCAGGATCGCCGACTGCTTGGAGCCCTCGGCCCGGGTGATGGCGGCCTGCTTCTCGCCGTCGGCCTCGGTGATCACCGCGCGGCGCTCGCGCTCGGCCTTCATCTGGCGGGCCATGGCGTTGGTGATGTCCGGCGGCGGCTGCAGGTCCTTGATCTCGATCCGCGCCACCTTCACCCCCCAGGGGCTGGTCGCCTGGTCGATGACATCCAAGAGCCGGGTGTTGATCTGGTCGCGCTGGCTCAGCACCTCGTCCAGCTCCATGTTACCGACCACGGTCCGCAGATTGGTCATGGTCAGCTGGGTGATGGCGAAGTCGAGATTGGTCACCCGATAGGCCGCCTGAGAGGCGTCCATCACCTGGATGAAGACGATGGCGTCCACCTGGACGGTGACATTGTCCTTGGTGATCACCTCCTGGCGCGGCACGTCGAGCACCTGCTCCATCATGTTGATGCGCCGCCCCACGCTCTCGACGAAGGGGGTGAGGAAGCTGATGCCGGGCTTGAGGGTTCGGGTGTAGCGGCCGAACCGCTCCACCGTATATTCGCGCCCCTGGGGCACGATCTTGATGGCCCCCAGCACGATGGACAGGGCCAGGATCAGGAAGACCACGGAAACGATGAGCGACATGACAACCCCTCCGGGAAGGAGCGGTGACCTTAGCGCGGGGCGGGCCGGCTCGCTACGGGGGTATGACCCAGGTCGGCGTTCATGTCCTTGAGGGTGGGCGGCGGGTCGCCCTGGACCTTGTTCATCACCTGAGACAGCTGGGCGGCGAGGCTCTGGCCCCGGGCGGCGGTGGCGATCTCCGCCCGGCGGGTCGCCCCGGTGCAAGTCGGAAATTCGCCCTGGCGGGAGGCGAAGCCGGTATTGAAGCTCTCCTTCAGCCGGCGGTCCAGCGCGGCGTCGGGCTGCTCGGTGTCGACCAGGCGGATCATCCGCGTCCGCCAGTACTGGTCGTCCTCCCCCTGGCAGGCCTGGCGGAGCGCATGGGCCTCGCCCAGCACATAGGCCAGGTCGACCAGGGACTGGCGCACCGCCGGCGTCCGGTCCTGGGACTGGGCCAGGGCCTGGGGCGCGAGGGCCGTGGCGGCCAGGACGAGGGCGATCAGCGGAAGACGCATGGCCGGGACCTTAAGGGCGATGAGCCCGCCTTGTCACGACGCCGCGCGCGACAGGCGAAGCCTTGGCGCCCCGCCGCGCGGTCTGGTAGCCAGGGCCCATGCGCAAGTTCGCCCTGATCATGGCCCTCTCCGCCGTCGCCGCCTCGGCCCAGGCCGCCTCGCACAAGGCGGCCGCCAAGCCCGCCGCGCCGAAGTCCGAGGCCGCCAAGCCGATCGACGCCCGCGACCCCGCCGCCCTGATGGGGGTGCTGGCGGGCATGGGGGCGAAATCCACGGCCGCCAAGAGCCCGGCCGGCCGGGTGCTGGTCACCATCGAGACCCCCGGCGGCGGCTTCGGCCTGCAGTTCGTCGACTGCGACGCCACGGGCAAGGCCTGCCACGGCCTGGCCTTCTCCACCGCCTTCGACCGCAAGGGCGCGACGCTCGCCCAGCTGAACAGCTTCAACCGCGACCAGGTCGTCTGCCGCGGCTTCCTGGGCGAGGATGGCCGGCCCAACATCGTCTATTCGACCCTGCTCAGCCCGCGCATGTCGACCGAGGATCTCAAGGAACAGATCGGCGTCTGGCAGGGCTGCCTGGCGACCTTCGCCGAGTTCACCACCGACCCGGCCGCCTTCCTCTCCAAGCCTGACTAGACCTCGCGCGCCCAGGGCGCGGTCGACAGCCGTTCGGCCAGGAAGTCGTGCAGCACCCGCACGCGCGCAGGCCTCAGCCGTCCTGGCGGGCTGACCAGGTGCAGGGCCCCGACCTGGGTCTGCCAGTCGCACATCACCGCCTCCAGGGTCCCGTCGCCCAGTTCGGGCCAGACGATGAATTCCGGCTGCAGGGCCAGGCCCAGCCCCGCGGTGAGCGCCGGCACCAGGGCGTCGGCGTTGTTCACCTTCATCGGCCCCGAGACCGAGACCGCCTGCTCGCCGTGCTCGGCGTGATGGAACCGCCAGACCTCCGGCGTGAGCGCATAGGCATAGGTGAGCGCCTGGTGCCAGACGAGGTCGCGCGGATGCTCCGGCCGGCCGTGGGCGGCGAAATAGGCCGGCGACCCCACCAGCACGATGCGCACGGCGGAGAGCCGGCGCGCCAGCAGGGAGGAGTCCGGCAGGGTCCCAATCCTCAGGCCCAGGTCGAATCCGCCCGCGACCAGGTCGACCCGCTCATCCGACAGAGAGATGTCCACCGAGACCTCGGGATAGAGCTTCAGGAACTCCGGCAGCAGGGGCGCGACATGGCGCAGGCCGAAGGACATCGGCGCGGCCAGGCGCACGGGGCCGCGCGGCGTGGTCGCCTGGGCGGCGGCCTCGGCCTCCACCGCCTCGCCCTCGGCCAGGATCCGCTGGGCGCGCTCCAGGGCGATGCGGCCGCTCTCGGTCAGGGACAGCTTGCGCGAGGTGCGATGGAACAGGTTCGAGCCCAGCCGCTGCTCCAGCCGGGTGATCGCCTTGGAGACGGTCGCCTTGGACAGCTCCAGTTCGTCCGCCGCCCGCGAAAAGGCGCCGGTCTCGGCCACCTTGGCGAACACGGCCCAGGCCTCGAAATCCGGAAGTCGCGCCATGTCAGTTTTGGAAACAATACATTTCCATCGTTTCTATTTCGAATATCCCAGGGTCGTCTATCTATTCCTCAACAGCGGCGGCCCCGACGGGTCGCCCCTCTCCAGGAGGACATGACATGATCGAAGTTCGATCCTTTGAAAGCCTCGGCGGCGCCAACCACGGCTGGCTCGACGCCAAGCATCACTTCTCGTTCGCCGACTATCACGATCCCAAGCGCATGGGCTGGGGCCCGCTGCGGGTGTGGAACGACGACACCATCGCCCCCAATTCCGGCTTCCCGCCCCACCCGCACGCGAACATGGAGATCATCACCTATGTCCGCAAAGGCGCGATCACCCACCAGGACAGCCTGGGCAACAAGGGCCGCACCGAGGCGGGCGACGTCCAGGTGATGAGCGCTGGTTCCGGCATCCGCCACGCCGAGTACAATCTGGAAGACGGCGAGACCACCCTGTTCCAGATCTGGATCCTGCCCAACAAGGCCGGCGGCCAGCCCTCCTGGGGCGCACGTCCCTTCCCCAAGGGCGAACGGGCCGGCAAGTTCGTGACCCTGGCCAGCGGCGTGGACGGCGAGACCGACGCCCTGCCGATCCGCACCAATGGCCGCGTCGTGGCCGCCACGCTCAAGGCCGGCGAGACCGCCGAATATGAGCTGGGCGCCGACCGCTACGGCTATCTGGTGCCGGCCACCGGCAAGGTCGAGGTCAACGGCGTGACGCTCAACACCCGCGACGGCGCCGCCATCCGCGACGTCGAGACCCTCAAGGTCACCGCGCTGGAAGACGCCGAACTCGTCCTCGTCGACGCCGCCTGATCCCCTCCGACCGAACCCAAGCCCTGGACCGGGACCGCGCTCCCCCGCGGTCCCGGACCGACCCTGACACCCAAGATTCTGGAGACCTCCCCATGGCCAAGATCCTCGTCCTCTATCACTCGACCTACGGTCACATCGAAACCCTGGCCGAGGCCGTCGCCGAGGGCGCTCGCGCCACCGGCGCGACCGTCGACATCAAGCGCGTGCCGGAAACCGTGCCGGAGGAGCTCGCCAAGAAATCCTTCTACAAGCTGGACCAGGCCGCCCCGATCGCCACCCCGGCCGATCTCGCCAACTACGACGCCATCATCGTCGGCGTCGGCACCCGTTTCGGCCGGATGTCCTCGCAGATGGCGGCGTTCTGGGACCAGGCCGGCGGCCTGTGGGCGTCCGGCGCCCTGAACGGCAAGGTCGGCGCGGTCTTCACCTCCAGCGCCACCCAGCACGGCGGCCAGGAAACCACCGTCGTCTCGACGATCGTCCAGCTGATGCACTTCGGCCTGGTGATCGTGGGCCTGCCCTACGCCTTCCAGGGCCAGATGACGCTGGATGAGATCACCGGCGGCAGCCCCTATGGCGCCTCGACCATCACCGGCGGCGACGGCTCGCGTCAGCCCAGCGCCAATGAACTGGAAGGCGCGCGCTTCCAGGGCAAGCACGTCGCCGAGATCGCCGCCAAGCTGGCCGGCTGATCCCGAATCATCGTCCTGCCCCGACCCTCCCCCCAGAGGGGCAGGATCCGCGGGCGGAGAGGTCCGCACACACCCCTCTCCGACCCGCAAGAGAAGGCGCCTCCCGCCCCCGGGAGGCGCCTTTTTCATGGCCCCGGGGCGCCGAGACGCCCTCCGGAATGAGGTATTATAATACCGCAATCCGCCTTAGGGAGACCTGTTCAACAACTGAGTGAAGTCGCCCGGGTGAAGGGCTCAGGCCCCGACCGTGGCGCGCAGCTTGGCGACCTTGTCGATGGCGGTCTCGGCCTCGGCCATGATCCGCGCGACGATCTCGCCGGCCGGCAGGACGTCATGCACGCCGCCGGCCGACTGGCCCATGGCGAAGCAGGACTTGTCGGCGTCCAGGCCCTCGATCTGGCCGCCGATGCCGCCCATCACCCCGGTCCGGCTCGAATGGATCGCCTGCATCGGGAAGGGCTGGATATCGCCCGGACGGCTTTCCCAGTCGGCGACATAGGGGTTCTTGCGCACCCGCATCGGCTTGCCGGAATAGCAGCGCGTGCGGACCGTATCCTCGTCGGTGGAATCGACGATGGTCTGGCGATACATCTCGCCGGCATGGGCCTCGGTCGAGGCGATGAAGCGGGTGCCCATCCACACGCCGGTGGCGCCGAGCGCGAGCGCCGCGGCCAGACCCCGGCCGTCATAGATGCCGCCGGCGGCCACCACCGGGATCTTCACCTCGTCCACCGCCTGGGCGACCAGGGGCAGGGTGCCGACCAGGCCGGTATGCCCGCCGCCCTCGCCGCCCTGGCAGATCACCGCGTCGCATCCGGCCTGCTCGGCCTTCACGGCGTGCTTCACCGCCCCGCAGACCACCATGACCTTCAGGCCCGCCTTCTTCAGCTTCTCCATGATCGGCATGGGCACGCCCAGGCCGGCGACGAAGCTCGAGGCGCCTTCCTCGATGATGATCTCCACCGCCGCCGTCAGGCTCTCCGGGCTGGCGGCCAAGAGGTCGACGCCGAACGGCCCGTCCGTCAGCTTGCGCACCTGGCGCATCTGCTCGCGGATGAAGTCCGGGGTGCAGCCGGCCATGCCGAGCACGCCATAGCCCCCGGCGTTGGTCACCGCCGCGGCGAGCTCGGCGTAGGAGACGCCGCCCATCCCCGCCAGCATGATCGGGCGCTTGACGCCCAGCAGGTCGCAAAGGGGTGTGTGCAGGCTCATGGAAATCCTCCCAAATATTCTTGGCCCAAATCTATGGCCGGGAGGATGGCGCCGCGCGCCGCCAATGGAAACGGTGACGCTGGGTGAGCCTCAGAACAGGGCGGTCAGCTTGTCCACGAAACCGCGCGCCCAGCCCTTGAAGCTGAGGCCTCGGGTCCAGTCGGCGCGGTGGTCCGGATGGGTGAAGTATTCCCAGAGCAGCAGCCGCTCATAGAGCGCGTACAGCGGCGCGCGGTCCTGCGGCGCGGACCCGCCGCCGCCGGCGTCGCGATAGGCCGCGATGAGGGTCGCGGTCAGCGCCGGGTCCTGGGTGAGATAATTGGCCGCCTGCCGGCAGAGATCGGCCTCGCCCGCGCCGAAGCAGGACGTCATCAGGTCCACCACCCCGGTGATCGCCCAGCGACCCTCCCGGCGCTCGGCCAGCAGATTGTTGAGGCTGAAGTCGTTGTGCAGATAGACGGCGGCCCCCCCGTCGCCCGTCCCCGCCGCCCGGGTCAGGATCGCCTCGATCCAATCCCAGTCTCGACTGTCGAGCGCCCCCGACCGCTCGGCCTCGCCTGCGCTGCGGCGAACCTCGCCGATCAGATGGGCCGTATGGCCGCCCTCGAAGGGCCGGATGGTCCCGCTCCCCAAGTCGAAATCCCCCGCCGCCTCCCAGGTCAGGGCCTGCAGCGCGGCCAGGGTCTCGCCCTGCAGCCGGGCGATCTGCCGCCGGTCCTCGGCCGAAAGGCTATCGATCACCGCGGGGTCCGCCAGGGCCTGGCCGGGCAGCCGACGGGTCAGGACATAGGGCCAGCCGAAGATCTCGGGAGAGGTCTCCAGCCATTGCGGCCAGGCGACCGGCGCGGTGGTCCGCTCCGCCAGCAGGCGGGCGAAGAACACCTCCTTGGCGAACTGCTAGTCCCCATGCTGCGCGCCACGGAAGACGAACTCGCCCCGGCTGGTGGCGAGCACCACGTTCTGGCCGAACAGGCCGAAGGGCACGGGCGTTGCCGCCTGCAGCACGCCCAGGTCCAGCCGGTCGAGCGCCTGCTGGAACTGGGCGTCCGAGATCTCGCCGAGGCGCTCGGAATAGAAGATCAGAACACCCCGTAGCCGCCGTCGATCAGCACGCTGTCGCCGGTGTGGAAGCTCGACGCGTCGGAGGCGAAATAGACCGCCATGCCGCCGAAGTCCTTGGGCTCGCCCCAGCGGCGCATGGGCACGCGCTTGATGACATTGTCGTTGAACTTGTCATTGCCCTGGGCGCCCTCCGTCATGTCGGTGGCGATCCAGCCGGGCAGGATGCAGTTGGCGCGCACGCCATAGCGGGCGTGCTCCACGGCGATGGCGCGGACCATGGGGATCAGGGCCCCCTTGGTGGCCGCATAAGCCTCGTTGCGCGGCGCGCCGTCGAGGGCCGAGAGCGAGGAGATCGCCACCAGCGAGCCGCCGCCCGGGCGGTGATCATGTGCTTGCAGGCCTCGCGGAAGGTGAAGAACACCCCGTCGAGGTTCACCGCCAGGACCTTGCGATAGGTCTCGGTCGAGAATTCCGAGAAGGACGGCGCGCCCATGCCGATGCCGGCGTTGGCGATCACGGTGTCGACCCGGCCCATCTTGGCGACCGCCTCGACCATGCCGGCGGCGACCGCATGCTCGTCCGAGACATCGACCACCTGGGTCAGGACCCGCACGCCCAGGGGGGCGAGCTTGGCCTCGGCGTCGGCGTTCTTCTTGGGGTTGGAGCCCCAGATCACCACGTCGGCGCCGGCCTGGGCCATGGCCTCGACCATGCCGAAGCCGATGCCGCCATTGCCGCCGGTGACCAGCGCCACCTTTCCGGTCAGATCGAAGGGCTTGTAGGTCATGTGCGTGTCTTCCCCAGCAGGACTTTGTTGGGGATGGAATGGCCCCATTCCCTGGGGGAGCGTCAACCCCCGCCCGGCGCCCGCCGTTTGACTTACCCGAGGGAGGCGCGGGTCTCCTGGTCCGGACGGCCGCTCAAGACGGCCCCAGGAGGACACCCGCCATGATCACCCTCTATGACCACCCGCTCTCGCCCTACGCCCAGAAGGTCAAGATCGCGCTGCGCGAAAAGGGCCAGGCCTTCGAGACCAAGATGCCCGGCGGCCTCGGGGCCGGCGGCGCCCAGGGCGACTTCGTCCGCGCCAGCCCCCGCGCCGAGGTGCCGGCCCTGGTCGACGGCGAGGTCGAGATCTTCGAGTCCACCATCATCCTGGAATATATCGAGGACCGCTGGCCCGCCCCCGCCCTGCTGCCCGCTTCCCCCGCCGACCGCGCCCGGGTGCGGATGCTGGAGGAGGTGATGGACACCCACTACGAGGCCATGAACTGGGGTCTGTCGGAGATCTACTGGTTCGGCCGCGCCGAGGGAGAACTGCGCGACACCCTGCTGGCCCGCGCCGCCGAACAGACCCGCGGCTTCTTCTCATGGCTGGAAGGCCAGCTGGGCCACCGGCCCTGGTTCAATGGCGAGAGCTTCGGCTGGGGCGACCTGTCCGTGGTCCCCTATGTCAACGGCTCCGTCGGCCACCGCCTGCCGCCGGAACCCGGCTCGAAGCTGGCCGAATGGCTGGCCCGCGCCAACGCCCGCCCCTCGGTCGCCGCCACCACAGCCGAGGCGGCGCAAGCCGCGCGGGCCTCGGCCATGCCCAACGCGGCCGAGTTGGTGAAGCAGGGCCTGTTCAAGCGCGAATACCGCGACCACCGCCTGGAATGGATGATCAAGAGCGGCGGGGCTCAGGTCGTCATCGACGGCCTGGCCCGCGACAATATCCGCTTCAGTCCGGACTTCGGCTGACCCTATTGCAGACGGGCGGCGAAGGCGTCGACGACGGCGTCGCCCGTATATTCCGCGACCTTGGGCTTCACGATCTGCTTGGCGAAGTCCGAGGTGATGTAGCGGAAGTGCGGCTGCTCGGCCTGGGCGGCCTCCAGGATGATGCCGGCGATGTCGTCGCCGGTCTGTCCGAACTGGGCGAAGACGCCTTCCGACGAGCCCATATATTTGGCGATCATGGCGTCATAGGGCGGCTGGAAATTGGCCAGGCCCGCCGCGCTCACCGCCCGGACATTCGCGACGAACTCGGTGTTGATCGGGCCGGGTTCGATCAGGCTCACCGCCACCCCCATGCGCCGCGCCAGGGGCGCGAAGCCCTCCATCATGCCCTCGACCGCAAACTTGGCCGCGCAATAGGCCTCGTTGAACGGCTGGCCGATCAGGCCGCCGACGCTGGTCACCGAGATGATCCGGCCCGTCCCGCGTTCACGCATGTGCGGGAACACCGCCTTGGTGGTGTTCCAGACCCCGAAGAAATTGACCCCCATGGTCCGCTTCAGGTCGGCGTCGCTGGTCTGTTCCAGACTGCCCAGGAAGCCCGCGCCCGCATTGTTGACCAGCACGTCGATGCGGCCATAGCGCTTCAGGGTCCGCTTCACGCAGCCCTCGATGGAGCTGCGGCTCTGCACGTCCAGCCGATCGACGCGCAGCTTCACGCCCGCCGCCTTGGCCGCCTCCTTCAGAGCCTTCTTCTTGGTGGTGTCGCGCATGGTGGCGACCACCTCATAGCCCGCCTTGGCGAACCGGATGGCGGTGTAGAGCCCCACCCCGGTCGAGGTCCCCGTGATCAGGACCGTCGGCTTATCCTTCGTCTCGACCTTGGCCATGACGCATCTCCCCCCGTGTTTTTATCTGGCGCGACCATAGCCGAAAGCGGCGCGGGCTCTAGCCCGCCAGCACGCCTTCGATCGCGGTCTGCAGCTGGCGGCCATAGATCGGCTTGAACAGCACCGCGGCGGGATGGTCCTCCTGGATGCGGGCCATGGTCGCCGGCTCCCGCGAGCCGGTGATGAAGATCACCTTCGAACCCACCGACAGATGGATGGCGAGCGCCGCGTCCACCCCGTCGCCCTGCCCCTTCAGCCTCATGTCCATCAGCACCACGCGAGGGCGGAACTGCTTGGCCATGGCGATCGCGTCCAGCGCCGTGTCGGCGGTGCCGCAGACCTGCATGCCCAGGTCCTCGAGCTGCATCTTCAGGCTGGCGGCGATCAGGAACTCGTCCTCGACCACCAGGACACAGTCCTCAAGTTGGCTCATCACGCGTTCGTCCAGGTCAGTCATGTTCGCTCCGGCGTCCTCAGAGTGATTTCGGTCACAAGTCCAGGCGCGTTGCGCGTGGTCATTTCCCCGTCGAGTTGCCCGACAAGTCCCGCGATGATGATCGATCCGAGCCCCGCGCCGCCGCCGTCATTGGCGACGCGCCCGGGTCCGTCGTCCGCCACCGACAGCAGCACCCGGCCATCTGGAGACGGCCTGCAGGAGACCATGATCCGGCCGCGCCCGTCGCGCAACGCATGCTTCAGGGCGTTGGTCACCAGCTCGGTCACCAGCAGGCCCAGCGGAATGGCGAAGTCGAAGTCCACCTGCAGGGGCTCGACATCCAGGTCCAGGCTGACCGCGTCATGGTCTCCGCCGTCCAGGATGTTGCGCACCAGCTCCTGCAGGAATGGGCCCAGGTCGAAGGTCTCGAGATTGGTCGACGCCATCAGCTGGTGATGCACGAGGCCGAGCGCATAGACCCGGCTGCGCAGGCCGGCCAGGGCCTCGGCCGCCGTCGGATCCTTCAGCTGCCGGGCCTGCATCATCACCAGCCCGTCGACGATCTGCAGGTTGTTCTTCACCCGGTGATAGACCTCCCGCAGCAGCAGATCGCGCTGGGCCAGGGTGGCGCGCAGCTCGACCTCGGCCAGGGCGCGCTGGGTGGTGTCCATGATGATGCCGAGCACCCGGGTGGGCGCGTCGGTCTTGGGATCGCGCTCGACGATCGCGCGCCAATGGGACTGCCAGCCCCACGCCCCGTCGGGACGGCGCACGCGATACTCCATCTGCACCACGTCCTTGGCGCCCTCGCGCACGGCCTTGACCGCGGCGTCGCGCACCGGCCGGTCGTCGGGGTGGATCCTGGCGACCCAGCCGGCGAACTCCGGCCCATCGAGGGGCAACCAGATCTCCGCGGGGACCTGGCCCCAGGTCATGGCCGAGGCCCGCTCGTCCAACCGCGCCTGGCCCTTGGCGAAATCGATCTCCCACACGCCGATCTGGGCGCTCTCCACGGCCAGGCGCAGACGCGCCTCATATTCCCGCGCCGCCAGCTCCGCCTTGCGACGTTCGTCGATGTTCTCGATCACCGCATAGGTTCGAATGGGCACGCCCTGGTCGTCGCGGACCACGCTGGCGGAAATCCGCGCCCAGACGGGAGTGCCGTCCCGCCGGCGATAGGGCTTCTCGCGGATATAGACCTGCGCCTCGCCGGACATGAGGCGCCCCCAGGCCAGCCGGGCCCCCTCGTCGTCCTCAGGGAAGCTCAGGTCCCAGGCGTTGGTTCCGACCAGATCCTCCGGCTCGTAGCCCAGCATGTGGGCGAAGGCCGGATTGACCCGCTGGATCACGGCGCTGACCGGCTCGGCCAGCACCTTGCCCACGGCGGCGGATTCGAAGCTGGTCCGATACTCGGCCTCGCTGGCCGCCAGGGAGCGCAGGGCGTCGTCACGTTCCGACAGGATGGCGCCGAGGCGGGGGACCATCGGCCAGAAGGCGATGACCGCCGCCACATCCAGGCCCATGGCGAGCAGCCGGATCACGCTCTCCAGGGCGCTCGGCGGCGTACCCGGCGTCGTCGCGGCCATGGCCTGGGACAGGGCGGTGACCAGGGTGGCCGCTCCGATCAGGCGGACGATGGGGCGTTCGATCAGGTCGCGCCGGATCCGGGTGAGCCAGATCAGCGCCGCGAACAGGGACAGGCAGGCCAGGCCGACGATCAGGTCTGAGACGACCTGAAGCGCCGTCAGGGTCCTGGCCATCTGCGGGTGGACCGCCGCCGCGCCGATCGGACTGAGCAGCCAGTTCCAAAGCCCCACGCCGACCCGTCCCCCTGTGCAGCGCCCCCGGTCCGGGTCACGGATCAGGGGCGGCCTCACTTGACGGTTGTAGAAGAGATGTATCGCGCCGATAGGTCAATGGCCTGGCGCCCGGCCGTCAGGTGGTGGGCGGCGCGCTCCCGTGACCGATGTGGCCGGAGCCCGAGATATCGGTCTGCAGGTCGGCCGGATGGGTCAGGAGATCGACCCGGCCGTCGCCGGAGACGTCGATCTCGGCCTTGGCCTTGGGGGCGATGATCGCCTCGCCCGAGCCCGAGATATCGACCTTGGCCGCCTCGGCCTCGACCTTGCCGAGATCGGCCCGGCCGGAGCCGGCGATGTCGACCATGACCGTCTTGGCCTGGCCCGACGCCGTGGCGTCGGCCGAACCGGATATGGTCAGGTCGAGCTTGTCCTGGCGATAGCCGGCGATGGTCAGGTGCTGGTCGCCCGACAGGTCGAAGCGCGAGACCGCCGGGGCCTGAAGGGTGATGGTCAGCCTCGCCACGTCGTCCAGGTCCCGGTCGAAGCCGATATGGCCGTCGCGGATCACCAGATGGTCGAGCGCCGACTTCGGGCCGGTGACCGTCAGCTTGGCGGTCGCCCCCTGGGTAAAGGCGATGTCGGCCGGCGCCGAGACGTCCAGCAGGTCGCCGCCCGGCCAGGCGAAGTCGCGGGTGACGGCGGGGCCGAAGTCGCCCACGTCCGCCTCGTCGTCCCCGCCGCTTTCGACCCTCCAACCATGGCCGTGCCAGTCCTGATGACTGAACTCGTGGCCGAAGCGGCGGATGGTCCAGTCATGGATGCCGAAGGGCCCGCCCATGATGCCGAAGGCGCCGGCGATGGAGACGATGCAGACCAGGAAGCCGACGACGGCGACGATGGTGAGTGTGCGGATCACGACAGGCCCCCCTGAGGCTCAAGCGCCGGCTTCAGAAGCCGCATGTGCAGGCGGCCGTACCAGACCAGCCCGTTGACGAAGGCGATGGTCACCAGGGTGGTGACGGCGCCGATCGAGGTCGCCCCGGCCATGACGCCGAGCCCCGCCAGCATGACGGCCGCGATCTCGTGGCCCTGGCCGATGAACGGACCGGCCGCGAACAGGAACCCGCCCACTCCGAAACAGGCGACCGCCGCGATGGCGAAACCGAACAGGGTGCCGGCCACCGACAAGAGGATCGGCAGCAGGATCAGCACGTCCAGCGCCCCCAGGCCCAGCACCGCGAACACGGCGTTGGCGGCGGCGGAAGGATTGCGTTGCTCCTCCCAGCGCTTGAGGTCGGCCTCGGCCCGAAGCTCACGGGCCAGCCGGCCCGGATCGCCCAGGGCCGCGGCCACATCGGCCTCGCTGCGCCCGGCGGCCTCGCCCTCGGCGAAGTGCGCCTCATAGTCGGCGGCGATATCGTCGATCGCCTTCTGCGGCAGGCCGCGCAGGCCTTCGCGCAGACGCGACATGAACACCTGGCGGCTCATTGCGCGCCTCCCAGAATGTCGTTCACGGCCTGGGAGAAGGCGGTCCATTCCGCCTTCTGGGCCGCGAAACTGCTCTGACCGGTAGCGGTCAGCTTGTAATATTTGCGCGGCGGACCCGACGAGCTCTCGACCAGATAGGTGTCGACCAGGCCATCGGATTGCATGCGGCGCATCAGGGGGTAGATCGTGCCCTCGCCCATTTCGATCCCTTTGGTGAGACGGCTCGCGATTTCGTAGGCGTAGGCGTCGCCGCGCGCGAGCAGCGCGAGGACGCAGAGCTCAAGCACGCCCTTTTTCAGCTGTACCTGGACCGCTTCAGTCACGAGGCCTTGCTCCTTCTTCAACGAGGAGATGGGTATCGCAAGGTACCGTGCGGTGCAAGGTACCTATCCATGAACAATAGTTCATGGATAGGCGGCGCGCCGATTGTAGGAGCTCAGCCCTTCTTCGCGGCCGAGGGCGGCGGGGGCTGGGGCCGGGAGAAGACCCACTCGGCGTCGGTCGAGGCGGACGGCTGGAAGCGATAGCCCTCCGCGTCGAAGGCCTTGAGGTCGACGGCCTTCTCCAGCCGATGGTCGATGGCGTAGCGGGCCATCAGGCCGCGGGCCTTCTTGGCGAAGAAACTGATGATCTTGGCCGAGCCGTCCTTCTCCTCCAGGAAGCGGACATTGATCACGGGCGCCTTGAGCGCCTTCAGGTCCACCGCCCCGAAATATTCCCCGCTGGCGCAGTTCACGAGCATGCGGTCCTTGTGGCCGACCAGCGCCTGGTCCAGCGCCGTGGCGATCCGGTCGCCCCAGAAGGCGTAGAGGCTGGGCCCGCGCTGGGTCTTCAGCCGCGTGCCCATCTCGAGCCGATAGGGCTGGATGGCGTCCAGCGGCCGCAGCAGGCCGTAGAGCCCCGACAGGATCCGGACATGCTCCTGCGCATAGGCCAGGCCTTTCTTGTCCAGTTCGCGCGCCTTCAGCCCCGCATAGACGTCGCCATTGAAGGCGAAGGCGGCCTGCAGCCCGTCCTCCATGGCCGGATCGAAGGCCTGGAACCGCTCGCGGTTCAGCTGGGCGAGGTTGTCGGACAGGTCCATCAGCCGCTTCAGCTGGGCGGTGGTCAGCTTGCGGGTGGTCTTGTCCAGCTCGGCGATGTCGGCGGCCATCTCCGGCGTGGTCGCGGCGACGGCCTGGGCGGGCGGCGTGAAGTTCATCGCCTTGGCGGGCGACAGCACGATCAGCATGGACGAGGACTCAGAAGAAGACGCGCGGGTTCATGATCCGCTTGGGGTCCAGGCTTTGCCGGATCGCCGACAGCGCCGCAACCTCCACCGGGCTCTTATAGCGCCGGGCCTCCTCGGTCTTCATCGAACCCAGGCCGTGCTCGGCCGAGATCGAGCCCCCCATGCCGGCCACGATGTCATGGACGATGCGGCTGCCCTGGTCGCGCAGGGCCGAATGGGCGGCGTTGTCGCCCCCGTCCGGACGGATGACGTCATAGTGGATATTGCCGTCGCCGACGTGACCGAAGGCGGTGATCCGGCAGTTGGGGACCAGGGCCTCCATGGCCGCGCTGGCCTCGGCGATGAATCGCGCCACCTGGCTGACCGGCACGGAGATGTCGTGCTTCCAGGTCGCCCCTTCAGGCTTCTGGCCCGGCGACTGGTTCTCGCGGATCGACCAAAGGGCCTTGGCCTGGGCCTCGGTCTGGGCGACCACGGCGTCGCGGATCAGCCCGTCCTCCAGCCCCTGGCCCAGGAGCCGCTCCATGGCCGCCTCCGCCGCGCCCGGCTCGCCCGAGGCGATCTCGACCAGCACGTACCAGGGATGGACCTCGGCCAGCGGGTCGCGCTGGTTGGGAATGTTCTTCAGCACGAACTCGATCCCGCGCCGGCCCATCAGCTCGAAGGCCTCCACGGCCCCGCTCGCCGTCTCCTTGGCGCGGACCAGGAGCTGGATGGCGACATCCGGGCTGTCGACGGCGGCGATGGCCGTGGCGCGGCTGGCCAGGACCGGGAACAGCTTCAGGCTGGCGGCGGTGACCACGCCCAGCGTCCCCTCCCCGCCGATCAGGAGCTGCTTCAGGTCATAGCCGGTGTTGTCCTTGCGCAGGCGCTTCAGCCCGTTCCAGATCTCGCCATTCGGCAAGACGGCCTCCAGCCCCAGCACCAGGTCGCGCGTGGTCCCATAGCGCAGCACCTGGGTGCCGCCGGCATTGGTCGACACCACCCCGCCCACGGTCGCCGTGCCTTCGGAGGCCAGGCCCAGGGGGAAGCGGCGGCGCACGGCCGCGGCGGCCTCGTGGACGGCCGACAGCGTCACCCCGGCCTCGGCCACGATCACGTCGTCAAAGGCGTCGATGTCGCGGATCGTCCGCATCCGCTCGGTGGACAGCAGGATCTCGCCCTGGGGGATCTGGCCCCCGACCAGGCCGGTGTTGCCGCCCTGGGGCGTGATCGCCACCCCGGCCTCGGCGCAGATCCCGACCACCGCCGCAACGTCCGCCGTGGTCTTGGGCAGGACCAGCAGCGGCGTGGTCCCGGTCCAGCGGTCGCGCCATTCCAGCAGCTTGGGCGCCAAGCGGGCGGGATCGTCGCTCCAGCCGCCCTCGCCGAGCACGGCCTTCAGGCGGGACAGGACATCGGCGGGAACGGGCTTGGTCATGGTGAGAAATCTAGGCCCAGACGCAGCCCGCCGCCAGGGTCAGCCGACGTAGCCCGCCGCCCGCTTCAGCCGGTCATGGATCGCCTCGCCCAGGCCGTCTTGCGGAATGGGCGCGACCGCAATGGCCGTGGGGCGGGTGCGGTCCGCCGCACGGAGATAGGCGAACAGATTGGCGGCCGCCTCGCGCGGGTCGGCCGTCGGGCTGAGGTTCAGGACATTGCCCGTCACCGCGGTCGGACCAAAGGCGAGATAGGCCTCTCCGGGCTCAGGCGTCCGGACGTCGAGCCGCACCGGCGCCTCGGGCGAATAGTGGCGCGCCAGCCGGCCCGGCGAGCGCTTGGCGTCGTCCTGCGCCTCCGCCAGAGGGCCGATCACCGCCTCGATCTGGGCGCGGGTGACGGCGCCGGGCCGCAGCAGCCGGGGCTGGTCCAGCAGGGCGACGACGGTAGATTCCAGGCCCACGCGACAGGGCCCGCCGTCCAGGGCGGCGGCCGCGCTGACGCCGGTCTCGTCGACCGCGTCGGCATAGGTGGTCGGGCTCGGTCGCCCCGAACGGTTGGCCGAGGGCGCCACGACGGGCCCGCCGAAGGCCTGCAACAGGGCCTGGGCCACGGGATGGGCCGGGGCGCGCAGGGCCACCGTCTCCAGCCCCGCCCGGGCCAGGTCGCAGACCGGCGTGTCCGCGCGGATCGGCAGGACCAGGGTCAGGGGCCCCGGCCAGAAGGCCGCGGCCAGCTTGCGGGCGCGGTCGTCGAACACCGCCAACCGCTCTGCGGCGGCCAGGTCGGCCACATGGCTGATCAGGGGATTGAACCGCGGCCGGCCCTTGGCCTCATAGATCCTCGCCACCGCCACCGGGTTCGCGGCGTCGGCGCCCAGGCCATAGACCGTCTCGGTCGGCAGTATGACCAGATCGCCGGCGCGCAGGGCCGCGGCGGCCGCGGCTATTTCCGCGTCGCCGTGAGCTTCACGCTCACCTTCACCCCTGCCGGAATCTGATCGGTCGCCTGCCATTCGCCCTGTCCGACCCCGAAGGCCGTGCGGTCGAGGGTGGTTACACCGCTCATCCGCGCCTTGTCGCCGTCGATCTTCAGACGGAAGGGCAGGCTGAGCGGCTTGGTCACCCCGCGCAGGGTGAGCTTGCCCTTGGCGACATAGCGCTCCTCGCCGGTCTTCTCGAACCTGTCAGCCACGAAGGTCGCCTTGGGATGGCTGGCGGCGTCGAACCAGTCGGCCGAGGGCAGGCTGTCGTCGCGCTGGGCGTCGCCGGTCTTGATCGAGGCGATGTCGATCGAGACGCTGACCTTGGACTTGTCCAGTTGGTCAGGGCTGAAGGTGATGTCCGCCGTCCAGGTGTCGAACCGGCCCTCGATGGCCTGTCCGCCCCAGGTGGTGGCGAAGCCCAGAGTCGAGCCCGGCGCCACCGCCCAGTGCGAGAGGGGCTGAGGCGCAGCCATCGCGGCTGGCGCGGCGGCCGGAGCTGCGCCGGCGGCGGGTGCCGCAGACGCGGGCTTGGCCGCGGGCGCCTCGTCCATCTCCATCTCGTCATGGGCCGTGGGCGCGGCGGGCGCCGAGGCCGGCAGCGGCGGCTTCAGGAATTCGGCGAAGGCCAGCACCACCAGGGCGCCGCCGGCGATCGCCAGCAGCCGCGGGTCGAACCAGCGCCCGGGCTTGGCGCCCGGCGCCATGCGGGCCAGAACCGGCTGGTCGCGATCGAACAGCTGGTGCTTGAGCGCGCCGGCCACATGCAGGCCGATCAGCAGATAGGCGCCATAGGCCAGCCACTCATGGCTCTCATGGCCGAACTCCCGCCACCCGGTCTTGGCGGCGGGGGCGAGCTCGGCGATGCCGGGCACGTGCGGCCAGGGGATCACCCCGTAGAGCAGGGTCGGTATGGCGATGCGGCTCGCCGACACCATGATCCAGCCGGTGAGCGGCATGCCGATCATGATCACGTAGAAGCCGATATGGGTGATGTGGGCGAGCGCCCGCTCCCATCCGGTCAGGCCCACCATCGGCGGCGGCGGGTTGGCCAGCCGCCAGCCCAGCCGCGCCAGGCTGAGGAACAGGACGGTGATCCCCACCGACTTGTGCAGCTGGGTGAGCGCGAAGCCCAGCGGGGTGTGGAGATCATCCATCCGCCAGGCGAGCAGGATCTGCAGGACGATCGCCGCGGCGATCAGCCAGTGCAGGACGATGGCGACCGTCGAATAACGGTCCAGGCGCGATGCGGGCATCGGGGTCCTACTTCCTCACGAATTCGACGTCGAAGATCAGGTCCAGATCATCGCCCGCGAATTGACTCATGGTGGTCAGGCCGAAGTCCGACCGCTTGATATGGCCCGTCCCGGAAAATCCCATCCGGGTTCCAACGCCCAGCATGCCGGGCCCATAGCCGTTGAATGTGACGTCCAGCACCACCGGCTTGGTCACGCCCAGAAAGGTCAGGTCCCCGGTCAGGGTTCCGACCCCGTCGGTCGCCTCGGCCTTGCGGGCGACGAAGGTGATGGTCGGGTACTTGGCTGAGTTGAAATAGGACGGCCCGGCGATGGTCTTGTCGAAGTCGGGCAGGCCGGTGTTGATCGAGGCGGCGTCGATGGTGATCGCCGCCGGCGTCGTCGCCCAGTTGGCGGGATCAAGGGTGAAGCCGCCGTCCATCCGGTCGAAGCGCATGGTGAACTTCGAGAAGCCGCCCATGTGCGGGATCTTCACGATCAGGCTGGCGTGGCGCTTGTCGAGCCCATACTCGCCCTTGGGCGCCTGGGCCGGATCGCGCCCGACCGGATTGGCCAGGGCGGCGGTCGCCAGGCCAAACGTGAGCGCGACAGTTGCAATTAAAGTCCGCATTCGACGTCTGGCCCTTGCTGCAAAGCTTCGCCGCAGATGGTCGCGAGGCTATCGGGCGGAAAGGCGGCGGCGCGATCACGAAGCCGTGAGCTCCCGGTTTGCGGGCGCCGGCGATTCGGGCATGGTCCGGAAGGGGACGCGCCAGACGGACGGGGGAGACGGATTGAAATCGCTCATTGGGATCGGACTGGCCTGCGCGGCCCTGGCGGCCTGCGCGCCCAAGCCGATCACGCCGGAGGAGGCCGCCGCCCTGCGCCCCGCCGCCCCGCGCATCGCCGGGCTTTATGAGGGGGCCTGCAAGGCCTGCCACGCCAACGGAAACTCCGGCGCGCCCCTCACCCACGACCACGCCGCCTGGGCGCCCCGCTGGAAGCAGGGCGAGGGGGTCCTGCTGGACCATGTCGTCCAGGGCTACAAGGGCATGCCGGCGCTCGGCCAGTGCGTGGCCTGCCAGCCCGCCGATTTCCAGGCCCTGATCCGCTTCATGGCCGACCATGAGGGGGACGCGAAATGATCTCGCGACGCAACGCCCTGATCGCCGGCGGCGCCGGCGTGGTCGCCGTCGGCGCGGCCGGGGTCTACCAGGCGGGTCACGACAAGGCCGAACCGCCCGCCCCGCCCAGCCTCGACGCCCAGGGTCATCTGCTCTGGCGCAACTGGTCGGGCGTGCAGCACGCCTATCCGGCGAGCCGCGCCGCACCGGCCAGCGAGGCGGAACTCGCCGCCCTGATGGCCAAGGCCCAGGCCCCGATCCGCGCGGTCGGCGCCGGCCACTCCTTCACCGGCCTCGTGCCCACAGACGGAACCCTGGTCTCCCTGGATCGGCTGACCGGGATCGCCGGCTGGGAGGGGGACGAGGCCCGGGTCTGGACCGGCACGCGGCTGGGCGCGCTCGGTCCCGCGCTCGCCGAGCACGGCCGGGCCATGGCCAATCTGCCGGACATCAACAAGCAGTCCCTGGGCGGGGCCATGGGCACCGGCACCCACGGGGCGGGCAAGACCCTGCGCGCCATCCACGGCGACGCCACGGCGCTGCGGCTCGTCACCGCCGCGGGCAAGGTGATCGAGGCCGACGCCCAGCGGAACGCCGAGATCTTCAACGCCGCGCGGGTGTCGATGGGCTCGCTGGGGGTTATCTCCCAGGCCCGGCTGCGCACCACCGCCAACCGTCGCCTGCACCGCCGGGTCTGGGCCGAGGATTTCGAGGCCGCCTGCGACCAGGCCGAGGGGCGCTGGGCCCAGCACCGCAACTTCGAGTTCTACGCCATCCCCTTCACCGGCATGGCCGCCAATATCAGCCATGACGAGACCGACGCCCCGGCCATCGCCCGCGGCCCCGACACCGACACCGGCATACTGGAGATCCTGCGCAAGATCCGGAACCTGCTGGGCTTCTCCACCCCGCTGCGCAAGGCGCTCGGCCACGCCCTGATCTCAACCGCCAAGCCCGAGGAGGCGATCGACGAGGGCTGGAAGCTGCTCTCCACCGAGCGGCCGGTGCGGTTCAACGAGATGGAGTACCACCTGCCGGTCGAGACCCAGATCCCGGCGCTGAAGGAAGTGGTGGCCGCCATCGAGGCCCATCGCCCGGACGTGTTCTTCCCGATCGAGGTCCGCCGCATCGCCGCCGACGACGCCTGGCTGTCGCCGTTCCAGGGCGCGCCCCGCGGCTCGGTCGCCATCCACGCCTATTACAAGGACGACTACGCCTTCCTGTTCACCCTGATCGAGCCGATCCTGCGCCGGCACGGGGGCCGGCCGCACTGGGGCAAGCTGCACAGCCTGAAGGCCGCCGAGCTCTCCGCCCTCTATCCGAACTGGAAGGACTTCCTGGAGGTCCGCCGCGAACTGGATCCGGAGGGCCGGATGCTGAACCCCTACATGAAGGCCCTGTTCGGGGTCTGACGCCCCAAACTACAACGCCGCCCCGAGGGGGCGGCGTTGGGTGGTCCGTTGGCTCCGGATCTCAGAACTTCTGGCCGAAGCTCAGCGAGATCGTGCGCGGCTGGTTCGGCACGATATAGGGGCGTTGGCAGTAGAGCGACCGGCACTCGGTATAGCGATAGACGTCGCCCCGCTTGTCGAAGGCGTTGAGCACTGCGAGCTCAACCTTCCAGGTGTCATGATCCAGACCCGCCGACAGGTCCAAGGCGCCGAACGCGCGCTGGCGCCCGGTGAACGCGCTTTCGTCCAGGGGAAGCACGGCGCTGCTGGAGCTTTGATACATCGCCGAGCCCTGCACGTGGGCGGTGAAGTCGCCCCATGGGAATTCATAGCGGGCCGTGACGTTCGCCTTGACCTTCGGCGTGATGGGAAGCCTCGTGCCGCTCGGCGCCTTGGGCGAGGCGCAGGTCGTCACGGGCCGTCCGGTCACCGGGTCTGTTTCATCGCAGTAGTCGCTCTTCAGCTGGGCGTCGGTATAGGCCGCGGCCCCATTGATGGTCAGCCCCTGGACCGGCGTAGCCCACGCCAGATCCGTCTCCACGCCCTGGACCCGCGCCTGCGGCGCGTTGACGATTTCAGTGAAGGAGTTCGGCCCCAGGAACGAATACTGGAAGTCTTTCCAGTCCTCGTAATAGACCGCGCCGTTCCAACGCAGGGAATTGTCGGCCCACTGGGTCTTCCAACCGGCCTCGTAATTATAGACATAGTCGGAGCTGTAGGGCGGTCGCGATCCCCGGCGATTGATGCCGCCCGGCCGGAAGCCCTGGGAGTAGGTCACATAGACCATCTTACCGTCGGCGACCTTGTAGTTCAGGTTGGCCTTATAGGTCTCCCCGGTCTCCTTCACGCGCTTGTCGAGATTGGTGCATGGGCCGGCGCCGACACTGTTGGGCGCGAAGCACTTGGCTTCACCGGTCTTGGAGCTGAAGCCGCTGCCGAACCCGAAGAAGCCCCGCAGGCTGTTGTCCGTCTTGAAGGCCCGCACGCCGCCGGTGAAGGTCAGCTTCGGGGTGATGTCGAAATAGAGCTCGCCGAACGCGGCGTAGTCGCGATCGATCCGCAGCTGCTCGGTCAGCCACAGCGTATCCTTCCAGCCGGTCACACTGATGGCCGGATCGATGCCCGTGATCTGGTAGTTCTGCTCGATGAAGTGCGTCTGCCGCTGCTGGAAGCCGCCGACCACGAAGCGCAGGCGTTGGTCCTGCGGCGACGACAGGCGGATTTCGTTGGAGACGCGCGTGAAGTGATCGCGCCCGGTGATCCGCTGGGTGGGATCGATGACCTTGCCGCTGGCGTCGGTGATGTAGGCGCCGGACCCGAACAGGGTGTCGTAGAAATAGGAATAGTCAGTGTAGTCCGAGTGACTGTCGATCCGGCGATCCATATAGCCGCCGGTGTAGACCAGATCGAAATCGCTGACCTTGCCCTGGACCGTCATCGCCGCCTGGTACCAACGATCGTGGTTGTCCTCGGGCAGGAAGTGACTGACCTTGAGGTCGCCGACACTCGGGTCATAGGCGAACACGCCGTGCGACTTGGTGTCCTGGGTCATGAAGGTCGGACGGACCGTCCAGCTGTCGTTCAGATCGACCCGTAGGGCGACGCGCGCACCCTTGGTGTCGACGGTGTTGTAGTCCTTCTGAACCTTGCTGGCGTTGTTGATGGTCACGCCCGAGACGGGATAGGTGAGGGTCCCCGGCACATTGTCGATATAGCCGGCGTCGTGCTCATCCCAGGCCACCATGCGGATGGCGACCTTGTCGTTGACCGGGATGTTGACCATCCCCTCGGCGACGTAGCCTGTGCCGCCGTGATCGACGGAATTGACCTTCAGGTCATAGCTGCCCTTGAAGACGCCCAATTCCGGCGGGTTGGTGATGATCCGCAGGGTCCCCGCCTGGGAGCTGGCGCCATAGAGCGTGCCCTGCGGTCCGGCCAGGGCCTCGACGCGGGCGATGTCATAGACGTGCAGGTCCAGCGCCCCGCCGATCGTGGTGATCGGCTGCTCGTCGAGATAGGTCCCGACGCTCGGCTGGGAGCCGGAGTGGTTGGCGTTGGCCCCCGAGGCGATGCCGCGCATATAGACCGTTGCGCCGCCCGGCTGCGCGCTCTGGGCCGCCACGCTGGGCAGGAACTTCACATAGTCATTGAAGTTCTCGACGTGCAGCTGCTCGAGCTTTTTGGTCGAGAAGGCGGTGACGGCCACCGGCACGCTCTGAAGGTTCTCTTCCTTCTTCTGCGCGGTGACGACGATCTCTTCCACGGTCGGACCGGCCGCGGCGTCGGCCGCGAACGCCGCGGGGACGCCCGCCAGCATGCTGGTGGCCAAGAGCGCCGCACCGAAGGCCGTGCGGCCGCGAGTATGCCCACTCATCGAAAAACCCCTCATGAATCCGCTCCGTAATCTCGGAGACACAGCCCTGACATCAAGCCGTCACAGCGCTCCGCAGCCCCATGCCTGTCAAGCTTACGGATGCGTCATCTTGGCGGCTGTGGCGCCGGCGCATCAGATGTGAGGCGGGAACTCCGGGACCTCCGGATAGGCGTCCAGCACCGGCCCAAGGGCGGTTTTCAGCGGCCCGAGCCAGGGTTCGTAGTGCTTCCACTGCTCCAGGCCGTCGGTGAAGATCGGGCGACGCACCTGTTCGGAGCTGGCGGTCCGCACCGCCCGGTCGTTCTCGTAGAACTTCAGGCAGCCCGGCTCGAAGGGCAGTGCGCAATAATCGAGCAGCCGGCGCACCTCCGTCTCCGGATCGGCGACCATCGCTTCGTAGATCACCCTGTGGACCCGGCCTGGCAGAACCGAATCAAAGTGGGCCATCAGGGCCACATAGTCGGCGTAGTAGCGGCCCAGGTCGGTGAGGTCATAGGTGAAGCCCTGGCCCCGGGCGAAGTGCTGCTTGAACCCCGAGAAGCAGCAGCCCAGCGGATGGCGGCGCGCGTCGATGATCTTGGCGTTCGGCAGGATCAGATGGATCAGCCCCACATGGGCGTAGTTGTTGGGCATCTTGTCGATGAACAGCGGCCGGCCGAGCTTCCGCTGCGGCGCGGTGCGGGCCAGATACTCCTCGCCGAGCGCACGCGCGGTCTCGACGTCGACGTCCGCCAGCATGTCCGGATAGGCCGAGGGTTCGCCCTTGCGGGACCGGCCGCCCAGCCGCTTGGCGATGGCCGGCAGGTCGGGCAGCTCCATGGTCCCTTCGATTTGGGAATGGCTGGCCAGGATCTGCTCGATCAGGGTCGATCCGGCCCGCGGAAGGCCCAGGATGAAGATCGGATCCGGCGCCGGACTGCCGAACCCTTCCCGCGCCGCGAAAAACTCAGGGGTGAACAGGGCCCGGGCGCGGCGCAGATAGGCGCTGGTCTCGTCGGCGTCATAGTCCAGGGTCTGCTTCCGCAGGGCGTTGCCGGCCGCGTAGGACGCGAAGGAAGCGGCATAGTCGGCCCGGTCCTCCAGGGCCTTGCCCAGGCTGAACTCCAGATGGAAGCGGTCCTCGTCGGAGATGTCGCTCCGCGCCAGCTGGGCGCGCATGGCCGCGAGGTCGGCGTCGGAGAACCGCACGGTCTTCAGATTGGCCAGGCTCCACCAGGCCTCTCCCAGGCTGGGCAGCTGCTCCAGGGCCTTGCGATAGGCGGCGATGGCGTCGTCCTGGCGGCCCACGGTCTTGAGCGCATGGCCATAGCTCATCCAGCCCTTGGGCTGGGTCGGATAGTCGGCCAGCAACGGCTCATAGACCGCGATCGCCCGCGCATATTCCCCGAGCTGGCTGAGCGCGGCGGCCTGCAGGTTGCGATAGCTGGGATTGGCCGGGTCGGCCTTCTGCAGGGTCTCGATCTCGGCCAGGGCCTCGCCGACCTTGGTCTGGCGGTAGAGCACGATGGCCAGATTGTGCCGGGCGGCGGTGAAGCCGGGCGCCAGCTCCAGGCAGCGGACCAGCAGGGCCTCGGCGTCCTCGTAGCGACCCAGCCGGGTAGCGACCTCGGCCAGCATGCGGATGGCGGCGATCTCGGTCGGCCGCGCCTTGAGGAGTTCGCGCAAGCTGTGCTCGGCCACCGCCAGCCGCCCCTCGACCAGGGCGGCGCCGGCCTCCATCAGTACCGGGTCGGCGATGGCGCAGCCCAGCTGCCGGGCCTCGGCCTCGTCGGCGCCGCGGCTGTCGCCCAGCATCCGCCGCTGTTGCGCCAGCACGCCCCAGGCCGCCGACAGATCCGGCTTCAGGGCCACGGCCTGGCTGAGCGCCCGTTCGCCGCCCCGGCTGTCGCCGGCCTCGATCCGCGCCAGCCCGAGCTCCAGATGCGCCACCGCCCACTTCGGCTGGCTCCGCGCCAGCGGCTCCAAGGTCGCCAGGGCGGCCGACGCCTGGCCCTGATAGCGTTGCGCCCGCGCCATCAGCAGCAGGGCGGCGGGGTGTCCGGGCACGGCGTTCAGGATCTCGCGGGCCTGCAGTTCCGCCAGGTCCGGGCGGGCCTCCAGCATCCGCTCGGTGCGGGCCAGGGCGGCCTCGAGGCTGCCGGTCGGGGCGTCGGTCACGGGTGAGGCTCGCGGGTCATCGGGACGGATCAATCACGGGCCGGCCGCCCCTGTCAAATCGCCCCGTCCACCGTCAGGGCCAGCAGGGCGAAACTGGCCAGCCAGTGCTCGCCCATATAGTCGCCGGCCACATGCGGCAGGCTGGCGGCCAGATGCCGCTCGGCGGCGGCCAGGGCGACCGGTCGCACGGGATCCTGGGGATCGAGGCTTCCGGCGATCGCGCGCCAGCACCAGGCCCGGCTGAGGTTCAGGCCGTCGAGATGGGCGATCTTGCCGTCGCTGCGGTCGCTGACCGTGGCGGGCGCGAACAGGGTGGCCGGCGCCTGGCGGGCGGCGTCGGGCAGGAAGGCGGCGAACCAGACGCGGAAATCGTCGGGCGCCATCAGCCGCCGCATGCATTCCGCCTCCATCAGGGCCGGCGACAGGAAGTCGTCGCCGGACGGCTCCCAGGCCTGGCACCCCTTGTCGGCGCCGTACCAGCTGAGCGCCGTCTCGCGCAGCAGGGCTTCCAGATCCACATCTCCGGCCGCGGTCGCATAGTCGTGGGCGAGCGCCACGGCGAAGGCGGTGGAGGAATGCACACCGGTGCGCACCGGATAGGTCGCCTTGGGCAGGAAGGCCTTGAACCGGTCCGCGAAGGCCCCGGCCAGCGGCGCCAGGCGATCGGCCCAGGGGGCGTCCCGGTGCGCGATCAGCTCGGCCTGCAGCTTGAGCAGCCAGCCCCAGCCATACGGCCGCTCGAACCCCCGCGCCGTCGGCCGCTCCAGATAGGCGCGCTCGGCCTCGACCTTCTCGGGCGTGAAGGCGTCGGCGAACAGGGCGTCGATGGCCGCGGCCTCGGCCATGTCCGGGTGCAGGCGGCGCAGGGTCGCCAGCAGCCAGTAGCCGTGGACGCAGGAGTGCCAGTCGAAGCTGCCATAGAAGATCGGATGCTGGTCGATCGGATCGCCGTGGTCGCCGGGACCGGCGTTCACATGGTCGAGCTTGTTGGGGTACTGGCGCGTGACGTGGCCCAGCGCGATGCGCGCGAAGGCGGCGGCGGTCTCCCGCGTCAGGCGGTCAGGCGCGGAAGGCGAGGACATACATCAGCACCATATTGATCAGCAGCATCGCGACGGCGGTCGGGATCTGGGCCCGGATCACCCCATAGCGGTCCTTCAACTCCAGCAGGGCCGAGGGCACCAGATTGAAATTGGCGGCCAGCGGCGTCGACAGCGTGCCGCAGAACCCCGACAGCATGCCGATGGAGCAGACCACCGCCGGATCGCCGCCGAACCTGTGGATCAGGAACGGCAGGGCCACCCCCGCCGTCATCACCGGAAAGGCCGCGAAGGCGTTGCCCATCAGCAGGGTGAAGCCCGCCATGCCCAGGCAATAGACCGCCACAGCCACCAGCTTGGTGTCCATCGGGATCCAGGTGGTGACCAGGCCGCCGATCACCTGCCCGACCCCGGCCAGCGCAAAGACCGCGCCCAGCGCCGCCAGCATCTGGGGCAGCAGCGCCGCCCAGCCCACCGTGTCCATCAGCCGGCGGCCCTCCTGCAGGGGCGCGCTGAGCGGTTGGCGCAGCAGGAGAAGCGCCGCGATCACGGCGATCACCGCGCCGAGCGCCAGCGAGATCAGGGTGGTCTGCTTGGGATCGAACAGGGGCTGGCCCGAGACGGAGACGTGCTTCAGCACCAGGGTCCCGAACAGCACCACCGCCGGCACGATCAGGGCCGGGACGAACAGCTTGTCGCCCAGCCGCTGGGCGCTGCCGAACTTCTCGGCCGGCGTGGGGCCGGCCGGCGCCCCCTGCCCCAGCTTGCCGATCCCGGCGATGACCGCGAGCGCCAGGACCAGCACCCCATTGCCCAGGTCGCCGAGATAATCCCCCGCCAGGAAACTCAGGGCGAACAGCCCCCAGAAGGCGCCGTTGCGCCAGCGCTTGGGATTGTTCGCGTCGCGGACGCTGAGCAGCGCATAGGCGGCGAACACCAGGCCCGCCAGCAGATAGACCAGGCTGAGCTTGATCATTGGCCCGCCTCCGGCGCGCCGCCTCGGGCGATCTTCCGCCCGAACAGGATCAGTCGCGCCCCATGCACCAGGAAGGCGGCGATCGCCGTCGGGATCGCCCATAGCGACAGGTGCAGCGGCTCCATGACGATCCCGCTCTGGGCCAGGAAACCGACCATCAGCAGGATCGACCCTATGGCCAGGAAGATGTCCTCGCCGAACAGCAGGCCGACATTGTCCGTCGCCGCCGTGAAGGCGCGGATCGACTCGCGGCGCTCATCGTCCAGAGGGCCGCCCCGGGCCTCGGCGGCGGCCTCCGCCATGGGCGCCACCAGGGGCCGCACGGTCTGGGCCTGGCCGGCGATCGAGGTCAGGCCGAGCGCCGAGGTCAGCTGGCGAAACAGGAGATAGCCAATCAGCAGCCGGGGCAGGGTCACGGCCCGGAAGCCGGAGATCACCGCCCGCGCCCGTTCCTGCAGCCCCGCCCGTTCCAGCACCCCGATCACCGGCAGGATCAGCCAGGCGGCGCTGACATAGCGGTTCTCGTTGAAGGCCTTGCCGAAGGCGCTCAGCACCTCGACCAGGGAATGGCCGGCCAGCAGCCCGGTCACCAGGGCCGAGGCCACCACCACCAAGAGCGGATTGAGGCCGATGGCGAACCCCGCCACCACCACCGCCACCCCCAACAGGATCAGCATGCCTCGTCCCCCAGCCCGACTCGCGCGCGACGCCGTGACGATAGGCCAAGGCCGCCTTCACGCGACACTAAGCATTGCGGAGCCCAATAGGGACATGAGCTTTCACCGCGCGCGCATGTCGATCGCCGCCTCCCCGGGCGTCCGGGCCCCAGCGCCGTGATCCTCGGCGTCATCCAGGCCCGCATGTCCTCCAGCCGCCTGCCCGGCAAGGTGATGGCCGACCTGCTCGGTGAGCCGATGATCGGCCGGCAGATCGAGCGCCTGCGGCGTTCCAAACGCCTGGACCAGCTGGTGCTGGCCACCAGCCAGGACGCCTCTGACGACCCCGTCGCGGCCTATTGCGAGACGGTGGGCCTGACCGTGGTGCGCGGCCCCCTCGCCGACGTGCTGGCCCGTTTCGCCCTGGCGGCGGACGCCTTTCCCCAAGCCAAGACCCTGGTGCGCCTGACCGCCGACTGCCCCCTGACCGACTGGCGGGTGCTGGACGCCCTGATCGACCGGCTGGTCGAGACGGGCGCCGACTACGCCAACAACACCATGCCGAAGCGGACATTCCCGCACGGCCTGGACGTCGAGGCCATGACCATCGCCGCCTTCCGCGCCGCCGCCGCGGAGGCCACGGACGCCTATGACCGCGAGCACGTGACGCCCTTCATCTACCGCCAGCCTGACCGTTTCCGCCTGGCGACCCTGACCCGCGAGCCATCTCTCGCCCACCTGCGCTGGACCGTGGACTATCCGGAAGACCTGGACTTGGTCCGCCACGTCTATGGCGCGCTCTACGCCCAGGACCCGGATTTCGGGACCGAGGCGATCGCCGCCCTGGCCTGGAACAGCTCCAAGGCAGCCGTCTAGCCGACCTCGAACCCCCGGGCTCTCAGCCGCGCCAGGCTCGTCTCGCGCACCGCCGCCCAGTCGCGGGCGAGCAGGCCCAACCCCACCACGTCGCGCGGCTCGCCGCCCTTCCAGACATGGGCGCGATACAGCGCCTCGCGCTGGAAGCCGAAGCTCTCGTGCATCTTCCAGACGGCCTCGTTCTCGACCAGCACTTCGCAGCAGAGCTTGTTCAGGCCAAGCGCGCCGAACACATGCTCGATCACCCAGACCTCGACAAAGGCCCCGACGCCCTTGCCGCGCACCGAGGGGCTGGCGAGGTAATAGGCCCAGCTGCACTTGCGGTTCTCGGCCGAGATATCGACCAGATTGGCTAGGCCCACCGGCTCGCCGTCCAGCTCGATGATCCAGTAGCGGCGGGCGGGATCGACCAGGGCGCCGGCCATGAACCGCCCGTGCTCCTCGGGCGTGATCACATGGTCGGAATACATCCAGCGCGCCACCTCGGGCTGGTTGCGCCAGGCCAGCATCCTGGCGGCGTCAGCGAAGGTGGCCGGCCGCAGGCGCACATCGACGGGCTCGGTCATGGCGACGCTCCCAAGGGCGAACTCTTCGGAGGCAACCTCGCTCATCCTGAGGCGCCGCGCCACTGTCCGAACGGCTAGGTGTCGAAGCGGAAGGCCGCGCCGTCGCGCTTCACATGGCCCGCGGTGGGCGCGGCGAAGTGGGTGCCAATCACCAGGACCGGCTGGTCGGCCACCTCGGCGAACACGCCCATCCGCATGACGGCCGAGCCCTGGGGATCGCTGTCGAAGGGCGGCGACCACTCGGGATGAGCCAGCTGGCAGGGATGGTGGACCATGTCGCCGGTGATCAGGGCGCGCTGCCCCTCCGACTCGATGGCCACGCTGACATGGCCCGGCGTGTGGCCGGGCGTGGGCACGAGCCGCAGCTCGGCCGAGATGCGGTGGTCCATTTCCACCAGGTCCACCAGGCCGGCGTCGAACACCGGCTGGATGGAATCGGCCAGGATGGTCTGCTGGTCGGCGTCGCCCTCGGCGCTCCAGTGGGCATGCTCCGCCCGGCCGATCAGGTAGCGGGCCTTGGGGAAGGTCGGAACCCACTTGCCGTCTTCCAGCATGGTGTTCCAGCCGACATGGTCCACATGCAGGTGGGTGCAGACCACCGCGTCGACGCCCTCCCGCGTCCAGCCGGCTTCGGCGAACCGGGCCAGGAAGTCGGTCGACAGCGCCTGGCCGCCGACCAGGCTGCGCGGCCGATCGTTGCCGATGCAGGTATCGACCACCAGCCGCACCCCCGGCGCCTCGACCAGCAGGGCGTGGATCGACAGCCGCAGATGCCCGTCCTCGGTCACATAGTTCGGATAGAGCCAGGGGATCTGGCGCAGGGCCTCCGGCGTCGCCTCGGCCAGAAAGGGCCGCTTGGCGCTGTAGGGCACCGGCAGCTCGATCTCGACGATCCGCGTGACCGTGACCGCGCCGATCTTCCAGCTGAGCATCCTAGCGCAGGGTCGCGTTGAGCTTGGCCAGCACGCCCGAGCCGGGGATCAGGGCCTGATCGGCCAGCTGGTTCAGCGGGGTGTCCACCGTCTCCAGGGCCTCGTGCAGGTCATTGGCCTCGGGGTCCACATAGAGCAGGCCGGTGACGATCTCGCCGGCCGCCTGGCGCTGGGCCAGATAGCTCATGGCCGCGATCCGGTCGGTGGGGTCGTAATGCGCCGACAGCTTGTGCAGCGACAGGACCGATCCGTCATGCTGGGTCACCTGAACCGTCGTGCCGGGCGCATAGTCCACATGGATCGGGTCGCGCGGCGAGACGACGTCCAGCCGGTTCACGCTCTCATTGTGCTCGCGCACATAGTCGTAGCTCTTGGTCGAGCCCGAGTGATTGTTGAACTGGACGCAGGGACTGACCGTGTCGATGAAGGCTGCGCCCTTGTGGCTCAGCGCCGCCTTGATCAGCGGCACCAGCTGGGCCTTGTCGCCCGAGAACGAGCGGGCCACGAAGGTCGCGCCAAGCTGCAGGGCCACGCTGACAAGGTCGATGGCGCTGTCGTGATTGACCACGCCCTTCTTGGACTTCGAGCCCTTGTCCGAGGTGGCCGAGAACTGGCCCTTGGTCAGGCCATAGACCCCGTTGTTCTCGACGATATAGGTCATGTTGACCCCGCGCCGGACCGCGTGCGCGAACTGGCCGAAACCGATCGAGGCGCTATCGCCGTCGCCGGAGACGCCCAGATAGATCAGCTCGCGATTGGCGAGATTGGCGCCGGTCAGCACCGAGGGCATCCGCCCGTGGACGGTGTTGAAGCCGTGGCTGGCGCCCAGGAAATAGTCCGGCGTCTTGGACGAACAGCCGATGCCCGACAACTTGGCGACGCGGTGCGGCGGCAGGTCGAGCTCATAGCAGGCCTGGATGATCGCCGCCGAGATCGAGTCGTGGCCGCAGCCGGCGCAGAGCGTCGAGACCGAGCCCTCATAGTCGCGCCGGGTGAAGCCGAGCTCGTTGGGAACCAGGCTGGGGTGATGCAGCCTGGGCTTGGCCAGATAGGTCATTCGGCGGCCTCCGGGACGGTCTTGCGCGCGGGCGACGGCGCGGCCCCGCCCAGCAGTCCGGCCATTTCCTTGACGATGAAGCGGGCGGTGATCGGGGTGCCGTCATAGTGCAGCACCGGGATCAGCTTGGCCGGGTCCACATCGCCCTCATTGACGATCAGGGTGCGCAGCTGGGCGTCGCGGTTCTGCTCGACCACGAACACCCGGTCATGGGCGGCGATGAAGTCATAGACCTCGGCCGAGAACGGGAAGGCCCGCACCCGCATCGCGTCCACATGCTGGCCCTGGGCCTCGAGCAGTTCCAGCGCCTCATGCATGGCCGGCGTCGTCGAGCCGAAATAGATCACCCCGGTGCGGGTGGCCTTCTTCGCGTCGCGGCGCACGGGGCCCGGCACGATCTGGGCGGCGGTGTCGAACTTGCGCAGCAGCCTTTGCACGTTGTCGACATAGACGCTCCCCTCCTCGCTGTAGCGGGCATAGGGATTGCGCGAGGTGCCGCGGGTGAAATAGGCGCCCTTGTTCGGGTGGACGCCCGGATAGGTGCGATAGGGAATGCCGTCGCCGTCGACCTCCAGATAGCGGCCGAATTCGCGGCCCGCCTCCAGCTCATCATGGGTCATGACCTTGCCGCGGTCGAGCTTGCGGCTGTCGTCCCACTTGAAGGGCTCGGTCAGCCACTCGTTCATGCCGATGTCGAGGTCGAGCATGACGAAGATGGTGGTCTGCAGCCGGTCGGCGAGGTCGAAGGCCAGAGCCCCGAACTCGAAGCATTCGCCCGGATCCTGCGGCAGCAGCATGGGGTGCTTGGTGTCGCCATGGCTGGCGTAGGCCGCGCCCAGCAGGTCGGCCTGCTGCGTCCGGGTCGGCATGCCGGTGGACGGCCCGCCCCGCTGCACATCGAAGATCACCGCCGGGATTTCGGCGAAGTAGCTCAGCCCGATGAACTCGGTCATCAGCGAGACGCCGGGCCCCGAGGTGGCGGTGAAGGCCCGCGCCCCGTTCCAGCCCGCGCCGACCACCATGCCGATCGAGGCGATCTCGTCCTCGGCCTGGACGATGGCGTAACGCGCCTTGCCGGTCTCCGGATCGGTCCGGTACTCCTGGCAGAATTCGGTGAAGGCCTCGGCCAGGGAGGTCGATGGCGTGATCGGGTACCAGGCGCAGACCGTGGCCCCGCCATAGACCGCGCCCAGGCCGGCGGCCATGTTGCCCTCGACATAGATCCGGTCGCCGACCCCGTCGGCGCGGCGCACCTGCAGGCCCAGCGGCCCGTGGTTCTCCAGCACATAGTCGCGGCCCATGTGCAGGGCCTCGACATTGGCCTTGATCAGCCGGTCCTTGCCGGCGAACTGCTCGGCCAGCAGCTGCTCGATGACTGCGATCTCGATGCCCAGCAGGGCGGCCAGCGCGCCGACATAGATGGTGTTCTTGAACAGCTGGCGCTCGCGTGGAACCGAATAGCGCGTGTTACACATGGCGGTCAGAGGCACGCCCACCACCGTGATGTCCGGGCGGAACTTCGACGCCGGCAGCGGCTTGGTGGAATCGTAGAACAGGTAGCCGCCGGGTTCGATCTCGGCGAGATCCTTGTCCCAGGTCTGCGGGTTCATCGCGACCATCATGTCGACCCCGCCGCGACGGCCCAGATGGCCGGCGCCGGTGACCCGCACCTCGTACCAGGTCGGCAGGCCCTGGATGTTGGACGGGAAGATGTTGCGCGCCGCCACCGGCACGCCCATCCGCAGCACCGACTTGGCGAACATCGCGTTGGCGCTGGCCGAGCCCGAGCCGTTGACGTTGGCGAACTTGACGACGAAGTCGTTGGTGAGGGTCAGCGGGCCTGACATGCGCCGCCTCCCACATCGCTCGCGTGGCTCATTTCCAATGTGAATCTCTGCATGTCCCAGGCGCCCGTCGGGCACCGCTCCGCGCACAGCCCGCAGTGCAGGCAAACATCCTCGTCCTTGACCATCACCCGGCCGGTCTTCAGCTCGGCCGAGACCATCAGGGCCTGGTCTAGATTGAGCGCCGGGGCCTTGAGGCGACCGCGCAGGTCCTCCTCCTCGCCATTGTCGGTGAAGGTGATGCAGTCCACCGGGCAGATGTCGACGCAGGCGTCGCACTCGATGCACAGCGGCTCGGCGAACACCGTCTGGACGTCACAGTTCAGGCAGCGCTGGGCCTCGGCCAGGCCCTGCTTGAGGTCGAAGCCGAGCTCGACCTCGATCTTCACGTCCTTCAGCGCCTCGACCTTCTCGCGCAGCGGCACCCGGAAGCGCTGATCATTGGAGATGTCGTTGTCGTAGGACCACTCGTGGATGCCCATCTTCTGGCTGACCAGATTGGTCATCGGCGGCGGACGGTCGGTGAGGTCCCCGCCCTGGCAGAAGCGGTCGATGGAGACCGCCGCCTCGTGGCCCTGGGCCACGGCCCAGATGATGTTCTTGGGCCCGAAGGCCGCGTCGCCGCCGAAGAACACGCCCGGCCGCGTCGACTGGAAGGTCACCGGATCGACCTTGGGCATGCCCCATTCGTCGAACTCCAGCCCCAGGTCGCGCTCGATCCAGGGGAAGGCGTTTTCCTGACCCACGGCCACCAGCACGTCGTCGCACTCATAGTGCTGATCGGGCGCGCCGGTCGGCAGCAGCTTGCGCCGGCCCTTCTCGTCAAAGGTCGCGGCCACTTCCTCGAACAGCACCCCGGTCAGCTTGCCGTCCTTGTGGGTGAATTCCTTGGGCACGAGGAAGTTGAGGATCGGAATGTCCTCGTGGATCGCGTCTTCCTTCTCCCAGGGGCTGGCCTTCATCTCGTCGAAGCCGGAGCGGACGATGACCTTGACGTCCTCGCCCCCCAGCCGGCGCGAGGTGCGGCAGCAGTCCATGGCGGTGTTGCCGCCGCCCAGCACGATCACCCGGCGGCCGATCTTTTCGATATGGCCGAAGGACACCGAGCTCAGCCAGTCGATGCCGATATGGATATTGGCCGCGGCTCCTGGCGGCCCGGCAGGTCCAGGTCGCGGCCGCGCGGCGCGCCGGTGCCGACGAAGACGGCGTCATAGCCCTCGCCCAGGAGGGCGCCGAGGCTGTCGATCCGCTGGCCGAAGCGCATGTCCAGGCCCAGATCGGCGATATAGCCGACCTCCTCGTCGATCACTTCCTCGGGCAGACGGAACCGCGGGATCTGGCTTCGGATCATGCCGCCGCCCTTGGCCTCAGCGTCATAGACCACGACGTGATAGCCGAGCGGGGCGAGATCGCGGGCGACGGTCAGGGCCGCGGGGCCTGCGCCCACCAGGGCCACCCGCTTGCCGTTCGGCGCGGCGACCGTCGGCATCCGGGCCGAGACGTCGGACTTGTTGTCGGCGGCCACCCGCTTCAGGCGGCAGATGGCGACGGGCTCGTCCTCCACCCGGCCGCGCCGGCAGGCGGGCTCGCACGGCCGGTCGCAGGTCCGCCCGAGGATCCCCGGGAAGACGTTCGACTTCCAATTGACCATGTAGGCGTCCGAGTATCGCCCATCGGCGATCAGACGGATGTATTCGGGGACGGGCGTATGGGCCGGACAGGCCCACTGGCAATCTACGACCTTGTGAAAATAGTCAGGCCCGTCGGTACTGGTGCGCTGCAAAACCCTAATCCTCCCGGGACGCTCTACTCCCGGGACGACAAAAGCCCGCTCGCGGACCGACAAGCGGTCCGACGATGGCTGAGCCTGCGCCCCGGCGCGGCGATGACCGCCATCTAAGTCCTGATTGAGGGCCCCGCCAACCCGCTTTCTGTACGCGACCCACTCTGCCGCGGGGTCAATTCCTCAGTTGCGGCCTGGACTCAGGCGCGGGGAGCAGATCACCTTCGCCAATATTGTGGCGGGGGCTGTCGCACCGATGCGGATTCTGGTGACGGGCGCCTATGGTCTGATCGGCGGCCGCGTCACCGCGCGCCTCCTGGCCGAGGGGCATGAGGTCACAGGCGTCGGCCGCCATGTGGCCGCCGCCGCCCGAAGCCTTCCCCAGGTCCGGTGGATCGAGGCCGATCTCGCCCGATGGCGGGAAGGCGACTGGGCGCCGCATCTCGCCGATATCGACGCGGTGGTGAACTGCGCCGGCGCCCTGCAGGATGGTCCGACCGACAATCTGGTCGCCGTCCATCTGACCGGACCGCTCAGCTTGGGGCGCGCCTGCGTCACGGCAGGGGTGCGCCGGTTCGTCCAGATCTCCGCCGCCGGCGTCGCGCACGGCCAGGACGCCTTCAGCCGCACCAAGCGCGAGGGGGATGAGGCCCTGGCCGGCCTCGACCTCGACTGGACCATCCTGCGCCCCGCCCTGGTGCTCGCGCCCGTGGCCTATGGCGGCAGCGCCCTGCTGCGGGCCCTGGCGGCGGTCCCGTTCGTGATCCCGGCGGTCCATGCCCGGGCGGTAACCCAGGTGGTCGCGGTCGACGACATCGCCCTGGCCGTGGCCCGCGCCCTGGCGCCCGACGCCCCGATGCGGCGGATCATCGACCTGGGCGCCTCGGCCGAGACCACCCTGGCCGAGGTGCTGATCGGTCTGCGGGCCTGGCTGGGCCTGCCGCCGGCGCCGGTCCTCGACCTGCCCCCGCTCGTCGCCCGGATCGCGGCGACCGGCGCCGACGCCCTGGCCTGGCTCGGCTGGCGCAGTCCCTTGCGGTCGGCGACGCTTGGCCAGCTGGCGCGGGGCGTCCGGATCCGCCCCGGCGAGGCGGAGCGCGCGCTGGGCTTCGCGCCGAAGGACCTGTCCCAGGCCCTGGCGGCGATGCCGGCCGGGGTTCAGGAACGGTGGTTCGCGCGCCTCTATGCTCTCAAGCCCGTCATCCTGGCGGGCCTGGCCGGCTTCTGGATCGTCTCCGGCGCGGTGGGCCTGGCCGAGATCCCGGCCGCCACCGCCGTCCTGGCCGCCTCCCACTTCCCGCCCGCGGCCGCGACGCCGGCCGTCATCGGCGGCGCCCTGGCCGACATCGCCCTGGGATTGCTCGCCTGCGTCAGGTCCACGGCGGCCTTCGCCCTCTGGGGCATGATCCTGGTCACCGGCGGCTACATGGTCGGGGCCACGCTCTGGCGACCCGACCTGTGGGCCGATCCCATGGGCCCCTTGGTGAAGACCCTGCCCGCCGCACTCCTGGCCCTGGTCGCGCTGGCCCTGCTGGAGGACCGATGAGCCTCTATCTGCTGCTCAAGGCGCTCCACATTCTGGGCGCGACGGTGCTGTTCGGGACCGGAACCGGCATCGCCTTCTTCATGCTGATGGCCCATCGCACCGGCGATCCGCGGATCGTGGCCCACACCGCCGGGGTCGTGGTGCTTGGCGATACGATCTTCACGGCGACCGCCGTCGTCCTTCAGCCGGTGACGGGCGCGCTCCTCGCCCACCTCGCCGGCTGGCCGCTGTCCACCGGCTGGATCGCCGCAAGTCTCGGCCTCTACGTCCTCACCGGTCTCTTCTGGCTTCCGGTCGTCTGGATCCAGCTGCGCCTTCGCGATCTCGCCCGGGCGGCGGCGTCGCAGGGCGAGCTGCTTCCCGCCGCCTATCACCGCCTGTGGCGCCTGTGGTTCGCGGCAGGTTTTCCCGCATTTGGCGCGGTCCTGGGAATAATCTGGCTGATGGTGGCGAAACCTGACCTCTGAAGGGGTCGTGTCTCCCGCGTCACATTATGGTCAATAATGCGTGAAGACGGCCCCGGAACGGAGGAATCTGCTTTGGAAAAACCCTTGTCCGCGTCAGGGTTTTCGCACTCGCCGATGAGTGAGCCTCCAGCCCCGGGAGCCGCGTCATGTCCAATCCTTTCGAGATCACCGCCCCGCAAGTGGCGGACATTGAACTGCACGACGCCGTCCCGTCGCCTTTCGACGCCTCGGGCGAGGATGACGCCGAAGCCCTGCTGCACGCCGAGATCAACGGCCGGCGCGCCGCCGCGGAAAACCCCACGGCCCTGCGTCTGGCCCGCGCGCTCTAAATCAGCCGCTCATCCCCGCGAAGGCGAGGACACAAGCTGAGTTGGAATTTCGCGGCCAATTTCATGACTGAACTTTAGCCCGCTTGGGTCCCCGCCTTCGCGGGGATGCGCGGCGTTTGGCGGGCGCCCGGAAAAGCCGCATCGCGCGCCACCCCCTTCAGAAGCCCTCGCCCGCCCAGCCCTCCGGCGCCATGATCGCCCCATGGCCTTCCACCAGACCGCCGGCGCCCAGCGCTATGTCTTCGCCGATCTGCGCGAGCTGATGGCCAAGGCGACGCCGCCGCGGTCCGGCGACGCCCTGGCGGGACTGGCGGCCGCCACCGCCCAGGAGAATATCGCCGCCAAGCTCGCCCTCGCCGACCTGCCGCTCAAGGCCCTGCTGGCCGACCCGCCGGTCGACTACGACGGCGACGAGGTCACCCGCCTGATTTGCGACACCCATGACGCGGCGGCCTTCGCGCCCGTCGCCGCCCTGACGGTCGGCGAATTCCGCGAATTCCTGCTGGCCGAGACCACCACGGGCGAGACCCTGCGCCGCCTGTCGCCCGGGATCACGCCGGAGATGGCGGCGGCGGTGTCCAAGATCATGCGCAACCAGGACCTGATCGCCGTGGCCCGCAAGATCCGGGTGGTGACCCGGTTCCGCAACACGCTCGGCCTGACAGGGACCCTATCGGTGCGGCTGCAGCCCAACCATCCCACCGACGATCCGGCCGGCGTCACCGCCTCCATCCTCGACGGCCTGATGTACGGCTGCGGCGACGCGGTGATCGGGATCAATCCGGCGTCGGACAGCCTGGCCGCCATCGGCGATCTGCTGCGCCTGACCGACGGGATCATCCGCCGCTTCGAGATCCCGACCCAGTCCTGCATCCTGGGCCACGTCACCAGCTCCATCGAACTGATCGAACGCGGCGCGCCCGTCGACCTGGTCTTCCAGTCGATCGCGGGGACGGAGGCCGCCAACGCCAGCTTCGGCGTGACGCTCGCCCTGCTGAAGGAAGGCCGCGAGGCGGCGCTGTCCCTGGGGCGCGGGACAGTCGGCGACAATGTCATGTACTTCGAGACCGGCCAGGGCTCGGCGCTCTCGGCCGGCGCCCATCACGGGGTCGATCAGCAGACGCTCGAGGCCCGCGCCTATGCGGTCGCCCGCGCCTTCGACCCCCTGCTGGTCAATACGGTCGTGGGCTTCATCGGCCCGGAATATCTCTATGACGGCAAGGAGATCATCCGCGCCGGCCTGGAGGACCACTTCTGCGGCAAGCTGCTCGGCGCGCCCATGGGCTGCGACGTCTGCTACACCAACCACGCCGAGGCCGATCAGGACGACATGGACAATCTCCTGACCCTGCTGGCGGCGGCGGGGATCAATTTCATCATGGGCGTGCCCGGCGCCGACGACGTGATGCTGAACTACCAGTCCACCTCCTTCCACGACGCCCTCTATGTGCGCGAGGTGTTCGGCCTGAAGCGGGCGCCCGAGTTCGAGGCCTGGCTGGAAGGCCTGAAGATCACCGGCCCCGACGGGCGGCTCGCCCCGCGCAGCGCCGGCCACCCGCTGCTGGCGGCCGTCTGATGGCCGAGCCCCCCGACCGCGCGCGG
>NZ_JALDPT010000036.1 GCF_022695515.1 Phenylobacterium aquaticum
GCCAGGGCCGCGAAGGCCGGGCGCGCATGTCGTCCCCCGGCGGGGGCGCCGGCCGATCCGTGCGCTTCAGGGCCGCGCCATGGCCGCCCCGCAGCAGCCGGGCCGTCGATTCCAGCGTCTCGGTCCCCGCCAGCTCCACCGCGTCGCGGCCCCGATAGAACAGCCGGCCGGCCGAGACGGTGGTGATGGCGCTGGACAGCACCGGCTCGCCCCAGGCGATGGCGCCGGCGGCCACGTCGGACGGCTTGCGGCTGCGGGCCTTGCGCTGGGTCAGCTGGGCGATGTCGGCCGAGCGATAGAGGCTGCGCCGCGGATCGCCGGGATCGGGGCGCGTCTGCACCCGCCCGCGGCTCACATAGGCGTAGAGGGTCTGGGGTCGGACCCCCAGCCGCGCGCGCGCCTCGTCGGCGCCGATCCAGTCCTGGGCTTTGTCGGGCATATGTTGATTATATTGATCAAGATTGACGACCGCAGTCTGAAGGCAATTATCCGCAGCCGCAAGGGGCCTCCCCGCCCCTTCCTGGAAAGACTGGAGAACGCCATGTCCGATGGACTGGAAGACGTCGTCGCCGCCGACACCGTGCTGTCCGATGTGGACGGCCGGGCCGGGCGGCTGATCATCCGCGGCCATTCCCTGGACGAGCTGGCCGGCCGCGTCAGCTTCGAAGCCGCCGCCCGCCTGCTGTTCGACGGCTTCTTCGAGGGCCTGCCGGACGACCTGACCGCGGCCCTGGGCGTCGCCCGGGTCGAGGTGTTCGCAGAGGTGGCCGCGCTGGACACCGGCCTGCTGGACCGCACCCCGATCGAGGCCATGCGCGCGCTGACCGCCCGCCTGGGCGACGGCGACAGCCTGGAGGTCGCCCTGCGCCTGATGGCCGCCCCGGCCGTCTTCACCGCCGCGACCGTCCGCGCCCAGGCCGGCGAGGCGCCCGTGGCGCCGGATCCGAAGCTGGGCCACGCCGCCGACATCCTGCGCATGCTGCGCGCAGCCCCGGCCTCCAAGGCCGAGATCGACGCTCTCGACACCTATCTGGTGACGGTCTGCGACCATGGCCTGAACGCCTCGACCTTCGCCGCCCGCGTGGTGGCCTCGACCCGCGCCGGCCTGACCTCGGCCGTGCTGGCCGGGATCAGCGCGCTCAAGGGGCCGCTGCATGGCGGCGCGCCGGGTCCGATCATCGACATGCTGGACGGCATCGGGACCCCCGACAACGCCCGGACCTGGATCGAGGCGGCTCTGGCCCGCGGCGACCGGCTGATGGGCTTCGGCCACCGGGTCTATCGGGTGCGCGACCCCCGCGCCGACGCGCTCAAGGCCGCCGTGCGGCGGATGGGGGCCGGCGCCGGCCGCCTGGCCTTCGCCGAGGCCGTCGAGAGCGCCATCCTGTCGATCCTCAAGGCGCACAAGCCGGACCGTCCGCTCGACACCAATGTCGAGTTCTACACCGCGCTCCTGCTGGAAAGCCTGGCCTTCCCGCCCTCGACCTTCACCTGCGTCTTCGCCATGGGCCGGGTGGCGGGCTGGATCGCCCACGCCCGCGAGCAGCTGGCCGGCGGCCGCCTGATCCGGCCGGCCTCGCGCTATGTCGGCCCCCTGCCGAAGGCGGCGGCCTGATCCCCTTCCCGTCCGCCGCCCTCTAGGGGGGCGGCGGATGGATGGAGAGACTGGTCGCGGCCCGGGCCAGGGCCTGGGCGTAGATCGTCCGGTCGGCGGCCTTCAGGGCGAACCGGTTCGCCGCCGGTCCGTCCCCCCGGGTCGGAAAGACGCTGCGGTCGATGCCCCCCGCCAGGGTCAGGGTGACGTCCTCCCAGAAGACCGGCTGGTCGAAATAGAAGCAGTGGGTGACGACGGGGCTCAGCAGGTCGGTGATGGCCACATAGTGCTCGGCGAAGAAGCCGCTGCAGTCGACCTCGCACATCAGGGCCGGGGCGTCGTCGGGCAGGCCCACCCGCCCCATCCGCGGCGCCAGCTCCAGCCGCTTGGCGTTGGAGGCGGCGAGCGCCTTGTCATAGCGGTTGCAATAGGCGGTGACCCGGCCCCCGTGTCGGCCGAAGGCCTTGGCGGTGACCGTGTCGGCCGAGAACACCGAGTGGTCCACATCGGCCGAGGCGAACAGGATCTGGCCGATCCGCCAGTCCGGCGGCACGTCTTGATAGGACCAGGTGAAGGCCTGCTGGACCACGAAGCCGCCCATGGAGTGGGCCAGGACATGGACGCCGATGGTGCAGTCGGCCTGCTGGGCCTGCTGCAGGACGGCGATGCCCGCCGAGACCAGCTCGTCGGCGGCGTCGCGGGCCTTCTTGCGGTCGTCCAGATAGGCGAAGACCAGGCCGTCCGACGGCCAGTCATAGCTGATGACCTGGCCCCGCCATCCCGCCGCGGCGAGACCCTCGACGCACTTCATGTGGAAGCTGCGGGCCGAGGCATGGCTGACATTGAAGCCGTGCACCAAGAACAGCACGTCGCCCGAGCGGACCGGATCCACCCGGTTGCCGGCCTGGGGCGGATCGAATCCCGCCATGATCTGGGCCAGCCAGCGTCGGGGATTGGTCCCCAGATCCTGTTCCGGGCCGGCCTCGTCCTCGAAGGTGAGATAGCGCGCCGGACCCATGGCCCGGTCATCGCCCCGCTTGCGCGTCGTGATCATGAACTGAGGCATGCCGGCCCTCCTCTGTGGGCGCCCGAAGGGGCGCCAACCGGTGCGGTTCCGATCATAGGTGCGGGCCCGCGAATGACAACCTCAGGGAGATTTTTCGTCGACAATGATCCGGCGGCTTGCGAGTCGTTCTCGCTGTTTACCGCCGGGCGGCGCGGCTAAAACGCGGCGATGAGCACGCCCAAAGGCCTCTCGGCCACCGACACCGCCGCCCTGACCCGTCGCGTCACCATGCTGTCGGTTGCGACGGCGACGGTGCTGGTGACGATCAAGGCGATCGCCTGGATCGCCTCGGGCTCGGTGGCCCTGCTGGCCTCCATGGCCGATTCCGGGCTCGACCTGGTCGCCTCCCTGATCACCTTCTTCGCCGTGCGCTACGCCGCCGCCCCGCCGGATGACGAGCACCGGTTCGGCCACGGCAAGGCCGAGGCCTTTTCCAGCCTGGTCCAGGCCGGCCTGGTGTTCGCCTCCGCCGCCCTGATCGGCCAGGAGGCCCTGCGCCACCTCGCCGCCCCGCACCCCCTGGCCCAGGAGGGCTGGGCTGTGGCGGTGATGGCGATCTCCACCCTTTTGACCTTCCTGCTGATCGCCGCCCAGACCCGGGTTCTGAAACAGACCAACTCCGTGGCGGTGTCCGGCGACCGGGCGCATTACGCCACCGACCTGGCCTCGAACATCATCGCCCTGTTCGGCATCGCCGCCTCGGCGGTGATCGGGGTGAACGGCCTGGACGCGATCGCAGCCCTGGCCGTGACTGGCCTGTTGCTCTGGGGCGCGATCAGCGTGTTCCGGGAAGCCTCCCATCAGCTGATGGACCGCGAACTGCCGGAAGAGGACCGCGAACGGATCATCGCCCTGCTCACTGAGGACGGCCGCCTGACCGACGTGCACCAGCTGCGGACCCGGGCCTCAGGGCCTTACGTCCACATCCAGATGCATGTGGACCTCGATCCGGCCCTGACCCTGGAAGAGGCCCATTCGGTGATGGTCGAGGCGGAGAAGCGGGTGCTGGTCCACTTCCCCGCCGCCGATATCCTGATGCACCCCGATCCGCGCGGCCGGGCCGAGCCGCATGGCGGCGCCTTCGCCGAGATGCACGCCCACGGCTGAGCCGCCGGCTAGAGCGCCAGCAGCAGGATCGGCAGCACGGCCCCGGCCGCCAGCAGGCCCAGGATCAGGCCGCGGCCCCGCGGCGCCAGCAGGCTGATCCAAACCCCCAGCACGGTGGAGACGGCCAGCGCGACCGCTGCGGCGAAGAACAGCGCCTTCAGCAGGACCTTGGCGGGATCGGCCTTCTTCTCCGCCTCGCGCGGCGGGGCGGGCTTGGCCGCGGCCGGGGCGGCCGGCGCCGGCGCGGCGGCGCGCTCGGGCCGCTTGGGCTTGAGGGCGAAGCGCTGATGGATATGGACCTGACCGAGCTTCTCGATGATCGGCGCCGGCTTGTAGCCGCCCTCGCCCGCCTCATGCAGCCCATAGACCTGGAGCGCGCCGGTGAGGGCGAACAGCAGGATCACCGGGGCGAAGAAGACCCCCAGATAGAGGTGAACCTTTCGCAGCAAGCGGTTCAGCTGAGCCGGGCTCCAAGATGTGCGGGCGGGCGTCGCGGCGGTCATCAAACGTCTCCTGGGGGAAGGACAGGCGGGAGCGGGAACCTCCCGCGCGGGCCTCGCGCCGCACGCGGCGGCGCGCCTTGATCCAGAGCAGGATTCGGCGAAAGTCCGAAAAAGGTCGGGGCGGACCACAGGCCGCAGGCGATTCACGCCGCGAACAGGCCTAAGTAAACGTCAACTTAACGGGTCCGCGCGTTCATTCCGCTTTGCCCCAGCCTGCCTTGTTCATGAGCGACACCCGAACCCTTTTCCATTTTCCGCTCGACCCCGCTTCCCGTCAGGTCCGCCTGGCCCTGGGCGAAAAGCGGCTGGCCTTCACCGAGCAGGCGGTGCGCTACTGGGAGCGTCCGGCCGATCTGGTGGCGATGAATCCGTCCGGCCTGACCCCGGTCATGCGCGAGGGCGACCTGGTGCTGTGCGAGAGCCGCGCCATCCTCGACCATCTGGAAGAGACCTATCCGGAGCCGCCGCTCCTGGGCCGCGAGCCGGCCGAGCGCGCCGAGGCGCGCCGGCTGCTGCAATGGTTCGATCGCAAGTTCGACTATGAGGTCGGCGGCTTCCTGCTGCACGAGAAGATGGAGAAGCGCCTCCTGGGTCTGGCGCGCCCGACCTCGCCAGCCTGCGCCAGGGGCGCGAGGCCCTGCGCAGCCACCTGCTCTATATCGACAGCCTGCTGGGGCAGCGCGACTGGCTGGCCGGCCAGCGGCTGTCCATGGCCGACTTCGCCGCCGCGGCCCACCTGTCGGTCATCGACTATTTCGGCGATGTGCCCTGGAACGACTTCACCGGGGTCAAGACCTGGTACATGAAGCTGAAGTCGAGACCGGCCTTCCGGCCGCTGCTGGCCGATCGTTGGCCCGGCCTCGCGCCGGCGCCCCATTATGACGATCTCGACTTCTGACGCAGACCTGATCCGCAAGCGGGCCCGTGAGCTGGGCTTCGACGTCTGCCGCTTCACCGAGGTCGAGAGCGCCTGGCCGGCCGGCGCGCGCCTGGCCGAATATGTCGCGCAGGGCCGCCACGGCGAGATGGGCTGGATGGCAGACACCCTGGAGCGCCGCGCCCATCCGCGCGCCATGTGGGATGGCGCGCGCTCGGCCGTCGTACTGGGCATGAACTACGGCCCGCAGCATGATCCCCTGACCCTGCTCGACCACCCGACGCGGGGCATGATCTCGGTCTACGCCCAGGGCGACGACTATCACGAGCTGATCAAGGGCCGGCTGAAGCAGCTGGCCTCGTTCATGGCCGCCCAGCATCCCGCCGAGCTGAAGGTGTTCGTCGACACCGCGCCCCTGATGGAGAAGCCCCTGGCCGAGCGCGCCGGCCTAGGCTGGCAGGGCAAGCACACCAATCTGGTCAGCCGCGAGTTCGGCTCCTGGCTGTTCCTGGGGGTGATCCTCACCGCGCTCGACCTGCCGCCGGACCCGGCCGGCCAGGACCACTGCGGCCAGTGCCACGCCTGCCTGGACGCCTGCCCGACGAAGGCCTTCCCGGCCCCCTATCAGCTCGATGCGCGCCGCTGTATCTCCTACCTGACCATCGAGCTGAAGGGCCCGATCCCGACGGAGTTCCGCCCGGCGCTGGGAAATCGCATCTATGGCTGCGACGACTGCCTGGCGGTCTGCCCCTGGAACAAGTTCGCCTCCGATGCTCGCGAGAAACGGCTGCACGCCCGCCAGGCCCTGAAGGAGCCCCGGCTCAGCGACCTGGTGCAGCTGGACGATCCCACCTTCCGCCTGCTGTTCGCCAAGGGTCCGGTGAAGCGCATCGGCCGCGACCGCTTCATCCGCAATGTCCTCTACGCCATCGGCAACAGCGGCGACTCAGGCGCGACCGTGGTGGTCGAACCCCTGCTCGCCGACCCCGACCCCACCGTACGCGGCGCGGCGGTCTGGGCCCTGTCGCGGCTTCATGAGGCGGCGGCGTTCGAGGCGCTGAGGGCGGCGCATCTGCCGGCGGAGACGGACCCAGGCGTGCGCGCCGAATGGACCCTGCCCGACCCACACATCGCCTAGGCCGTCACGGCGCCGTCGACTTGCGCCCCGAGACCATCTCGACAGGACCCATGGCGCGGCGGGTGTTGAGCGGCCAGGGAATGCCAAGTGCGGCGACAAGAGGCTCACGACGCAGCGCGAGGACGGGGGCCAGAACCGCCTGCAGATCGCCCAGATCCCCATAGTCGGCCCGATCCGCGAACCGATCGATGAAGACGAAGCGACCGCCGGGCTTCAGGACGCGCAGGGCCTCGGCCACGGCCGCGACGGGACCGCGCCTCGCCGCGCCCACCGGCGCGCGAACCTCGTGAAAGCACATCACTGAGACCACGAGGTCGAACCTTTCATCGGCGAACTCCAGGCGCGCCGCGTCCATTCGGCGAAAGACCGCCTGACACCCCTGCTTTGCGAGCCGCGCCTCACACGCGGCCTGGGCATAGTCCCAGTCGCGCCCCCAGAAATCGACGCCGGTCGCGACGAGGCCCGGCGCGTCATCCAGCAAGGCGATCAGCAGGCTCCCGTCGCCGCAGCCGATATCGAGCAGGTCGGCCTGCGCGTCGGGCGGCGGGGCCAGACGGGCGACGACGGATTGGTGGATCCGGCGCTCCCAGTCGCCCCGGCCGGGCGACAGCTGATCCCGGATTCGCATCATCACAAAGGTCGCCCAACCCGCGCCGAGCGCGGGGATCAGGAGCAGCAGGAAAAGCGGCGACCAGAGGGCGCCGACCGCCGCAGCCGCCGCGAGCCCCAGGGCCAGGGCCCCCGCCTGGCGAATGCGCCGGCTGGGGATCCAGTTCGATGTCCTTGCGGTCATGTGTCGTCTCCCGACCAGAGATCGACCAGTTCCCGGTCCAGGGCGGCGACCCGTGCGCGCCAGGCGGCGTTGAGGGCGTCCAGCGGATAGTCGGCGCCGCACAGGTCCCGTGGGAAGGGCGGCTCGCCCTGAACGGCGATGCGGTACCAGGTCGGCGCGGCCTGAACGCAACGCCAGGCGGCCTCGGCGGGGGCCAGATCGGCGGCGTCGATATAGTCGAGGAGCTGGCGATGAAACTGGCGCAGCTCCGTTGTCCGCGCCCGTAGGCCCCAGATGGCCGACAGCCTGTCGCGCGCGCCTGGATCGACCTCGTCGGCGCGGAACACGATGACGCCCTGCGCGAGTCCGGTCCGTCGCAGTGCCGGCCCGATCAGGTCTTCCGTGGTCCGGGCCCCGACCCAGACCGACCTCTGCAGCGGCCGAAACCCATAGCGCGCGAAGAGATCGCGCAGGGCCGGGAGATCGGCGGCCTCCCCCTCCAGCACCACGCAGAGGGTGTAGCCGGAGATCCGCGCCATCAGCGCCCGCGCGGCGGCGGCCTCCTCCCGGCTGGCGGGACCCAGCCTGTAGCGCCCATCGACGACCTCGAGTGAGCCAGCGGCGCAGGCGCGGCTGAGGGCCGTGCGCAGGGCGCCGTCGCGCACCCCGCACCGCTCGGCCAGGGGGCGGATGGCGGACAGACGCGGCGCAGGGGCCTGACGCAGGGCGGGATGGACCGACTGAAGGACGGGCATGGCGTGCGCCACCTCCCGTGCGGTCAATCGCCAGTCCAATGGCGTGAATGTTACATCTTTCCGCATGATAATTCTATATTATGTAACGACTCAAGCCGCCGTCAAGACCTCCGACCGACATGACACCTGTTCAATAAGTTCATGAAGCGCTGGCGCCCCGGCTCACCCCTGCCAGTCCGGCGTCCCCTCGGCGGCCTGCGCCCGCTTGGCCCCCTGGAAGCCCGGCCGCGCCTGCAGCCTGGCCCAATAGGCGGCGATCTGCGGGCTGAAGCGCTCGGACAGGCCGAGCGTCTCCGCCAGCAGCAAGGCGTAGCCGATCGAGATGTCGGCGCCCGTGAAACGCCCGGCGCAGTACCAGCCGCCGTCCGGGATGATCTCGTTCAGCACCTTCAGCCGTGAGACGAACCAGCGGCCATAGTCCTCGGCGACCTGGGGATTGCGCCGCTCTTTGGGCTCCAGCCGCGTGTAGCGGAGCACCAGGGTCTGGGGGAAGGTGAGCGTCGCCTCCCCGAAATGCAGGCCGTTCAGCCAGGCGCCATAGGCCGGATCGCCCGGCTCCACCGACAGGGCCGTCGGCCCGTTGCGGGTCGCCAGATATTGCACGATGGCGGCGGACTCGGTCATCCGGGTGGCGCCGTCGACCAGCAGCGGAATGGTGCCGAGCGGGTTCTCGGCCAGGTATTCCGGTTGCCGGACCCGGGGCGGGAACGGCAGCAGCTTGAGTTCATAGTCGAGGCCCAGCTCCTCCAGCGCCCAGAGGGCGCGGAAGGAGCGGGCGTCGGCGCAGTGGTACAGCGTCAGCATGCTCAGTCGGCGTAGACGGCGGGACGCTTCTGCATATTGCTCATCACCGCCTCGACCTGGTTGGGCGACGAGATCAGGGCCGTCTGCTCGGCGCTCTCGGCCTCCAGCAGCTCGCGCTGGGTGGCGTGGGCCTGCAGGGCGAACAGCCGCTTGGCGGCGCGGATGGCGGTCGGGCTCTTGCCGGCGATCTCGTTCGCCAGGGCCAGCGCCTCCGTGCGGGGATCGGCGCTGGTGCGGGTGGCGATGCCGATGCGCGCGGCCTCCTCGCCGTCGAAGATGCGGCCCGTATAGGTCAGCTCGCGGGCGATATCGTCGCGCACCATGCCCTTCAGCAGCACCATGCCGGCCATGTCGGGCACCAGGCCCCACTTGATCTCCATGATCGCCAGCTTGGTGTCGGGGGCGACCAGGCGGATGTCCGGGGCGATGGCCAGCTGGAAGCCGCCACCGAAGGCCACGCCGTGGATCGCGCCGATCACCGGCACCGGCTGCTCGCGCCACACCATGACCGCGTGCTGGGCGCGGTTGGAGCCGCCCTCGGTGCGGTTGGCGGTGACCAGGCTGCCGCCGGCCGAGCTTTCGCCGGCCTTGCGCTCGCCGGACGCCATCTTGCCGAAATTGCCCATGTCGAGCCCGGCGCAGAAGGCGCGGCCCTCGCCCGACAGCACGATGGCCCGCAGGCCCGCCTCGGTCTTCAGCCGCTCGCCGGTGTCGACCAGGGCCTGAAACATGGCGTCGTCCAGGGCGTTCATCTTGTCGACGCGGACCAGGCGGACGTCGGCGACGCCGTTGGTGATGGTGACCTGAATGCGGTCGGTCATGGGGAAGTCTCCTCTCAAATCTTGGCGCCGGGGATGGCGACGAAGCCCACCCGGGGGAAATGCAGATGCAGCCGGCCGAGGTCGGCGGTGTCGCGGGCGATGACCAGGCGCTGGGGGGTGGCGGCGACCACCGTCCCGGCGATCGGATCGCGGCCATAGTCGTCGGCCATGACCGTCACGGCCTGGCCGGGGGACAAGGGATCGGCGGCGTCGTGGGCCGGCGCGGGCCCGGGCTCGGCGGCCTTGGCGATCGCGAGCGCCGCGGCGCCGGTGATCTCGGTGCGATGGCCGTGCCCCAGGGCCGCCATGCGGCCCTTCCAGGCGGCGAGCCGGGTGAAGCCGGCGGTCAGCGCCGCCGCGGTGTCGGGCAGCGCGCCGCCCAGCCACCAGATGTTCATATAGGCCGCCACGTCGGCGAGGCCGGGCGCCTCGCCGCAGAGGAAGGGCGCGGCCGCCAGCCCCTCCTCGATCCAGCCCGCCTGGGCCCGCCACTGGACCCGCATGGGCCCCGCCGCCTGGGCCATGGCCGCCACGTCGAAGGGCCGGCCCGACAGCTTCTCACGGTCCTCGATGAAGGCCTTGGGCGTCAGGTGGCCCAGTTCGCCGAACACCACCGGCACGGTGGCGCCGAAGAACACGCGGTCGGCCCAGATGTTCACCCCCCAGTCGGCGCCGGGAGTGGGCCGCGCGGACGGAGCGCGGGCCTCGATCTCGGCCAGGATCACCTGGCTGTCGCAATAGATGTCGGCGCCGATCTGCATCACCGGCGCCTTGCGGTAGCCGCCGGTCAGGGGGACCAGGTCCGGCTTGGGCATCATGTTGGGGGTGAGCACCGAGGACCAGGCGAGGCCCTTGAGCCCCAGCATGACCCGCACCTTCTCCGAGAAGGGCGAGGTGTCGTAGTGGTGCAGGATGATCTCGGCCATGGCGTCCCCCAGGGGGCCGATCTCTCCCGGACCGGCCTTGAACTCCTAGGCTGTCACGGATTTCGGCCCGAGCCTACCGTGACCCCGCGTCAGGCCTGGCCAGGTTTTGCGTCGTCGATGATGGCGGTCACCGGCGCGCCGCCCAGGCTGTCGATGATCGGCGCCTCCTCGTAGCCCGCGGCCGGCAGGTCGTCGCGGCGCTCCAGCTCGCGGCGGATCTCGTCATGGCGATTGGCGTCCAGCCGCCAGCCCATCACACAGACCCCGCCCAGCATGACGAAGAAGATGGGGCCGAGAATATAGGCCAGCTCCAGGGCGTGGATGGCCTGGGGCGTGTTCTTGAAGCCTTCCTTGGCCACATAGCCCAGCTTGCCGAGCAGCGGGAAGGTCAGGCCGATGGAGAAGGCCGAGGCGATCTTGGCGGCCAGGGTGTTGAGCGCATAGATCAGGCTCAACCGCTCCTTGCCCTGTTCCAGCCGCACCTCGTCGCCGACATCGGCCAGCATGGCGCGGATCATCAGGTCGAAGCCGGCCGCCATGAAGCCGCACCAGAACATCACCGGCAGGGCCAGGACCACATTGCCCTTGGGCACGACCATGACCAGGCACAGGCCGATGGAATAGGCCGTGGTGGTGACCATCAGGGTGCGGTGCTTGCCGAGCTTCTGGGCCAGGCGGGCGGTGAGCGGCGCGCCGGCCACCCCGGCGATCACGTAGAGCAGCAAGAGACCCGAGGCGACGCCGGGGCTGTAGCCGCGGGAGTCGGTGAAGAAGAAGACGTAGAGCGCGCTCATCCAGCCCGGGCCGAGGGTCAGGGACATCTGGGCCAGGAACAGGCGCAGCAGGTCCGGCTTGACCAGCAGGGAGAGGTAGTCGCGGAAGCGGAACTGCTCGGACCCGTGGTCGCGGGTGATGGTCTCCGGCGTGCGCAGGCAGCAGATCGCCACGGTGATCGGGGTCAGCCAGAAGATGAACCAGCCCATGTCCCGCACCGACTGGGCGCCGGTGCGGCCGTAGTGGCCGGCCAGGATCGGGAACAGCAGGACGATCACCGCCCCGGTGACGCCCAGCATGGCGACCACCCCGAACACCCGGCTGCGCTCGTGGTACTGGGTCGAGAGCGTCGCGCCCCAGGCCGAGTGGCCCAGCGCCAGGATCGAATTGGCCAGGTAATAGATCAGCAGCCAGCCGATCAGATAGAGCTCGGAGACCCCGGCCGGCGCCTCGAACAGAGCCCAGACCGACAGCATCATCACCGGAATGCCGAGGGCGAGCCACGGCCGGTAGCGGCCGAAGGGCGTGCGGGTGCGGTCCATGACCACGCCGAGCACCGGGTCGACCCCGATGTCCAGCAGGCGCACGATCGCCCAGGCGGCGCCGACCGCGCCGAGGCTGACGCCCAGGTGGCTGGCGAAATAGGGGGGCAGATAGACGGCCACCGCGACGGCGAGGGCGCCCAACGGCAGGTTGGCGACGGAGAAGCCCAGAATGGTCGAGAAGGACAGGCGTCCTCCCGCCGGCGCAACGCTATTCAATCCGACCGCTCCCTCGGGCGCTTGATGACGCCACGTTCACTTATCTGCGGTCACTTGAAAGGCTCGGGGCCGCAAGGGCAAGTGAAGAACACGCCATCTTCACCTTAGCGATAGCGGATCAGGGCCTCCTGGGCCGCCGAGGCCACCAGCACGCCCTCCCGGTTGAAGATCGATCCACGGTTGAAGCCCCGTCCGCCCGAGCCCGAGGGGCTGTCCTGCACATAGAGATGCCACTGGCTGAAATCGGTCGGCTTATGGAACCACAGCGCGTGATCGAGACTGGCGACCTGCAGCCGCCCGTCGCTCCACAGGACCGCATGGGGCCGGAGCGACACGTCCAGCAGGGTCATGTCCGTGCCATAGGCCAGAGCGCACTGATGGGTCGGCACATCGTCGCCGAGCGGCGCGCGGGCGCGAAACCAGCACATGTCTTGCGGCGGCAGGGTGGTGGCCACCCCGTGCGGCTGCGGATCGCAGGGCTTCAGCTCCACCGGCCAGATCTTGCGGCTGGCGGGATCGAGGCCGGCCTGGGCGCGCAGCTCCTCCTCGTTGAGCAGGTCCTCGGGCGGCGGCGCGGCGGGCATGTCGATCTGGTGCTCGAACCCCTCCTCAGGGGTCTGGAACGAGGCGGCCAGGTTGAAGATCTGCTTGCCGTGCTGGATGGCCACCACCCGGCGGACCGCAAAGGATCCGCCGTCGCGCACCCGCTCGACCTGCAACAGGATCGGCACCTTGGGGTCGCCGGGCCGGATGAAATAGGAATGCAGCGAGTGGCAGTGACGCCCCTCGATGGTGCGATAGGCCGCCGCCAGGGCCTGGGCCACGACCTGGCCGCCATAGATCCGGCCGCGGTCGGGGTCGGGGGTATGGCCCCGGTACATGTCGAGCTCGAGCTGTTCGAGGTTCAGGATGGTCAGCAGTTCGTTGGGCTGATCCATGATCAGAAGCTCGCCTGCGGCATGTCGCGAAGCCGCGGCAACAGCTTGTCCTTGTCCGAGGTGATCGCCTGGGCCGGATCGATCCCCCAGTCGATGGCGAGGTCCGGATCGTTCCAGATCACCCCGCCCTCGGTCTGGGGCGCGTAGTCGCCGTCGACCTTATAGGCCAGCATGCAGTCGTCGGTCAGGGTGCTGTAGCCATGGGCGAAGCCGCGCGGCACCAGCAATTGTTCGCCACCCTCGGCGGTCAGCCGGGCGCCGACCCATTGGCCGAAGGTCGCCGAGCCGGGGCGAACGTCGACGGCGACGTCATAGATGGCGCCGCTCAGCACCCGCACCAGCTTGGCCTGGGGGTGGGGCGACTGCTGGAAGTGCAGGCCGCGGACCGTGCCGGCGCGGGCGTTAAAGGCCTGGTTGTCCTGCACGAAGTCATGGTCTAGCCCGGCGCCCTGAAAGGCGCGGCGGCTCCAGGTTTCGGTGAACCAGCCCCGCGCATCGCCATGGCGCTTGGGCGTGATAAGCAGGACTTCCGGAAGGGCGAGCGGCGTGATGGTCGTCATGGTCTACCGATATCGAGGAACCGCCACCGCATGACCCAGGCCAACGGGGAAGACAAGACCGAAGCGCCGCTTGTCACCGTGGTCATCGTCGCCTACCGCAGCGGCCCGACCCTGGCGGCCTGCGTCGAACGCCTGGCGGCCCAGACCTTCCGCGACTTCGAGCTGGTGCTGGTGGACAACGCCTCGCCCGACCGCGAGGCCCAGGCTGTGGCCGCCGCCCACCCCTTCGCCCGCCTGGTCGAGAACGCCGACAATCTGGGATTCGCCGCGGCCATGAACCAGGGCGCCCAGGCCGCCCGCGGCCGCTGGCTGGCCCTCCTGAACCCCGACGCCTTTCCCGAGCCCGATTGGCTGGAGGCACTGCTGGCCGCGGCCGACCGCCACCCCCAGGTCCGCTCCTTCACCGCCCGCCAGCTGATGGACCACGATCCGGCGATCCTCGACGGCCTGGGCGACGTGATGAGCGGCCCCTGCATCCCCTATCGCGGCGGATATATGCGTCCCGACCCCGGCGACACGCCGGAGGGCTATGTCTTTTCCCCCTGCGGCGCGGCCATGCTGATCGACCGGGCCCTGTTCCTGGAGCTCGGCGGGTTCGACGAGACCTTCTTCTGCTATTGCGAGGACGTCGACCTGGGCTACCGCCTGCAGCTGGCCGGGGAGCCGACCGTGGTGGCGCCCAAGGCGGTGATCCGGCATGTGGGCTCGGCCTCGTCGGGCGGCCCGAAGTCGGAGTTCGCCGTCTTCCACGGGACCCGCAACCGCTTCTGGGTGCTGGTCAAGGACACCCCCTGGGCCCTGCTGCCCATCGTCCTGCCCCTGCACATCCTGGCGGTGCTGGTGATCTCGACCGGGTCGAGGGCCGCAAGCAGGTCCCGGTGGTGCTGAAAGCCTATCGCGCGGCGTTCAAGGACATCGGCCTGGCCCTGGCCGGCCGCCGCAAGGCCCAGGGCATGCGCCGCGTCTCGGCCTGGCGGATCGCCCGGGCCATGACCTGGAACGTCCAGGACCTGCGCGGGCGGCGTCCCGTCATTCGCCCGATCGCGCCCAGTCGACCAGTCGCGCCATAAAGGCCGCCCCGCGCTCCATCTGAGAGATCTCGACGAACTCGTCCGGCTGGTGCGCCTGGTCGATGGAGCCGGGCCCGCAGATCACGGTGGAAAATCCGGCCCCCTGGAACTGGCCCGCCTCGGCGGCGAAGGCCACCACGCGGGCCGGGCCGTTGTCGCCGGCGAGACGCCGGGCGAAGGCCTCGGCGACCCCGCCCTCTTCCGGGTTCAGCGGCGGGGTGTTGGAACGCCGCTCGATCACCACGCCGGTCTCGGCGAACCGGGCCTTCAGGGCCGCGTCCAGCTCGGCGGCCTTGGCGTAGAAGCCCGCCAGGATCTGGTCGGGGTCCTGGCCGCCCTGGCAGCGCAGGTCGAAGAGGAACGAACATTCCCGCGCCAGGATGTTGCCGGCGGTGCCCCCGTTCACCACCCCGATGGTCAGGGTCGCGTGCTTGGGCGTGAAGGGCGAGGCGGGGTCGGCCTCCCGCTCCAGGGTCTCGGCGAGATCGGAGAGATAGGCCATCAGCTTGACCGCGGCCATGACCGCCGACGCGCCCAGCTGGGTCTGGCTGGAATGGGCCTCGTGGCCGGTGACGGTGACCTTGAAGGTCGAGATGCCCTTGTGGCCCCGCACCGCCTCCATATTGGTCGGCTCGCCCACCACGACCAGGGCCGGGCGCGGCAGTTCGGTGGCGATGACCTGGATCATGTCGGGCGCGCCCAGGCAGCCGATCTCCTCGTCATAGGAGAGCGCCAGATGGACCGGCTTCTTGGGGTCCGCGGCGGCCAGATCCGGCACGGCGGCCAGCGCCAGCGCCAGGAATCCCTTCATGTCGCAGGTTCCGCGCCCATAGAGCCGGCCGTCGCGGGCGGTGACGGTGAAGGGGTCGGAACTCCACGCCTGACCGTCGACCGGCACCACGTCGGTGTGGCCGGACAGGACCACCCCGCCCTCGATGAGCGGGCCGACCGTGGCGATGAGATTGGTCTTGGTCCCGTCGGCGTTGGGCACGCGGCGATGGGCGACGCCATGGTGGTCGAGATAGGCCTCCACCCATTGGATCAGGGCCAGGTTGGACAGCCGCGAGGTGGTGTCGAACCCCACCAGGGTCTGCAGGAGGTCGAGGGCGCGAGGCGCCAGCGTCTGGGCGAGGGACATGGCCGCCACCCTAGCCCCGCGGCCTAGCCCCGGCAAAGGCGTCCGCGCCGGCCGGCCGACGCCTCGCCGATCGGTGGTCGTTTTAAGGGCGGATGGGCGAAAAGGTTTGACGGCCGCGCCGTTCTTGGGCCTAGGGCCCAGACATGATCCTGACCCTCTCCTGCCCCGACCAGCCCGGAATCGTCGCCCGCGTCTCGACCTTCCTGTTCGAGCGCGGCTGCAACATCCTGGACGCCCAGCAGTTCGACGACCAGGAGACCGGCGTCTTCTTCATGCGGGTCGTCTTCGACCTGAAGGGCGACGGCGGCGACCTGGAGACCCTGCGCGCCGAGTTCGCGCCCATGGCCCAGGGCTTCTCCATGCGCTGGTCGATCCGCGACCCGAAGATCAAGCGCAAGGTGATGATCCTGGCCTCGCAGCAGGATCACTGCCTGGCCGACCTGCTCTATCGCTGGCGGCGCGGCGAGCTGCCCATGGAGTTGTCGGCGGTGGTCTCCAACCACGCCCGCGACACCTATGCCCACCTCGACCTGGCCGACGTGCCGTTCCATCACCTGCCGGTGACCCGCGCCACCAAGCTGGAGCAGGAGGCGGCGATCTGGAAGCTGATCCAGGACACCGGCACGGATCTGGTGGTGCTCGCCCGCTATATGCAGGTGCTGTCCGACGGCCTGGCGGCCAAGCTCGAGGAGCGGTGCATCAATATCCACCACTCGTTCCTGCCGGGCTTCAAGGGCGCCAAGCCCTATCACCAGGCCCACGTACGGGGCGTGAAGGTGATCGGGGCCACGGCCCACTACGTCACCGCCGACCTCGACGAGGGTCCGATCATCGAGCAGGACGTGGAGCGCATCAGCCACCGCGACACCCCGCGCGACCTGATCCGCAAGGGTCGCGACATCGAACGCCGGGTCCTGGCCCGCGCCGTCCGCTGGCGTCTGGAGGACCGCGTGCTGCTGAACGGATCCAAGACGATCGTCTTCACCGATTGACGCGGCGTCCACGGGAACCCAGGTTCAATCCAGGTTTTTAATCGCGACGGGGTGATCCCGCTAAGGAGCGCGGGATCATGGTCGCGGAAGGTGTGGCGGTGACGGGTTGGGACGAGACCGAGCGTCTGGCCGCGCTCGCCGCGACCGGCATTCTCGACACCCCGACCGAGCCCGCCTTCGACGATATCGTCCGCATCGCCAGCCTGGTGTGCCACGCCCCGATCGCGGTGGTGAACTTCGTCGCCGACACCCGCCAATGGTTCAAGGCCGAGGTGGGACTGGGCGCGCGGGAGACGCCGCTCAATGTCTCGATCTGCGCCAAGGCCCTGCTGACCGACGGCCTGACCGTGGTCCACGACCTGACCCGTGACACCCGCTTCGACGCCAATCCCCTGGTGACCGGCGACCCCAATCTGCGGTTCTACGCCGGGGCCCGGGTGGATTCGCCGGAGGGCCTGCCGCTCGGCACGGTCTGCGTGCTCGACTATGCGCCCAGGCCCGAGGGGCTGAGCTCCGAGCAGCGCCAGACCCTGGAGGCCCTGGCGCGCCAGGTGAAGGCCCAGCTGGCCATCCGCACCCAGGCCCGCGCCCTGAGCGACAGCGAGGCCCGGTTCCGCGCCATCGCCGACTCCATGCCCCAGATGGTCTGGTCCACCCAGCCAGACGGCTTCCACGACTATTACAATGCGCGCTGGTACGAGTTCACCGGCGCGCCCGCCGGCTCGACCGACGGGGAAGGCTGGAACGGCATGTTCCATCCCGAGGATCAGGACCGCGCCTGGGCCAAGTGGCGCCACTGCCTGGCGACCGGCGAGCCCTATGAGATCGAATACCGGCTGCGCCATCACAGCGGCGAATATCGCTGGACGCTCGGCCGGGCCCTGCCGATCCGCGACGCCGAGGGGCGGATCCAGCGCTGGTTCGGCACCTGCACCGACATCGACGCCGCCAAGCGGACCGCCCAGGAGCGCGAGCTGATCAGCCATGAGCTGAGCCACCGCATCAAGAACATCTTCTCGGTGATCTCCGGCCTGATCTCCCTCTCGGGTCGCCGCGAGCCGGCGCACCGCCAATTCGCCGACGCGCTGCGGGAACGGGTGGCGGCGCTCGGCCGGGCCCACGACTTCGTCCGGCCGCACAGCGAGCGCTCCCGCGCCGAGCATGTCGACACCACGGCCTTCACCCTGCTGGACGAGCTGTTCGCCCCCTACGCCCAGGGACACCCCGGCCGGTTCGTCATGACCGGCGACGATCTGGCGGTGGACGACCGGGCCGCGACGCCGCTGGCCCTGGTGTTCCACGAGCTGGCGACCAATGCCGCCAAGTACGGCGCCCTGTCGACGGAGCACGGTCGGGTGGAGATCACCGGTCGGAAGACCGATCAGACCTATGTCCTGACCTGGACCGAGCGCGGCGGCCCGCCCGTCCCGCCCGACCCCGGCCCGCCAGGCTTCGGCACCACCCTGTCGCAGATCAGCGTCGAGGGTCAGCTCGGCGGCCGTCTGCAAAGGCGCTGGGCGCCCGAGGGACTTGAGGTGGTGGTCGAGGCCCCGATCGACGCCTTCACCCGCGCGACGCCGCGGATCGGGTCCTAGCCGAACAGGCGCAGGGCCTGGGGCGCCGGCAGGGGCGGAACCCGTCCCTCGCGGCGCTGGATCGCATAGCGCAGCACGCTGGCGCTGTCGCGGCTGGAGCAGGGCTTGGGCAGCACGCCGATCGCCCCTGCGACGCCGTCGCCGAGCAGCGAGGGATTGGCGGTCATGAACACCACCGTGATCCCGTGCTCGCGGGCCAGCCTCTGGCCGATCTCGATCCCCGTCTCACCGTCACGCAGATTGATGTCGACAAGCGCGATGTCCGCCCCCTTGGCCGCCAGGTCGAGGGCGCTCGGCTTGTCGGCGGCGATGCCGACACATTCCAGGCCGAGATCGAGGGCCACGGCCTCCATGTCCAGGGCGACCAGGATCTCATCCTCGACGATCAGAACGGACTTGGTTTCAGCGTCTGGCACGGCGACCTCCGACGGCTTGAAGCGTCGAGCCGGCGAATGGTTCCGAGTCCCGACCCAATCTGGGGGTCAGGCGGTGGCCGCCAGGGTGTGGACATAGACCTCGTTGAGCACGATGCGGTCGCCCTTAAGGATCACCAGGTCGAAGCCGCGCAGGGCCGGCGCCGCCTTGGCGTCCTCGCCGATCACGCAGTACCAGCGGCCGCAGAAGCCGCCCGGGACCGGCCAGACCTCGTCGGGATCGTAGCGCATCGGCGGGGTCGCGCCGAACAGGCCGGTGAGATAGGCGCGCAAGGCCGCGTGGCCCTCGAGGCCGTGCGGAACCTGCTGGTCTGCATAGCGGCAGTCCGGCGCGTAGAAGCCCAGCAGGGCCTCGACGTCCTTGGCGCTCCAGGCGGCCAGCCAGCGGGCGTTGTAGTCGGCGATATCCATGGTCAGAGCTCCAGAACCCGGGCCCGTGCTCGGGCGTGAAGACGTCGGGCGGCAAGACCTCGGGGCCGGCCATGACCGCGATGGCGTGCGCTTTCAGCGAGGCGTCCGCGCTCGACCGCTCATGGTGGCGGCGCCGGCGCTCCGCGGCCGCGGGCCCGAACTCGGCGTCGAGGGCGGCGGTGAGCGCGGCCGAGAACCTGAGCCGCCGCAGCCGCTCGGCCCGCTCCTCGCCATAGGGGGCCAGCGCCGCGGCCGACCAGTCGTCGGAGGCCTTGAGGATCTCGCTGACCAGACGGACGTCGCGATAGGAGATCGACAGCCCCTGGCCGATGATCGGGTCGTTCCAGCCGGCGGCGTCGCCGACCAGCACCGCGCCCTCGACGAAGGGCTGGTCGGTCCAGGCGTCGTTGTTGAAATAGCTCAGCAGCGGTCCGGCGGGGCGGGCCTCGGCCAGGATGCGATTGGCCGGCGCGCAGCGGGCGCGGAAGGCGGCCAGGAAATTGGCCGGCCCCTCGGCGCCGGCGAAGCGCCGACGCTGATCGAGGGCGTAGCTGCCATAGAGCCGCACCCGGCCGTCGCCTTGCGGAAAGGCCAGGAAGCCGAACTCGCCTTCCGCGCCGATCGCCTGACGGGTCGGGTCCCAGCCGTCCGCGCCCTCGACCAGCAGGCCGGCGAACATGTGGTGCGGCGGATCCTGGTGCGGCGGAATCCCGAGGCTTTCCCGCACGAAGGAGGCGCGGCCGTCGGCGCCGACCAGCAGGCGGGCGGTGGCGCGGTGCTCGCCCTCGGCGTCGGTCCAGGCGGCGAAGGGCTGGGCGCCCGCCCCGATCTCGGTCACCTGGGCGCCGCGGATCACGCGCGCGCCCGCCTCGCGGGCGGCGTCCATCAGGGTCTGGCAGTGACGCGGATGCCCCAGGCAGAGGGGTCCGGCTATGCCCTCGGCGAAGATCGAAAGCGGCAGGGTTTCGGCCTCGGAGGCCTCGGGCGACCGGCTCTCGTCATAGGTGACGTGGGTTTCGACATGGTGGCCGCCAGCCCCCATCAGCAGGTCATAGAGCCCGACCCGGACCACCTCCTTGACGCCCCAGGGGGCGATCCATTCGCCGCGCACCCGGTCCTCGAAGACCTCGGAGGCCTCCAGCACCAGGACCCGTGCGCCGGCCTGGGCCATGACCCGAGCGAGCGCCGAGCCGGCGACGCCGCCGCCGATGATGAGGAGATCGTAGTCCGCCGCCATGTCCGCCTCCCGGGAACGACCGGCGCCCTTGGCGCTCTGTCGCGGCATCAGGCCACGTGTTCCCCGGCGGAATGAAAACCGAAAGCGCGCAAATACAAAACGGCCCCCCGACCGAAGGTCGGGAGGCGCCAAGGTTTTCTAAGCCCGGTGAGGGCTTTCGCCGTCTTTTCGGGCGATTAACGGAAGAGCGACAGCAGGCCCGAGGACGAGCTGTTGGCGATGGACAACGCCTGGACGCCCAGCTGCTGCTTGGTCTGCAGCGAGGTGAGGCGGGCGCTTTCCTTGGCCAGGTCGGCGTCGACGAGGTTGCCGACACCGGCGTCGATGGAGTCCTGCAGCTTGCCCACGAAGGTCAGGTGCGAGGCCAGCGACTTGGAGCCCGTGCCGAGCTTCGACAGCGCCGTCGAGACGTTGCTGATCGAGGTGGCGACGGTGGCGATCATGTTCGCCGCCGTGGTCTGGGTTCCGATCGAGTCAGTCGCCGCCACAGTGACGTTGCCGCCGCCGAGGGAGAGGTCCTGAGCCGCGACGGTCAGCTTGGAAGTGCCGTCCGCGTCGGCCAGGGCGGCGATGGTGGTGCCGCCGGACTTGATCATGTTCACGCCGTTGAAGGTGGCGTTGGTCACGGCCTTGCCGATCTGGTCGCGCAGGGCCTTGAAGTCTTCGTTCAGCGCGGTGCGCGAGGACGAGTCGAGGCTGGAGTCGGAAGCGGCCAGGGCCTTTTCCTTCATCTGCAGCAGCAGGTCCGACACGGCTTCACCGCCGGCGATGGCGACATCGACGGTCGATTGGCTGCGCTGGACGGAGTCCTTCACCGCGTTCAGCGAGCCGGAGGTCGAGCGCTGGTTCTGAGCGATAGCCCAGATGGCGCCGTTGTCCTTCGCCGAGGCCACCTTCTTGCCGGTGTTGATGCGGTTTTGAACCTGCATCAGATCGGCCTGGGTGGAATTCAGGTTTTGCAGGGCGACCATCGCCCCGACATTGGTGTTGACGCTATTCGGCATCAATCGGTCCTTTTCTCAGGTGTCCGGCCGTCATTTCGGCGGCCGCAGGCGTTTTGCCTGTCGCAACGGATAGCACCGCTTGATTATCGCCCGGTGAATCGGAGGAGAAAAGTTCTGCTGCGAAGTCCACTTTGAGATTTATACTGTAACGAGAGTTAATTTTAGGCGTTTAGATTTGATTCAGATTAACGAATGGCGCGGTACGCCACCCTTCTAGGTGGAATTGGCGTTAATCTTCGTAAACGGCCATTCCGCTTTCTTAATAACGGGCGCCCTGGGCAATCGGCCTCATTGTGGGTCCGCGGCCCCGATGCGGGGAGTCGTGCTGTTGCCAGCAGGACCCGGCAGCGGGTCCCATGCCACCCTGGAGGAACTCCCATGAAATCATCGCTCGCCGCCCTCGTCGCCACGGCCCTTTGCGCGCTTGGCGGAACCGCCAGCGCCCAGACCGCCGGGGCCGCGCCGGTCGATCAGGCCGCCGTCACCGCGGTCAAGGCCTGCGCGGCCAACGCCCTGGGGAACCTGCCCTTCAACCCGCCGTCCCCCAGCCTGGACGCCGCGGGCGTGGTGCTGGCCGATTCCGGCTACGCGCCGGATCTTGCGGCCTTCAAGGACATCAAGCCGGCGGAGCGCTTCTCGGCCGCCGTCAACGCCGCCCAGGGTCAGATCATTCTGATGAGCGACCCCACCCGCCAGATCTGTCGTCTGGCGGTGGAGGACATCACTCCGGCCCAGGTCGCCCTGGTCCAGGCCGCCGTCCGCGGCCTCGCCGCCGACTGGGTCCCGCAGTCCAATGGCGGCGGCGCGACCAGCTATTCCGGCACGGTCAATGGATCGTCCCAGCTGATGTTCGAGGTCCGGGTTCCGGCTCCGAAGACCGGCTATGGCACGGCCAATTTCATCCTGACGGTGATGAACCCAGCGGGTCCGGGCTAGGTCCCCGGCCGTACGCCGATCGGCAGCCCGCCGAGATCATCGAACAGGCCGGGCGCATTGCTCAGCCTGGCCTGTTCGATCGAGAGCAGTTTCAGCTTGGTGTCTGTGCCGCCTGGCGCGGAGAAGCCGACCAGCTTGCCGCCGGCGCCCATGACCCGATGGCAGGGCACGACGATGGGCCAGGGGTTGCGGCCCATGGCCTGGCCGACCGCTCGGGCCTCCCGCGGCGCGCCGGCCGCCGCGGCGATCTCGCCATAGGTGCGGGTCTGTCCAGGCGGCACCGCGCGGGCGGCGGCATAGACCCGGATCAGGAAGTCGGAGAGCCCGCCCATGTCCAGGGTCACGCCGGTCAGATCGGTGCGGCCGTCGACCATCAGGGCGGTGATGGCCGAAATGGCGAAGGCGGCCTCCGGCGAGGGCGCCGCCGCGACGGCCGCCGGCCAGCGCCGGGCGATGCGGGCGCGGGCGGCGTCCCCGTCGCCCTCCGGCAGCAGGGTTCCGATCAGGCCGACCGGGTTCCAGACGACCCCGCAGAGGCCGATCGCCGTGTCGAACAGGGCGAAGCCGGGCGGGGTCATGGGCGGCGTCAGCCGTTGCCGATCCGCCCGACGCCCGGCAGGACGCCCAGCAGTTCGATCTTGAAGATCAGCACGCTGTTGGGGGGAATGTCGCCATTGCCCGCCCCTTCCTCGCCATAGCCCAGTTCCGGCGGGACAAAGAGGATCCACTGGTCGCCCGGCCGCATCAGCTGCAGGGCCTCGATCCAGGCGGGGATCAGACCATTGAGCGGGAAGGAGGCCGGGACGCCCCGGTCATAGGATGAATCGAACACCTTGCCGGCGAAGGGCTTGCCGGGCGGGCCCAGCAGCTTGCCCTCATAATGGACCTTGACCTCGTCCTGCTTGGCTGGACGCAGGCCGTCCTCGGGCCCGGACTTGATCACCTTGAACTGCAGGCCGTCGGGCAGGACATGGACCGCCGGGTCCTTGGCGTTCTCAGCCAAAAAAGCCTTGGCGGCGGTCATGTTGGCCGCGGCCAGCTTCTTGTCCGTGCCGCAACCGGCGAGCGCCAGGGCGCAGGCCAGAAGGACGAATAGGCGCTTCATGTTCAGGTCCTAGATGGTGCGGGGAGGATAGCCGGCGTGGCGCAGCGCATCCATGATCTCCTGGGTGTGCTGGGCGTCGCGGGTCTCCATGGTGACGTCGAACTCCGCGCCCTTGGCCGGCACGTCGAGGGACAGGCGGTTGTGCGCCACCTCGATGATGTTCGCGCCCATATTGCCGATGATCGCCGAGACATTGGCGAGCAGGCCCGGGCGGTCGTCGCCGATGATGCGGATCGAGACCAGACGCTGGTCGCGGATCAGTTCGCGGGTCAGGACCGAGGCCAGGAGGCGGGTGTCGATATTGCCGCCGGTGATGATCAGGCCGCACTTCTTGCCGGCGAAGTGGCTGGGATAGGCCAGCAGGGCCGCCAGCGAGGCCGCGCCCGCGCCCTCGACCACCGTCTTCTCGACATTGCAGTAGAGGGCCACCGCGCGCTCGAAGTGCGGCTCCTCGATCAGCAGCACCTCGTCGATCAGCGGCCGGGCGATGGAATAGGAAAGCTCGCCCACGGTCTTGACCGCGATGCCCTCGGCGATGGTCGCCCCGCCGGCGCCCGGCGTGCCGTTCACGCCGCGCATCTTGGCGGTGAAGGACGGGTACATGGCCGGTTCGACGCCCACCACCTGGATATTGGCGTTGATCGACTTGGCCACGGTGGCGCAGCCGGCGATCAGGCCGCCGCCGCCGATCGGGATCGGCAGGACCTCGAGGTCGGGCTGGTCCTCCAGCATCTCAAGCGCCACGGTGCCCTGGCCGGCCATGACCTGCAGGTCGTTGAACGGGTGGACGAAATTGAGGTCGCGCTCCTGGCACAGCCGGTAGGCGACGGCCGAGGCCTCGTCGTAATTGTCGCCCTCCAGCACCACATTGGCGCCGTGCGCCCGGGTCTGCTGCACCTTCACGAAGGGGGTGTTGCGCGGCATGACGATGGTGACGGGGATGCCCAACCGGGCGGCGTGATAGGCCAGGCCCTGGCTGTGATTGCCGGCCGAGGCCGCGATCACCCCGCGCTTGGCGACATTGTCCCCCAGCTGCAGCAGGGTGTTGAGCGCCCCGCGCTCCTTATAGGCCGCGGTGAACTGCAGGTTCTCGAACTTCACCCACACTTCCGCGCCGGTGATTTCCGAGAGCGTCCGGCTGTGCCGCAGGGGCGTGCGTTCAATATGCCCCTTCAGCCGGTCAGCGGCTGCGCGGACGTCGTCGAGGGAAAGGGTCATGAGAACTTGGAGCCGGGGCAGGTGCGGAGGCGGCCACCTCTAATGGCGCAAGGCGTTGGGAGCAATGGGCCTGGGTCGCGCCCTACTCCACCTGCTTGAGGATCTTCTCGACCGCCGCCAGGCGGGCGGGGACATCGGCGAGCGCGGTCTTCAGGCCGGCCAGGGCGGCGGCCGTCTCCGACTGGGCGGCGATCGCCTTCTCGGCGATCTGCCGATAGGCCTCTTCCGCGCCCGACCGGGCCTTGGCCTGCTGGATCGAGGCATAGGCCCTCATGCCGAATACCAGGATCACGGTTCCGAGGATGAGGCTTATGGTGGTGAAGAAGACGGGGGCGGACATGGGCGTTCCTATCAGGTCTCGGATTTTGCGGTCAGCGTCGCGGCCGCGGCGGTGATGGCGGCGGGGGTCAGGTCGAGCGCGAAGGGCGCGACCTCGAAATAGTTGAGCGCCTTGCCGTCGGCGCCGAGCTCCAGCTGGCTGGTGACCAGCCCCGCCTCCTCCAGCTTCTGCAGGTGCAGGTGCAGCAGGGGGCGGCTGATGCCGATCTCGCGGGCGAGCTGGCTGACATAGTTGCGTCCGCCCGCGCTGAGCGCCGCGATGATCCGCAGGCGGTGCGGACTGGCGAGCGCCGCCAGCCTGGCCAGCAGCACATCCCCGGCGGTCAGAGGCGGTGACGCATCTTTCATATGTCAGAAATAACTGACACGTTATGAATGTCAAGCCCGCGGCGGCGTCACGGCGTCCGTGAGCCCAGATAGGCGGCGATGTCGATGATCTGGGCGGGCGTGAGATCCGAAACCGGAACCAGCATCTGGGCGACCGCGGGCCCGGAGCGGGCGCCGGACTTGATGTCCCAGAGCATGCGGACCAGATAGGCCGGCGAGCGGCCAGCTAGCGGTGGGACGCCCTCGCGCCCTTTGAGGTCGGCGCCGTGGCAGCTTGCGCAGGGCTGGGCAGCCGGGCCGCCAGTTCGCACCAGGGCCTCGCCACGGGCGATCGCGCCGCGCGGAACATAGGCCACGACCCCGGTCCGCGGGTCCCGCAGCAGCATCCGCGGCCAGTCCTCCGCCACCTCGACCACCCCGCCGTTCAGCGGTTGGGGCGGGGCGTCGGGGATCAGTTCCTGCCAGCCCCAGTGGTTGGCGCGCGCGGCGGGGGCGACGTCGGTCTCGACCACCCGGACGAAGGGCCGGCGCGGCAGGCTGGCGTAATAGGCGGCGGCCTGGGCGGCCTCGGCCTCGGTGAGGCCCTTGGCGACAGCGATCATCTCCTCGGTGTCGGGGCGGTTCGCACGCTGGGAGGAGACCCGCCGGCCGGAGCGGAATTCGGCGAGCTGCTGGGTGATGTAGCCGGCGGGCAGGCCGGCAAGGTCCGCCGCGCCCACGAAGCCTACGCCGTTATAGAAGTGGCACTCCGCGCAGGGCGCAGGACCGCCTGGCCGGCGATGGCCGACCACGGCGGGCGGCGCGGGATGCCGGTCAGGCGTCCAGTCGACCGGATGGGCGGGATCGTTCAGCTCGGCCGACGAGACCACGCGGTCGATCCCCGGAAGATGCTGCGGACCCGGCGGATAGTCGGGCAAGGGCGCCTCCGGCGCGTCCGGATAGGCCCAGGCCAAGGCCGGCGGCGGCCCCGCCGGCGCCTTGGCCTTCAGGGGTTCGGCCTTTTGCGGGCTGCAGGCCCCAAGCGCCAGGGCGAAGATCAAGACCGCCAGACGGCGCGGAGCGTTCACGCCAGGTCCGATGTCGTCACTAGTCGCGCGCCCGCTTCGGCGAAGGCGGCGTTGCAGCGGGCGATGATCTGGTCGGCGGTCTCGCCGTTCCAGTCCCAGGTCGAGTGGGCGTCGGCCACCACCGTGACCTTCAGGCCCTTGGCCAGGGCGCCGGCGACCGTGGCGGTGACGCAGTGATCGGTCTGGGCGCCCAGCAGCACCACCTCGCCGGCGCCCTGGTCGGCCACCCAGCGGGTGAAATCGGGATCGCTGAAGGCGTCGCCGACCCGCTTTCCGAAGGTCGGCTCGGCCGCGTCCTGGCCCAGGGCCGGCCAGACCGGCCAGCCCGAGGCGCCGCGGGCGAGCGGATCGCCGGGCGGGGCGTCATGGCGGACGAAGGCGACCTTGCGCCCCGTGCCGCGGGCCCAGGCGATGGCGGCCCGGGTTCGCGCGACGAGACCGTCAGCGTCATGGATGGGAGGTTCGACAACGCCGTCGAACATGCCGGTCTGCAGATCGATGACGATGAGGGGAGCCTTGGGCGCAATCATACCGGGAGAATAACCCGGAAGGGGCGTCCGGCAAGACGCGCCGTCTACCTCAGGCCGCGGATCACATCGAGGCGCCGCATGGCCTTGCCGGGCAGTTCGGACACCCGGCCCAGGGGCAAGGCCTCGGCCGCGGCGCGCACCCCATAGGCGGCGCTGCGGATCAGGGTCGAGGGGGAGGGACGCCCCACGAAGCCGAAGCCGACGCCCTGGCCGCGATTGGCCAACTCGCGCTTGAACCGGTAGTCGCCGGGACCGAGGTCGAGGCGCGAATAGGGCGTGTGGTCCATCCAGCGCAGGATGTCCTGGAACAGCAGAATGCCGGGGGAGTAGCGCTCGAAGGCCGGGTCGTGGGCGATCAGCCAGCCATGGATGGTGCGGCGGCCGCGCAGGTGCAGATGCACGGCGGCCAGCTGCTCGCCGAAATGCAGGGTGAACAGCACGGCGCCGAAATCGGGATCGCGGCTGGCGAACAGGTCGCGCAGCAGGCGCATGGTCCAGTGGGCGGCGAAGATGTCGGTCTGGCCGGTGGCGGCCAGCTGGGCGCGCTTCCAGTCGATCAGGGTGTCGAGGTCGGCCCGCGAGCGGGAGAAGGCGGTGAAGCGGACCGGGCCGATCTCGCGCTCGACCTTGCGGCGTTTCTTGTCGCTGTCCTTGAGCACCGAGGTCCCGGCCTCGCGGCGCTCGGCCGCATAGGCCTCATAGCCGCCGGTGACGTCGACCACATGGCTGGTGACATGGCCGCGGGCGAAGGGGGCGAAGACCGGATCCTCGTCCAGCATGTGGCAGAAATCGAAGCGCTGGACCCCGAGCGCCGTGACCAGCTCGCGCGGGTCGAGGTCGAGGTCGGATTCCGCGACCAGGCCCTGATAGTCGCACATGGGCGCGCCCGCAGGCATGGCGGTGACCGTGCCGGTGCGGGCGGCGAAATAGCCGACGTCGCGGTCGTCCTGGCGCATCACGGCGATGCGGATCGGGCGGCTGGAATCCCCCTGGGCGCGCTCCACGGCGCGGGCCCAGTTGGGCGACAGGAAAGGGCTGTCGAGCGCGATGTCCGAGGCCTGCAGCTCCGCCCAGCGGGCCAGCCGGGCGGCGGAGAGATCCTGGGGACGGATGACTTCGATTTCCACGGGGGCGCTTCCGGACACGAGACTGGCGGGCTTTGTACGCCGGCAGTCCTTTCCGGGGGGTTGAGGCGGGATCAGGCCGCGTCGGCGTCGAACTCGCTGACCCAGTGGCCCGGTGCCACCTCCTGCAGCTTGGGCGAATAGGGTGGGTCCTCCGCCCGGCGGGAGGGCAGGAATCGCAGGGCGGCCTTGGGGTCCATCGGGCTGGGCGGTTCGCCCGACAGCTTCAGGCGCTGGCGACGGCGCTCGACGGCGGGGTCGGGGATCGGGGCGGCCGACAAGAGGGCGCGGGTGTAGGGATGGCGGGGATCGGCATAGAGCCGGTCGCGGTCGGCCTCCTCCATCACCCGGCCCAGATAGAGCACCATGACCCGGTGGCTGATCTCGCGGACCACCGCCAGGTCGTGGCTGATGAAGATCATCGCCAGCCCCATCTCCCGCTGCAGGGCGATCAGGAGGTCGATGATCTGGGCGCGGATCGAGACGTCGAGCGCCGAGACCGCCTCGTCGCAGATCACCAGCTTGGGCCGCAGGATCATCGCCCGGGCGATGCCGACCCGCTGGTTCTGGCCGCCGGACAGTTCGTGCGGATAGCGGTTGATCAGGGCCGGATCGAGCCCGACCTTCTGCATCATCGCCACCACCTCGGCCTCGCGCAGGCGGCGGCTGAGGTCGGGGCGGAAGACCACCAGGGGCTCGGCGATGGACTCGCCGATCGCGGCGCGGGGGTCGAGGCTGGCCAGGGGATCCTGGAACACGATCTGCAGGTCGCGGCGCGCGGCGCGCAAGGTCTCGCGCTCGGCGTGGGTGATGTCGGCGCCCATCAGGGTCACGGCGCCCGCGGTGGCGGGCAGGAGGTTCAGCACCGCCCGCGACAGGGTGGACTTGCCGCAGCCCGACTCCCCGACCACGCCCAGGGTCTCGCCCTCGCGCACCTGGAAGCTGACGCCGTCGACGGCGCGCAGGGATTTCGGCTTGGCGAACAGCCCCTGGCCCACCGGGAACCAGACCTTGATGTCCTGGCCCTCGACCACCACCGGCGCCTTGGGCGCGACAGGCAGGAGCACCGGCCGGCCGCCGCGGTCGGTGCGGTCGAGCCGGGGGATCGCGGCCAGCAGGGCGCGGGTGTAGTCGGTCCTGGGCGCCGAGAAGAGGGTCTCGGCCGAGCCCTCCTCGACATATGCGCCGTCCTTCATCACGCAGACCCGGTCGGCCAGGCGGGCGATGACCCCCATGTCGTGGGTGATCAGCACCATGGCGGTCCCGGTGTCGCGGGCGAGCTCGGCCATCAGGTCGAGGATCTCCGCCTGGACCGTGACGTCCAGCGCGGTGGTCGGCTCGTCGGCGATCAGCAGTTCGGGGCGGCAGGACATGGCCTGGGCGATCATCACCCTCTGGCGCATGCCGCCCGAGAGCTCGTGCGGATAGGCGCCCATGCGGTCGGCGGCGTCTGGGATGCGCACCCGCTGCAGCCATTCCAACGCCTGGGCGCGGGCGTCGCGGTCGGACAGGCCCAGATGCAGGCGCAGGGGCTCGGCGATCTGTTCGCCGATCCGCACATGCGGGGTCAGCGCCGTCAGCGGGTCCTGGAAGATCATGGTCATCTTCGACCCGCGGATGCGGTTGAGCTCGGCCGGCTTCAGGCCCAGCAGCTCCTGGCCGCGGAACCTGGCCGAGCCCGTGGCGCGGCCGTTGCGGGCGAGCAGGCCCATGACCGCCATGAAGGTCTGGCTCTTGCCCGAGCCGCTTTCGCCCACCACGCCCAGGGTCTCGCCGCGGGCCACGGTCAGGGAGACGCCGCGCACCGCGCGCACCGCCCCGTCATGGGTGTCGAAGTCCACTTTCAGGTCGTCGAGGGCGAGAACGGGGGCGGACTGATCCAAACGGGCCTCGAAACCTTGGGCGACGGGAGACAGACCATAGACCTGCCGCGCCGATCTGCGAAAGGATGCCGACGCCGCCTGCGCCGCGCTATATGTGCCCGTCTCTCCCTCGCCCGATTTCCGAGCAGCCTCTATGCCTCTCGCCCCCCGCCCCGCCCTGTTCCTCGACCGCGACGGGGTGCTCAATGAAGACCCCGGCTATGTGCACCGCTGGGAGGATTTCCGCTGGATCCCCGGCGCGCGGGAGGCGGTCGCCGCCTTCAACGCCGCCGGCTGGTGGGTGTTCGTGGTGACCAACCAGTCCGGGGTCGGGCGCGGCTATTACACCGAGGCCGACGTCGTGGCCCTGCACGACCAGATGAGCCGGTCGCTTGCCGAGATCGGCGGCAGGATCGACGCCTATTATTATTGTCCGCACCACCCGGAAGCCGCCGACGAGACCTATCGCCATCCCGATCCGCCGGACCGCAAGCCCAACCCCGGCATGCTGCTCAAGGCCATGGCCGACTGGCCGGTGGACGTCGCCCGCTCGATCATGGTGGGCGACAAGCCCGGCGACATGGAGGCGGGCGAGCGGGCCGGCGTGCGCGGCCTGAAGTTCGAGGGCGGCGACCTCATGGCCTTCCTGTCCGGCGAACTGACGCCCGCCTAAGCCCGACCTTCAGGGACGCGGATCAGACGATCCCCAGGGCCTTGGTGACGGCGGTCGCGTCGTAGAACGGCCGCTCGCAGATGATCCGGTCGCCGCCGGGCGGAAACTCGAAGCTCGCGGCCATGCGCACCTTGAAGCTCTTGCCGGTGGGCTCGACCACCCGGTCCTTGAGCCGCAGCGGGCCCAGGTGGGTGCCGGTCAGGAAGAACTCGACCAGCACGGAGTCGCCGTCGTGGGCGAGGGCGATGATCTCATTGGCCTGATCCGGGAAGGGCGTGCGGGAGGCGGCGAAATAGCCGCGCACCTGCTCCTCCCCGTCGAACACCTGGCCCGTGCCGTACATCTCGTAGCGGGGGTGTTCGAAGGTGGCGATCACCGCGTCCCAGTCGCAGACGCATTCCAGCGCCATGTGGTCGCGGACAGTCTTCAGGCGGCGTTCGGCGAGGTCGGTCATGAGGGTCTCTCGGAGGTCAGCGGACGGTGCGGATGGGATCGGCGCCGTCCCAGTCCTGGGCGGCGCGGCGGATGTGGTCGAAGAACCGGCCCTTGGAGCCGCTGATGTCGGAGATCTCGACCACCGCGCCCGGATGGGGCCCCTCGGTGTCGAAATAGGCGAAGCGGCCCTGCTCGCCGCCGATCTGGCCTTCGTGGCCGGCTCGGTAGCCCAGGGACAGGGCCCGGTCATAGAGGCCCTGGAAGTCCTCCGTCCAATAGGCCAGGTGCTGCAGCCCCTCGCGCCCGGCGTCGAGGAACTCCTTGTAGAGAGAGGGCGCGTCATTGAGCGGCTGGATCAGCTCGATCTGCAGGTCGCCGGAATTGGCCAGAGCCACGCTCATGCGCATGTCGGAGGTTGCTCCGCGATGGCGGAAATAGTCGGTCTTCACTTCCTCGACGAAGAACCAGGGGCCGACGCCCACGACATTGACCCAATGGTCCATGGCCGCGCGGATGTCGCGGACCACATAGCCGTTCTGGCGGACGGCGCCGAAGATGCGGCTCATGGGACCTCCCGGATCTCACGCGCGGGCTGGGATCTCCCGCGGCAATGTTGTAGGCTATTACATCCTACGGCGCGTCCGCCGGGGTCAAGCGGACTTTGAGATGAGCGAGACGGCGCAGGCGCCCCGGAAGGCCGCCTATCATCATGGCGATCTGCGCGAGGCCCTGATCGCGGCGGCCACGGCCGAGGTCGAGGCCAGGGGACATGAGGCGGTGAGCCTGAGCGCGCTCGCCCGGCGGCTCGGCGTATCCCAGGCCGCGCCCTACCGGCACTTCCCCGACCGCAACGCCCTGCTGGCGGCGGTGGCGACCCAGGCCTTCCGGACCACGGGCGAGGTCCTGCGGGCCGCGGTCGGCGCCCGGCCCAGGCTGGGGCCCCTGGCGCACGCCTATCTCGCCTACGGCCTCGACCATCCCGGGCTCTACGCCCTGATGTACGGATCGCGGCTGGTGCAGCGGGCCAGCGCCGACGACGCCCTCTACGCCGCGGCCGACGCCAATTTCGACCTGACCCTTGCGGCCGTCGATCCGGACCTGCCCGACCTGACCCGGCGCCGTTTCGCGCTCAAGTTCTGGACCTCGCTGCACGGGATCGTGACCCTGGCCGAGCAGGGCCTGATCCCGCCGAAGATCCGCCAGATCAGCGTGGCCGAGCTGGTCGACGAATTGGTCCATGACACCGAGCTGGCGATCGCCGCGGCGAAGCGGGCCAAGGGTTAAGCCGCCCGACGCCTGGTTGCGCCTCGCCCGAAAAACACCCCCTACGGAGTCGCGCCGAGTCTGAAGTTCTGCTTTTGTTCCGATCCCTTCAAGGACAAGAGACATGGCGCGGCAGACCTATGCGACCCTCGGCGACCCTGTGCGGGCCTTCGAGGCCCTGCGCCCCTATGTCGACCAGCTGCGGGTGATGCAGCGCCAGTGCAAGCCGTTCGGCCGCGACTATCATGCGATCGCCATCGCCATAGAGGGCCTGGAGACGGCGGCCTATCATTTCACCCGCCGGCCGCGGTTCTATGAGGCCCAGCCCGGGGGCTAGTCGAGCATACGCTGCAGGGTGGTCAGCTCGTCCGCCTCGCCGGGGGACTTGTCCCAGCGCAGGCGGTGGACGCGGGGAAAGCGCATGGCCACCCCGGACTTGTGGCGGGTCGAGCGCTGCAGTCCCTCGAAGGCGACCTCCAGCACCAGGCCGAAATGCGGCTCGGCGCGGACCGAGCGCACCGGGCCGAAGCGCTCGACCGTATTGTCGCGGACGAACTTGTCGATCTGCTTCAGCTCCTCGTCGGTGAAGCCGAAATAGGCCTTGCCGACCGGGGTCAGGCTGCGCTGGCCCAGCGCGTCCGTCGTCCAGACCCCGAAGGTGTAGTCGGAATAGAAGCTGGAGCGCTTGCCGTGGCCGCGCTGGGCGTACATCAGCACCGCGTCGATCAGGTGCGGGTCGCGCTTCCACTTGAACCAGGGCCCCTTGGGCCGGCCGGCCTCATAGATTGAATCCGCCCGCTTCAGCATCACGCCCTCGGCCAGCTGGGCGTCGCCCTCCGGCGGATCCGACCTCAGGTCCGCCAGACCTTCCCAGGTCTCGAAGGGCTGCAGGGGCGAGAGGTCGATGCGCCCGGACCCCAGCCGCGCCACCAGGGCCTCCAGCCGTTCACGGCGCTCCAGGAACGGCAGGTGACGCAGATCCTCCGCCCCCTCGGCCAGCAGGTCATAGGCGCGGATGGCGGCCGGATAGGTCTGGATCAGCTTGGCGTCGACGGTCTTGCGGTTCAGCCGCTGCTGCAGGTCGCCGAAGCTGGCCAGCGCCCCGTCGCGGACCACCAGCAGCTCGCCGTCGATCACGCCCTCGAAATCCAGGGCCTCGACCATGTCGGGGAAGGTTTTCGAGATGTCGTCGCCGGTGCGCGAATAGAGCCGGCGCACCCCGCCCTCGTTCACCGCCTGGATGCGGATGCCGTCCCACTTCCACTCTGCCACATAGGCGGCCGGGTCCAGGCGCGGGAAATCGACGGCCTCGTCTATGGCCTGGGCCAGCATCACCGGCCGGAACCGGCCCGGCGAGACGGCCGAGGGCCGATCGGATCGCCCCTCCAGCCAGGCGAACAGGTCCCCATAGGGCGCGCTCAGGCCGTGCCAGACCTCCTCGATCTCGGCGACCTCGACCCCGCCCAGCTGGGCGAGCGCCTGCTTGGCCAGCCGCGCGGAGACCCCGACCCGAAGCCCTCCGGTCATCAGCTTGAGCAGGGCCCAGCGGGCGGTGGGGTCGAGGGCGTCGAGCCAGGTCTCGATCAGCCTCTGGACCTCGCTGCGGCTGGCGGAGGTCAGGGCGTCGATGACTTCGGAGAGCTGCGGCTCGCGGTTGGCGCCGGGTTTGGCCTCCCAGACCAGGGCCACGGTCTCGGCCAGATCGCCCACATAGTCGTAGGACCAGCGGAACAGCTGGGGATCCATCCGCGCCTCGGCGGCCTTGCGGATGAAGGCCGGCTTGGCGGCGTCGAAGCTGAGCTCGCCGGTCAGGGCCGCGAGCGCCCAGCCCCGGTCGGGATCGGGGGTCTCGGCCAAATAGCCGACCATCAGGGCGAGCTTGGTGTTGCGCGACGCCGTGAGCGACAGGCGGTCGAGGAGATCGGCGAAGGCCCTCATTCGGCGTCCTCGTCCTCATAGCCGACCAGGGCGAGCGCCCGGGCCTCGACCCCGTGCAGCTGGGACCAGCGGGTGAGCGCCTCCTCCCGCCCGTGGGTGATCCACAGTTCCCCGGGGCGCAGCTCGTCCACCGTGGCGGTCAGCTCGTCCCAGTCGGCGTGGTCGGAGAGGATCAGCGGCAGCTCGCAGCCCCTCTGGCGGGCCGGGCCCGGACCCGCATCCAGCCGGAAGCGAAGGCGGTCACCGGATCGGCGAAGCGCCGCGACCAGCGATCCTGCAGGGCCGAGGGCGGAGCGATGACGATCTCGCTGGCGAAATCGCCCTTGGTCGTGGAGGTGGCCGGGGCGAGCGGTCCCAAAGCCACGCCGTGGGCCTCATAGAGCCGGTTCAGCCGCTCCAGGGCGCCATGGACGAAGATGGGGCGGTCCCAGCCCGCCTCGCGCAGCAGGGCGATCACCCTTTGCGCCTTGCCGAGCGCATAGGCGCCGACCAGGTGGGTGCGGTCCGGAAACTGGGCGACCGAGCGCAGCAGGCGGGCGATCTCCTGCTCGGCCGGGGGATGGCGGAAGACCGGCAGGCCGAAGGTCGCCTCGGTGATGAAGACATCGCAGGGGACCGGCTCGAAGCCCGGGCAGGTCGGATCGCGGCGGCGCTTGTAGTCGCCGGAGACCACGCAGGTCAGGCCCTGCCAGCGCACCACCGCCTGGGCCGAGCCCAGCACGTGGCCGGCCGGGACAAGGGTCACCTCCACGCCGTCGCGCACGACCGCCTCGCCATAGGCGCCGGCCTGTTCGACGCCGGTGAAATCGGCGCCGTAGCGCTCGGCCATGATCGCCAGGGTCTGGGGCGTGGCCAGCACCGTGCCGTGGCCCGCGCGGGCGTGATCGGCGTGGCCATGGGTGATCACCGCGCGGTCCACGGGGCGGACGGGGTCGATATAGAAGTCGCCCGGCGGACAATAGAGCCCGGCCGGTGTCGGGCGCAGCAGAGCCTCCGGGCGGATCACCGCCCCGACCTTACGGGAAATTTAGATTGTGAATTCAAGGTCATGACCAAGACTTAACGGGTGTTCTGACGCGTGCGGACCTATACCCCGCGCCAAGACGAACGGGCCTCCCCGCCTGTCGCAAGCAAGCTGAAAGAACACGCCAATGTCCAACCTGTTTCATGTGTCCCCCAACTTCAACGCCAGCCGCCTGGGCGGCCTCGCCTCCCTGCTGATGGCCGCCCTGCCGATGGTGGCTCTGGCCATGATCGCCTTCGCCGGCGGCCTCGCCTGACCTTCCGTAAAGATTGACCACACCGGTCCCCTGGATCAAACCGGGGGACATGATCTCTCCGGAAGACGCCCTTAAAGCCGCCGCCCACATGGCGACCGCCGTGCCGCACGCCGCCGCGCTGGGGTTCGAACTGGTCTCCATCGGCGACAATCGCGGCGCGATCCGCACCCCCTGGCGCGAGGAGCTGGTCGGCGATCCGGCCACGGGGGTCATCGCCTCGGGCGTGGTCACCGCCCTGCTGGACCACTGCTGCGGCCTGGCGATCACGGCGGGCAAGCGCGAGGCCTTCTCCACCGCCACCCTCGACCTGCGCATCGACTATATGCGCCCGGCCGCCCCGCGCATGGGGATCATCGCCGAGGCCCACTGCTACAAGCTGACCCGCTCGATCGCCTTCGTCCGCGCTCAGGCCTGGGACGAGGACCCCACAGACCCGATCGCCACGGCCCAGGCCGCCTTCATCCTCAACGGCCCCGCGCCCCTGCCCGGAGCGCCGACGTGAGCACGCCTGCCGAACAGCTGAAGACCTTCCTGCAGTCGGTGCCCTATATCCGCTTTCTCGGCATGACCGCCGAGCTGGCCGGGGACGAGATGACCGCCATCCTGCCCTTCGCCCCCCACCTGATCGGCAACACCTTTCTGCCGGCCCTGCACGGCGGGGTGATCGGCGCCTTCATGGAGATGACGGCGCTGGCCCAGCTGTCGGTGGTCCAGGAGACTCCCAAGGTCCACAAGACCATCGACGTCACCATCGAATATCTGCGGCCCGGCCGGTCCATGACCACCTACGCCCGCGCGACCTGCGCAAGGTCGGCCGGCGCATCGCCAATGTGACGGTCGAGGCCTGGCAGGAGGCGAAGGACTCGCCGATCGCCGCCCTGCGCGGCCACTTCCTGCTCAGCGGCGACTAACCCGCCGGGGTCAGTTTCTTCTGCTCGGCGTGGACGTCGTCGAGCATCTTCTGGGCGGCGGCGATGGCCGGGGCGTCCTTCTTGTTCTTCGCCTCGATCAAGAGCTCGGTCGCTTCCATCTCGCGGACGGGCAGCAGGTGGGTCGCATTGGCCGGCTTGAACGGCCCGGTCTGGATGACCTTGAGCACGGAGCGCTGGCGGTCCGCCTCGGGGCCGGTCCCGGTCCCGTAGGTGAACATGAATTTCGAGATCTTGGCCTTCAGGGCCGGGTCGAGGTCGGCGCGCCAGATCATCGGGTCTTCCGGAATGGTCGGCGAGGTCCAGATGATCTTGATGTTGTTCACGATCTTCTGGGCCATGGGGTCGGACTTGGCGGCCAGGCGCTCGATCGACTGGGTGTTGTTGGTCGCCGCGTCGAGCACGCCGGAGCCGATCGAGAACAGATTGGCCTCGTGATTGGCCGACCGCACGGTCTTGAAGCAGTCGACCGGATCAATGCCGCGCGGGGCGAACAGATAGGTCATGGGGGCCAGGGTGCCCGAGGTCGACTTGGCGTCGCCGATGCCGAAGTTCAGGCTCTTGTCGCACTTGAGCAGGCCCTCGAGGGTGAGCTTGCTGTCCTTGGGCACGATGATCACCGACTGGTAGCCGTCGGGCTTGTTGTCCGGCTTGGAGGTGCGAGCGAAGACCTCGCCGCCCGAGCGGCGCACGGCCTCCAGGCCCGACTGGTTGGTGAACCAGCCCATGTCGGTCTGCTTGAAGCGCATGGCCTCGACCGCGGCGGAATAATTGGCCCCGAAGAAGGGCTTCACCTTCATGCCGGTGGCCTTTTCCATGTCGGCCAGGAAGGGCCCCCACTGGGCGGCCTGGGATTGGGCGTTCTCGGTGGAGACGATCGAGAACAGGATTTCGGTCTTGGGCGCGGGCTTTTCAGCCGGCTTGGAACAGGCGCCGAGGGCGAGAACGACGCCGAGCGCAGCGAACTTGAAACCGGATTTCATTGGACGTCCCCCAGAGATTGACCGGTCCTATGCTGCATTTCCGTGACGCTTCTTCGAACGTCCGCGCGGAAATGGTTCTTGAGGCCGGGCGCTTACGGCGGTAACGCGCGGACCATGTCCCTGCAAGGTCTCTCCCATCAAGCCCGTGACGCCAAGAGCTGGCCCTTCGAACAGGCCCGCCTCCTGCTGGATCGGATCCTGCGCCTGCGTCTGTCCGACGCCGAGCGCGACGCCGCCGCGACCCTGATCGCCGCCGGCAAGGCCGCCGATGCGGTCAAGACCTTCGCGGCCCTGAACAAACCGGTCGTGTTCCAGTGCGGCTTCGGCGCGTCGGGCCTGCCGCACATGGGCACCTTCGGCGAGGCGGCGCGCCCGACCATGGTGCGCAACGCCTTCCGCGCGCTCACCGAGGACCAGATCCCGACCAAGCTGATCGTCTTCTCCGACGACATGGACGGCCTGCGGAAGATCCCGGACAACGTCCCCAACCGCGAGATGCTGGAGGAGGATCGCGACAAGCCGGTCAGCCGGGTCCGCGACCCGTTCGGCGAATATGAGAGCTTCGCCCACCACAACAACGCCCGTCTGCGCGCCTTCCTCGACGGCTTCGGCTTCGACTATGACTTCATGTCCTCGACCGACTGCTACAGCTCCGGTCGGTTTGACGGCGTGCTGATGCGGTTCCTGGAGCGGTTCGACGCCATCCAGGCGATCATGCTGCCCACCCTGGGCGAGGAACGCCGCGCGACCTATTCGCCCTTCCTGCCGATCAGTCCCAAGACCGGCCGCGTGCTGCAGGTCCCGACCCTGGAACGCCATCTCGACCGCGGGACCATTGTCTTCGCCGACGAGGACGGGACCCTGACCGAGGTTCCGGTGACGGGCGGCCATGTGAAGCTGCAGTGGCGGCCCGACTGGGCGGCGCGCTGGACGGCCCTGGAGGTCGACTTCGAGGCCTCGGGCAAGGACCTGATCGATTCCGTCCGCGTCTCGGACAAGCTCACCAAGGTGCTGGGCGGGGTTCCGCCCCAAGCCTTCCACTTCGAGCTGTTCATGGACGAGAACAACCAGAAGATCTCCAAGTCCAAGGGCAACGGCCTGACCATGGAGGAGTGGCTGCGCTACGGCGCGCCCGAGAGCCTAGCCTATTACATGTACCAGTCGCCGAAGTCGGCGAAGCGGCTCTATTTCGACGTCATCCCCAAGGCGACGGACGAATATCTGCAGCAGCTGGACGCCTTCAACCGCCTGCGGGCCGAGACCAATGCGCCGGCGCTGGACAACCCCGCCTGGCATGTCCACCGCGGGACCCCGCCGGACAAGGGCTCGCCGGTGTCGTTCTCCCTACTGCTGAACCTGGTCTCGGCCGCCGACGCCTCGACCAAGGACATCCTGTGGGGCTTTATCAGCCGCTATATCCCCGATGCGAGCGCCGAGACCCAGCCCCTGCTGGACCGTCTGTCCGACTACGCGATCAACTACTACGAGGACTTCGTGAAGCCCTCGAAGACCTTCCGCCTCCCCGATGATCGCGAGCGGGCGGCGATGCAGGACCTGATCGCCCGGTTCAAGGCCCTGCCGGCCGGGGCCGACGCCGAGGCGATCCAGAACGAGGTGTTCGAGGCTGGCAAGGTCGCCGGCTTCGAGCCTCTGCGGCTGTGGTTCACCGCCCTCTATGAGGTGCTGCTCGGCCAGAGCCAGGGTCCGCGCTTCGGCTCCTTCGCGGCGATCTTCGGCCTGGAGCGCACCATCGCCCTGATCGAGCGCGCCCTGGCCGGAGACTTCGTGGCCGCCTGACTCCCCGCGGAGGCGATCACGCATCCGTGATCGCCTCTCGCAGCGGTAAGTGATCGTCGATCATATTGACGTGCGCGGAAACCTGCCTTACGCGTTGGTCAACCAACAACGACGGTCCAACAAGGGAGGACGACCATGCCCATGGAACTGCGCCGACCGGCGCGCACCTTCACCATCCGCCAGCTCTGCCAGGAATTTAAGTGCACGCCTCGGGCGCTGCGCTTCTATGAGGACAAGGGCCTGCTGACCCCGGCCCGCGACGGCATGAACCGCGTCTATTCCTACAAGGACCGGGCCCGGCTGCAGCTGATCCTCAACGGCAAGCGGGTCGGCCTCGCCCTGGCCGAGATCGGCGAAATCCTTGATCTCTATGAGGTCGGCGACAATTGCGCCGCCCAGAACGCCAAGTCGCTGACCAAGTTCCGCGAGCGCATCGTGGCCCTGGAAGCCCAGCGCCGCGACATCGACAACGCCATCGAGGAACTGGTCCGGGCCAGCGAGCGCCTGGAAAAGCACCTGGCCACCACCCGCCCCGACCTGCTGCCCCAGGCGGCCGACTACGATCAGGTCCTGCGCGCCCGGCTCGGCGATCTCGAGCACGCCCGCTAAGACCCGTCCGGCTTTGGAGCCCTTTTTGGACGCGGCGATTCCGCTGCGGCCAAAAAGGCTCTAAATCGACAGCCTAGAGCGTGACGGTCGCCGAACCCGGCGGCCACTTCTCGGTTGTCACGCTCTCAGGAGCCCGGACCGCAGATGACCTACCAACCCCCCGTTCGCGACCACGCCTTCCTCCTGCGCGATGTGCTGGAGATCGAGAAGTACGCGGACCTGCCGGGGTTCGAGGACGCGGCCATCGATGTGGTCGACCAGATCATCCAGGAGGCCGGGCGCTTCACCTCCGAGGTGCTCGCCCCCCTGAACGCCGTGGGCGACAAGCAGGGCTGCACCTGGAACCCCGACCACACGGTCACCACGCCCAAGGGCTTCAAGGAGGCCTACGCCCAGCTGGTCGCCGGCGGCTGGCCGGCGCTGGGCGCTGACACGGCCTATGGCGGCCAGGGCTTGCCCCATGTGGTGAACCTGTCCTTCTCCGAGATGAGCTCCTCGGCGAACATGGCCTTTTCCATGTATCCGGGCCTGACCCACGGCGCCTATTCGGCGATCCTGAACGGCGGCTCGCCCGAGCAGAAGGCCCTGTACCTGCCCCATCTCGTCTCCGGGAACTGGGGCGGGACCATGAACCTGACCGAGCCCCACTGCGGCACCGACCTCGGCCTCTTGCGGACCAAGGCGGTCCCCCAGGCCGACGGGACCTACAGGATTTCCGGAACCAAGATCTGGATCTCCGGCGGCGAGCACGACATGGCCGAGAACATCGTCCACCTGGTGCTGGCCCGGATCGAGGGCGCGCCGGAGGGCGTGCGCGGCATCAGCCTGTTCATCGTGCCGAAGTTCATCCCCGACGCCGAGGGCAAGCCGGGCGCGCGCAACAGCGTGTTCTGCGACGGCCTGGAAGAGAAGATGGGCATCCACGGCAACGCCACCTGCGTGATCCGCCACGAGGAGTCGACCGGCTGGCTGGTCGGCGAGGAGAACCGGGGCCTGGCCCTGATGTTCGTGATGATGAACGAGGCCCGCATCGGGGTGGGCCTGCAAGGGATCGCCCAGGCCGAGGCCGCCTATCAGGCCGCCGCGACCTTCGCCAAGGAGCGCCTGCAGGGCCGCTCCCTGACCGGCCCGAAGAACCCCGACGGCCCCGCCGACCCGATCATCGTCCACCCCGATGTGCGCCGCATGCTGATGGACTCACGCGCCGTCATCGAGGCCGGGCGCGCCTTCCTGTTCTGGACCGCCTGCAGGGCGACCTGGCCCACGCCAGCCCTGACGAGGCTGTGCGCCAGAAGGGCAATGACTACATGGCCCTGATGACCCCGGTGGTGAAGGGCTTCCTGACCGACAAGGGTCTGAAGGTCTGCTCCGACGCCCTTCAGATCCATGGCGGCTCGGGCTTCACCGAGCACTTCCCGGCCAGCCAGTACATGCGCGATGTCCGCATCGCCCTGATCTATGAAGGCACCAACGGGGTCCAGGCGCTCGACCTGGTCGGGCGCAAGCTGGCGGCCAATGGCGGCCGCGCAGTCATGGGCTTCTTCGGCGAACTCGACGCCTTCGTGGCGGCGAACCAGGACGACGCGGCGCTGAAGCCCTTCACCGAGGGCCTGGCCGACGCCAAGGCCAAGCTGCAGGAGGGCACCATGTGGCTGATGCAGAACGGCCTGGCCAATCCGGACAACGCCGGCGCGGCCTCGACCGACTACATGCACCTCTTCGGCCTGACGGCTCTGGCCTACATGTGGTGCCTGATCGCCAAGACCTGCCAGGCCAAGATCGCCGCCGGCGACACCGACCCCTTCTATGCGACCAAGCTCACCATCGGCCGCTACTACATGCAGCGCATCCTGCCCGACACAACGGGCCACCTGGCCAAGCTGACCAGCGGCTCGGAGCTGATGATGGCCCTGCCGGTCGAGGCCTTCTGAGCATGGCGAAATATACGGCCGACATCGCCTGGGCCCTGCGCGACGGCGAGGATTTCGCCAAGGGCCGCTACAGCCGCGGCCACGTGATCAGCTTCGACGGCGGCCTGATCGTGCCGGCCTCAGCCTCGCCGCATGTGGTCGGCAAGTGGGCCGTGCCGGAGGCCGTGGATCCGGAGGAGATGTTCGTGGCGGCGCTCTCCAACTGCCACATGCTGACCTTCCTGCATAAGGCGCGGCTGGCCGGGTTCGTGGTCACGGCCTATGCCGACAAGGCCGAGGGGGTCATGGAGGAGATCGCGCCCGGCCGCATGGCGGTGACCAAGGTCTGGTTGCGGCCGGAGATCACCTGGGAAGGCGCGCCCCCTGACGCCGATCAGCTCGCCGCGCTGCACCACGCCGCCCACGAGGAGTGCTTTATCGCCAATTCGGTGAAGACCGAGGTGATGATCGGGGCCTGACCCCAAGTCTTCGCGTGGGTTGAGCTGGCGATTTCTGGCGCCCCCTCAGAATTCACACCCAATTTGGGCACAACTTTACGTTTGATTCAAAGCCCGAGCCCATGCTCGCGCCTCGAACCTGCACGACTGCAGCCTGACGCGCGCCGGGACGGCCTTATGGACACCCCCGACACTCCCGATCTTGCCGGCGCCTTGATGGCCCGCCGCGAAGGCGTGCGGCCCAACCTGATCTTCGCCGTCTTCTACGCCCTGTGCTTCATGCCGGTGGTCGGCTGGCGCGCCAGTGTGGTCTGGCTGTCCGCCTATGGCGTCCTTCAGGCCGCCGAATTCCTGCTGTTCCGCGCCGGTCGCGCGATCAACCGCCCGGCCGGGCGTCGGATCGCCCTCTTGCTGCTGGCCCTGAACTCCACCGTGTTCGGCTCCCTGGCCATCGCCTCGATCCTGGCCCGCGGCCCCTGGGGCCTGGTCTGCGGCGGTCTGTTCCTGGGCGTCGGCGTGCTGAAGACCGTGGTCACCAGCCAGAAGTCGCGGGCGGCCTATGCGGCCTCCATGGCGCCCTATGGCGTCTATCTGATGGTCACGGCGATCTTCGCCTGGCGGCTGTCAGGCGCCTCGTTCTTCGGGGTCGCGATCGGCATGATCAGCGTGCTCTTGGTGTTTTCCTCGACCCTGCTCTGGCGCTCAGCCGCCGATGCGCTCGAAGCCCAGCGCGAGGCGCGCGAAGAGGCCGAGGAAGGCCGCCGGGTGGCCGAGGCCGCCGTCGACGCCAAGTCGGCCTTCATCGCCATGGTCAGCCACGAACTGCGCACCCCGATCAGCGCGATCCTGGCGGGGGCCGAGGCCATCGGCCGCCGGCCGGGAGCGGAGCCCGCCCTGCGCAGCGAGGCCGAGCTGATCGGCCAGTCAGGCCGCATGATGCGCAGCCTGCTGAACGACCTCCTGGACCTGGCCAAGATGGAGGCCGGGGCGATGCGCATCGAGACCGTCGCCTTCGATCCCGCCGCCATGGTCACCGACACCACCGCCTTCTGGCGGGCCGAGGCCGCCCGCAAGGGCCTGATCCTCACGGTCGAGGGCCTGGAACGGGTCGCCGACTGGCGGCGCGGAGACCCCACGCGCCTGCGCCAGGTGCTGAACAACCTCTTGTCCAACGCGCTGAAGTTCACCGAGACCGGCGGGGTGGTCCTGGCCCTGGACCGGGACGGGGACCATTTCGCCTTCTGCGTCGCCGACACCGGGCCCGGCCTGACCCCCGCCCAGCTGGAGCGGCTGTTCACCCCCTTCGAACAGGGCTCCGCCTCCACCGCCCGCACCCATGGGGGCACGGGCCTGGGCCTGTCGATCAGCCGACACCTGGCCCATCTGATGGGCGGGGATCTGACCGCCGACGGAACCCCCGGACAGGGCGCGATCTTCACCCTGTCCGTGCCGATGGAGCCGGCCCAGCCGCACGAGGCGCCGGCGAATGCGGCGGTCGAGCTGGCCGAGGCGGTCCGGGTCCTGGTCGTCGACGACCATGAGATCAACCGCCGCGCCGTCGCCCTGATGCTGGAGCCCTTCGGCATCGAACTCACCGAGGCCGCGTCCGGCCAGGAGGCGCTCGACCTGGCCCAGGCCGCGCCCTTCGACGTGATCCTGATGGACGTCTACATGCCGGGTCTGGACGGGCGGGAGACCTGCCGTCGGCTGCGCGCGGGCGCCGGCCCCAATCGGGCGACCCCGGTGATCGCCTGCACCGCCACCGGCAATGATCGCGACCTCATCGAATGCCGCGAAGCGGGCATGACCGGCCACGCCGCCAAGCCCTTCGATCCCCGCGACCTGGTCGCCGCCCTGTCCCAGGCGATGGAGCGCCAGGACGAGGACACCCGGGCGGCGGTGGCCTAGAGCATCGCCTCCAGCCGCGCCCTGAGCGCGGCCGGGTCCCTGAGCTCGCATTCCCAGACGGTTTCGACCCGCCAGCCGGCGGCGTCCAGGTCGGCGCGGTTGCGCTGGTCGCGGGCCTGGTTGCGCGCCACCTTGGCGACCCAGTAGTCGCGGTTGGCCTGGGGCACGCGGGCGCCGCGGGCGCAGTCGTGGCCGTGCCAGAAGCAGCCATGCACGAAGATCGCCAGCCGCCGCCCGGCCAGGACGATGTCCGGCTTGCCCGGCAGATCCTTGCGATGCAGCCGGTAGCGCGCGCCCAGGCCGGTCAGGGCCTTGCGCACCGCCAGTTCCGGCGTGGTGTTCTTGCCCTTCACCCGGGCCATGACCGCCGACCGCTTCTGAGGCGAATAGACGTCGGTCATGGCCGGCGCGCCCGGCCCTACAGCCCCTCGAACAGGGCCGTGGAGAGATAGCGCTCGGCGAAGCTCGGGATGATGGCGACGACCAGCTTGCCCGCGAACTCGTCACGGCTGGCGACGTCGAAAGCGGCGGTGAGCGCCGCGCCCGAAGAAATGCCGACCGGGATGCCTTCCTCGGCCGCGACCCGACGGGCCATGGCGAAGCTGTCCTCATTGGACACCTGGATGATCTCGTCGATCACCCCGCGATCGAGGATCGAAGGGACGAAGCCGGCCCCGATGCCCTGGATCTTGTGCGGGGCCGGCGCGCCGCCGGACAGCACCGGCGAGGACTGCGGCTCGACCGCGATCATCTTCAGGGAGGGCTTGCGGGGCTTCAGCACCTGGCCGAGGCCGGTGATGGTGCCGCCGGTGCCGACGCCCGAGATGATCGCATCGACGCGACCCTCGGTGTCATTCCAGATTTCCTCGGCGGTGGAGACCCGGTGGATCAGCGGATTGGCGGCGTTCTCAAACTGCTGGGGCATGACCGCCCCGGGAATGGCCTCGACCAGCTCGCGGGCGCGGGCGACGGCGCCGGCCATGCCGCGCTCGGGCGGGGTCAGCTCCAGCTTGGCGCCCAGGAGCAGCAGCATCTTGCGGCGCTCGATCGACATGCTCTCCGGCATGCACAGGATCAGCTTGTAGCCCTTGGAGGCGGCGACGAAGGCCAGCGCGATGCCGGTGTTGCCGCTGGTCGGCTCGACGATGGTGGCGCCCGGCTTCAGGTGTCCGGAGGCTTCCAGGGATTCGATCAGGGAGACGCCGATGCGGTCCTTCACCGAGCCGATCGGATTGAAGAACTCAAGCTTGGCCACGACCTGGCCCTTGGGCTTCAAGGCCTTGGTCAGGTTCGGCAGGGCCACCAGAGGCGTGTCGCCGATGGTGTCGAGAATGGAGTCATAGATCTTGCCGCGCCCAGCCCGCTTGTAGCGGGCGGCGTCATAGGTGGAGGCGCCGGTGTCGGCCATGGGGAATTGTCCTGTGCGAACCTGAGCCCGAACTTAGGCCGCCCGGCGGGATTTGGAAGGGAGCTTGTGGGCCAAAACCCCGTAGGTTTTCTAACAGCCCGGCGCGGTCAGGCCGCGACGACGGCGGGCGCCTGAGCCTCGAGCAGGGGCTCCAGCAGACGGGCGGCCAGCCAGCGCACGACCGGAACGGCCACGCCATCGCCCACCACATGCAGGGCCGAGGTCTCCGCCCGGGGCAGGCGGTAGGCGTCGGGCAGGCCCATCAGCCGGGCGCCTTCACGGCCGCTGATCAGGCGGGTGCGCACTTGCCCGGCGTCGGCGACCACCAGGGTCTGGCGGGAAGAGCCGCCGCGAGGCGTGCGCAGGCAGCCGGCCAGGCCATCGAACCGCGCCTCGGCCCTCTGGACCTTGGCGCCCTGCTCGACCCGCATGCGCCGGAACAGGCCGCCGACCACGCGCTCGCCGCCGGCCTGGGCCTGGGCGATGCGCGCCCGGTGCAGCGGCGACATCATGGCCAGCAGGATCCGGGTCTTGTCCGGCGTGTGCCAGGCGACGGCGTCGTCGGGCTCCAGAATGTCGGCAAGCGCAGTGTTCCGGCGGCCCGGCGCCTCGCCGCGCCACCAGATCCAGCGGGCGGCCAGCTCGGCCGGCAGCCGGGCCTGGGCCTCGCGCACGGCCCGGGTCTGGAACGGGCTGTCGCCGACCAGGGCGGGCGGAACGGGCTCACGGGTGGCGATCACGAACACGCGCGGCCGCGACTGGGGCAGGAAGGCCGCCGCGTCGATCTCCAGCGCCCCGAAGCGGTAGCCGGCGGCGGCCAAGGCGGCGCACAGGGCGGTGAAGTCCGCCCCGCCGTGGGAGGTGAGCAGACCGCTGACGTTCTCGATCACTACATTGCGTGGGGCGCGGCCCTCGGCGGCCAGGGCCTCGACCAGCCGCCAGAAGCCGAAGAAGGCCGAGGACCGTCCCCCCGCCAGGCCGGCGCGCCCGCCCGCCAGGCTGAAGTCCTGACAGGGCGAGGAGGCCCAGGCGAGATCGGCGCGGCCGGGCAGGCGCTCCGGCGCCAGCGCCCAGACGTCGCCCTCATGGAAATGGTCGGCGGCGTCGGGAAAATTGTCGCGATAGGTCGCCGCCTTGACCGGATCGAAGTCGTTGGCGAAGGCGCAGGTCCAGGCGTCGCCCAGCCCCAGACGGGCCATGCCGCCGCCGGCGAAGAATTCATAGAAGGTCAGGGGGCCGGCGCGACTCATCGGGCCCAAGTCTAGCCGATGATGGGCTGTTCGGAAGGACGCCCAATGCGGAGCGACCCGCGAAGGATCAGCCCGCGCCGAGTTCGACCGTGGTGATCTGGGACTTGGCCGCTGCGCGCTGGCCGGACGGGACGGGCAGCATCAGCCCCACCATCACGGCCGCAAGGGCGACCATCGACAGAAACGCTTTGAGCGCCATGGCAGGGTCCTCCTGAACCCTTTGAATGACGCACAGCCTAGCTTGGCTCGGTTAAGACTTCGGCTACGCCGGGGAATTCGCCGCCTGGGGCGCTGGACCGGCGACGGCGACGCGGGCCATAAGCCGCCCATGACCGCATCCTTGGACCAGGCCCGGGAGATCCTGCGCCGCACCTTTGGCCACGCCGAGTTCCGGGGCCGCCAGGCCGAGGTGATCACCGAGATCCTGGAGGGGCGCAGCGCCATGGCCGTGCTGCCCACCGGGGGCGGCAAGTCGCTCTGCTACCAGATCCCCAGCCTGATGCGGCCCGGCCTGGGTCTCGTCGTCTCGCCCCTGATCGCGCTGATGACCGACCAGGTGGCCGGTCTCGTGCAGTCCGGCGTCTCGGCCGCGCGGCTGGATTCCAATATCGAGCCCCGCGAGCGGATGGAGACCTGGGCGCGGATCGAGGCCGGAACGCTCGACCTGCTCTATGTCTCGCCGGAGGGCCTGATGCAGCCCTCCATGCTGGAGCGGCTCTCGCGCACGCCTCTGGCCCTGATCGCCATCGACGAGGCCCACTGCGTCAGCCAGTGGGGCCACGACTTCCGACCCGAATACCGGATGCTGGGCCGGGTCGCCGAGCTGTTCCCGACCGTGCCGCGCCTGGCCGTGACCGCCACGGCGGACGCCCGGACGCGGGAGGACATCCGCACCGAGCTGCGCCTGAAGGACGCCGCCGAATTTGTCGCCAGCTTCGCCCGGCCGGAACTGGCCCTGCAGGCGGAGCGCAAGCGCGGCGCGGGCCACAAGCGGGTGCTGGAGCTGGTGGAAGCCAGGCCCGATCGCTCCGGCGTGATCTATGCCGGCTCCCGCGACGGGGTCGACAAGCTGGCCGAGGCCCTGCGCGGCTTCGGGGTTCCGGCGCTCGCCTATCATGCCGGCCTCGACAAGACCGTCCGCGCCGAGCGCCTGGAGAAGTTCCTGGAAGCAGACGCCGCCGTAATGGTGGCGACCATCGCCTTCGGCATGGGGGTCGACAAGCCCGACGTCCGCTATGTGATCCACGCCGATCCGCCCGCCTCCATCGAGGCCTATTGGCAGGAGATCGGCCGGGCGGGCCGCGACGGCGAACCGGCCGAGGGCATCACCCTCTATGGCGCCGCCGACATGGCCTGGGCTTTCCGTCGACTCGACGGCCGCGACGTCGACGAGGAGGTCAAGTCGGTCCAGGGCCGCAAGGTCCGCCAGCTCTACGCCATGCTGGACGGGGTGACCTGCCGGGCCGCCGCCGTGCGGCGCTATTTCGGCGAGGAGGGCGTGGCCCCCTGCGGCCAGTGCGACATCTGCCTGGGCGCCGTGGCCACGGTGGACGCCACCCAGTCAGCCCAGAAGGCTTTGTCGGCGGTGCATCGCCTGGGCGGACGGTTCGGGCGCGGGCGGTTGATCGAGCACCTGCTCGGCAAGACCAAGGACCCGTCGAGCTTCGAGGCCGGGCTGTCCACCTTTGGCGTCGGCCAGGAGCTGAGCGCGGCGGGGTGGCGCGATCTGCTCGACCAATTGCTGTTCGACGGTCTCCTGAAGGAGGACCCCAATGACGGCCGTCCCCTGATCGGCCTGGGCGAGGCGGCCGAGGTTCGGCTGGTCTATCGCGGCGAGCGAAAGGTCGCCCTGCGCCAGGGCCTGGAGGAGAAGGAAGCCAGGAAGCCGCGCCGCAAGGTGCGCGAGGACCGGATCATGCCGGCCCAGGACCAGCCGGTGTTCGAGGCCCTGCGGGCCTGGCGCCGCGACGAGGCCGCGCGCCAGCACCTGCCGCCCTACGTGATCTTCCACGACCGGACGCTCGCCGAGATCGCGGTCGCGCGGCCCTCCGGCCTGTCGGACCTGGCCGCCATTTCAGGCGTGGGCGAAGGTAAGCTCGCCCGCTATGGCGAGGCGGTGATGGACGTGCTGCGCCAGCAGGCTGGCTAAGCGGCGCGGGTCGACTGCGCTTGGGCCTTCGGCGGCTCGCGCTGCAGGATGCAGCCGTACCAGCCCAGGCCCTGATAGGTCTCATAGCCGGGCGTCAGGGCGTAGCCGACCGTGGCCCCGTCCAGCGCATAGCTGCCCATGCTGACCGCGTCGCCGGGCAGGCGGAAGGTTTCCTCCAGCTCGCCCTTGCCGTCGGACGAGGCCAGCACCCGACCCTTGTGGTCGAGCAGCATGACCCGCGACCGGGCCGCCTCCTCCTCGGTCATCCGCACGCCATCGACCACCGCCTGGGCCTGGGGCTTCCAGTCGAAGTGGATGCCCAGCACGCCGATCGCCTTGCCGTTCGCCTGGCCGCCCTCGCGGATCGCCGTGGCGTAGGTGGCGACCGGCGCGTTGCCCAGGGCCGGGGCGCGTTCGATGTCACAGGCCACGAACTCGTCGCCCGAGCGGGTGCGCATGGATTGCTGAAACCAGCTGGCGCCGGCGACGGAGATGTCCTTGGCGCCCGGATAGCGATCCGGCCGACCGGTGGCGATCACCTTGCCGGCCCGGTCGCAGATCCAGAGGTCGAGATAGACGGTATAGGCGTCGAGGATCACCTTCAGCCGGCTGGAGGCGAAGCGCGAGGCCTGGTCCGAGGGCTCGGCCACGCAGCTGACCACGGCCGAATCCGTCGCCCACCAGCGCACGTCGCAGGTGCGCTCATAGAGATTGCGGTCGATGATCTCGATGGCGTTGAGGGCGAGGTCCGCCAGCCTCTGGCCGCGCAGGTGGCCGAGGATCGCGCCGCCCACCGCCGACAGTTCGCGCAGGTCAGCGCGGACCTGGGTCTCCATGCCCATGGCCACGTCGTCGATCTCGCTGGCGATGCGCTTGAATTCCTCGGCGACGATGGCGAAGGCCTTGCCCGCCTCCCCCGCCCGGGCCGCCGTGATCAGGGCGTTGATCGCCAGCATCTTGGCTTCGCGGTTGATCGACGAAATCTCGCCGATCTTGGCGCCGGCCACGGTGGAGAGCCGCTCCGAGAGTTCCAGAATTCGTTCTGGGACCAGGGTCCCTTCGGGCTCGGCCACGCGTTCCTACTCCAGCTCACACGCCGACGACGCACGCCAGCATTGTGGTGAGCGCGCTGATTCGGCAATCGAATCAGATTCTTAGTCAAGGGTGTGAAGAAGGGGTCAAACCGATCGCGGCGTTGGGCCGCACGCCTGCCGCAGGGGCGCCCAAAATGACCGTTGGTTGAAATTTCAGCGACGAGACGCCCGGCTGCACACTGAAAACGTGTACACGCCGGGCTCTCGCGTCAGATATCGACCTCGGCGTCCAGGGCGTTGGCCTGGATGAACTCGCGGCGCGGCTCAACCAGGTCGCCCATCAGTCGGGTGAACATGTCGTCGGCGTCGTCGGCGTGATTGACCCGGACCTGGAGCAGGGTGCGGGCGTCCACATCCAGGGTTGTCTCCCACAGCTGCTCGGGATTCATCTCGCCCAGCCCCTTGTAGCGCTGGATCGACAGGCCCCGGCGGCCGGCCTCCATGATGGCGGCGAACAGGTCGAGGGGACCACGCACGGTCGTCGCCTTGTCCTTGCGGGTGAAGAGGGCCGGCTTCTCGAAGGTGTCGGCCATGGCCTGGCTGCGCTCGGCCAGGCGCCGGGCGTCGGCCGCCTGCAGCAGCAGTTCGTCCAGCACCACGCGCTCGGTGACGCCGCGGCGCACGCGGGAGAAGAGGTAGCCGCCGGCCGGGGCGGGCTCGCCGCTCCAGGGGCCGTCGCCTTCCTCGGCGTAGAGGTTGAGCCGTTCGGCGGCCTTGGCCACGTCGCCGCCCTCGCCCAGCAGGCCGGCCAGCGCCGCCTGCTCGATGGCGAAGACCGGAGCGCGGGACGACAGCCGGTCGATATTGGCCTTGGCGCCGCGGGCCTGGTGCACCAGGCCCAGCAGGTCCTGGCCGGTCAGCCGCTCGCCGGAGGACAGGTCGAGGGTCGCGCCCTCGATGCCCTCGTCGATCAGATAGGTCTCGAGTTCGGCGTCGTCCTTGAGGTAGCGCGAGGACTTGCCCTTCGAGGCCTTATAGAGCGGCGGCTGGGCGATATAGAGATAGCCGCGCTCGATCACCTGCGGCATCTGCCGGTAGAAGAAGGTGAGCAGCAGGGTCCGGATGTGGGCGCCGTCGACGTCGGCGTCGGTCATGATGACGATCTTGTGGTAGCGGATCTTCTCGATATCGAAGTCGTCGCGACCGATACCGGCGCCCAGGGCCGTGATCAGGGTGCCGATCTGGTCCGAGCCCAGCATCTTGTCGAACCGGGCCCGCTCGACATTCAGGATCTTGCCGCGCAGGGGCAGGACGGCCTGGTTCTCGCGGTTGCGGGCCTGCTTGGCCGAGCCGCCGGCGGAATCGCCCTCGACCAGGAACACTTCCGACAGGGCCGGGTCCTTCTCCGAACAGTCGGCGAGCTTGCCGGGCAGGGAGGAGATGTCGAGCGCGGTCTTGCGCCGGGTCAGTTCGCGGGCCTTGCGCGCGGCCTCACGGGCGGCGGCGGCCTCAGCGATCTTCTGGACGATCTGCTTGGCCTCGACCGGGTGCTCTTCGAACCAGGTCGACAGCCCCTCGCCGACCAGGCCCTCGACGGCCGGGCGGACCTCGGAGGAGACCAGCTTGTCCTTGGTCTGGGACGAGAACTTGGGGTCGGGCACCTTGACCGACAGCACGCAGGTCAGGCCCTCGCGGGCGTCCTCGCCCGACAGCGAGACCTTCTCGCGCTTGGCCGCGCCGGAGCTTTCCGCATAGCTGGAGATGATCCGTGTGAGCGCCGAACGGAACGCCGCCAGGTGGGTGCCGCCATCCCGCTGGGGGATGTTGTTGGTGAAGCACAGGACGTTCTCGTGGTAGCCGTCGTTCCACCAGAGCGACAGGTCCACCTCGACGTTCTCGCGCTTGCCGCGGATCACGATGGGGGTCTTGAGCAGCGGGGTCTTGGCCTTGTCGAGGTGGCGCACGAAGGCCTCGATGCCGCCCTCATAGTGCATGACCTCGACGAAGGGCTCGGCCTCGCGATGGTCCTTCAGCCAGATGGTGACGCCCGAGTTCAGGAAGGCCAGCTCGCGCAGGCGGTGCTCCAGGGTCTTCCGGTCGAAATCGATGAAGGCGAAGGTGTCGGTCGAGGGCAGGAAGGTCACTTCCGTGCCCGACAGGGCTTCGCCGTTCTCGCGGCGCGGAGCCGGGCCGGTGATCACCAGGGGCGAGACCGCGTCGCCGCGCCGGAACTCCATCTCGTGGGTGAAGCCGTTGCGGTGGACCTTGAGCTTCAGCCAGTCGGAGAGCGCGTTCACGACCGAGACGCCGACCCCGTGCAGACCGCCGGAGACCTTGTAGCTGTTCTGGTCGAATTTCCCGCCGGCGTGCAGCTGGGTCATGATGACCTCGGCCGCCGAGACGCCCTCGCCCTCGTGGATGTCGGTGGGAATGCCGCGGCCGTCGTCGGTGACCGTGCAGGAGCCGTCGGCGTTGAGGATCACCTCGACCCGCGTCGCCCAGCCGGCCAGGGTCTCGTCGATGGCGTTGTCGACCACCTCATAGACCATGTGGTGCAGGCCGGAGCCGTCGTCGGTGTCGCCGATGTACATCCCCGGGCGCTTGCGCACCGCGTCCAGGCCCTTCAGGACCTTGATGGAGTCCGCGCCGTACTCGGCCGCGCCCTGGGTCTCGTTATCTTCGCTCATGCGCCGTCCAGAATGGCCAAAGCCTGACCGTCCACACGGACGCCCTGGGCTCGGTCGGTCAGATCTTCAAACAGGTGCTCGTCGGTTCCGGTCAGGAAGGCCTGGAGCCCGAGCGCCTCGATTTCGTCGAACAGCGCGGCCCGCCGACGGCGATCCAGATGTGCTGCGACTTCATCCAGCAGCAATATAGGGTTTGGCGCTGATTCTGCACGCGAAAGACGCGCGGCCTGGGCCAAAACCAGGTTCAAAATCAGGGCTTTCTGCTCCCCGGTGGAGCATTCCGCGGCCGGACGGTCCTTTTCGGCGTGGATGACCGCCAGATCGCCCCGGTGCGGCCCCGTTAAGGCCCGTCCGGCGGCCGCGTCGCGGTCGCGCGCGCCCGCCAGGGCCCGCGCCAACCGGTCCTCGATCTGCGCCAATTCAGCCCCCTCAGCGGCCATCCGCTCCCAGTCGCCGGTGAGCGTCATCCGCGCGCCGGGAAAGGGCCGGTCGCCGCGGCCGTCGATCTCTTCCTGCAGGGCCTGAAGGGTGCGGGCCCGCGCAGAGGCCATCAGCGCCCCGGCCTCCGCCAGGCGCGCCTCCAGGGCCGTCAGCCAGGTCGGATCGGCGGGACCGTCGGTCAGCAGCCGCATGCGCTCCCGCTGGGATTTCTCATAGGCCGAGGCATGGGCCGCGTGCGCCGGCTCAGCGGCGAACACCAGCCGGTCGAAGAACCGCCGTCGATCCCCCGCCCCCTCCAGGAACAGCCGGTCCTGGGCTGGCGTCAGCCAGACCTGACGCTGCAGATCGGCCAGGCGACCGGGCGGCACGGTCTCGCCCTCCAGCCGCACGGTGCGCCGCGCCGCGCCGGCGCTCTCCACCCCGGTCCCGACCCGCACCGGCTCGCCGTCCTGGTCGATCACCGCGGCCACCGCCCAGGCGCGCCCCACGCGC
>NZ_JALDPT010000037.1 GCF_022695515.1 Phenylobacterium aquaticum
GCCCCGACGGCGACCCCAACGGCCCCCTGACCCCGCCCCAGCCGGGCCAGCCCGGCGCCCTGCCGGACGACCGCACCCCGATCTCCGAGACCCCGGCCGGCCGAAGAGCCCGCAGGCCGCCGCCACCCTGGTGGAGACCTATTTCAGCCTGATCGAACAGGGCAAGTACGCCGAGGCGCGCAAGCTGTGGGGCGCCGACGGCGAGGGCAGCGGCATGACCGAGGCCGCCTTCGCCGCCCAGTTCGCCCCCTATCAGAGCTATCACGCCCTGGTCGGCAAGCCGGGCGACCCGGAGGGCGGAGCGGGCTCCATCTATGTGCAGGTGCAGGTCCAGGCCTATGGCCGGCTGAAGACCGGCCCGCAATTCAACCTGCTGGGCCCCGTGACCCTGCGCCGGGTCAATGACGTGCCGGGCGCCACACCCGACCAGCTGAAATGGCACATCAGCCAGGTGGAGCTGAAGCCCGCGCCCTGAAGGATGTCACAGGTCGGGCGGTGAGCACGTCCTTGTCGCGAACCCACGTGACAAGGACACCCGCCATGACCACCCGCATCAACGCCTATCAGGTCGCGCCCCAGGCCCTGGAGCCGATGATGGCGCTGGAGGCGCAGATCGCCGCCTCCGGCCTGGAGACCAGCCTGATCGAGCTGGTGAAGTTTCGCGCCTCGCAGATCAACGGCTGCGCCTTCTGCCTGCACATGCACAGCCGCGACGCCCGCGCGGCCGGGGAGCGGGAGGAGCGGCTGCACCTGATCGCCGCCTGGCGGGAGAGCAGCTACTACACGGCCCGCGAACAGGCGGCGCTCGGCTGGACCGAGGCCCTGACCCTGGTCGCCCAGACCGCCGCGCCGGACGAGGCCTATCTGCCGCTGAAGGCGGAATTTACGGACGAGGAAATCGTCCATCTGACCCTGTTGATCACCACCATCAACGCCTGGAACCGCCTGGCCGTCGGCTTGCGGTTCGCGCACCCGAAGGCGTGGAAGGCGGCGTAGGCGCGCCTCAGTCCACGCACAGCCCGCGCAGATAGCGGCCGTGCTCGACCTCGGCGAAACAGCCGCAGGGGTTGGAGGTCGCCTGGCACTGGCCGGTGACCGGGGTCTCGGGATCGGCGGGGCGCTCGCCCTGATAGAGGCAGCGTCCCTGGCAGTCGGTCTTGTCGCGGCAGGTCTTGCCGGCGTCGCGATAGGGGACGACGCAGACCGGAACGCCGCGCATGCAGACCGGCTGGATCCGTCCGCCCCCGGCGGCGCAAGCCTTGGCGTCCGGACCCTGGGCTGCGGGAACGGGCTGGGGGGCGGCCGGGGAGGGCGTCGGCGCGCAGGCGGCGAGCATCGCGGAGGCCAGTAGGGCGAGACCGAGGCGCAGGGCGTTTCGCATGGGGATCCTTGGGGGTGGCGCCTTGAGGCCGGTTGTGTTCGCAGCCACATCATCACCCAGGGTCAGCGCGTGGCAATGGGAGTCGAAGCATGGGCGAACAGATCTGGCTGGCGGCGGGGGTGCGGTCGCCCTTCGCCAAGGTGGACGGACCCCTGGCGGGCCTCGACGCCATCGGGCTGTCGGTCCCCGTCGTCCAGGCGATGGTCCAGCGGGCCCAGGGCAAGCCGGACCTGCTGGTCTGGGGGGCGGTGATCCCCAACCTGACCTGGAGCAACATCGCCCGCGAGGTGGTGCTGGACGCCGGTCTCGACCCGACCATTCCGGCCTATGGGACGGTGATGGCCTGCTCGACCAGCATGGCCGGGGCGTTCCAGGCGGCGGGGCTGTTGGACGGACGGGGGCGCGACCTCGCCCTGGTCGGCGGCGCCGAGAGCATGAGCCAGGTGCAGATCGGCCTGTCCCAGAAGCTGTCCAACCGCTTCCGCGCCGTGCAGCAGGCGAAGACCGGCGGCGATCGGCTGAAGGCCCTGGGCCGGATCCGACCCGCCGACATCGGCCTGTTCATCCCGAGCGTGGTCAACCGCACCACCGGCATGAGCATGGGCGAGCACACCGAGATCACGGCCAAGCAGTGGGGCATCGGCCGGCAGGACCAGGACGCCGTGGCGCTGGCCAGCCACCAGAGCGCGGTCGCAGCCTGGGCGGCCGGGTTTTTCAAGGATCTGGTGATCCCGGTGGCGGGGATGGAGCGCGACAACATTCCGCGCGCCGACACCTCGCTGGAGCGGCTGGCCCGGCTGAAGCCGGCCTTCGATCGGACCAGCGGCCAGGGCAGCCTGACGGCGGGCAATTCCTCGCCGCTGACCGATGGCGCCGCGGCCCTGTGGGCGGCGACCGAGGCGGGGCTGAAGCGGCTGCCGGCGGCGACGCCCCGGGTGAAGCTGGTCGATTTCGAGATCACCTCCATCGACCTGCGGAACGAGGGGCTGTTGATGGCGCCGGCCTATGGGGTTCCGCGGCTGCTGGCGCGCAACGGCCTGGCCTATGCCGACATCGGGCTTTGGGAGATCCATGAGGCCTTCGCGGCCCAGCTCCTGTTCCACATCAAGGCCTGGGAGGACCGGGGCTTTGTCCGCGACAAGGCGGGCGTGTCGGTCGATCTGGGCGACTTCCCTCGCGAGCGGGTCAATCCGACCGGGGGCAGCGTGGCGCTCGGCCATCCGTTCGGGGCGACCGGCGCCCGGATCCTGTCCCAGGCGATCCAGGAGCTGGCGGGCCGCGGCAAGGGCGAACGGGCCATCGTCTCGATCTGCGCCGACGGGGGCCAGGGCACCATGGCCCTGCTGGAGGCGGCCTAGGAGAGCCAGCCCTGGGCGCGCAGGTCGGTGACGCGGTTGCGGGCGACCGGGGCGACGAGGCCGTTGGTCAGGGTGAGGCTGGCGGCGCGGCCGGCGGGCTTCGCCTCCGTGACGGCGCGGCGCGCCACCCACCAGGAGCGGTGGACCTGCAGGCCCTCGAGACCGCCGAGCGCGGCGATCGCCTCGCGCATGGGCATCAGCACCAGCTCCGAGCCCGAGGGCGTGTGGACCCGCACATAGTGGTCCTCCATCTGCAGGCAGAGCGCCTGGTCGCGCAGGCGGGCGGGCAGGCGGGGATCGTCGGTCGGGCCGGGCGCGGGAGACGGCGGGTCGGTCCTGAGCCGGCCCTCGATCCACAACAGGCCGGCGACCAGCAGGGCCGAGACGATCAGGGTCTGGCCGTACCAGTCCAGCGGGCCGAGGTCCCGGGTGTATCTGGGCCAGGCGAGGTGGCCGATGAGGGCCGAGGCGGCGGCCAGCGGGACGGAGGCGATGACGATCCCGGCGGCGACGGAAAACGACCGGGGCAGTCGCCAGCGCGCGCCGAGCGAGACGGCCGCCGCGAAGCCCAGGCTGTGCAGGACGGTCCCCAGCCAGACCAGGCCGGTCCAATAGGCCATGCGGGCGACGGCGTTGTCGTTGAGGTAGCTGCCGAAGGGACCGATCAGGCCGAGCAGCATCCCGGTCGCCGTGGCCAGGGTGAGCCGCCGCGCCCATAGGGCCGGATCGCCGATCAGGTCGCGAAAGCGCATGCCCGCCCTTATGCCGTCGCCGCCCCCGCCTCGCAACGCGCCCGCTCGCCCGCCGCCGAACCCGTTCGCCCATTGGCGAAGATCAGCTCGCGGCCAGGGGTTCTGGCGGGCAGGTCGAGGTCTCGATGATGTCGGAGGACCTGATGACGACCGTGACCCTGGACACCCGCCGCGCCGAGACCGGCGGCCTGCCGCTGGGGGCGGCGCTGGCGCTCGCCGCCCTGTCCGGCGGCCTGCTGGCCCTGAGCTACAGTCTGAACCCCCTATGGCCGGCGGCGTGGCTGGCGCCCGCCCCGGTGCTGGCGGCGGCGGTCGCCGGACCGCGCGGACGCACCTGGCTGCTGGGGGCGGTGATGGGGCTGATCGGCGGGGTGACGACGCTCAGCTATTACCTGTCGGTTCCGGGGCCCGTGGCGACGGCGATCATCATGCTGCTGCATGTCCTGCTGTGGGGCGGAGCGGTGAGGTTCGCGGCTTCGATGACGCGGCGGCTGCCCCTGGCGGTGGCGGTCTTCGCCCTGCCGGCCCTGCTGGCCGGGGCCGAGACCCTGGTCCTGGCGATGTCGCCGCACGGCAGCGCCGGCAGCCTGGCCTACAGCCAGATGGACGCCTTGCCGGCGATCCAGGTCGCGGCGTTCGGCGGGATTCCGGCCGTCGTGTTCCTGGTGCTGACGCCGGGCGCCTGGCTGGGACTGGCGGCCGGGCGGCTGATGGGGGCGGAACTCTCCTGGCGCGGGTTGATCGCGGCCGGAGCGGTGGTGGTGGCGGTGACTGGCGCGGCCCTGGGGTATGGCGTCTGGCGGCTGGGCCAGGCGGAGACGGGTCCGCGCCTGGCGGTGGCGATGCTGGCCACCGACCATTTCGCTCGCGAGCCGGAGGACTGGGGCACGGTCTGGGCGGTCTATGGCCCCGCCGCGGAGCGCGCGGCGCCGGCGGGCGGGATCCTGGTCCTGCCGGAGAAGATCGCCCTGCTGTCGACCGCGCAGGCCCAGGTGGCGGCCGGACAGGTCGCCGACCTGGCGCGGCGCAGGGGCGCGACCGTGCTGGTCGGGCTGGAGGTGCGTGACGGCGCGGGGCGCTATCGCAATCAGGCGGTGCTGGCCCAGCCGGACGGCCGGGTCACGCTCTATGACAAGCAGCACCCGGTGCCGGGCCTGGAGGCCCGCGACATTCCGGGGCGCAGCGATCTGGTCGTGCCCTCGTCGGCCGGACGGGTCGGGGTGGCGATCTGCAAGGACATGCACTTTCCCGACCTGGGGCGCGGCTATGGCGGCCGGGGCGCGGGCCTGATGCTGGTCCCGGCCTGGGACTTCGTCCGCGACGCCTGGCTGAGCGACCGGCTGACGGCATTGCGCGGGGTGGAGAGCGGCTATGCGATCGTCCGCGCCACGCGGGAAGGGATCTCCAGCCTCAGCGACAGCCGCGGCCGAATCCTGGCCGAGGGCATGAGCGGGCCGGGCATGACGTTGGTGACGGGGATGGCGCCGACCGCGCGGACGCCGGCGGTCTATGGGCGCGTGGGGGACCTGTTCGGCTGGCTGTGCCTGGCGGGGTGCGCGGGGGTTATGGCCCTCTCCCCGCGTGCGGGGAGAGGGAGCAGGTCAGCGCCCCTCAGGGCGCCTTCACCACGGCGCCGCCCTTCATGACGAAGACCACATGGCGGACGGCGGAGATGTCGGCGGTGGGGTCGCCGGTCACGGCGATGAGGTCGGCGGTGAGGCCTGGCTGGACGCGGCCGAGGTCGGCGCGGCCGAGCACCTTGGCGTCGGTGGCGGTGGCGGCGATCAGGGCCTCGACCGGGGTCATGCCGTCCTTGACCAGCCATTCCAGCTCGCGGCCGTTGTCGCCGTGGCGGAAGACGCCGACGTCGGAGCCGTTGGCGACGATCACCTCCAGCTTGCGGGCCAGGCGGAAGGCGCGCTCGGCATTGACCATGGCCGGGGTGGGCGGGGTCACCCCGGCGACATAGTGGGCGAAATAGGTCGAGGTGGATTCGGTGGCCGTGAGCGTCGGCACATAGGCGATCCCCTTGGCGGCCATCAGCTTGAAGGTGGCCTCCGAGCCGCCATAGCCGTGCTCGATCGAATCCACGCCGGCGACCGCGGATCGGCGCATGCCTTCGTCGGTGGAGGCGTGGACGGCGACCGGGCGGCCGAGGTCGTGGGCGGTGGCGACCAGGGCGTCGAGCTCGGCCTGGCTGAAGGTCGGGCGGGTCGAGCCGTCGGGACCGACGCGATAGTCGGCATAGACCTTGATCCAGTCGGCGCCGGCGGCGGCCTGGCGGCGGACGACCTTGACGATCTCGTCGACGCCGGAGGCCTCCTCGGCGCCCTGGGGCAGGTCCTGTTCCGCATAGGCCTTGCGGGCCGGGCCATAGGCGCCCTGGGCGACAATGGCGCGGGTGACGACATAGAGGCGCGGGCCGGGGACGATCCCGTCGTCGATGGCGCGCTTCAGGCCGACATCGGCGTCGCCGGCCCCCTCGGTGCCCAGGTCGCGCAGGGTGGTGAAGCCGGCCTCCAGCGTCGCGCGGGCCTGGGCCACGGCGCGGGCGGTGCGGTAGGCGAGCGGCTCCTTCAGCACCTGATCGTCCCACAGGGTCTCGTTATAGGGGTGCAGGAAGAGGTGGCTGTGCAGGTCGATCAGGCCGGGCAGCAGGGTGGTTCCGGGCAGGGCGACGACGCGGGCGCCGGCCGGGGCGGCGAGGTCGGGCCCCACCGCCTTGATCGTCGTCCCCTCGACCAGCACCGACCAGCCGGGATGGGCGACCTGGTCGGCGGCCGTGAACACCCGGTCGGGCTTGAGCAGCAGGGTCTCGGCATGGGCGGCGCCGGCGAGCGAGGCGGCGGCGAGGACGGCGGCGAACAGGCGGCGGGACAAGGCGGGCTCCGGATCAGGTTTGGGGCGACGATAGCCAGGGCCCGAGCGGCCGTCGCGCAAGATCGCGGTCGGCCGCCGCGTTTCCCGTGGGCTGCGTCGGGAAATCGCGAAAAATCAACAAGCTAGACCATGGCGCGGCGGCGGAATTCGCTTTCGCTTTGCCGCGCCAGGCCCTAGGGGCAGTCAGGGGCCGCGTTGGTCGATCGGAGCCGTCCGCCGACGGACGTCGAGCTGGGAGTAGGGTGAGATGGTCTCCGAGGAATCCCGCGAGGGGGTCGAGCGTCTGATGGAGACGCCCGATCTGGCCTCGGCCCTGGAAAGCGATCTCTTCAAGCAGTTCCTCGATCAAGCGCCCGTCGCCGTCGCGGTCGCCGAACTGAACCCCTCGGAACGCATCGTCTACGCCAATGAGGCCTTCCTGCGCCTGATCGGCCAGGAGCTGGACTCCATTCTGGGCGGCCGCTGGGAGGGCCTGCCGGGCACGGCCACGGCCGCGCGGGACGCCCGCACCCTGGCCGAGGCGGTGGGCGGGGAGCGTGACTTTGTGGGCTCGTTCACGATCCCGCGCTCGGAGACCAACATTGTCGTCGACGCCTGGTCCAATGTGATCGAGGACGACGCCGCGCGCGCGGTGTTCCGCCTGGTCGCCCTGGTCGAGACCACCGGCCGGGACGGCGCGGTGCTGGACGAGCTGCAGGAGCTGGCGCGGGTCAAGGACCTGCAGCTGCAGGAGCTGCAGCACCGGGTGAAGAACAATCTGCAGATGATCACCGCCCTGATCCGCCTGGAGTCCAAGGGGCTGAGCGACCGGTCGCTGGGCGATGGGTTCGACCGGCTGGCGGGCCGGGTCGAGGCGCTGGGCCTGCTCTATCACGCGCTTACCGACACCGGCCTGGACGGGGCGGTCGACCTGGGGGTCTATCTGAGCGAGATCGCCTCGGCGGTGATGCGGGCCCATGCGGTCGAGGGCATCCACCTGAACCTGCAGGTCGACACCTGGCTGGTCACCCTGGATGTCGCCATGCCGGTCGGGCTGGTGGTCAATGAGCTGCTGACCAACAGCCTGAAGCACGCCTTCAAGGGCCGGGACGGCGGGACCATCACCCTGCACAGCCTGAACGCCCCGGAGGGATGCCAGGTGATCGTGGCTGATGACGGGATCGGCCTGGCGCCCGGCGACGCCTGGCCGAGGCCGGGCAAGCTCTCGGCCCTGATCGTCCGCTCGCTGCTGCAGAACGCCCGGGCGAGCATCGACGTCCAGTCGGCGCCCGGAGCGGGCGTGCAGGTGACCATGTCGTTCCGCAACGAGGACGCCGCGCCCTCCGTCTAGGGCTTGGCGCCGATCGACGCGAGGGTCTCGCGGGTCAGGCGGAACAGGCCTTCTATATCGCCGCCGACACTATTGCTCGGGCCCATCTGGACGATGACCAGACGGTTCGCCGGGCTGACCAGCATGAACTGGCCGAAGCTGCCGCGGGCCATGAAGCTGTCGGCGGGCAGGCCGTTCTCGCGGCGATGATTGACCGCCCAGCCCTCGCCGCGCTCGGTCCAGAAGCCGGCGCCGTAGCCGATCCGCTCGGAGCCGGGGGTCTGCCGCGCCGAATAATCGACCCAGCCGGCGGGCAGGATGCGCTCGCCCCCGACCACCCCGTCCTGGACATAGAGCTGGCCGAGCTTGGCCCAGTCGCGGGCCGGGGCGTAGAGGTGGCTACCACCGAGCGGCGTGCCCAGGGCGTCGAGCTCCAGCACTGCGCCGGCCATGCCGAGCTTGTCGAACAGCTCCCGGCGCATGAAGGCGTGGACGGCCGCCGCATCGCCGCCGGCCAGATCGCGGATGATCCGTGACAGGATCAGGGTCTCGCCGTCGGCATAGGCGAAGCTCTGGCCGGGGACGCCGTCCAGCGGGGCGGCGGCGGAGAAGCCCGCCATGTCCCGCTCGGCGAACATGGCGCGGGCGGAGATGTCCACGGCCGAGTTGGTCGAGGCGTTGGACGAGTCCCCCAGCTTCAGGCCCGAGCGCATGCGCAGGAGGTCGTCGGGCGTGATGACGTGGCGCGGGTCAGAGGCGTCGGCCCATTCGGCCACGGGGGCGGGCTTGGTCATGTCGAGCCGGCCCTGGGCGACCAGCACGCCCAGCAGGGCGTTGGTGGCGGACTTGGTCATGGACCAGCCGTGCAGCGGGGTCTCGGGTCCCACGCCGGGAGCGTAGCGCTCGGCGATCACCCGGCCGTCATGGACGATCACCACGGCCTTGATGTTGCGCCGGATCTTGCCGGGCTCGGCGAAGGCGTGATCCAGGGCGGCGACCAGGGTGGGATCCTGCGGCGTGACGATCTGCGGGCCGGCGATGGGGGCCAGCAGGGGCGCGGTGGCCGGGGCGTCGTGCAGAACGACCGGTTCGGGCGGGGCGCCGCGCAGGACCAGACAGCCGAGCGGGCCGCGATAGATGGCGCGGGCCCGGCTCAATGGCCCCAGCCGGGCGGTCACCTCGCCCGTCTCGCGGTCGACCTTGTGTCGGACCAGGCCGGCGAAGGGGCCGAGCACGGGGGCGAGCGCCTCCCGGTAGGTCTGGTCGGGGTCCTGGCCAGAGATGAAGGTCGCCGAGCAGAGCTGGTGGCTCACCAGGCCGGTGGCGACGTCCGGGGCATGGCTGAGGCCGGCGCAGGCCGAGAGCGGCAGGGCGGCGGCGAGGAGAAGGGCGGCGGGGATCGGGCGCATTCGAGGCTCCAGGGCGAAGTGTCGCCGGGAGCTGTCGGACGGGGGCGGCGCAGGCGTCGCGCCGAATTCGAACTCGGCCTAGCCGATTTCGGATTCGGCCAGAGCCCGGCGGCGATAGTCCGAAGGGGTGAGGCCGGTCTCGGCCTTGAAGGCGCGATTGAAAGGGCCCAGCGAGGCGAAGCCGGCGTCCAGCGCGATGGTCAGGATCGGCACGCCCGCCTGGGTGGGATCGACGAGCGCGGCGCGGGCCTCGGCGATGCGGTGGCTGTTCAAGAAGGCGTTGAAGTTGCGGTGGCCGAGGCCCTGGTTGATCAGCCGGCGCAGGCGATGCTCGGTCAGCCCCTGGCGGGCGGCGAGGGCCCCGATGGTCAGGCCGTCCTGGCGATAGACCCGGTCCACGGTCATGGCGTGGTCGAGGGCGCCGGCCAGCTGGGCGTCCTCCGGTTCGAGCTTGGGCGGCGGCGCGCTGGCCTCGCGGCCGAACAGGAGTTCGCCGCCGGGAATGCGCAGGAGGGCGAGCGCCACGGCGGCGGCGACCAGGACGAGGCCGAGGGCGTCGAGCAGGCCGGCGGCCTCCGGCTGGGCCTGGCGCACGCCGGTCAGGTCCGACAGGGCCCGCAGGCCCATATAGACCGCGGCCACCACCACGACCCGCAGGCGCAGGCTGCGGCGGGGCTCGACCAGGTCGCCTTTCCAGGCGGCCAGCACCTGGGCGACCGCCAGGCCCACGAAGAACAGGGTCTCCAGCGTCAGGGCCCCGGCGATCCAGGGGGCGAGCGGCAGATGGCGCGGCGCGAGGACCAGGCCCTGGACGGCGCCGACCGTGACGACCACGAGCCAGATCAGGGCGTGGACCGGGCGGGGCTTGAAGTCGTCCTCGAACAGGGCGCGGCTGAACAGCCAGAACACCACATTGCCGCCGGTGGACAGGACGATGAGCGGGGCCGACCACAGGCCGATCTGGCCGCAGACGCCGGGCGACATGGTGATGGCGTGGGCCGCGCCGCTGATCGCGAACAGGGCGCCCAGGCGGGCGGGGACCAGGCGGCGATGGTCGCGGACCAGGATCGCCGCCACCAGGATCAGCAGCGCGCAGACCCCGCCGCGGACGAGGAGATCAAGGTCGGCAAGGGTCGCGGCCGTGGGCATGGGGAAGGGGTAGCATCGGGGACGCGGGGTGTCAGCGGCGTGGCGTGCCCTCTCCCCACGAGGTGGGGAGAGGGGGTCAGGCCCGCTTGAACCTCAGCGGCATGGTCCGGGGCCCCGAGATGAAGTTCGAGGCCAGCCATTCGGGCGGGGCGGCGAGTTCGAAGTCGGTCATGCGGTTCAGGACCTCGCGCAGCATGGCGTCGATCTCGATGCGGGCGATGTGCTGCCCCAGGCAGTTGTGGGCGCCGGCGCCGAAGGCGATCTGGGCGTTGTCGGGGCGGCTGAGGTCGAGGGCTTCGGGGCGGTCGAACTTGGCGGCGTCGCGATTGGCCGAGCCGAAATACATGACCACCTTCTGGCCGGCGCCGATCTGCTGGCCGGCGAGCTCGACGTCGCGGGTGGCGGTGCGGCGCATATAGATGACGGGGCTGGCATAACGCAGCAGCTCTTCGCGGGCCGAGGGCAGGCGACCCTCCAGGTCGGCCTTCAGCCAGGCCAGCTGGTCGGGATTGTCCATCAGGGCCAGCAGGCCGCCGGAGAGCAGGTTGCGGGTGGTGTCGCCCCCGGCGTCGATCAGCAACAGGAAGAAGAGCAGGAATTCCATATCGTCCAGCCGGCGGCCGTCGACCTCGGCGGCGAGCAGGCGGCTGGCGAGATCGTCGCCGGGTCGGGCGCGCTTCTCGGCCATGACCTTCGAGCCGTATTCGAACATCTTGAAGACCGCCTGCGCGCCGGCGCCGGGGGCCTGGGCCTCGGGCGCGGTGTGGATCGCCTCGGTGAGTGCATAGAGCTCGCGGCCGTCGTCCAGCGGCAGGCCCATCAGTTCGGCGATGACGAAGGAGGGCATCTCGCCGGCGACGTCGGCGACGAAGTCGACCTCGCCCTTGTCAATAACAGCATCGACGATCTGGCGGGCCAGCGCCTGGATCCGCTCGGCGCGGAGCTTGGCCGCGGGCAGGGTGAACTCCGAGCGGATCAGCTTGCGGAACGCCGTGTGGTCCGGCGGATCCATCATCAGCATCATCTTATAGGGGCCGAAGGCGGCGGACTCCGGGCCGGGGTCGGGGATCATCACCGTGGGTTCGGAGGAGAAGGTCTGAAAGTCGCGGTCGACGGTCCAGACATCGTCATAGCGGGTGACCGCCCAGAAGCCGGGGCCGTTCGGCTCCTCGCACCAGTGGACGGGGGAATTGGCCCGGAGCCAGGCGAACTGGTCGTGCGGCTGGCCGGCCGCGAAGCTGCGCGGCGAGACGAGATCGATGTTCATGGCGTCCTCCCTTGGGGCGCAGCATCGACCTGGGCCCCGCCGGGTTCAAGGGCGCCCTGGCGTCACCCGCAGGCGGACTGTGCCGGTTCGATCCAGCCCGGTGGTTCAAAGCGGGCCGGTCCCGAAACGGTCGGCCGCAGGGCCGGTTGGGGCGGCGTTAACGGCCGCGAAAAGGCGCTCCCGCGTGGGGGGAATCGGGGGCGGGGCGGATTCCCCAGGTGAGTCACCGGGCCGCGTTTACTTAGTTTATATTGTCTTAATTTAAGGAATTGGAAATATAGAATCTTAACCCGTGGTATAGATTCCGAATAGACGGCACATCCATTGCGTTGAGGCTTCCGTCGCCACTCCCGGCGACTTGGGAGCTAAACATGACCTTCAAGACCCTGTTCGCCGCCGCCGCCCTGTCGGTTGTCGCGACCGCCGCCTTCGCCGCCGACAATTCCGGCGCACAAAGCGTTTCCAGCAGCCAGACCGACTACGCGACCATCGTCGCCAACCTGAACACCAACATCAACAACGTGACCGGCAAGGTCGACGCGACCGCCGCCGCCATCGGCAACACCGCCTCGATCGCCGGAGACCAGGCGGGCAACATCTCCAACCGCCAGATCTTCAACGGCAATGCGGTGGCCAATCTGAACGGCCATCTGAGCGATGTGGTGGGCGATGTCGGCGTCACCGCCGCGGCCATCGGCAACACGCTCACCGTCGATGTCGCCAAGGCGGGCTCGGTCAACAATGTCCAGTACGCCAGCTATGACCCGTCCGCGAACCTGACGCTCGACAGCTACAATGTCGACGGCGCCCTGTCCTCGACCGCCGCCGCCATCGCCAACACCGCCACGATCTCGGGCGAAGTGGCCTCGATCGGCTCGACCCAGGTGAACGCCGCCTACACCGTGGCCAGCACCAACGCCAAGATCAGCAAGGTCGTGGGCGACGTCTCCGTCACCTCCGCCGCCATCGGCAACAGCCTGACGATCAAGGGCTTCTAAGCCTGGCCGCGCCGCTCCGTCCCCAAGGCGGAGCGGCGCACCCTTTTCGATGACCTTCCGTCCTTCGAGTTCCAAGATGATCCCCGCCCACGCCCGCTGGCTCACCCTGCCGCCCCTGATCCTCGCGCTCGCCCACGCCCATCCGAGCGCGGCCCAGTCGCTGACCGCCAGCCGGCTGAACGCCGGCTATGGCCGGGCGATGGGACAGGAGAACCTGCCGGTCGATCCCTCGACCCGGGACGCCAACAACAACCGGGTGATCGTCAACGGCCTGCTGGCCGACCCGTCGGGTCTGTCGGGAGGCCTGGGCGCGGGGCTGGGCGACAGTCAGGGCGTGTTCTCAGGCACGAGCCAGCTGAATGTCTCGGCCGTGGCCAACCAGATCAACATCGTCGCCGCCGGCTCCTGGAACACCATCATCGTCGACGCCACCCAGACCAATACCGGTTCGGTCCAGGCGACGGCCAACCTCAAGACCGCCACGGTGTCCGATGTCTCGCGCTAAGCTGCTTGCCGCCTTCGCCGCCGTGTCGGCCCTGTCGCTGGGCGCCTGCGCGAGCGTGGAGACGCCGCCGGTCGCCGCCAACGGCCTCTATGCCGATCCGATGGGCGCGGCCCCAGTGACGGCCAACGACACCCCCTATTCGGACGCGCTGGTCTGTCTGTCGGACTATGCGCGCCATTACCGGCTGCCCTCGCCGCGTATCGCGGTGGGGCGTATCACCGACTACACCGGCAAGCAGGAGGACTATCAGGGCGGGCCGAAGCTGACCCAGGGCGCCTCGCTGATGGCGATCACGGCGCTCGCCAAGTCCGGCGCCCGGCTGGTGGAGCGTTATGACAACTCGGTCTCCGAGCTGGAGCTGAAATACGCCAACGGCAAGCTGATCTCCGACGCGGGCCAGGGGCCGGGCCAGTTCCGCCAGATCCCGGTCGGGGCCATGTCGGGCTCGGACTATGTGCTGATCGGCGGCATCACCGAGCTGAACTATAATATCCGCTCGTCCGGCGCCGACGGCGCGGTGGGCGGGCAGGGGACCCGCGACGCCAAGGGCCAGTTCAAGGCCCGCACCTATGTGATGAACGTCGGCGTCGACCTGCGGCTGGTGGACACCAAGACCTCCGACATCGTCGACGTGGTCTCCTATCAGAAGCAGATCGTCGGCAAGGAGGTCAGCGCCGGGGTGTTCAGCTTCCTGGGCGACACGGTGGTGGACCTGAGCGCCGGCAAGGGCGGGCTGGAGCCTTTGCAGCTGGCCGTGCGCGCCGAGATCGAGCGGGCGGTGCTGGAGATGATGGCCGGGCTCTATCGGGCGCCGGGGCCGGAGGTCTGCCTCTCGCCGGGATCGGATCCCCTGGCGGCGCCGGCGCGGCCGCCGGCCGCCTTGGCCCAGGGCGCCTATCGGCCGATCAGCGGCGGCATGAGCTGGGCCGGCCGCTCGCGCTAGAGCTGGTCCCACCAGGGATAGCGCGCCGGCATGTCGGTCGAGACCTTGCCCGGAAAGTCGGGCGCGCGCTTCTCCAGGAAGGCGCCGACCCCTTCGCGGGCGTCCGGTCCGCCGCCCAGCTCCATCGCGAAGGCGCCGTCGAGCTTGAGCAGGCCGAAGGGATCGGGGGCGCCGGCGAAGCGCCACAGCATCTGGCGGGTGAGGGCGATGGAGACCGGGGCGGTGTTCTCGGCGATCTCCAGCGCGATCTCGCGGGCGCGGGCCAGGAGCTGATCGGGCTCGACGATCTCGCTGACCAGCTGGCCGGCCAGCGCCTCGTCCGCCGTGATCAGCTTGCCGGACAGGCACCAGCGCAGGGCCTGGGAGAGGCCCACGAGCCGGGGCAGGAACCAGGCGCTGCCGGCCTCGGGCACCAGGCCGCGGCGGGCGAAGACGAAGCCGAACTTGGCGGCGGGCGTGGTGATGCGGATGTCCATGGGCAGGGTGAGCGTCACGCCCACGCCGACGGCCGCGCCATTGATCGCGGCGATGATCGGCTTGCGGCAATTGAACATCGCCCCGACAAAGCCGGCCCCGCCGCCGCGCACCCGGCCCTTGGAGCCGGAATCCTGGAAGGCCACCGAGCCCTCGGCCTGGGTGTCGAAGGCCCCGGCGCCGCCGGAGATGTCCGCCCCGGCGCAGAAGCCGCGGCCGGCCCCGGTGACGATCACCACCCGGACGCCGTCGTCCTCGTCGGCCCGCAGGAAGACCTCCTCAAGCTCCGCGCCCATGGTGGCGGTGTAGGCGTTGAGCTTGTCGGGGCGGTTGAGGGTGACGGTCGCGATCGCGCCGTCCAGCTCATAGAGCAGGGTCTGATAGGTCATGGCGGTCCTCCCCGGAGGCTGTTTTCAGCAGTGGGCGCGCGGTGACCGAGGGGCAGGCAATGGGGTTTGAGGAGGGGTGCGCGCCATTGGCCCTCTCCCAGCTTGCGGGGGTCGAGAGCGGCGTGTCGCCAAACCATTGGCGCCACGCATAGCCGGACCAAGCGGTCCGGCTCGCTCTAGGCGGTTGGGTGAGGGGCTTTCCGAGGGGGCCGTTGTGATGTTTCGCGCCGAAAGACGCACGGCTTCGCCGCGCGCCCCTCACCCCAACCCTCTCCCCACGAGGTGGGGCGAGGGAGAAGGCGCGCGCCTAAGCCGCCGGCTTCCCATAGGGCGTGGAGTCGAACACCGCCTGCTCGGCTTCAGTCATTTCGGCCGGGACGTCGGCGAAGAGGGGGGTCGACAGGTAGCGTTCGCCGGTGTCGGGGAGCATGCACAGGATGTTCGAGCCCACCGGGGCCTCGGCGGCGACCTTGAGCGCGCCGGCGAAGGTGGCGCCCCCGCTGATACCGACGAAGATCCCTTCCTGGGTGGCGAGCTGCTGGGAGAGGCGGATGGCGTCGGGGCCGGGGATCTCCAGGACCTGGTCGTACAGCTTCTCGTCGATGGCTTCGTTCGCCACGCGCGGGATGAAGTCCGGGGTCCAGCCCTGCATGGGGTGGGGCTTCCAGGCCGGGTGGCCGGCCGAGGGGCTGCCGTCGGGGTTGCGGGCCTGGGGCTCGCCGCTGGCGAACAGCGGGGCGTCGGAGGGTTCGCAGACCACGATCTTGGTCTTGGGGCTCTGCTTGCGCAGGACGCGGCCGACGCCGGTGAGGGTGCCGCCGGTCCCGTAGCCGGTGACCCAGTAGTCGAGGCCCTCGGCCTTGAAGTCCTCCAGGATCTCGACGGCGGTGGTGCGGGAGTGGACCTCGGGATTGGCCTCGTTCTCGAACTGGCGGGTCATGAACCAGCCATGGGCGGCGGCCAGCTCCTTGGTCTTCTCGATCATGCCGGTGGCGCGCAGGGCCGCGGGCGTCAGGATCACCTTGGCGCCCAGGAAGCGCATCAGCTTGCGGCGCTCGACGGAGAAGCTCTCGGCCATGACGATGACCAGGGGATAGCCCTTGGCCGCGCAGACCATGGCGAGACCGATGCCGGTGTTGCCGCTGGTCGCCTCGACCACCGTCTGGCCGGGCTTGAGCTCGCCGGATTTCTCGGCGGCCTCGATGACGCCGAGCGCCAGGCGGTCCTTGACCGAGCCCAGGGGGTTGAAGGCCTCGACCTTGACCCAGAGGTTCACGCCGGGCGGGCCCAGGCGGTTGACGCGGACCACGGGCGTGCGGCCGACCGTCTCCAGAATGCTCTGATACTTGGTCATGGGGTGTTCCTCTCCTGCAGGCGGCGGCACCTTGAACCGCGGCGACGGCGGCGCGAACCCCAAATTTCCTGAGATCGCGATGAGCCGCGCCGGGGAGTGGACGCAGGGTCCGACCCGTCTATGGTCACCGACTTCGGTTCGGAGGTTCGCCCATGCTTGATCGTCGCCTGTTCCTGTCGGCCGGGGCCTCGGCCGCGGCGCTCGCACTTGCCCCCGGCGCCCGCGCCGCGGCGGCGAAGTCGGGGGAGGCGGCCAAGCTCAACCTCCTGCTCGACGCCTTCTTCGAGGAGGGCCTGGTCCGCCAGCCGGAGAACGCCACCGAGCTCGGTCTCGACAAGGGCGCGCGCGCCGGCCTGAAGGCGAGGCTGGAGGATGTCTCCACCGCCGGCATGGCGGCCGAGAAGGCGGCGACCGAGAGTCAGATCGCCCGGCTGAAGGCCATCGACCGGACCAAGCTGACCGGCATGGACGCGGTGAACTATGACACCGTGCTCTATGTGGCCGAGACCACCAAGCCGCTGCTGGACCTGGACATCGGCGGGCGCGATGGCTTCTCGCCCTCCTGCTATGTGCTGTCGCCGATCACCGGGGCCTATCAGCGGGTCCCGACCTTCCTGGACGCCAAGCATTCGATCGAGACGGCCGTCGACGCCGAGGCCTATCTCTCGCGGCTGGACGCCTTCGCCGGCGACCTCGACGCCAACACCGACCGCTTCCGCCATGACGTGGCCAAGGGGGTGGTCCCGCCGGACTTCCTGCTCGACATTACTTTGGGCCAGCTGTCGGCGCTGAGGGTCAATGCGGACAAGTCCGACCTGGTGGGCTCTCTGGACCGCCGCGCCAAGGCCAAGGGGCTGGGCGAGGCCTATGGGACGCGCGCCGCGGCGCTCTATGACCAGAAGATCGGCCCGGCGCTCGATCGGCAGATCGCGGCCCTGCAGAAGACCCGCGGCGGGGCGGTGCACGATGCGGGGGTGTGGCGCTTTCCGGACGGGCCGGCCTTCTATGCGGCCAATCTGCGCTACACCACGACGACGAACATGACGCCGCAGGAGGTCCACCAGATGGGCCTCGATCAGGCCAAGGAGATCGGCGCCCGGCTGGACGTGCTGCTGAAGAAGCAGGGGCTGAGCCAGGGCACGGTCGGGGAGCGGATCAAGGCGCTCTACAAGGACCCGAGCCTCTACTACCCGAACACCGACGCGGGTCGCGCCCAACTGCTGGCGGACCTGTCGACCAAGCTCGCGGCGGTGAAGGCGCGGCTGCCGAAGATGTTCGCCCACATTCCCAACAACCAGATCGAGCCGCGCCGGGTGCCGCCGGCCATCGAGGACGGCTCGCCCCTGGCCTATTCGGAAAGCGCCCCGCTCGACCGCTCGCGGCCGGGCTATATCTACTTCAACCTCAAGGACACGGCCGAGTGGCCGAAGTGGAACCTGCCGTCGACGCTCTATCACGAGGGCCTGCCCGGCCATCAGCTGCAGGGCGGCATCGCCCAGGAGAGCCAGGGCCTCCCGATGCTGCGCAAGAACATGTACTTCTCGGGCTATGGCGAGGGCTGGGCGCTCTATGCCGAGCAGCTGGCCTATGAGCTCGGCATGTATGACGACGACCCGCTGGGCGAGATCGGCTGGCTCAAGGCCCAGATCTTCCGGGCGGGGCGCTGCGTGGTCGACACCGGCATGCACGTCATGCGCTGGAGCCGCGAGCAGGCGATCGACTATCTGATGGGGCTGGACGGCGACGCGCTCGGGTCCACCACGCGGGAGGTTCAGCGCTATTGCGCCATTCCCGCCCAGGCCTGCAGCTACAAGATCGGCCACACCTACTGGAATGCGCAGCGCGACCGGGCCAAGGCGGCGCTGGGCAAGCGCTTCGACATCCGCGCCTTCCATGACGCGGGCCTGCTGTCGGGCGCCATGCCGCTGGAGGTCCTGGGCCACGCGGTGGGGGACTATATCGCGGGGGTGAAGGGGTAGGATGGGATTCACGCTCGATTTGTCCGGCAAATTCCCGTACAATCTGTCGCATTGAGCGAGGTTTTTCAGCATGGCGAGGGCATCTCAGCGAACGGCGCGGCTTGAGGCGCGTATCTCGCCGGACGCCCTGGCGAGGGTGCGCCGCGCGGCCGAACTTCAGGGGCGCAGTCTGAGCGATTTCGTGGTGGCCGCTGCGCAGGACGCCGCCAATCGGGCGTTGGAAGATACGAATCTGGTGCGGCTGTCCCTGGCCGATCAGCAGAGGTTCGTTGATCTGCTGTTGGCGCCGCCGGACCTGTCGCCCGCCATGGAGCGGGCGCGGCGCGCACATGCAAACCTGATCGCGGATGCTGAGTGACCGCCAGGTTGCGGATCGAGGCCCTGGGCGCCGCGCATGACCGCAAGGCCTTCGCCTGTGGGGTCGAGGCCTTGGATCGCTATTTTCACGATCAGGTCGGACAAGATGTCCGGCGGCGGGTGACCGCCTGCTATGTCGCCTGCGACGCGGAGGGCCGAGATCGCGTGGCGGGCTTCTACACCCTGGCGGCGGCCAGCGTGGTGTTGTCGGAGATTCCGCAAGCCCTGGCGAAACGCCTTCCGCGCTATGGCGCCGCGCCCGTCGCCCTGCTCGGTCGACTGGCCATTGACCAGGCTTATCGTGGCCAAGGGCTTGGCGGGATCTTGCTATGGGACGCGGTCATGCGGGCCGCGAGATCAGAAGTCGCGGTCTTCGCCGTGCTGGTCGACGCCAAGGACGCCGAAGCCGAGGCCTTCTATCGCCACCACGGCTTTGTAAGCCTGGATAGCGAAGGCCGTCGGCTGGTCCTGCCCTTGACCGGTCTGCGCCAGACCTGAGTCAGGTCAGCTCTCGAAGAAGGGCTCGACTTCGCCCTGCAGCTTCATGGTCATGGCCTTGCCGCGGCGGTCGACGGTCTTGCCGACGGCCAGGCGCACCCAGCCCTCGCTGACGCAGTATTCCTCGACATTGGTCTTGATGACGCCCTTGAAGCGGATGCCGACCCCGCGGGAGAGCAGGGCGGCGTCGTGATAGGGGCTGTCCGGGTCGACGCTGAGGCGGTCGGGCGGGGTGTCGGAGATGGCTTCGGTCATGGCCGCGTCATAGCCCCGCGCGTCCGCGCCGAAAAGAGGCGCAATTTCGGGACTAGCCTGCCGCAAGGGAGCCTGTTCCATGGTTGCCGGCGAAGCGCCGCAGACTCGCGGCCGCAAGACATTTTGAAGGAGCGGTCATCATGGCTGAAGCTTGGATCATTGATACGGCCCGCACGCCGCGCGCGTGGGCAAGGTGGGCAAGGGCGCCCTGGCCGATCTGCACCCGCAACACCTGGCGGCCACCGTCATGAAGGCCGTGGCGGACCGCAACAACATCAACACCGCCGAAGTCGACGACGTGATCTGGGGCACCTCGTCCCAGCGCGGCAAGCAGGGCAACGACCTGGGCCGCATGGCCGCGCTCGACGCCGGCTTCGACGTCAAGGCCAGCGGCATGACGCTGGACCGCTTCTGCGGCTCGGGCATCACCACGGTGAACCTGGCCGCCGCCCAGATCATGTCGGGCATGGAAGACCTGGTCATCGCCGGCGGCACCGAGATGATGAGCTACACCTCGGCCACCGGCCCGCAGAACGCCGCCTTCTTCGACGGCCCGGCCCTGATGGACGCCGGCAACGCCCACCTGCGCAAGCTGCACCCGCAATCGCACCAGGGCATCTGCGCCGACGCGATCGCGACCCTGGAAGGCATTTCGCGCGAAGCCCTGGACGAGCTGGCCTATGTCAGCCAGCAGCGCGCCGACGTCGCGATCCGCGAAGGCCGCTTCAGCCGCTCGCTGGTGCCGGTGCTGCGCGAGGACGGCAGCGTCGCCCTGGACCATGAGGAATTCCCGCGTCCGCAGACGACCCTGGAAAACCTGGCGGCCCTGAAGCCCTCGTTCGAAGCCATGGCCAATGTGCCGATGGACGCCCAGGGCACGACGCTCGCCGGCCTGATCAACCAGGTCTATCCCGACCTGAAGATCAAGCACGTGCACCATGCCGGCAACTCGTCGGGCGTGGTCGACGGCGCCGCCGCCGTCCTGCTCGCCTCGCCGGACTACGCCAAGAAGAACGGCCTGAAGCCCCGCGCACGCGTGGTCGCCATGGCCAATGTCGGCGACAGCCCGACCCTGATGCTAAACGCCCCGGTCCCCGCGGCCCACAAGGTTCTGAAGAAGGCCGGCCTGACCCCGGACGACATCGACCTGTGGGAAATCAATGAAGCCTTCGCGGTGGTCGCCGAGAAGTTCATTCGCGACCTGAAGCTCGACCGCAACAAGGTCAATGTGAACGGCGGCGCCATGGCGTTGGGCCACCCGATCGGCGCCACCGGCTCGATCCTGATCGGCACCGTGATCGACGAACTGGAACGCCGCGGCCTGAAGCGCGGCCTGGTCACCATGTGCGCCGCCGGCGGCATGGCTCCGGCCATCATCGTCGAACTGATCTAAGGGAGCGGCTCATGGACCTGGCTTGGAGTGCTGAAGATCGGGCGTTCCAGGACGAGGTCCGGGCCTTTCTCGATAAGGAACTGACGCCGGCCCTGCGCGAGCGGGGCCGGCGGATGACCAGCGTCTACGCCGACTACGACACCAGCATGGAGTGGCAGCGCCGGCTGCACGCCCGCGGCTGGGCGGCGCCGGCCTGGCCCACGGAATTCGGCGGGCCGGGCTGGGATGTCGTCAAACGCTATATCTGGGCGCGGGAGACCTCGATCGCCGGCGCGCCGCCGCTGTCGCCCATGGGCATCGGCATGTGCGGACCGGTGTTGATCGGCCACGGCACGCCCCAGCAACAGGCCTATTATCTGCCCCGCATGCTGTCGGGGGAGCACTTCTGGTGCCAGGGCTATTCCGAGCCGGGCTCGGGATCGGACCTCGCCAGCCTGCAGATGAGCGCGGTCGCCGACGGCGACGACTTCATCTGCAACGGCCACAAGCTGTGGACCACCCACGCGGCGGTCGCCAACTGGATCTTCTGCTTGGTGCGGACCAGCCGCGAGCAGATCATCCAGCAGGGCATCACCTTCCTGCTGATCGACATGGCGACGCCGGGCGTCACCGTGAAGCCGATCATCTCGCTGTCGGGCGAGCACATTCAGAACGACGTCTTCTTCACCGATGTCCGCGTGCCCAAGGCCAATGTGGTCGGCCGGGTCGGCGAGGGCTGGACGGTCGCCAAATACCTGATGCAGTTCGAGCGGGGCGGGGGCGTCAGCGCGCCGGGCCTGGCCGCGCGGCTGGGCAAGATCCGGGCGATGGCTGAGGCCGAGGGTCTGACCGAGAACCGCAGCTTCATGGCCCGGGTAGCCGAGGCCGGGATCGCGGTCGAGGCCCTGGAGGCGGTCGAACTGCGGGTGATGTCCAAGCTGTCCAACGGCGAGGCGCCGGGGGCGGAAAGCTCGCTGATGAAGACGGTCTCGACCGAGCTGTCCCAGCGCCTGACCGAGCTGGCGGTGGAGGCGGCGGGCGTCTATGCGACGCCCTATCAGCCGCACGCCGTGGCGCCGGGCGGCCCCTCGCCGGGCTTCACCCCGCCGGCCGACGGCTTCGTCGCCGGGCCGGAGCGCGCCTGGACCGTGACGTCGAAGTACCTCAACGACCGGGCCGGCTCGATCTATGCCGGCACCAACGAGATCCAGCGTAACATCATGGCCAAGGCCGTGCTGGGGATCTGATCCGCGCCCGCGCGACGCCGGAACATCATCAATCTAATTGACAAAAGACCGGCGTCGGCTACCCCTTCGGGAGACGGCGGCGGGCGCGGCTCGCTGTCGAATCCGCCCGCGTCCGACGGGCGGTCGTGACCTCGGGGGACACACCCGGGGCCGTTCGGGGAAACCTCACGCGGCCCGTGGCGCCGGCGTGATCCAGGAGGCGACGCCATGCGGCTGACCCAGACGCTTCTGCGGGCCGAGCTGGTCCGTGCCCAGGCGGTGGCGACCATCGACGGCGACCGGGTGCGAACCTGGCGCGAGGTCGCGAACCGTGTGCGCCGACTGTCGGGCGCGCTTCGCGGCCTGGGAGTGGGCGAGGGGGACCGGGTGGCGGTCCTGGCGCAAAACTGCGACTCCTATTTCGAGGCCTATTTCGCCATCCTCTGGACGGGGGCGGTGATCGTGCCGCTGAACACCCGGCTGGCCCCGGCCGAGACCCGGTTCCAGCTGGAGGACGCGGGCGCCCGCGCCCTGCTGTTCGGGGAGGAGTTCGCCGAGACCGCCGCGATCCTGAAGCCGCACCTCTCCAAGATCACGGCCTGGATCGGCATGGACGGACCGGGCGGGGCGGCCGATCACGCCCTGGAGGACCTGGTCGACCGGGGCCCCGCGGCGGCCGAGACCGAGCGGCGGGCGGAGGATCTCGCCGGGATTTTCTACACCGGCGGCACCACCGGCCTGCCCAAGGGCGTGATGCTGAGCCATCGGGCGCTGGCGGCCATGGCGGTCAATCTGACCATGTCGCTGAAGGTCGACGAGACCATCGTCAATCTGCACTCAGCGCCCATGTTCCACCTGGCCGACATCGGCACCTTCATGGCCACCATGGTCGGCGGCGCCCACGTCTTCGTGCGCAAGCTGGACGAGACGGTGATGCTGGACCTGATCGGCCGGCACGGGATCACCCACATTTTCACCGTGCCGGCCATGATCGACCGGTTGGCCCGCCACCCCAGGGCCGGCGAGACCGACCTCAGCTCGCTTCGCGTTCTGGGCTATGGCGGTGCGCCCATGCCGATGGGGACCTATGACGTGGCCCGCGCGCGGTTTCCCGACGTCGATATCGTCCAGGGCTTCGGCATGACCGAGATGGGCGCCCACACCTTCCTGGAGGCGCGACACCACCGGCCGGGCGCCGATCCGGAGAAGATGAAGTCGGTCGGCCAACCCGCCTATGGCTATGAGGTGCGCGTCGTCGATCCGGAGGGCCGGGAGGTTCCCCGCCGCCAGCTGGGCGAGATCATCGGCCGCGGCGACAACATGATGACCGGCTATTGGAACCGGCCGGAGGAGACCGCCCAGGCCCTGCGCGGCGGCTGGGTCTGGTCGGGGGACGCCGGCTTCATGGACGAGGAGGGGTTCGTCTACATCACCGACCGGTTCAAGGACATGATCGTGAGCGGCGGCGAGAACGTCTATTCGATCGAGGTCGAGAACGTGGTCTCGCGCCATCCGGCCGTCATGGAGTGCGCGATCATCGGCGTGCCCGACGACCGCTGGGGCGAGCGGGTCCACGCCGTGGTGGTGCTGAAGCCCGGCGCGGCCCTGGCGCTGGACGACCTCGACGCCCACTGCCGGGCCGAGATCGCCGGCTACAAGATCCCGCGCAGCCTGCAGATCCTGGATCAGCCCCTGCCGCGCAGCGGGGCGGGCAAGGTGCTGAAGACCGAGCTGCGCGCGCCCTGGTGGGCGGGGCGGGAGCGGAAGGTCTAGGAGGCGGGCTACTCCGCCTTGTCCCCGCGGCCGGTGTCGAGGAAGTCGGCGGCGGCGAAGTCCTCGGGCGGGGCGACCTCGACGATGGGCTCGGCGCGGTCGTCGAATTCGAGCTTCAGGGCCCGGGCCATCACGGCGTGCATGTCATAGAGGCAGGTGATGTAGGTCAGCTCGAGGATCTGCTCGTCGGTCAGGAAGGCCTTGAGGGCGTCGAACACCGCGTCGGGGGTGCGGCCCCCCTGGGCGGTGAGGCAGTCGGCATAGGCCAGGACCGCGCGCTCCTTCTCGTCGAAGCAGTCGGCCACCTGCCAGTGGGGGACGGCGGCGATCTTCGCCTCGGAGACGCCCAGGCCGCGCAGGGACTTGCAGTGCTGGGAGAAGACGAACTGGCTGGCCTTGTTCCAGCCGGCCCGGGTCTGGCCCAGTTCGCGCAACACCGGATCGATCAGGCGCTTGCGGCTGCGATAGAATCCGAAGCCGTCCACGGCGTGCTGCAGGCAGTCGGGCACCAGGGCGAAGACGGTCCACCAGTCGCCGGGCGTGCCGGTGGCCGTGCCGGGCTCGGCGACGGGATCGCGGTCGCCGAACAAGAGGTCGTACATGCGAAGGCCGACACCGGGATCGACCTCGGCGCGGGGCACCTGACGCAGACGGGGCATCTAGACCTCCACCGTGGCGCCCGCGGGGGCGTGGCGCACATCCGCCGGGACGAAGGGTTTCGTCGAGGCGGCGAACTCCATCATGATCCCGTTCGGGTCGGTGAAATAGATCGACCGGACGAAGACCCCGTCGTGGAGGGTGGCCGAGACCGTGGCCTGGCTGTCGTCGTGATTGACCACGGTGTGCATGTGCGGCACCCCGGCGGCCTTCAGGCGGTCGAGGCAGGCGGCGAGATCCTCCTGGGCGACATTGAAGGCCAGGTGGTTCATCGAGCCGACGGCGGACTTGGAATCGGCGGGGAATTCGCGGACCGAGGCGATGCCCGGGGCCGCGGCCGGCGTCTCCGGCCACCAGAAGAAGGCGACGGCCGAACCGCCGCCGCAGTCGAAGAAGAAGTGCTGGCCGCCGTCGGGCAGGCTGATGGTCTTGATGAGCGGCATTTCCAGGACCTCGGTGTAGAACTTCACCGTCTCGGCCATGTCGCGGCAAACCAGCGCCATGTGGTTGATGCCCGTCGTGCGCATGTCGCTATACCTCGTCGTTCGGCGTCCGATATCGGCCGGCAAGGTGGGATGCGCGCCTCATTTCGTCAACTAGATTGATAATCGGACCGGTGGGGCGGGCCTGCGATCGGTTTGACGTGCAATCGGCTGCCTCTAGGGTGGCCGGGCAGTCTTGAGGGATTCATGATCGGCGCCGACAAACTGATCGTACCGTTGTTGCAGGCCTTCCTGTGGTTCGACGACGGCCTGCAGAGTTTCCTGCAGGCGCAGGGCTGGGACCAGGTCACCCGGCCTCAGTCGATGGTCATGGCCAATGTGGTGATCGGGGTCCACAAGCCGTCGGACATCGCCCGCAACCTGGGGATCAGCCGCCAAGCGGTGCACACCACCATCAACCAGATGGTCAAGCTGGGCATGCTGGAGATCCGCGACGACGCCGAGGACCGGCGGGCGACCATCGTGGCGGTCAGCCCCAAGGGCCGGGCCATGGGGGTCGACGCCGACCGCGCCATGGAGGCCCTGGCCGCGGAGCTGCGCCGCCGGATCGGGCCGCGCAATGTCGAGAACCTGGTGAAGGCCTTCGCCGCAGACTGGGGCGATCCCCCCACCGACTGGCCCAAGGCGGACAAGGGAAAATGAGGCCCGAGCGGAACGGACCGGGGATTCCCTGATCAGGTTATGGTCAGTCAAACTGACAAAATTCGCTGAGATACCGTCATCTAGATTGACAAATATCAATGCGACGGCGACGCTCCGATCAACAGCCCGTGGAGGCTGGTGCAGAGATCGGGGAGGACTGCCATGCGCAAAGCGGCGTTCAATCGACTATTCGCGACCACCTGCGGCCTCGCCTTCGGCGTGGCGCTCGGCGGCCAGGCCCTGGCGGCGGACGCCGCGGGCGGGGTGCAGATCGAGGAGGTGGTGGTCACCGCCCAGAAGCGCGAGCAGAAGCTCCAGGACGTGCCCGTGGCGGTCTCGGCCTTCAACGACAAGGCCCTGCAGGCCCAGGCGGTCCAGGGCCTGACCGACCTCAGCGCCAAGTCGCCCAATGTGGTGCTGGCCCCGGTGGGCGCCTATCCCTACGCCAGCGCCTTCTACATCCGCGGTCTCGGCTTCGCCGATGTGGAGTCGACCTTTGAACCGGCGGTCGGCGTCGAAATGAATGGGGTCTATCTGGCCCGCAACTCCGGCGCCCTGCAGGACTTCTTCGACATCGACTCGGTCGAGATCCTGCGCGGACCTCAAGGCACGCTCTATGGCCGCAACACCATTGGCGGGGTGGTCAGCGTCCGCACCAAGCGGCCCAATCCCGGCGATCCCTTCAGCGGCGAGGTCCAGGCGACGGTGGGCGACCATGGGCGCGCCGAGGGCCGCCTGGCCCTGAACGTGCCGCTCAACGACACCTTCGCGGCCCGCGGCTCGCTGCTCTACAAGACCTATGACGGCTATGTTCACAACGCGACGCTGAACAAGACCGTGGGCGACAACGAGACCCTGTCCGGCCGCCTGACCCTGGTGGCCAAGCCCAATGACGTGTTCGACGCGGCCCTGGTGCTGGACGGTGATCGCGAGCGCGGCTCGGGCGCGGCGTTCCGCAACGCGGCCCTGCCGGGCAATGTCTATTACAACTTCAGCCCCGACACCGGCACCGCCACCCCGGTGATCCCGGCGGGAACGTCAAACCCCAAGGACCCCTATACGGTCTATGACAACACCCCGATCTTCGCGAACGTGGACACCTGGGGCGCGGCCCTGACGGCCAACTGGAAGCTCGACCTGGGCACGGTCACCAGCGTGACCGGCTATCGCAGCTTCAAGGACAAGGTGCAGAGCGACTATGACGGCAGCGCCGTCAATTTCTTCTACGCCTATCGCGACCAGAGCCACGAGCAGTTCAGCCAGGAGATCCGGCTGGCCTCAAGCACCGGCGGAGCCTTCGACTATGTGGTCGGCGCCTATTACCTGAACCAGCACTACGCCATCACCAACACCCAGGGCGGCCTGATCTACAAGGGCGCGACGGCGTCGCAGATCGCCGGCCAGCGCAACATCGCCTGGGCCCTGTTCGGCCAGGGCGACTATCACGTGAACGACAGGCTGACGCTCACCGCCGGCGGCCGCTACAGCTACGAGGAGAAACGGTTCACCAACCAGCCGCTCTTCTTCACCGCCTCCAAGTCCTATGATGACCATTGGGACAACTTCTCGCCCAAGCTCAGCGCCAACTACAAGTTCACCCCCGACGTGATGGCCTACGCCACCTGGTCCAAGGGCTTCCGCAGCGGCGGCTATAACGGGCGGGCGGCGTCCTACACCTCGGCCGGGCCCTACGCCTCGGAGACGGTGGAGAGCTATGAAGTCGGGGTGAAGTCGGAGCTGTTCGAGCGCCGTCTGCGCCTGAACGGGGCGGCCTTCTCCAGCAAGTACACGGACATGCAGGTGGGCAGCCAGGGCCTGACCAGCGCCGGGATCTACGAATCCATCGTCACCAACGCCGGCGAGGCGCGGATCGACGGGGTGGAGGGCGAGGCCCTTTGGCTGGTCGGCGGCGGCTGGCGGATCAACGCCAACCTCGCCTGGCTGGACGCGCGGTTCGAGAAGAACTTCACCGACTTCACCAGCGACGGGATCAACAACCCCACCGACAACAGCGACCTGCCGCTCGCCTATGCGCCGAAGTGGTCGGGCAGCTTCGGGGTGACCTATGACCGCGACCTGTCGTTCGGCCACCTCTCGGCCAACGCCAATGCGGTCTATATGGACGACATCTACACCAGCGGCGGGGTGCTGAACCGCACCTCCACCGTCCAGATGCGGCCGGCCAACACCCTCTATGACGCGGCGATCACCCTGGAGGGAACCCAGGGCTGGCGGGTGTCGCTGTGGGGCAAGAACCTGGCCGACAAGGCGGTGATCAACAACACCTTCGGCCTGGGCGCCCTGGGTAATCTGCGGATCTATCAGCCGCCGCGGACCTGGGGCCTGGAGGTCGGCTACAAGTTCTAGAAGGAGAGCACGGTTAGGCGGAGGCTCCGGTCTCCGTCTCCGTCGCCTTGCGCACCGCCTCGCCCTGGGCGGCGTCGCGGCCCTTGGGGGCCACGCCCCAGGCGGCGCGGCTGGCGCTCCAGTAGTTCCACAGCGAGGCGACAACCGCGCCCATGACGCCCGCCACCAGGCGGTGGGCGTGTAGATGGGTGAGGCCGATGGCCACCAGCTCGCTGATCACCGCGCCCGAGGAGCAGGCGAGCGCGAAGCCGGCCAGGCCGCGCCACCAGGCCCGGCCCGTCAGCCGCAGGTCGCGGAAGGTGAGCAGGTTGTTGAGCGCGAAGTTCGAGATCATGGCCACGCTGATCGCGCTGGCCTGAGCCGCCCAGAAGGGGGCGCCCAGCGCGTCCAGGGTTCCGAGGATCGAGGTGTGGACCACCACCCCGGTCAGGCCGACGCCGGCGAACATCACGAAGCGGCTGGGGATCACCCGGCCTGATCGGGTCTCGATCAACTGGGCGGCCAGTTCGACCATGATGCGCAGGTCGAGCTTGGACGCCCCGGCGATGCGGGGACGCAGCTTGGTCGCCACCTCGACGACCTTCGGGGTGCGCTTGCCGCCCGCCAGGACGTCGACCAGGATCTTGAAGCCCACGCCCGACAGACGCGGACGGACCTGGTTGAACCAGTCCCGGCGCAGCATGAAGAAGCCGGCCAGGGGATCGGTGGTGGCGGCGCCGATGACGATGCGGCTGAGCCAGACCCCAAAGATCGAGAGCGCCCGGCGAAAGCCGGTCAGGCCGATGTCGCGGTCGTGGACAAAGCGGCTGGCGATGACGAGGTCGGCGTGCTCGGCGCGCAGGGCGGCGACCATGCGGGGCAGGAGGCCCGCCTCATGCTGGCCGTCGCCATCCATGACGCCGAGGATCTGGCCTTGGGCCGCGTCCCATCCGGCGATGCAGGCCGAGGCCAGGCCGCGGACGCCCTCGCGGCGCACCAGGCGGATGCGGCTGTCCTTGGCGGCGCAGGCGCGAACGACGTCGGCGGTGCGCTCGTCCGGGCTGTCGTCGATGATGATGATCTCGTGGCTCAGCGCGCCGAGCGCGCCCTGCGCCTCGGCGATGACCGGGGCGATGGAGTCGGCCTCGTTCATGGTGCAGATCACCAGGGAGACCTCGATCGGCGCGGGCGCGGCGGTCTGGTCCGGAACGGGCATGGGGGGCGGCTCCTTGTGGCCGGGAGGCCTCAAGCGGGGGCTGGCAGAATCGAACGCCAGCCCTAACAGGGTCTTAAGTCGCAGGCGATAGGGCGCGCCCCGGATCGGCGCCTCCGCTTCGTTCGGTCGCGATGTCCGGGTCGACCTGTGGCGCCGGGGACTCGGTCTAGACTGCCCGCGTTGATCCTCCCGGAGGCCTTTCGATGTTCCGCACCTTCGCCGCCCTGGCCGCCGCCGCGGCCTGTCTCGTGGGTGGGGCCGCCCAGGCCGCCCAGGGCTCCGAGCCGCCGCACCAGGAGGGGGACTATGTGATCCCCTTCTTCAAGTTCGGCACCGGCGAGGTGATGGAGAAGCTGCGCATGCACTACACCACCCTGGGGACGCCGATCCGCGACAAGGCCGGTCACGTCACCAATGCGGTCATGGTGCTGCACGGCACGGGCGGGGACGGCCATCAGTTCTTCCGGCCGCAGTTCGCCAATGTGCTGATGGTCCCCGGCGGGGTGCTGGATCCGGCCAAGTATTTCATCATCCTGCCCGACGGCATCGGGCACGGGAAATCCTCAAAGCCCAGCGACGGGCTGCGCACCCGGTTTCCCCGCTACGACTATGACGACATGGTCGAGGCGGAATACCGCCTGGTGGCCGAGGGGCTGAAGGTCGATCACCTGCGGCTGGTGATGGGCACCTCCATGGGCTGCATGCACGCCTTCGTGCTGGGCGAGAGCCATCCGGACTTCATGGACGCCCTGATGCCCATGGCCTGCCAGCCGACGGCGCTGGCCGGGCGCAACCGGCTGTGGCGCAAGTTCCTGATCGACGCGATCCTGGCCGACCCGGACTGGAACGAGGGCAATTACCAGACCCAGCCGCAGGGGGCGCTGCGCGAGGCCGCAGCCCTGTTGTCGATCGCGGGCTCGGCGCCGATCCAGATGCAGAAGTCGATGCCGACGCGGGCCGAGGTCGACGCCTATGCCGAGGAATATGTCGCCGACGAACTGACCAGCCTGGACGCCAATGACCTGCTCTATCAGGTCAGCGCCTCGCGCAATTACGATCCCTCTGCGGGGCTGTCGAAGATCACCGCCAAGGTGATGTGGGTGAATTCGGCCGACGACTTCATCAATCCGCCGTCGTTGGGCCTGGCCGAAAAGTTCGCGCCGATGATCAGGAACGGGCGCTATGTGCTTATTCCGGAAAGCGAAATGACCCACGGCCATGGCAGCCACACCTGGGCCGTGCTGTGGCAGGACAAGCTGAAGGCGCTGCTGGACGCCACGGCCCCGCCGCCCCCGCCGCCGGTCAAGCCCAAGCCGGTGAAGCGCAAGGTGCGGGTGCATCGCGAGGCGCCTGAATCCCCCGACGCCGGGCATTGAGGCCGCGCGCCCGGCGTGACTTCCGCCGCCGCGCAGGGCAGACTTTCCGTCACGCCACGCGCGGCCGGCCCCGGATGAGGGGTTCAGAGATCGGCGCGGGCGACGGGAGAACGCCATGCCTTACGCCCCCGCCGATCGGGACATCTATGACGCCGACAGCCACATCATGGAGCTGCCGGACTTTCTGAAGAAGTACGCCGACCCCGGCCTGCGCGACGAGATCCCGGAGGTCAGCTATTCGGCCTCGATCGTCACCGACGAGGAAGTGGCGGTGATCATGAACCAGGGCGGCAAGCACAGCCCTGAGCATGTGGCGGCCCAGGTCGCGCTGGGCGACCGGCTGATCGAGGCCTCCAAGGAGATCCAGGCCCTGGGCGCCTTCGACCGGGCCGACCGGACCCAGGCCATGGACCTGCTGGGGTTCAGGAAGCAGCTGGTGTTCGCCACCCACAGCGTGGCCCTTCCGTTCTCGGCGAGCTCGAAGGTGGAGCCGCGCCTGCGCTATGGCGCGGCCCGGGCCCACAACCGGCACATGGCCGACTTCTGCGCCAATGACGCGCGGCTGATGGGGGTGGCGGTGATCCCCCTGGACGACCCAGATCTCGCCATGGCCGAACTGGACGCCGTGCTGGCCCAAGGGCTTGAGGCGGTCTGGATCCCGCACCGGCCCTGCGGCGACCGTTCGCCGGGGCACGTGGACCTGGATCCCTTCTGGGCGCGGCTGGCGGAGAGCGGCACGCCCTTCGTGCTGCACGTCGGCGGCGCGCCGCTGCAGCTGGCCAAGGCCTGGATGAACAATGGCCGGGCCCCGACCAAGGACTGGCTGGGCGGCGGCGAGAACCTGCGCACCAAGGACATCGCCCTGCTGCACGAGGGCCCGGAAGCCTTCCTGACCATGATGGTCCTGGACGGGGTTCTGGAACGCCATCCGGGCCTGCGCGGGGCCAGTGTCGAGCTGGGCGCCGGCTGGGTTCCCGAGCTGCTGCGCCGGCTGGACTGGGTGGTGAAGCACTGGAGCCGCAATGACGCCAATCTGCAGGGGCTGAGCCGCACGCCGTCGCAGCAGATGACCGATCAGCTGGCCTTCACGCCCTTCGTCTTCGAGGAGGTCGGGGCCTTCATCGACCAGTCCAATCCGGACCTCTATCTGTTCTCCAGCGACTATCCGCACATCGAGGGCGGCCGCAATCCGATCGCCCGGTTCGAGACGTCGCTGGGCGAGCGCGCGCCGTCGGTGCGCGACAAGTTCTATGCCGAGAACTTCCTGCGGATCTTCCCCGGCGCGCGGGTCACCAGCCCGCGGGCCGCTGTCGCCTGAGCCTCAGGCGTTGCGGGCGGTGAGCCCGCCGTCGACCGGGATGATCGCCCCGGTGATGTAGCTGGCGGCGGGCAGGCAGAGGCTGACGGTGATGTGGGCCACCTCCGCCGGCTCGCCGTAGCGGCCCATGGCCGTGCGGCGCTTGGCGAAGGTCTGCTTGGCGTCGTCGGGGATATTGGCGGTCATGCCGGTGGCGATGGGGCCGGGACAGACGCAATTGACGGTGATCCCCTCGCGGCCGAGCTCGACGGCGAGCGCGCGGGTCAGGCCGACCACCCCGGCCTTGGCCGCGGCGTAGGGGCTGTCCTTGGCGGTGGCGCCCAGGGCCTCGGTCGAGGCGATGTTGACGATACGCGGGGCCGCCGACTTGCGCAGCCAGGGCAGGGCGGCGCGGATCACCAGCTGGTGGGCCGTGAGCAGGACGGCGAGCGACTTGGCCCAGACGGCGTCATAGTGCGCCTCGTCGTCGATAGCCGCGAAGCCGGAGACGCCGGCGTTGTTGACTACGATGTCGAGCCCGCCCCAGCGCTCGGCCATCTCGGCCACGACCTGGCGGATCTGGGCCGGGTCGGTGACGTCGAGCCCCCAGGCGCGGGCCGACAGGCCCTGGGCGCGCAGGGGGGCGGCGACGGCCTCGGCGGCCTCGTGGGTGTAGTCGGTGACGGCGACGTGGGCGCCCTCGGCGGCGAAGATCTCGGCGGTGGCGCGGCCCATGCCGGAGCCGGCGCCGGTGACCAGGACGATGGAGCCCTTGAGCGAACGCGACAGGTTGAGGGGCGGGCTCATGACAGGGACAGGCCTCCGTCCACGATCAGGGTCTGGCCGCAGACATAAGCCGCGAGCGGCGAGGCGAGGAATAGCACGGCCCCGGCCATGTCGGCGGGGGTGCCGGCCCGGCCCTGGGGAATGGCGCGCAGGGCGCCGGCCATGCGGTCGGGATGCTCGGTGGTGACGGCGGTGAGCTTGGTGGCGACCAGGCCGGGGGCCAGGCCGTTGACCCGGATGCCGTCCTTGGCCCAGGCCTCGCCGAGCGTCTTGGTCAGGCTGACCGCGCCGGCCTTGGAGGCGGCGTAGGCCGGGTTGCCGCGGTTGGACTGGAAGCCGGAGACCGAGCTCACGATGATGATCGAGCCCTTGGCGGCGGCCAGCTTGTCGTGGAAGGCCACGGAACAGGCCATGGGGCTGTCGAGATTGACCGCCATGACGTGGTCCCAGCCCTCCGGCTGGAACTCGCCGCGCTTGTAGACCACCGTGCCCTGGCTCAGCACCAGGACGTTGAGGGCCGGGATTTTCGCGGCCTCGGCATTGATCTGGGCGCGGTCGGCGACATCGACGCAGGCATAGGCGAGGCCGGTGAGATCGGAGCCCTCGATCCCCTCATAGTCCTTGGCCGTGGGCCGGGTGCCCCAGACATGGACGGTCGCGCCGCGCTCGCGGAAGCCATGGGCGATCCCATTGCCTATGCCGCTGGAGCCGCCGACCACCAGGACGGTCTGGCCGGAGAAATCGAGATCGGACATGGCGTAGCTCCCGCAAGGATCCGCGTCTTCGCGCGGGTTCGGGCGCGAGCTTGGCGGGGCGGGGGCGGGGGTTCAAGTGTGACGCCGGGTGAGCGGGCGTCGAATTCCGCGAACGGCGGCGATCAGCTCGCGAGGCTGGTGCGCTCGGCGGCCGTGCGCATGGCCCGGCCGATGGCGGTCATCAGCATGGGGATCTGGATCGGCTTGGGGCTGTGCTCGGTGAAGCCCAGGCCCAGATAGTGGGCGCGCCCACCGGAGGTGACGTCTGCGGTGAGCGCGATCACCGGGCTGCGGCGATTTGGCCCGTCGGCGCCTTGCAGCCGCTGCAGGGCCTCGATCCCCGACATGCCGGGCATCTGGATGTCCATCAGCACCAGGTCGAAGGGGCGTTGGGCCAGAAGGTCGAGGGCCGCGGGGCCGCTGGTCGCCTTCTCGATGCGATGGCCGAAGGCCGATAGGATCTGGTCCAGGACCAGGAGGTTGACCGGGTTGTCGTCGACGATCAGCAGGTCGAGCGGTGCGTCCAGGTCCTCGACGTCGTCGGCCGCCGCCTCGGGAGCGACCGGGGCCTGGGCGAGTTCCAGCGGCAGGGCGATTTGGAAGTCCGATCCGCGGCCGGGCTCGCTCTCGACCCAGATGCGTCCGCCCATCAGCTCGGTCAGCTGCTTGGCGATGGCCAGGCCCAGACCGGTGCCGCCGAACTTGCGCTCCTCGGACTCGTCGACCTGGGAGAACCGTTCGAACAGGGCGCCGAGGTGTTCCTGGGCGATGCCGGGTCCGGTGTCGCGCACCGAGACGTGCAGGCCGATGCGGGCCTCGTCGAGGGAGGAGGCCTTGACCTTGACCACCACCTCGCCGGCGTCGGTGAACTTCAGGGCGTTGCCGATCAAATTGAACAGAACCTGGCGGACCCGCAGGGCGTCCATCCAGACGAAATGGGCCAGGTCCGGCTCGGCCTCCAGGCGCAGGCTGACGCCCTTCTCATCGGCGCGGGCGCCCCAGAAGGCGACCAGCCGGTCGAGGAACTGCGGCAGGTCCTCGACGGCCGGCGTGATGTCCAGCCGGCCGGCGTCGATCTTGGAGACGTCGAGAATGTCGTTGAGGATCGACAGCAGGTACTCGCCGCTCTCGATCAGGGTGTCGAGCCGCTCGCTCTGGACCGGATCGGCCTCTTCGCGCTTGAGCAGCTGGGCCATGCCGAGCACGCCATTCATCGGCGTGCGGATCTCGTGGCTCATGGTGGCGAGGAAGTTGGACTTGGCGCGGTTGGCGCGGCGGGCGGCCTCGCGGGCCTCGTCGGCGGCGGTGCGCTCGGCGACCGCCTGGTCACGGGCGGCCTCCAGCGCCGGGATCAGGGCGAGGTTCTCGGCATAGGCCGTCTGCCAGGCGGTCACGGCCTTGGTCGTGCCATAGGAGACGAGCGCCAGCAGCAGGGTCATGCTGATCAGGCCGAGCACCAGGCCGGCCAGGGTGAGGCCGGTGAAGGTCAGCAGCACCATGGCGGTCATGGCCGCCATGGCCGGGGCGGCCATGGACCAGAAGATGGTGCGCGACAGGGATCCGTTCGCGCAGGCGATGGCGATGGTGATGGCGACGGTCATGGCCAGGAAGGCCATCTCGCCGGCGCCGCCGCGCGCCGAGAGCCAGAGGGGGATCACCAGATAGCTGGTCACCCGGACCGCGCAGATCCAGGCGAGGTTGCGCAGATGCCGGGGCGTCTCCGCCGCGGCGGGCTCGGCGAGCCAGCGGCGCAGGGTGCGCTGGAAATGGGCGTCGACGGCGCAGGCGGTCACGAAGCTGACGACCGCGGCGACGGGGTGGCCGAGCAGGGCGAGCGCCATGCCGGACAGGGCGTTGAAGCCGAAGTGGATGATCGTCGGCAGGATGAGGCCCGCCAGGGTCAGGCGGTAAGAGCTGTCGCCCTCGGCCCCCGTCAGCGCGGGGTCTGCTCGGCTGATCTTGCGGCTGCTCATGCGGCCTCCCTGGATCAATCCTTGAGTGAAACCCTTTAAGATATTGAAAATTCAAGGAATAAATCGAGGGTAGAGCGAGCTGCGAAAACCCACGCCTTGGTGGCGCCAGCGCTCGAGGCGTCGCCAGGCCGGCGACCACCGAACGGCGGTCTCAACATTCCGCTTGCGGCGCGCCGCCGTTCGCGGTGCTAGGTCGTAACAGTTACGGCGCGGCCGGGGGGCGAGCGTGTCTCCCCCGCCTCGCGTTCACGCGACAGCGAGGGGATCGCCATGCGGAAATTCGCGACCATTCTGACGGCCGGCGCCTGCGCGCTCGCCCTGAACGTTCCGGCCCTGGCCCAGGAGGCCAAGCCGCCGGCCGCGGCCTCCGCGAGCAAGGAGGACAAGCCGGGGAAGCTGCCCGAGAGCGAGACCGCCAAGGCGCCCGTGCAGGAGCAGGCCAAGTCGAGCCGCCACAGCGTGACCATCAATGGCAAGGCCATCGCCTATACCGCCACCGCAGGCACGCTGACCCTGCGCGACGACGAGGGCAAGCCGACCGCCAGCATGTTCTACGTCGCCTATGTGGCCGACGGCGGGAAGGGCCAGGCCGACCGGCCGGTGACCTTCTTCTACAATGGCGGGCCGGGCTCCTCGTCGCTCTGGCTGCACATGGGCTCGTTCGGGCCGGTGACGGTGAAGACCAATGCGCCGAACCCGGCGAGCCCGCCGCCCTTCGTGCGCCAGAACAACAATGACAGCCTGCTCGACAAGTCCGACCTGGTGTTCCTGGACGCCATCGGCGCCGGCTATTCGCGGCCGCTGGGCGACACGCCGGGGACCAAGTTCTGGGGCGTGGACCAGGATATCGACGCCTTCGCCCGGGGGGTGACGCGCTACATCACGATCAATCACCGCTGGAACTCGCCCAAGTTCCTGTTCGGCGAGAGCTACGGCACGACCCGCACGGCGGGCCTGGCCTATGAGCTGCAGGACCGCGGCGTCGCCCTGAACGGGGTGCTGATCCTGTCCTCCATCCTGAACTACGGCACCCGCGACGCGGGCTTCGACCACATCTACCAGACCTATCTGCCGAGCTATGCGGCGACGGCGGCCTATCACCACAGGCTGGCGAGCCAGCCTGCGGACATGACCGCCTTCCTGCAGGAGGTGCGCGACTTCGCCAACGGACCTTACGTCTCGGCGCTCGCCAAGGGCGACACCATCTCGCCGGCCGAGCTGGACGCGGTGGCGACGAAGATGTCGGCCTATACCGGCCTCTCCGTGGACTTCATCAAGCGGGCCAATCTGCGGGTCGACCTGCAACGGTTCCGCAAGGAGCTGCTGCGCGACCAGCGCCGCACAGTGGGCCGCTATGACAGCCGCTTCACCGCCATTGATGTGGACGCCGCGGGCGAGGGGCCGGAATATGACGCCTCCGACGTGCAGGTCTCGGGACCGTTCACGGCGGCCCTGCACGACTATCTGGAGCAGGACCTCGGCTATACGACCGACCTGGCCTATTTCCCGTCAGGCCCGGGCATCAACCAGGCCTGGGACTGGAAGCACAAGCCGCCGGGATCGAACCGCGCCGCCCAGGTGGCCGACACCGCCCAGGACCTCTCCATGGCGATGCGCCAGAACCCGAAGCTGAAGCTCTATTCGCTGAACGGGCTCTATGACATGGCCACGCCGTTCTTCGGCACCGAGTACGACATCAACCACATGCAGCTGGATCCCTCGCTGAAGGGTAATGTCCGCTTCGCCTATTACCCCTCCGGCCACATGGTCTATCTGAACCCTCAGGCTCTGACCCAGATGAAGGCCGACGTCGCGAAGTTCTATGACGACGCGATGAAGTAGGCTTGATCAGCCGGCGGTGGGGCTGCGGTAGGACAGGTAGCCGCGCTCCACCATCCGGCGCATGGCCTCATAGGCCTCGATCAGCTCTTGATACTGCATGCGCAGCTCGCCCAGCCGGGCGATGCCCTTGGGATCGGGGCGCATGGTCTCGGTCATGGCGAGCGCCTCCTTGACCCACTGGGCGCGGGCCTGGGCGGCGGCGACGGCGAGCTTCTGGAACTTGGCCAGGTCGGCGTGACCCAGCATGGCGCCGACCACCTCCTTGTTGGAGGCGTAGGCGGTGTAGTCGATCTGCTCCAGCTGACCGCGCAGGCGACGCTGCGCATTGGGGTCGTCGGAATGCTGGGGTTCGAAATGATCGTGGGCGTGGCGCTTGAAGCTGCTCACTGAAGTCGACATAGGCGGCCTCCCGGCCTTCGGCCCCATTGCAGGGGTCTTCCGAGGCCAGACTAACCCATTGGGCTTAATGGGGGATTTAAGCGCTTGCGATGGCCTCTCAGCGGCTGGGCAGGTGGCGCGGGACCTTGGCGCGGAGCAGGGCGATCAGGTCCGGGTCCATGAAGGCGTAGTCGTCGGGGATATCGAGGCAGATCACCCGTGCCCGCTTCAGATGGGCCTTGAAGCGCTGGCTGAGCCGGTTGCGCTGGGCCTTCTCCATCACGAAGATGAGGTCGGCCTCGGCGACCATCTCGCCGGTGAGCGGCTCGACCGCATCATGGTTCAGGCCGGCCGAGGCGACCTCGATGCCCGGCCAATCGGCGAAGACCTGCTCGGCGGTGGGACTGCGCAGCTTGTTCTGGCTGCAGACGAACAGGACGTGCTTCACGCGATGGCCCGGGCCAGGCGCTCGCCGAGATCGGGGGCGAAGTGCGGGAAGAGGTGGGGCTCCACCACTTCGAGCTCCATGAGCAGCAGGCCGCCCTTGTGCGGAACGAGATCAACGCGGGCGGCGAGCGCCGGGACGGGCAGGGCGTCGATGAAGCTTTGCGCCACCGCGATCTCGGCGGCGTCCGGGTGGTGGGCCTGCTCCAGCCCGCCATGCATGACCTGGATGCGGTAGTCGCCCGAGCCCGACGTCTTGCGGACGGCGTGGGAGAATTGGCCGGCCACGAAGATGTAGGAGATCTCGCCCTCGGTGAGGATCTCCGGGATCAGGGGCTGGGCGAACTGGCCGGGCTCGAGCACGCGACCCGCCGCCTCGGCGCGGGTCAGGCGGGCCTGGCCGAAGCCGGAGGAGCCGACCACGGGCTTGAGCACCAGCTCGTCGGCGCCCAGCCGGTCGAAGGCTTCGATGAGCGCGACCGGCGCGTCGGTGAAGACGCTGGGGATCACCGGCAGGCCCCGCGCGGCCAAGCCCTCGAGATAGCGCTTGGAGAGGTTCCAGCGGATCAGCTCGGGGGCGTTGGCGATCGGGGTGACAGCGCCGGCCCGGTCGAGGAAGGCCAGGAATTCGGCCTCGCGCTCGGTATAGTCCCAGGTGGTGCGGATGAAGAGCAGGTCGAAAGCCGCCGGATCGCAGGTCCGCCAGTCGGCCTCGGTGAGGGTCAGGCCGCGGGCGGCGAAGGCCGGGGTGAAGGCGTCGAGCTCGCGGTCGTGCTCATAGGCGTCCACGCGCCGGTTCGCGGCGGTGGTGAGCACCTCGGCGCAGGCGAGATAGGCGACCTTCATGACGGACCTCGGGACACGGGGCCGCAGGCTTAGCCTAGCTGTTGGCGGGCTTCCAGTTGGTGGCGGTGGCGACCAGCAGGCTGACCAGGTCCTGGTCGCGGCGGCCCTGGGCGTTGACCAGGTCGCGGCGGGACTTGGCGAGGTCGCGCTCGGCGGAGATCACCGACAACAGCGTCCCGCCGCCCAGGCTGTACGCCGCACGGGCGTCCTTCAGGCGGGATTCTTGCACCGACTGGACGCCGACGAGGGCGGCGATCGCCTTGTCGTCCTCGGCCAGGGCGGCGAGCGCGTCGGAGACCTGGACGAAGGCCCGCAGCACCGTGCCGTTGTAGCGGGCCAGCGCCGCGCGGGCCTCGGCCTGGGCGGCGTGCTGGCCGGCCTTGAGCCGGCCGCCGTTGAAGATCGGCGCGGTGAGGCCGCCGGCCAGGTTCCAGCCGGTGGAATCGTAGCGGAAGATGTTCTCCGGCTGGATCGAGCCCTGGGTCAGGCCGGCTGTGAGGCGGATGTTGGGATAGAGGCTGGCCGTGGCGACGCCGACATCGGCGGTGGCGGCATGCAGTTCGGCCTCGGCGGCCAGGATGTCGGGGCGCTGGCGGACCAGGCTGGAGGGCAGGCCCACCGGGATCTCGGCGGGGCGGGTGAAGCCGGCCTGGCTGAAGTCCGGCGCGGCCCAGTCGGAGGGGGTGCGTCCGACCAGCAGGGCCAGCTGGTGGCGGGCGAGCGCCAGGTCGCGCTCCACGGCGGGGCGCAGGGCGGCGTCGCGGGCCAGGTCGCCGCGGCCGACGGTGAGGTCGGAGGGGGCCGCGCCGCCGATCGCCTGGGCCTTGCCGACCATGTCGACGGTGCGCTGGTCGTCGGCGACGATGGCGTCCAGGGCGTCGAGTTCGGCGCGCAGGGCGGCGATCTTCACGGCCTGCATGGCGACATTGCCGGTCAGGGTCAGATAGGCGGCGTCGACGCGGCTCACCTGGGCCTGGGTGCGGGCGCGGGCGGCCTCCAGACGGCGCTTGCCGCCGCCGAACAGGTCGAGGTCGTAGCTGACCGTGCCGCCGATCGAATAGAGGTTGATCGTCGGGCTGGGGAAGCCGGTGAAGCCGAAGGACTGGGTGTTGATCCGTTCCCGCTGGGCGCCGGCGCTGCCATCGACCTGAGGACCCAGCGCGCCCTGGGCCGAGGCGGTCTCGGCCTGGAGCTTCTGCAGGGTGGCGTCGGCCTCGGCCACGGTGGGGCTGCCGGCCAGGGCCAGGCGGATGGTCTGGTCGAGCTCGGGCGACCCCAGGGCCAGCCACCACGCGCCCGCCGTCCGGACGTCGGGGGAGAGACGGACGGCGGGCGCTCCGGCGTCGCCGGCCATCGCATAGGCGGGGGCGCCTGGCGCGGCCGGTCGCTGGAAGTTCGGCCCCACGACGGCGCAGGCGCCGAGCGCGAGGGTCAGAGGCAGGGCCAGGGCGGCCCGCTTGGTCATTCTACGACGGGACATGGGGGAAGGATGCATGGGGTCAGTCGACCTCGATGGCGACATGGCCGCCCGGTTGGCGCTTGGCGGGGCGCATGAGCAGCAGCATCGGCATACAGGCGATGGTGATGATCAGCATGAGTTTGAAGTCGTCGATATAGGCGATCATGGTGGCCTGGCGGGTGACCTCGGTGTTGAGCGCCTGGAGGCCGGTGACGCTGCTGAGGTCGAAGCGGCCGGCGAGGTCGGCCCGGACCACCGGATCGGACGGATTGATGTGGGCGGCGAGCGAGCCGTGCATGGTCTGGGTGTTGGCGACCACCAGGGCCTGCATGATCGAGATGCCGACCGCCGAGCCCATGTTGCGGATCAGGGTGTAGAGCGACGAGCCCTCCGGCCGCAGGTGCGGCGGGATGGTGGCGAAGGCGAGCGTCGACAGCGGCACGAACAGGAGGCCGATGCCCAGGCCCTGGATGAAGCCCGAGATCATGAACGGGGTCGGACCCATCGACAGGTCGAAATGGATCATCTGGGTCAGGGATACGCAGGAGATCGACAGGCCGGTGATCAGGATCAGGCGGGTGTCCACCCGGCCGACCAACTGGCCCACCGCGAACATGGCGATGAAGGAGCCGACGCCGCGAGGCATGCTGACCAGGCCCGAGGTCAGCACCGGATAGCCCATCAGCCCCTGCATCATCGGCGGCAGCAGAGCCATGGTCGAGAATAGCAGGATGCCGATGAAGAAGCCGAAGACGCTGGCCGAGACGAAGTTGCGGTCGGCGGCGAGCGCCGGATCGAAGAACGGGTTCTTGGCGGTCAGGGTGTGGGCGATGAACACCCAGACCGAGCAGAGGATCACGACCAGATAGGTCCAGATCTCCGGCGAGGAAAACCAGTCGACGCCGGGGCCGCGGTCGAGGATCAGCTGCAGCCCGCCGATGAAGCAGGTGAGCGAGAAGAAGCCCAGGAAGTCAAAGGGCTTGGCCTTGGTCTCGCGGTCGGCCGAGATGAAGATCAAGACGCCCAGGAAGGCGAGAATCCCGACCGGCAGATTGATCAGGAACACCCAGCGCCAGGAGGCCTGCTGGGTCAGCCAGCCGCCGAGCGCCGGCCCCAGGATGGGGCCCAGGATCGCGCCGGCCCCCCAGATGGCCATGGCCTGGCCGTGCTTCTCCGGCGGGTTGATGTCGAGCAACACCGCCTGGGACAGGGGGATGAGGGCCGCGCCGAACAGGCCCTGCAACAGGCGGAAGCCGACGATCTCCGGCAGGGAGGTGGCCGCGCCGCAGAGCATGGAGGCGACCGTGAAGCCGCCGATGGAGATCAGGAACAGGCGCTTGCGCCCGATGCGATCGGCCAGCCAGCCGGTCATCGGGATCATGATCGCCGAGGCCACGATATAGGAGGTCAGGACCCAGGTGATCTGGTCCTGCGAGGCCTGAACGCTGCCCTGGATATGGGGCAGGGCGACGTTGGCGATCGTCGAGTCCAGCGAGTTCATCACCGTCGCCAGCATGATCGAGATGGTGATCGGCCAGCGGTTCGCGCGGTCCTGGGCGTCGGTCATGGGATGGGCCTCAGCCGGCCGCGGGCGGCGTCCGCTCGACCGCGCCCGGGGACTTGACGTCGACCTTGACCGAGGCCGAGAGGCCGGCGCGGCCGGCCATGGCGGGCGGCGGCTGGTCGAAGTCGATACGGACCGGCAGGCGCTGGGTCACCTTCACCCAGTTGCCGGTGGCGTTCTGGGCCGGCAGGGCGGAGAAGGCCGAGCCCGCGCCGGGGCTGAAGCTGGCGACATGGCCGGTCAGCTTGGCGTCGGCGGCGGCGTCGACCTTGATGTCGACATGCTGGCCGACCTTCATCTTGGCCAGCTGGTCTTCCTTGAAGTTGGCCTCGATCCAGGGCTTGCCGGAGATCAGCCAGAACACCGTCTGGGACGGGTTCACATAGCCGCCGACCTGCAGCTGGTCGACGCGGGTGACGATCCCGTCGGCGGGCGCGACGACCACGCCATAGCTGACGTTCAGCTTGGCGCGCTCGAGCTTGGCGCGGGCGGCCAGCACGGCGGGCTGGCTGTCGACGGCCTGGTCCGGATGGCCGTTCAGATTAGCGAGAGCCTGGGCGGTGCGCTGGCGGGCGGCGGCGACGGCGTCGGCGGCCTGCTGGGCGCTGTGGGCGGCGGCGTCCGCCTCCTGCTGGGAGGCGACGCCGGCCGCGACCAGGGCCTTCTGGCGGGCGGCCTCGCGATTGGCGAAGGCGAGCGTGCTCTCGGCGCCGGACAGATTGGCCTGCTCGGTCTGATAGGCGGCCTGCAGGGAGCGGACCTGCACCTCGGCCTGGGCGACATCGGCCACGGCCTGGGCGGCGCTGGCCTGGGCGTCGCGGGTGTCGAGGCGGAACAGGGGCTCGCCCGCATGGACCTGCTGGTTCTCATGCACATAGACGGCGATCACCCGGCCGCCGACGCTGGCGCTGACGGGCGCCTTGGCGATCTGGACATAGGCGTTGTCGGTCGACTGATAGCGGCCGCCGGTCAGGACCACGACGATGGCGATCACCAGGATCGCGGCGGGACCGCCCACGATCAGGGGCCAGCGCCAGCGGCGCAGCCAGCTCTCACGTCCATAAGTCACTTCGGCGACAGGCCGACCACCCTCTGCATCGCTCAAGAGGTGCGTCCTTTCAGAACTTCATTCGCAGATTGGATCGCGGCGCGACTCTGGTGGGAGGCGCCGTTGCGGAATGTGCAAATAGGCCAAGCGTCATGATGACGGAAATGATATGTAGTCACGCTGTAAATGAATGAATTGCATATCCATAGATTAGACCTGAATCTCCTGCGGGTCTTCGACGTCCTGCTGCAGGAGCGCAACGCCACCCGGGCGGGCGCGCGGCTGGGCCTGTCGCAGTCGGCGGTCAGCCATGCCCTGGGCCGCCTCAGATACGCCCTCGACGACGATCTCTTCGTCCGTGATCCGCGCGGCCTGAAGCCGACCCCGCGGGCGTTGGAGATCGGGCCGCAGGTGAACAGCGCGCTGGCCCAGCTGCAGGCGGCCTTCGCGCCCTCGACCTTCGATCCCGCCACCACAGAGCGGCGCTTCGTGCTGATGGCCGGCGCCTATACCTGCGGCGTGCTGGTCCCCAGGCTGGTCGAGCGCATGGCGCGCGAGGCGCCCAATGCGGGCCTGGTGATCTCGGAGTTCGGGCCCGACATCCTGGAGCAGATGGACAGCCGCCGCGCCGACTTCGTCATCGGTGGCTTCACCTCGGGGCCTGCGCGGCTCGTGCAGGAAGTGCTGCTGACCGAGCATCTGGTCTGGGTGGTGCGGGCCGAGAATCCGCTGCCGTCCGGCCCGATCAGCCTGGAGACCCTGGTCAGCGTGCCTCACGTGGTGATCGCCCGCTCGCGCACCGATGTCAGCGCCGGCATGACCATCCCCGGCAGCTGGGAAGACCCCGACACCTTCGAGTCGATCCTCAGCGCCCAGGGGCTGAAGCGCCGCATCGGGGTGACGACGCCCGACACCTATTCCGCCGTCTCGGTGGTACGCCAGTCGGACATGGCCGCCCTGCTGCCGGCGCGGATGGCGCGGCTGACCAAGCAGAGCGGCCTGCTGCGCATGCTGGAGCCGCCCTATGTGCCGCCGCAGGTGGAACTGGGGCTGATCTATCTTGCGGACCGGATGGCGGACCCGGCCATGGTCTGGATGCGGGACCTGCTGCGCGAGGTCGCCGCCGAGGTCTGATCGCCTTGGCGGGCGGGATGGCCTAGTCTCATGGCGATGCTGCAGCGCCTTGGAGGCCGCCATGAGCCATAGACCGGTCCTGTCGTGGGCGATCGCCCTGGCCCTCGGCCTGAGCCTCGGGGTTCCGGCGCTCGCAGAGCCGCCGCCCGCCGCGTCGGGCTGGCGGGCCAAGGTCCTGGCCCTGGGCGCCGAGCATTTCGGCAATCCGGCCTGGGGCTATTCCCATTCCCAGCGCGACTATGGGCTCGCCAAGCGGCTGGCGGCCGCCGACCATGTGGTCCTGGACGACGACGTCCTATTCGCCGCCGCCCAGCTGCACGACATGGCGGCCTTCGCGCCCTGGCGGGATGCGGCCCGCGACCACAGCGACGTGGCGGCGGAATCCGTGGAGGGGGTGCTGGCGGGGACCGATTTCCCGGCCGCCAAGCTGGACGCGGTGCGGGCGGCGATCCGGACCCACATGTACTATCGCGATCCGGTCGGGCCCGAGGCGCGCTACCTGCATGACGCCGACGCCCTCGACTGGCTGGGCGCGATCGGGGTGGCCCGGATGATCGCCCTGGCCGATCCGAACGGCGGCGCGCCGACGGGACCGGCCACGCTCAAGATGATCGAGAAGAACCTCGCCGCCGCGCCGTCGCGGGTGGTGACCCCGGGTGGCCGGGCCCTGGTGGCCGGGCGGGTCGCGGAGACGCAAGCCTTCCTGGCGCAGCTGCGCGCCGAGACCGACGACCTGGCGACCTTCTAGGGCCTAGCTGACCATCTCTTCGCGGATCGACTTGCGCGCCATCCAGAACAGGCCGCAGGCGACGACGCCCAGGCTGGAGGAACAGATCAGCGCCCAGCGCACCCCGTTGGCCGAGCCCAGACCGACGGGGCCGGCCAGGATGTCGGAGAGCGCGCCGACGAACAGCGGGCCCAGGCCCAGTCCGATCAGATTGATGATGAATAGGATGATCGAGGCCGCCGTGGTGCGCATCTGTAGCGGCACCAGGCCCTGGACCGTCGCATAGATCGGACCGTACCAGAGCGAGCCCAGCAGACCCGGCAGGACCAGCAGGGCGAGCGCGGTGGTGGCGCTCGGCGCCAGCATGGCGGTGATGAAGAAGCAGGGGGTCAGCACGGCGGCGATGGCGGGCACGCTCATATAGGCCCGCAGATCCCGCTTGGCGGCCTTGTCGGCGATGAAGCCGCCGACCCAGGAGGAGACGATGCCGGCGGTCCCGCCGATCAGGCCCAGAGCCAGGCCCAGGAAGCCGGCCGCTTGAGCCCCACTTGGGCGGCCATGGCGGCCACCTCGGCCGGATGGTTGCGGAAGAAGAAGGAGGCGGTGAAGGGGGCGTTGCCATAGCCGATGAAGGCCAGGACCGCCGCGCCGAAGGCGATGAACCAGAAGGTCCGGCGGCCGCCCAGATAGCGCAGGGTGGCCATGAAGTGGCCCTTGCCCGGGGCGTTGGCGCGGGCCTGGACGGCGGCCAGCGCCTTGCGCGGCTCGCGCAGGGTGCCCAGCACGATCACGGCGAAGACCAGGCCCGGCAAGCCGGCCAGCAGGAAGGCGGTGCGCCAGCCATAAGCGTCGGCGACGATGCCGCCCATGGCCAGGCCCAGCAGGCCGCCCAGCGGGGTGCCGATGGAGAAGAAGGCGAGCGCCGAGGCGCGGTTCTCCTTGGGCACATAGTCGGCGATCAGCGAGTGGGCGGTGGGCGTGCAGCCGGCCTCGCCGACCCCGACGCCGATCCGCGCGAGCACCAGCTGGACGAAGTTCTGGGCCAGGCCGCAGGCCAGGGTGAAGCCGCTCCACACGGTGAGCGCCGCGCCGATGATCCAGATGCGGTTCACGCTCTCGGCCAGGCGCGCGATCGGCAGGCCGAGGCCGGTATAGAACAGGGCGAAGGCGACCCCGGTCATCATGCCGATCTGCCAGTCGGCGATGTGCAGGTCGTTCTTGATCGGCTCGGCCAGGATCGAGACGACCTGACGGTCAAGAAAATTGACCGTGTAGACGCAGAGCAGGATGAACAGGGCGTACCGGCGATAGGGCGCGGAGACCAGGGGGATGGGGACCCCGGCGCCGTCGGAGATGCTGGCGCCGTAGGGGGCCGGGGCGGAAGCCTCGGTCATGGGGTGCGTTTCCTCGAATGTCTTTTTTGATCTTGGGTCCACTAGACGCCGGCTTGCGGCGACCGCCAATAGTGTCCGTGCAATTGGGGCGGGGGACGTGATGGAACTGGTGATCGGAACCAAGGCCTGGTCGAGCTGGTCGATGCGGCCGTGGCTGGCGCTGAAGCGGACCGGAGCGCCCTTCACCGAGACCCTGATCTCCCTGCGTCAGCAGAACAACATGACGCGGGAGGCGATCCTACCGCATTCGCCGTCGGGCCTCGTCCCCTGCCTGAAGGACGACGGCCTGGTGCTGGTCGATTCCCTGGCCATCTGCGAATTCCTGCACGAGCGCTTTCCGGACGCCGCCCTGTGGCCCGCCGATCCTGTGGCCCGGGCCCTGGGCCGTGCGGCGGCGGCGGAGATGCACGCCGGCTTCGCCGCCCTGCGCGCGGAATGCCCCATGGCGCTGGAGCTGGCCCCCCGCGACCTGACGCTGTCGGACGCGGCGGCGGGCAATGTGCGGCGCATCGTGGAGATCTGGAACGGACTGCTGGACCGGTCCGGCGGGCCGTTTCTGCTGGGCGCCTGGTCGATCGCCGACGCCTTCTACACGCCGGTCGCCACCCGCATCCGCACCTACCAGATCGACCTGGCGGACCATGGCGCCTCGCCGGCGGCGGTGGCCTACGGCCGCGCCCTGCTGGAGACCCCGGAGTTCCTGGCCTGGGAGGCCGGCGCGAGGTCCGAGGCATAACAGAAGTAGATAACGGTATTCCTAAAGTCGTAATTCGCGCTTCAGGGGAATCTGTTTTCGCTTCAGGCGGGAATTCCGCCCAAACTCATTGCTCAAAATGAGTAGATGAGCCGCGCGCGAGCCTTTGCGTCCGCTATGCTCTTGGAGTCGGTCGTCCCGCCCATCGGGCGAGCATGGCCGCGCGGTGTTTCATTTCTTTGAGTGCCTGGGTTTTATTGCCGGGAAGCCGACCAGTGGGCGGTTGGGTCTCCCGATCCGTAACCTGCGGCTATTTCATAAGTGAGTCAGGTCACGCCCATGCGTCGTTCGGGGGGACGAACCGATACAGAGGAGATCGCCCGGCGGCGCTATGTCGCCAAGGCGAGCCTTGACCATTTCCTGCGCGTGGCCGCGGCCCTGTCGGAGGTCTTCGATGGCAATGTGCTGGCCGGCGTGGTGTTCCTGACCATAGCGCGCGCCGGGGTTCAGCATCTGACCCTGACGCCGGGCCCCGGCGGGCCGGGACCGGACGGGGTGTATCCCGACGAACTGCGCCGTCCGGTCAGCGTGATGAGCGTGGCCAATTTCCTGGGCCTGTCCTACGAGACGACCCGCCGGCACGTCAGCCTGCTGATCGACCGCGGTTTCTGCGTGCGGGTCGGCGCGCGCGGGGTGATGGCGCCCGCCTCGGTGATCCGCGGGTCGATGATGGAGCGCCTGGAAGAGACCAGCTACACGGCCACGCACCAGTTGCTGCGCACCCTGCGCCGGGGACCGGACGACCTGTTTCCCGGCTAGGGCGGCAAGCGGCGCCATAGGGCCTTTGGTCGGGCGCAGAATTGGCTCAATCTCCGCGCGAGCTGAACCGGAGCCGACCGCACGAGTTCGGCCAGCCCCAGGGAGATTCCATGCGCCGCCTCATCCTCAGCCTGTGCCTCGCCGCCGTGGCGACGCCCGTCCTGGCCCAGACCGCGCCCGTCGCGCCGGCCGGCCGCTATGATCCGGCCCCCTGGTGGATGGACAAGCCGATCATCGCCTCGTCCGGCTATGTGACCAGCGAGGTCACCGCCAATCGCGCCACCTTCCAGGCGACCTATCACGTGGTCGATCGCGATCCCGCGGCGGCGACCAAGGCCGCGGCCGACAAGGTCAAGGCCCTGGGCTCGGTGCTGGCGGCCTATGGCGCCGACAAGGTGCGGGTGGCCACCACCTTCCAGATCACTCCGCTCTACGACCAGTACCGGGACAAGGACGGCCAGCTGGTCGACAATGAGCGGGCCGACAAGATCAAGACCTATCAGGTCGCGGCCATCGTCTCGGTGGAGGTGCGCGATGTGCGCCTGATCGAGCAGGTCTATGCGACGGCGCTCTCGGCCAAGCCCTCGACCACCCAGCCGGTCAATTTCCGGCTGGAGCCCGACAATGAGATCAAGACCCAGATGTTCCGCGCCGCCGTGGAGGACGCCGCCCGCCGCGCGCGCCTCGCCGTCGAGGCCAGCGGCGCCAAGCTGGGCGGGGTGAAGCTGATCGATCCCACCGGCCGGGCCTGCGAGACCGACGTGCTGGTCGCCGGGGCAGGGCGCGGAGGAGGGGGAGGCGAAGCCTATGACGTCGCCATGTCGCCGCCCCCGCCGGCGCCCATGGCCGCCATGCCCATGCTGCAGAAGCGGCTCGCCGAAACCGGCTTGAACCCCGACGACTTCCGCCTGCCGCTGCAGCCCCCGGTGCAGAGCCTGGAGGCCCGGGCCTGCGTGGTGTTCGGCCTAGCGAACTAGGCGACGCGGCCCCCGGACGCTTTGGCGTCCGGGATAGGGCTGATCCTTATATGCGAATAAGTCGCACTCGCATTGACTCGCCAGCAGGGAGTCGCCTATCGGGTAATTGCAAGTCATTCGCAATTACATCTAGAGCGGTCCCATGTCCCGAGTTTCCGGCGCCACCCTGTTCGCCACCACCATTCTCGCCGCCGGCTGGCTGGCCGGGGACGCCCACGCCGCGGAGGCGAGCGGCGTCGAGGCGGGGGAGGTGGAAGGGGTCGTCGTCCAGGGCGAACGGGTTTCGACCTCGGCCGTCGCGGGCCTGGGGCTCACCCTGCGCGAAACCCCGCAGTCGGTGACCGTGGTCCCGCGGGGCCAGATCGAGGATTTCGCCCTCACCACCGCCAACGAGCTGCTGACGCAGATCCCCGGGATCAATGTGGAAAAGGTCGAGATCGACCGCACCTATTACAACGCCCGTGGCTTCGACATCACCAACTTCCAGGTGGACGGCGTAGGCATGCCGCTGATCTGGGGCATCCAGTTCGGCGATCTGGACACCGCGATCTATGAGCGGGTCGAAGCGGTGCGCGGCGCCAATGCGATGATGACCGGGACCGGCAATCCCTCGGCCACCATCAACTACATCCGCAAGCGCCCGACCCAGGAGACCCGTGGCGCGATCACGGCGCAATACGGCTCGTGGGACGACAAGCGCCTGGAGGCGGATGTCTCCGGTCCGCTGAACGCGGCGGCCACCGTCACGGGCCGGCTGGTCTACGCCAATGAGGACAAGGGCTCCTATCTCGACCACTACGGCGTCAACCGGAACGTCTATTACGGGGTGCTGTCCTGGGACATCACCCCGAAACTGAACCTGACTGGGGGCTATTCCCTGCAGGATAACCGGGCGAGGGGCGTGCTCTGGGGGGCTCTGCCCATGACCTACAGCGACGGGACGCGCATTTCCTATCCGGTTTCGGCCTCCACCTCGGCCGACTGGACCTCGTGGAACGTCCGCGACCAGACCGCCTTCGGAGAGCTGAGCTACAGCTTCGACAACGGCTGGCGGATCAAGGGCGTCGGAACCTATCGCCGCTCTGACGAGCAGGCCAAGCTGCTCTACGCCTATGGCCATCCGGACGCCGCGAGCGCCTTGGCGTGATCGGCATGACCGGCGTCTATCCGTCCACGCACCAGCAGTACATGGCCGACCTCTATGCGTCGGGGCCGGTCAGCCTGGGGGGACGGACCCATGAGCTGGTCGTCGGGGTCAACGCCTCGCAGGCCTACGCCACCGAATACGAGGGCTTTTCCACGACCGTCCCGACCTATCCGGCGGTCGCGGACTGGAGCACCGCCCAGATCGCCGAGCCCGACTATCCCAGCCCCTCGCTCACCGCCGACCAGACCGACCGTATGTACCGGGCCTATGCGGCGGCGCATCTGAACCTCAGCGACCGGCTGAAGGCGGTGGTCGGGTTCAACGCCCTGAAGCTCACCTCGAAGGGCTATTCCTACAGTGTCGACACCTCGCGGGAGGAGTCGGCGGTCAGTCCCTATGCCGGCCTGATCTATGACCTCACATCCCGGCTGTCGGCCTATGCCAGCTACACCGACATCTTCAATCCGCAGTCCGAGGTTGATGTCGATCACCGCAAGCTGGCCGCCGCCCATGGGGAGAGCTTCGAAGCGGGGCTCAAGAGCGAATGGCTGGAGGGCCGGCTCTACGCCACGGCCGCGGTGTTCCAGTCCCGCCAGCTGGGCCTGGCGGACTACGCCGGCAGCTTCGCGGACGGGAAGAGCTACTATTCCGGTGTCGATACGACCGTCAGCGGCTATGAGCTCGAGGCGAGCGGCGCGATCAATGACCGCTGGGCGGTCTCCGGCGGGTGGACCCAGCTCTGCTTCGAAAAACATGACGGCGCGGCGGTCCGCCCCTACCTGCCGCGCAAGACCTTCAAGCTGTCCACCACCTACCGCGTTCCGGAGCTGCGCGATCTCAAGGTCGGGGCCGCCTTGCGCTGGCAGGACGATGTCCACATCCAGGACATCTCGGTCGTGACCCAGAAGGCCTATGCGGTCCTCGACCTGATGGCGAGCGTCCGGGTGGCCGACCAGGTGCGGGCCACGGTCAATCTGAAGAATGTCGGCGACGCCAAGTATCTGACCAGCCTGATGTGGAGCCAGTCCTATTACGCGGCCCCGCGCAGCGTCTCGCTGAGCCTGAACTACAGCTTCTGACCGGGGCCGGTTCAATGTCGCTGCGCCCCTATCTCGGCTTCCTCCATCGTTGGGTGGGGCTGGCCACGGCCGGGTTCCTGTTCGTCGCCGGCCTCACCGGGGCGGTGATTTCCTGGGATCATGAGCTGGACGAGGTGCTCAATCCCCAGCTGCTCCTGGCCCGGGCCGCAGGGGCGCCGATATCCCCCCTGTCGCTCGCCGGCCAGGTCGAGGCGCGGGACCCGCGGATCCAGGTGACCTTCCTGCCCCTGGCTGCGGAACCCGGCGGGTCGCTGGCGATCGGCGTCTCGCCGCGCCTGGATCCGGCGACCGGGCGACTGTTCGCGCCGAGCTATAATCAGGTCTTCCTGGACCCTGCGACGGGGCAGGAACTCGGCCGGCGCGACTGGGGCGCGGTCTGGCCGATCACCCGGGCGACCTTCGTCTCGTTCCTCTATGTGCTGCACTACAGCCTGCACGTCCCGACCCTGTGGGGCGTTGATCGCTGGGGGATCTGGCTGATGGGGGCGGTCGCCCTGGCCTGGACCGCGGACTGCTTCGTCGGCTTCTACCTGACCCTGCCGGTCGGGCCGACGGGTCGCCGCGGGTTCTGGGCCCGCTGGGCGCCGGCCTGGAAGATCAAGACCGGCGCCAGCGCCTATCGGGTCCATTTCGACATCCACCGCGCCTTCGGCCTGTGGCTGTGGGGCGTGCTGTTCACCGTGGCCTTCACGGCGTTCTCGCTCAACCTCTACAGCGAGGTCTTCTATCCGGTGGTCTCGCGGGTCTCCCAGGTCACGCCGGGGCCGTTCGAGACCCGGAGGCCCCGGTCTCCGGATCACCCGATCACGCCTCGGCTGGGCTATGGCCCCATCATCGCCGCCGCGCAGCGGGAGGCCCGGGACCGCGGGTGGCGCGCGCGGCCGGGAGCGCCTTCTACAGCCCCGAGTTCGGGATCTATGGCGTCGCCTTCCATGTCCCGGGCGGCGATCACGGCGCCGCAGGCGTCGGCCCGCCCTATCTGTATTTCGACGGCGGCGACGGGCGGCTGCTGGGCGCGCGCCAGCCTTGGAAGGGGACTGCGGCGGACATCTTCGTCCAGGCGCAGTTCCCCCTGCACTCCGGGCGCATCCTCGGCCTGCCGGGCCGGATCCTGATCTCGGGCATGGGGCTGGTGGTCGCGGCCCTGAGCGTGACCGGCGTGGTGATCTGGGCGCGGAAACGCCGGGCGCGGCGGTCGCGGCGCCGCGCCTAGCGGCTGAGCAGGACGGCGGCGAGGACGAAGCCGCCGATCCACAGGGTCTCGCCGACCATCAGGGCGATGGGCCGCCAGCCGACGGCGAACACGTCCTTGAACGAGGTCTTCATGCCCAGCGCCGCAATGGCGGTGACCAGGCACCAGCTGGACAGCCCGCTGGCGGCGGTGACGACCGGCTTGGGCACGAAGCCCAGGCTGTTGATCGCCACCAGGGCGGCGAAACCCAGCAGGAAGATCGGCGGGGCGGGGATCTTGCCCTTGCCGCCGGCCGCGCCGTTGCGGGCGACCACGACCGAGATGGTGAAGACTACGGGGGCCAGCATGGCGACCCGCAGCAGCTTCACATAGGTGGCCGTGTCGCCGACCGTGGGCGAGATCGAATAGCCCGCGCCCACCACCTGGGCCACGTCGTGGATGGTGCCGCCGAGGAACACCCCGGCCTGGGCGGGCGACAGGTGCAGGCGCGCGGCCAGCAGCGGATAGAGGATCATCGCCACGGTGGACATGGCGGTGACCGTGACCACGGTCAGGATGGTGTCGCGCTCGCTGTCCTTGCTGCGCGGCAGGACCGAGGCGATGGCCAGGGCCGCCGAGGCGCCGCAGATGCCGACCGAGCCGCCGGACAGCACGCCGAACGCCTTGCTGCGGCCCAGGCGCGGGGCGACCAGCAGGCCCAGCGTGATGGTCGAGATGACGCCGACGATGACGATCAAGATCGGCTGCGGCCCCAGGCTCATGATCTGCTCGGCGGTGACCCGCACGCCCAGGAGGGCGACGCCCAGGCGCAACACGGCCTTGGACGAGAACTCGATCCCGGCGACGCAGCGGCCTTCCTCGTGCAGGAAGTGGAAGGCCATGCCGAGCAGCAGGCCGAACAGCATGACCGGGGCGTGATAGTGCTGGGAGAGCCAGGTGGCGGCGAGCGCGATGGTGAGCGCCACCACGACGCCCGGATAGACGGCCCGCAGGGTCTGGATGAGGGATCGCCTGGCCGGGGCGATGACGACCTCGGGCACGCCCTCCATGCCGTCGAACGACCGGAACATGGCGTGGGCGGCGGCCGTGTCGGTGTCCAGGTCGCTCGCCATCGAATCCGATCCCCCTAGAGTCTGGCGCTCACTATCAGCAAACCTCGTAGCTGACACAGCAAAACTATCAGGCGGGGACGGGCGGACATGAAGAGGGCCCCCGGCGATCCGCCGAGGGCCCCTTCGAAATGAAAGCCGTCGTTCGGCTTAGCGGAAGAGCGACAAGAGACCCGAGGACGAGCTGTTGGCGATGGACAGCGCCTGGACGCCCAGCTGCTGCTTGGTCTGCAGCGAGGTGAGCTTGGCGCTTTCCTTGGCGAGGTCGGCGTCGACCAGGTTGCC
>NZ_JALDPT010000038.1 GCF_022695515.1 Phenylobacterium aquaticum
GCCGCGCCGGCACGGGGGCGTGGGCGCGGGGCAGCAGGCCGCGGCGCGAGATCGCCCAGATCCGCCGCCCCTGCCGCGACAGGGTGAGCGCCGCGTCGACCATGGTCATGGCCGTGCCCAGCAGCAGGATGTCGCCGGCGTCCGGCCCGATCCGCTCGGCGCAGGTCCAGGGGTCGGCGAAATAGCGCGGCGAGGCGAACAGGGCCGGGTCGGCGCCGGCGGGGGCCGCCGGCTTCAGCACGCCGGACGCCAGCACCACCGCGTCCGCGACGATCTCGCGACCCAGCGCCAGCCTCACCCGCCAGCGCCCGTCGCCCAGGGGCGCGATGTCCACCGCCTCGTCCTGCTCCAGCAGCAGCCGGTCGGCGCCCACCCGCTCCAGCGCATCCCGCAGCAGGTCCTGCAGATAGTCGCCATAGAGCCCGCGGGTGACGAAGCCGCCATGGGCGCTCCAGCCGCTGCGCCCGGCCAGCCATTGGGTGAAGTGGTCGGGCTGGTCGGGAAAGGCGCTCATATTGGCCACCCGCACATTCAGCAGATGATCGGGATTGGCGGTCGAATAGGCCGTGCCGCGCCCGAACGCCCTCGCCCGCTCGATCAGCCGCACCTGCGGCCCGTCCGGGTCCGACGCCAGATGGATGGCGGTCAGCAAGCCGCTGAAACCCGCGCCGACAATGGCGACCGTGGGGCGTGGGGACATGGAACCGGCTCCGGCGAAAAGGGCGACCGATTCAATTCCTATCATTTCTATAGATTTTAAAAGCCAGAAAATGTGATCGCAGCCCCAGATCGGTTGTGGCCGCTGCGTCGCCGATTAAGTTGACGCAGGCGTCAGGTTTCCCTAGGCGTGACGCAAGAGGACTGGGAGGCCCACATGAGCGACGGCAATATCGACCTGAAGAACGAGCATCGGGCCAAGGCCTATTCGATGCCGCTCGCCGACATCAATCCGGCCCAGCCGGAGCTGTTCAAGGCCGACGCCCACTGGGCCTATTTCGAGCGCCTGCGCGCCGAGGACCCGGTCCACTACACGGCCGAGCACGAGTTCGGCCCCTACTGGTCGATCACCAAGTACAACGACATCATGACGGTGGACACGAACCACCAGGTGTTCTCGTCCGAGGGCGGCATCACCATCGCCAATCAGGACGCGGGCGAAGGCCCCCTGCCGATGTTCATCGCGATGGACCCGCCCAAGCACGACGTCCAGCGCAAGACCGTCAGCCCGGCGGTCTCGCCGCACAATCTGGCCCTGCTCGAGCCCCTGATCCGCGAGCGCGCGGCCATGATCCTGGACAGCCTGCCGATCGGCGAGGAGTTCGACTGGGTCGACAAGGTGTCGATGGAACTGACGGCGATGACCCTCGCCACCCTGCTCGACATGCCCCAGGAAGACCGCCGCAAGCTGACCTACTGGTCGGACGTGGTGACCGCGGCGCCGGGCCAGGGCCTGATCGACACCATCGAGCAGAAGATGGAGATCTTCGTCCAGTACCACGCCTATTTCACCAACCTGTGGAATGAGCGGGTCAACGCGCCGCCCAAGGGCGACCTGATCTCCATGCTGGCGCACGGCGAAGCCACCAAGGACATGACGCCGCGCGAGTATTTCGGCAACGTCGTGCTGCTGACCGTCGGCGGCAACGACACCACCCGCAACACCATTTCGGGCTCCGTCTACGCCCTGAACCAGAACCCCGACCAGTACGCCAAGCTGCGCGCCAATCCGGACCTGATCCCCTCCATGGTCTCCGAGACCATCCGCTGGCAGACGCCGCTGGCCCACATGCGCCGCATCGCCACCCAGGATTTCGAGATCGGCGGCAAGACCATCAAGAAGGGCGACAAGGTCGTCATGTGGTACGTCTCGGGCAACCGCGACGACGAGGTGATCGAGAACCCCAACGCCTACATCATCGACCGCGAGCGTCCCCGCACCCACGTCTCCTTCGGCTTCGGCATCCACCGCTGCGTGGGCAATCGCCTGGCCGAGCTGCAGCTGCGGATCATCTGGGAAGAGATCCTCAAGCGCTTCCCCAACATCCAGGTGGTGGAAGAACCCAAGCGCGTCTACTCGTCCTTCGTGAAGGGCTATGAGAGCATGAAGGTGGTCATCCCCTCCCGGCTCTAGCCGCCGGCGCCATCGGGGGTCGGCCGGGCAGAAGGATCGCCATGGCCGCCCCCGAGACGACTGCCCCCACGCCCCGCCCCTCCGGCCGCTTCGAGGCGCTCGACGCCTGGCGCGGGGTCTGCGCCCTGTCAGTGGTGCTGTTCCACCTGAACGCCGGGACCCACGGCCACCGCTGGCTGAACAACGGCTATGTTGCCGTCGACTTCTTCTTCGTCCTGTCCGGCTTCGTGATCGCCAGCGCCTATCAGGGCCGGATCGACACGATAGCCCAGGCGACCCGCTACGCCGTCCGCCGCCTGGGCCGCCTCTTCCCCCTGCATGTGGCCGTGCTGGCCGTCTATCTGCTGCTCGAGGTCCACCACGCCCTGGGCCATCCCGCCGCCGGCTTCACCGGCCCGCGGAGCTGGCCGGCCTTCTGGATGGACCTCTTCCTGCTGCACGGCTTCGGCGCCTATCAGCTCACCTGGAACGAACCGGCCTGGAGCATCAGCGTCGAGCTGTGGAGCAACATGGCCTTCGCGGCCGTGGCCCTGCTCGTCCGCCGCCGGCTGCCCTGGGTCTCGGCCCTGATCGCCGCGGCCCTCACCCTGGCCTTGATCCATCCCCCGCCCCTGCCCCTGCAGCAGGTCCAGATCGACCGTCTGGTCCCGGCCTTCATCTGCGTGCGCGACTTCTTCCTGGGCGTCGTCGGCTGCACCCTCTATCGCCGCCTGGCCGACACCGGCTGGTGCGCCCCGGCCTGGCTCGAGGTCCCGGCCCTGGCCCTCAGCCTGGCGGTCTTCGCCTTCGCCCCGCTGGTCAACAACCTGCTGGTGGGCGTCGCCTTCTTCGCGGTCGTGATGATCTTCGCCTTCGAGACCGGCCCGATCTCAAGCGTCCTGCGCCGCCCGATCCCCCAGGCGCTCGGGACCAGCTCCTATTCCATCTACCTGACCCACTCGCTCTACACTCTGGCCGCCTTCCACCTGGTCAAGCAGGCAGGTCTCGCCCTGCACCGTCCCTGGCTCCTCGACGCAGACGGCCGCGACCTCCTGATCCTCGGCGGCCCCTGGGCGATGGACGCCTTGGCGCTCGCCTGCCTAGCCGTAGTGGTGGTCAGTTCACGCCTCACCTACCGCTGGATCGAAGACCCCGCCCGCCTGGCCATCAACCGCTGGTCCAACCGGATCGGTCGGCGGAGGGCCTAGGGGCCATCGGCATTCGCATTCGCGCAGGCGCCCATCCGACCGAGGTCAAAGGAACCGGAAGCGCCCGCTTGAACCACAAAGGGCACGAAGGGCGCGAAGGGCGCGAAGATCACGAAGATGATCCGCCTTCCGGCGCGAAGCGCCCATCAAAGAGTCCGAGACCGCCTCTCCAGCCTGGCGCCCGTTGTGTCCTTCGCGCCCTTCGTGCCCTTCGTGGTTCAAAAGGCCGGCTAATCAGCCGCCAACGCGGCTTCAGAATCCCTTCGGCCTCACAGCCGCAGCCATTCGAAAGCCGCGCAGACCTAACCCAAATTCCGCCGGAACAGCGCGTTCAGCCGCTCCCAGTGCCGCTCGGCCGCCGTCTTGTCGTAGGCCGCACGCTGCGGGAAGGCGAAGCCGTGCTCGACGCCGGGATAGAGCTCGACCTCGGCCCGGACCTTTGTGTCGGACTCCAGCGACTGGGTCAGCTCCTCCACCATCTCCAGCGGCGCCCAACGGTCGATCTCGGCGCAGGCGAAATAGAGCTCGGCCTTGGACTTCCGCGCCGCCAGGTGGGGGCTGTCGGCCTTGTCGGTGACCAGATAGGTGCCGTAGATCGAGGCGGCGGCCTTCACCCGGCCCGCATGGCGCGCGGCGGCGTTGATCGAATGCTGGCCGCTCATGCAATAGCCGACCGTACCGATGCGCTTGGCGTCGGCGGCGGGGTCCAGCTCGGCGTAGGCGACCAGGGAATCGGTGTCGTCCATGACCATGGCGATGGTCAGGCCGTACATCAGGTCCATCATCTTCTGCCGGCTGGGATCGTTCGGGTCCGGCGACAGCGGCCCCAGCTCCATGACGCCCGCGCGGTAATAGAGGTTGGGCAGCATCACATAATAGCCGGCGCTGGCGAACCGCCGGGCCATGTCGCGCAGCTCCTCCCGGATCGCCGGAGCGTCCATGTAGAACAGGATCACCGGGTGCGGCCCGTCCCGCTCGGGATGGACGATGAAGGTGGTCGTCGCGCCGTCCTTGGTGGTGATCTCGACCTGGTGTTCGATCATGGTGCGCCTCGTCGGAGTGTCTGGAGCCGGGTCAGGGCATGAGCAGGCAGGCCCGCGCGAGCGACACGCGGGTCAGGTCGCGGCGGCGCAGGAACACCGCCATGGCGTCGGAGGTGGGATCGCGGCTGGTCTGCCATTCGCCGAGGTCGCGGTAGCGGGTCATGAGCAGCAGGCGTCGCGCGCCGGCCGCCCGATCGGCCTCGCTCTCGGCGGCCAGAAACAGGCCGTAGATCTTCGTCTCGAACCGCGCCTCGAAATCGGGCCAGGCCTCGCCGGACAGGCGGACGAACTCGTCGACCGCTCCGCCGTCGATCGTGAACCAGTTGTGGACATAGATCCCGCCGGACATCGGCGGCCCGACCGCGGCCGGACGCAAGGTCGGGCTGAGCCTGTGCGCCTCCCCCGAAACCACGCCCGGCGCGCCCAGCACGTCGGTGCGATCACCCGGCTTCAGCAGCACAAGCGCGGTGTTGGAGGCGAAGCCCAGCAGGGGCGCGAACACCGCCAGCGGCGGCGAGGCCCCGGCCGCCAGATGATCGGCCAGACTACGCTGGGCCGTGCGCTCACGGCCCAGCTCCAGCTGGAAGTAGCGGTAATCCACGGCCCTAGTAGTTCACGCGGGACGAGATCGCCCCGTCGACCAGCATGTTGATGCCGGTGGTGAAGGACGAGCGCGGGCTGGCCAGGAACACCGTGGCCGCGGCCACCTCCTCAGGCGTCGCCATGCGACCGGTCGGATTGCGCTTGATCATCTGGTCGAAGAAGGCCGGCATGCCGACCTTCACCCGGCCCCAGACGCCGTCGTCGAAATAGACCGTGCCGGGCGAGATGACGTTGCAGCGCACATGCTTGGGCGCGCCCTCGCGGGCCAGGCCCTTGGCGTAGTGGATCAGGGCCGCCTTCATCGCCCCATAGGACGAGGCGTTGGTGGTCTCGGCCGCCGAGACCGAGGCCGTGATCAGGAAGGCCGCATCGCCCTTCTCGGCGCCGGCCTTCTCCAGGAACGGCTTGGCCGCCTCGTAGCAGTTCACGGCGCCCATGATGTCGATGTCGAACATCGCCTTCCAGTCGCCGGGCGCGACGCCCTGGACCAGCGCGCTGGCGTTGGAGACCACGACGTCGATGCCGCTCAGCGCCAGACCGGCGTTGTTGACGAAGGCCTTCAGCGCCTCGCCGTCAGCGATGTCGACCACTTCGCCATAGGCCTTCACGCCCTTGGCCTCGAGCGCGGCGACGGCGGCGCCCACCTCGTCGGCCTTGCGGGCGCAGATGGCGACATTGGCGCCTTCCTCGGCGAACAGGTCGGCGATCGCCCGGCCGATGCCCCGAGTCGCGCCCGTGACGATGGCGGTCTTGCCCTTGAGGTGAAGGTCCATGGCGTCGTCTCCCGGTTCGTATGGATGTTGTTGGAAACCTTTCTAGCGCGAGCCGCCAGCCGCGCTAAACACCTGTTCGTAAGCTTGCCCGGATTTCTCCATGCTCGACCAGTTCGACGCCCGCCTCGACGCCGACTTCGCGGCCCTGCCGCCGGAGCGCCTGCGCGCGGTCCTGAGCCCCCTGTTGCCCAAGGGCGGCTTCGTGGCCGATGTCGAATCCCTGCGCGCCTTCGAGAGCGACGGCCTGGCCGCCTACCGATCCCTGCCGGCCTGCGTCGTGCTGCCGGAGACGGTCGATGAGGTGCGCGCCGTGCTCGCCGCCTGCTCCGAACTGGGCGTGCCGGTCGTGGCCCGCGGCGCCGGCACCGGCCTGTCCGGCGGGGCCCTGCCCTTCCCCGGCTCGGTCCTGCTCTCCATGGCTAAGTTCAACAAGATTCTGGAGATCGATCCCCGCGCCCGCATCGCCCGCGTCCAGCCCGGCGTCCGCAACCTGGCGATCTCCGAGGCCGTGGCGGCCATGGGCCTGTTCTACGCCCCGGACCCCTCGTCCCAGATCGCCTGCTCGATCGGCGGCAATGTCGCCGAGAACGCCGGCGGGGTGCACTGCCTGAAGTACGGCCTGACCGTGCACAACATCCTCAAGCTCGAGGTCGTCACCATCGACGGAGAGCTGATGACCATAGGCTCCGAAGCCCTTGATTCCGCGGGCTTCGACCTGATGGCCCTGATGACCGGCTCCGAGGGCCTGTTGGGGATCGTCACCGAGGTTATGGTCAAGCTCACCCCTCTTCCGGAAGTGGCCCGCGTGCTGTTGGCCTGCTTCGACGACGTCGAGGTCGCGGCCGGCGCGGTGGCGACCATCATGCCGCCGGGGTCGTGCCCGCCGGCCTGGAGATGATGGACGGCCCGGCCCTGCGCGCGGCGGAGGATTTCGCCCATGCCGGCTATCCGAAGTCCGCCGCCGCCATCCTGCTGTGCGAACTCGACGGCGCCGCCCACGACGTCGAGGAGGAGATCGCCCGGGTCACCGCCCTCCTGACCACGTCGGGCGCGTCGGAGGTGCGGCTCGCCCGCGACGAGGACGAACGCAAGCGCTTCTGGGCCGGCCGCAAGGGCGCCTTCCCGGCGGTGGGCCGCATCGCCCCGGACTATTACTGCATCGACGGCACCATCCCGCGCCGGTCCCTGCCCAAGGTGCTGACCGAGATCGGCCGCCTGGCCGAAAGCCACGGCCTCGGCGTCGCCAATGTCTTCCACGCCGGCGACGGCAATCTGCACCCCCTGATCCTCTATGACGCCGGCAAGCCCGGTGACATGGAGGCGGCCGAGGCCCTGGGCGGCGCCATCCTTGAGCTCTGCGTCGAGGTCGGCGGCGCCATCACCGGCGAGCACGGAGTCGGGCGCGAGAAGATCAACCAGATGTGCTCGCAATTCTCCGACGCCGAGCGCGAGGCCTTCTTCGCCCTCAAGCGCGCCTTCGATCCCAAGGGCCTGCTCAACCCCGGCAAGACCATCCCGACCCTCGCCCGCTGCGCCGAATACGGCCACATGCACGTCCACGCCGGCCAGGTCTCGCACCCCCATCTGGAGCGGTTCTGATGCTGAGCTTCGCCTCAAAGCCCTCTCCCCATTCATGGGGAGAGGGTGGGGTGAGGGGCGCGACGCGCAGCGACGCGTCTTGCGGCCTCATGACCGCCGCCGGCTCAGCAGTCCCCCTCACCCTACCCTCTCCCCCCGAGGGGGCGAGGGCTCAGCTGCGAGGCGGCGCAATATGACCGACCTGACCGCCCAGCTCGCCGACCAGGTCCGCGCCGCGACCGCCGCCGCCACGCCCCTGCGCATCGAGGGCGGCGGAACCCGCGCCTGGTACGGCCGCCCCGTCGACGGCCAGCCGCTGAAGCTCGCCGACCACAAGGGCGTCATTGACTACGACCCCAGCGAACTGGTCATCACCGCCCGCGCCGGCACGCCCATGGCCGAGATCGAGACCCTGCTGGCCGAACACCACCAGATGCTCTGCTTCGAGCCCCCCAGCTTCGGCGCCGCCGGAACCCTCGGCGGCGCGGTCGCCACCGGTCTGTCAGGTCCCCGCCGCCCGTTCACCGGCGCCCTGCGTGACTATGTGTTGGGCGTCCGGGTCTTGGACGGCCAGGGCGAGGCCCTGCGGTTCGGCGGCACGGTGTTCAAGAACGTCGCCGGCTTCGACGCCTTCCGACTGATGGCCGGGGCGCAAGGGTCGCTGGGCGTCTTGCTCGACGTCTCCTTGCGGGTCTTCCCCCGTCCGCGGGTCGAGCGGTCCCTGGCCTTCGATCTGTCCCGCGACGCCGGCCGCGACTGGATCATCGAGCAGATGCGCCGCCCCCTGCCACTGTCGGGCGCCTTCCATGACGGCCATCGTCTGCATGTCCGCCTCTCCGGCGGCGAGGCGGCGGTGGCCAGCGCGGCGGCGGAGTTCGGCGGCGAGGACGAGGCCCTCGATCTCTGGCCCCAGGTCCGCGACCTCACCCATCCGGCCTTCCAGGGTTCGCCCGTGCTCTGGCGGATCGCCCTGCCCCAGACCGCGCCCCTGCCGGAATTCGACGGCCGGCTGGCCTGGGACTGGGCCGGCGGCGTCGCCTGGCTGGCGGCCGACGAGATCGATCCCCAGGTCTGGACCTGGGCCGCCCGCATGGACGGCCACGCGACCCTGTTTCGTGGCGCGAAAGGCCAGGTGTTCCAACCCCTTGCCTCACCCATCCTCAAGTTGCACCAGAGGATCAAGGCCGCCCTCGACCCGGCCTCGGTGTTCAATCCCGGCCGCATGTATGAGGGGCTCTGAATGAGGACCGTGCTCGAAGGCCGCATCGCCGGGACCACCGGCGGCGCCATCGCCGAGCAGGCGCTGAAGGCCTGCGTCCACTGCGGCATGTGCAACGCCACCTGCCCGACCTACCAGCTGACCGGCGACGAGCGCGACGGCCCGCGCGGCCGCATCTATCTGATGAAGCAGGCCCTGGAGGGCGCGGCCCCCAGCCGCCTCACCCTCGACCACCTGGACCGCTGCCTGAGCTGCCGCGCCTGCGAGACCACATGCCCCTCCGGCGTCCAGTATCACCGGCTCTATGACGTGGCCCATGCCGAGATCGCCGAGACGGTGGGGCGCACCCTGCGCGAGCGCCTGCAGCGCTGGGCGATCCGAACGTTGGCGGGAACACCCGCCCTGTTCCGCCTGGCCGTCGCGGCCGGCCGCCTCGTCCGCTTCGCCCTGCCCGCGAGCCTAAAGTCCAAGCTGCCGCCCCGGGTCGCCCCCGGCCCGACGCCCGCGCCCGTCCACGCCCGGCGCATGCTGATGCTCGGCGGCTGCGTCCAGGCCGCGACGGCGACCCACTTCAACGCCGCCATGGCCCGCATCCTCGACCGCGTGGGGATCAGCCTGGTCGAGGCGCCCAAGGCCGGCTGCTGCGGCGCCCTGCACCTGCACCTCGACGCGACCGAGGCCGCCCAGGCCGCCGCCCGCGCCAACCTCGACGCCTGGGCGCCCGTCCTCGACGCCGGCGCCGAGGCGATCCTCGTCAATTCAAGCGGTTGCGCCGCCTTCCTGAAAGACTATCCGGACCTGCTGCGCGACGATCCGGTCTATGGACCCCAGGCCGCGCGCCTCGCCGCCCTGGTCCGCGATCCCGTCGAGATCCTGGCCCGCGCCGAGCTCACCGCCCGCCGCGCGCCGGCCGAACCCCGCATCGCCGTCCACGAGCCCTGCACCCTGCAGCACGGCCTGAAGCTCACCGGCCAGATCGCCAGCCTGCTGCGCAATCTGGGCTATGACCCGCAGCCCGTGGCCGACAACCACCTCTGCTGCGGCTCGGCCGGCGCCTATTCCCTGCTGCAGCCGGAGCTGTCGAACCAGCTGAAAGCCAACAAGCTCGCCGCCCTCAACGCCTCCCGGCCGGCGGCCGTCTACACCGCCAATATCGGCTGCTGGACCCACCTGGCCTCCGGCGACGGCGCCCCCGTCCGCCACTGGCTGGAGGCGGTCGACGAGGTCACGCGGCCGTAAGGGCCATCAACGCCCGCACGCTCGCCAGGTCCTGCACGATGTGGCCGAGCGACTTGTAGACCGTGATCTCGTCGGCCGACCGCCGGCCGGCCACGCGCCCCAGCAGCACCTCGCCGATCTCGCCGGCGATATGGTCGTCGTCGATCAGGCCGGCGGCCTTGGCCTTCAGGAACTCCGCCCCCGCCGCCAGCACCGAGGCGCGGCTGTCGGCGATGAAGCGCGAGCGGACCACCAGCTCATGGTCGACCTCGGTCGGCCCCGCATGGCTGGAGCCGACCAGATTGATGTGGGTCCCCGGCGCGATCCAGTCGCCGAACAGCACCGGCTCGGCGGCGCTGGTCACGGTGCAGATGATGTCCGCCCCCGCGATCGCGGCCCGGGCGTCCGGCGCGGCGCGCACCTCCAGCCCCGTCTCCGCGCTCATGTGATCGGCGAACCGCTCCGCCCGCTCCGGCGACCGCCCCCAGACCGTGACCGTTGCGATCGGCCGCACATGGCGGATCGCCCTCAGATGGGTCTCGGCCTGTTCCCCATAGCCCAGGATCGCCAGCCGGCTGGCCTGCGGCCGCGCAAGGGCGTCGGTCGCCACGGCGCTGGCCGCGGCGGTGCGGATCGCCGTCACCTCGCCCGCATGGGCGACGCAGGCCACCGCCCCGGTGTCGGGATCGAACAGCACCACCACCCCCTGATGCGACTGGATCCCCTTGGCGAAGTTCTCCGGGAACACGCTGATCAGCTTCGCGCCGAAGGCCTCGCGCTCGCCCATCGCCCCGGGCATCACCCCGAACATCCGCCCCTCGGCCAGCGGAATGATCCCCCGCAGCAGCTGCCGCGTATCCCCGGCCGACAGCGCCTTCATGGCCTGCGCCACCGTCGGAATGCAGAGCTCATAGGTCAGGCGCGCCCGCACCTCGGCTTGGTCGATCAGGATCATGCGCCCCTCCGCTCTCCGCTGGGCGATGGGTAGCGCCAGACGGCGCAATCGCATACCCCTCGCCCCATGCAACTCCCCCTGGATATCGACACCGTCAAAGGCTTCCTCGACCCCGCCGAGGGCCGCGCCCTGCACGACGCCGCCCTGGCGGTCGCCGGCCGCGGTCCCGGCCTGGAGATCGGCTCCTATTGCGGCAAGTCGGCCGTCTATCTGGGGACCGCCTTCAAGGCGGCGGGCCAGATCCTCTTCGCCCTCGACCACCACCGCGGCTCGGAAGAGAACCAGCCCGGCTGGGACTATTTCGACGAGAGCCTCTGGGACGCGCAGGCCGGTTCGCTGGACACCCTGCCCCATTTCCGCACCACGCTTCGCCGGGCGGACCTGGAGGACACCGTGGTCCCGGTGGTCGGCCGCTCCATCCCCATCGCGCGCGCCTGGGCCACCCCCCTCAGCTTCGTCTTCATCGACGGCGGCCACACCATGGAGGCGGCGCTGGGCGACTATCGCGGCTGGACGCCCCACCTGATCCAGGGCGGGACGCTGGCCATCCACGACGTCTTCCCCGACCCCGCCGACGGCGGCCGCCCGCCCTTCGAGATCTATCAGCGGGCGCTGGCCTCGGACCAGTATGAGGAACTCGCGGCGGTGAAGAGCCTGAGGATCCTCAGGAAACTCTGATCAGTCGCCCCAGGGGCGCGCCGTCTCGCCCGCCCCGGCGAACTCGTCTAAGACACCCGCGTCCGCCACACGCGCCCGCCGGCGCCAGATCTCAGGAGCCCCGGTGCTTAGCTGGCTCGCCTCCGTCGCCGCCCCGCTGTTCGGCCCCTCGCGGCTGTTCGGGTCCTACTTCTTCATGGCCTCGCTCGGCTTCGTGGTCTGCGCGGCCATGACCTTCCTCCTGCTGCCCTGGGTCACCCGCTGGCTGCCCCGCGACGGCGGCCGCGCCTTCGCGATCAACGCCGAGCAGAGCGTCGGCAAGCCGGTCGGCGCCGGCGTGTTCTTCGTCTCGCTGTTCTGCGTCATGGCGATCCTGTTCCTGCCGCTGGCCTCCGCGCCCCTGCGCACCATCCCCTTCATGCTGGCCGCCACCGTCATCGGCTTCCTGGACGACAAGAAGGGCGGCTTCGACGAGTACACCCTGGGCGCGCTGGACGCCGTGCTGGCGATCGGCGCGGCCTGCGTCATCTATGGCTTCGGACCCACCACCGTCTGGCTGCCCATCTGGCGAGAGGCCCTGACCGTGCCGGCCTTCATCGCCATTCCGGTCGGCGCCGCGGTGGTCTGGCTGTCGATCAACGCCACCAACTGCTCGGACGGGGTGGACGGGGTCTCCGGCAGCCTGTCGGGCTTCGCGATCATGATGCTGGGCGGCCTGCTCTACGCCATCCTCGGCAACGCCACGGTGGCCCAGCACCTGCACGTGGTCTTCAATCCCCAGGGCGCCGAATGGTCGATCTACGCGCTTCTGATGGTCGGCTGCCTGGCCGGATACCTCTGGCACAACGCCCCGCCCAGCGCTCTGCTGATGGGCGACGCCGGCTCAAGGCCTCTGGGCCTGCTGATCGGCATGCTGGTGCTGGCCACCAACAATCCGCTGTTCATCGTCATCATCGGCCCGGTCCTGCTGCTGAACGGCGCGACCGGCCTGATCAAGGTCGCCCTGATCCGCTTCCTGGGCCTGCGCATCTTCCCCAATGTGCGCTTCCCTCTGCATGACCATTGCCGCAAGAACCTGGGCTGGTCGAACGCCCAGGTCCTGGTCCGCTTCATCATCCTGCATGTCGGCATCACCTCGCTCCTGGTGCTGATCGCGCTCAAGATCCGCTAGAGCGGGGGAACGTCATGTCCGAGACCACCCAGACAGCTTCGAACCGCCGGATCCTCGCCGCCAGCCTGATCGGCACGGCGGTGGAGTTCTACGACTTCTACATCTATGCGACCGCCGCCTCCCTGGTGTTCGGGACCCTGTTCTTCCCCAAGGCCTCGGCCTCGGCCCAGCTGATGAGTTCCTACGCGACCTTCGCGCTCGCCTTCTTCGCCAGGCCCCTGGGCGCCAGCGTGTTCGGCCACTTCGGCGACCGCCTGGGGCGCAAGTCGACCCTCGTCGCCTCGCTGATGCTGATGGGCGGCTCGACGCTCTTGATCGCCTTCCTGCCGACCTATGCCCAGGCCGGCTGGCTCGCCCCCTTCCTGCTCTGCGTCCTGCGCTTCGGCCAGGGCTTCGGCCTGGGCGGCGAATGGGGCGGCGCGGCCCTGCTGGCGGTGGAGAACGCGCCCCCCGGCTGGCGCGCCCGCTTCGGCATGTTCCCCCAGCTCGGCGCCCCCGTGGGCTTCATCGCCGCCAACGGCCTATTCCTGATCCTCGGCCTGCTGCTCAGCCCCGACCAGTTCAAGGCCTGGGGCTGGCGCATCCCCTTCCTGCTCAGCATTGTCCTGGTGGGCCTGGGCCTCTGGATCCGCCTGAAGCTGACCGAGACCCCGGCCTTCGCCGCCGCCCTCAAGGAAGCCCCGCCTGCCAAGGCGCCGCTCGGCGAACTCTTCGCCCGCCATCTCGCGCCCACTCTGGCCGGCACCTTCGCCGTCGTCGCCTGCTTCGCCATCTTCTACCTGACCACTGCCTTCGCCCTGGGCTACGGCACGACCAAGCTGGGCTACAGCCGCGAGACCTTCTTAGGCGTTCAGCTGGGCGCCATCGGCTTCATGGCCGTGGGCATCATCGTGGCGGGGTTCTGGTCCGACGCCTCCAGCCCGCGCCGGGTGCTGATGGCCGGCTGCGTCGCCACGGTCGCGGCAGGGTTCCTGCTCGCCCCGATGATGGGCTCGGGCCACATCGTGCTGATCTGGGCCTTCCTGGCGCTGGGCCTTTTCATGATGGGTCTGGTCTATGGCCCGCTCGGCGCCTTCCTGCCCGGCCTGTTCCCGGCCCGCGTGCGCTACACCGGCGCGTCCGTCGCCTTCAATGTCGGCGGCATTCTGGGCGGCGGCCTCGCCCCCATGATAGCCCAGGCCCTCGCCGACCAGGGCGGCCTCAAGCCCGTCGGTCTCTATCTCAGCGGCGCGGCCCTGGTGAGCTTCCTGGCCCTGCTGGCCGTGGGCAAGCGCGAGGCGATCTAGGCCCCGCCGACACTGGCATTCGGCGAGCCGAGTGCGGGTCTGTCTGATCCGTCCCGACTGAACCGAGCGCCGCCAAGGGAACCACAAAGGGCACGAAGGGCGCGAAGATCACGAAGAGGTCCTCCCTCCGGCGCGAAGCGCCCATCAAAAGGATCACGGAACGCCACTCCAGCTTGGCTCCCTTTGTGTCCTTCGCGCCCTTCGTGCCCTTTGTGGTTCGAATGACGGCCATCAAGCCGCCGACCCGTTTCAGAAGTTCAGCGGCCTCACGGCCGCAATCCTTTGAATGCCGACCAGACCTAGCCCTTCACCAGCACATCCCACCCGGGCGTCGCCCGGTGCAGGGCGTCGGTGGCGAGGATCGCCGCGGCCTGGGTCCAGGTCGGGCGCTCGGCCGGCCAGACGATCTTCTCCTCGAACTGCCAGCCCATCCAGAACACTCCGTCCTCGTCGCGGCAGTTCATCTGCCACTCCAGCAGGGTCCGGGCCCGGTTGCGGGCGCCCAGGCTTATTGCGGTCAGCGCCAGCTCGCAGCTCTCCGCCACCGTCGCCCAGGGCTGGTCCGAGACGCAGCGGCAGCCGTGGCCGGGCTCGATGAACCGGTGCGCCCGGGTCTCCAGCCGGGCCAGGGCCGCGGCGAAGGGCATGACCCCGCAGAGGATCGGATAGTACCAGTCCATGGCGAAGGCCGAGCGGTCCTGCTTGCGGTCGAACCGCTCGGGCCGGCACAGGATCGCCCGCTTCAGCCGCGCTTGCGCCTCGCACCACTGCGGCCTGGGCTCGCCCACCGCCTCGGCCAGCTGGATCGCGCAGGACAGGCTCTTATAGATCGAGGCCGCGCCGGCCAGGACGCAGTCGTCCTCGCTCCCGCCATGGGCCTCGGCGGACCAGGAGATGTCGCCCTCCGGGTGCTGCAGGGTGAGCACGAAATCGATGGCCGCGCGGACCATGGGCCAGTAGCGCCGCGCCGTGCGGATATCCCCGTCCAACCGGTACTGCCGCCAGACCGCCACCGCCGGATAGGCGATGAAGTTGGAATCCTTGAAGGCCGGCGCCTTGGTCCGGGCCAGCGTCAGCCGGTCGGCCATGGGCAGGACATTGCCGTACTCCCCATGCCACGAGCCGTCCGGCGCCTGGGTGCGCGCCAGAAACTCCAGCCCGCGCGAGGCCGCCTCCGCCTCGCCCATGACCGCGAGCGCCATGACGCATTCGGCGTGATTCCAGGCGTCCCAGGGACCGTCCTCAAACCAGGGGATCGCACCATCCGGCGTCTGGGCGGCCAGCATCCAGTCCGTCGCCCCTCGAAGGCCACCGAAGGCCTGGGCGGCGTCGGCGCGGTCGAGGGCGAGCGTCATGCGGCCAGGCCTTTGCGGAAATAGAAGGCCACGCTCTTGCCCATGATCGGGTTGGCCAGGGCTTCCAGAACCCGCGTCAGCCAGGGTCGTTGCATCAGGTCCCAGACCAGGAACCGGTGATAGAGCCGGACCAGCACATGGTCCCGCCCCCAGAAGGCGCACTTCAGCCACCAATAGGGCGAGTGCAGGCCGTGGGCGTAGTGCTGCCCCAGGAACCGGAATCCCAGGCCGGAAACATCAGCCTTCAGAACCTCTTGCGCGAAGATCCGCACGTGGCCGCCGGGCTGGTCGGCATAGCCGTTCTCGCCGGGCGCCAGCGCCCAGCAGATCCGCTCCGGCCAGGCCCGCGGAATGGTCGGCACAAAGGCGCCGCCCGGCTTCAGCACGCGGCGGATCTCGGCCAGGGCGTCCCTGTACTCGACCAGATGCTCCAGCACCTCCGAGCAGATCACCGCGTCGAACGCCCCGTCGCCGAACGGCAGCCGATAGGCGTCGCCGACCAGGAAGGCCGTGGCGGCCTCGGCGTCCGGCTTGGGCAGCATCGACAGGCCGTCCCGCGCCTTGACCAGCGACGGCACGTCGAGGTCCAGCCCCACGACATTGATCCCGCCGATCACATGCAGGCCATGCACGTGACGGCCCTCGCCGCAGCCGAGGTCCAACACCCAGTCGCCGGCCTTCAGGCCCAGCCGCTCCAGCTTGACGGTCAGCACGCGCGGGCCATGGCCCGTTGCAGGACCACGTCATAGGCGACCGCCGCGCGGTCCCAGTCGAACTGTTCACGGGCGTGCTTCAGCCCGGCCACGCTCATGGCGCTCCGCCGCGCCGGATCGTCCAGCAGCTGGCCCAGCGCCAGGGCCAGGGCGCGGCTGTCGCCCTTGCGCACCACCACGCCCGCGTCGCCCACCACCTCCGGCAGGGCCCCGCCGTCGGTCACCACCACCGGCGCGCCGCAGCACATGGCCTCCGCCGCCGGCAGGCCGAAGCCCTCATAGAGCGAGGGCGTCACGCAGATCGCCGCCTTGGCGTATTCCGCCACCACCTCGTCGCGGGTCAGGCCGTGGATGAAGCGGATCTTGTTGGTCAGGCCCAGGTCCTCGATCAGCTCCGCCGTCGGCCCCTCGCGCAGCTTGCCGATCACCACCAGCTCCAGCTCGGGCCGGGTGTCGACCAGCATGGCGTAGGCCTCGATCAGGTGCTTCAGCCCTTTCAGCGGCACATCGGCGCTGGCCGTGGTCAAGAGGCGCTCCGGTCGGCGGCGAATGTCGGGCTGCACCCGGAAGATGGTCTGGTCGATGCCCAGCGGGATCGGGGTGATGCGCTCGGGCGCGATGGCGAGGCACGCCGCCACGTCCTTGCCGGCCGCCTCCGAGACCACGATCACGTCCTTCAGCCGCGGCGCAACCTTCTCCTGCATCTTCAGGAAGCCGTACCACTGGCGGATCAGGGCCCGCATGCCCCACTGGGGTTCGGCCGCGAGCGCCAGTTCCAGGTCGCGGCGGATCGGATGATGGATCACGCCGACCACCGGCAGGCCGCGCCGCTCGATATCGAGCAGGCCATAGGCGATGGACTGGTTGTCGAGCACGATGTCAAAGTCGCGGCGATGGCGGCGCAGATACTTCGCCGCCCGCCGGCCGAAGGTCTCCGGCTCCATGAACCGGCCGAGCCAGTGGCCGAAATATTCGCTCGTGTCCGCCCAGCTCTTCAGGTGCCGCCAGCGCAGGGCCCGGTGGCCGTTGTGCGGCTGGTTGTAGAGATCGAGCGAGGGGATCTTCACCAGGCCGACGCTCTCGTCGAGCTCCGGATAGGGCGGCCCGGACAGCACGGTCACCTTATGGCCCATCCGCGCCAGGGCCTCGGCCGCCTGGGCGAGATACACCCCCTGCCCGCCGACCCGGGGGTCCGAGCGATAGGACAGGAAGGCGATGCGCAGCGGGCGCGTCGTCTGGGAGGCCTTGGGGTGGGCGCGCGGAGCGCCGCGAAGGATCGGGGTCTCGAGCATCTGCGGCGTTCTAACGCAGGGCGCGCCCTAACCTAAACCCTCAATGGCGCCGACCCTGCCAAAACCGCGTGATGCGTGTCGGGAAGGCAATCCGCGGCTAGACGAACGTCCCGCCAAACCGCTCCCGCAGCAGGTTCTTCTGCACCTTGCCCATGGCGTTGCGCGGCAGGTCGTCGACGAAGAACACCCGCTTCGGCGTCTTGAACGCCGCCAGCTGTTCGCGCGCCGCGGCGATCATCGCCGCCTCGTCGCCCTGGCCGATCACCACCGCCACCACCGCCTCGCCGAAGTCCGGATGCGGGACGCCGACCACCGCGCTCTCGGTGACCCCGGCCATCTCGTCCAGCACCAGCTCGACCTCCTTCGGATAGACGTTGTAGCCGCCCGAGATGATCAGGTCCTTGGCCCGGCCGGAGATCCACACCCGTCCGTCCGCATCCTGGCGGCCCACGTCTCCGGTGATGAAGAAGCCGTCGGCGGTGAATTCCTCGGCGGTCTTTTCCGGCATCCGCCAATAGCCGCCGAACACCGACGGCCCGCGGATCTCGATGACCCCGGTCGCCTCCCCGCCCCTGATCCGCAGCTCGACGCCCGGCAGGGGGAAGCCGACGCTGCCGGCGATGCGGTCGCCGCCCAGGGGATTTGAGGTGATGATCACCGCCTCGCTCATGCCGTAGCGCTCCAGGATGCGCTGACCCGTGCGCGCCTCGAACTCGGCGAAGGTGGATTCCAGCAGGGGCGCCGAGCCGCAGACGAACAGGCGCATGTGGGCGGCGGCCTCGCGGGTGAAGCCCGGCGCGGCCAGGAGGCGCGTGTAGAAGGTCGGCACCCCCATCATCACGCTCGATCGCTTCAACCCGGCCAGAACCTCGGCGTCATCGAACTTCGCCAGCCAGACCATGGGACAGCCCGACAGGAAGGCGCAGTGCAGGGCCACGAACAGCCCGTGCACATGGAAGATCGGCAGGGCGTGCAGCAGCACGTCGTCCGGCGAAAATCCCCAGGCCTGGTGCAGGGCCAGAGCATTGGCCGCCAGATTGCCGTGGCTGAGCATCGCCCCCTTGGACCGCCCGGTGGTCCCCGAGGTGTAGATGATCGCGGCGAGGTCGCCGTCCTCCCGCGCCGTGGTCTCGGTGACCGGCGCCCATTCCGCGGCCTCCGCCGCGAAGGCCACAGGGTCGGTGATGAACACCTTGGGCTCGGCGTCCTTCAGGAAATAGTCGACCTCGCTCGGCGTATAGGCCTGGTTCAGGGGCAGGAAGACCGCGCCGATCTTCAGCGCCGCCAGATAGACCATCACCCCTTCCGCCGACTTGGCCGCCTGCAGCGCCACCCGGTCGCCAACCGCGACGCCCTTGTCCTTCAGCAACGCCGCGATCCGCCCGACGCCCGCCTCCAACGCCCCGTAAGAAATCTCCGTCCCATCACTCAGGATGAAACAGGCCCTGGTCCGATCCGCCGGAAACCGGGACGCAAGCAGGTCATAGAGATTCATGCGGGCCTCGTGAGGTGGTGATCCGATATGGCGGAGAGGACGCGAGCGAAGCAACTCCCCCTCCGCTCATCCCGGCGAATGCCGGGACCCAGATCATATGGCTCAGCGTATGTGGCCAGGGCTCAACACGACAGAACGATCACGCTCAGCGCTTTAGGATCTGGATCCCGGCCTTCGCCGGGATGAGCGGTATTTGAGGGGGTTCAGCCTCCCTCAAAACGCCAGCAAATTGTTCAGCTCCTCCCCCAGATCCCGCCAGGTCGGATTGGCCTCCTCGATCAGCAGCAGCTTCCATGACCGCCGCCACTCCTTGATCTGCCGTTCCCGCCGAAAAGCGCCGGATCGGGTCTCGAAATTTTCGAACCACACCAGCAGCTTCACGCCGTGCGTCTTGGTGAACCCCGGAAAGGTCCCCGTGCGGTGCTGCTCCACGCGCCTGGGCAAACAGTCCGTGGAACCCACATAGATGGTTCCATTTCGCTGGCTCGCCATGATGTAGGCATAGAACATGTTGCCATTATGTTCCGCTCGCTCGCCCCCATCAAGCCCTCCCGCAAGTCCCCCAAAATCCGCTCATCCCGGCGAATGCCGGGACCCAGATCATATGGCTCAGCGTGTGTGGCTAGGGCTCAACAGGACAGAACGATCAAGCTCAGCGCTTTAGGATCTGGGTCCCGGCATTCGCCGGGATGAGCGGAGGGAGGGAGAGCGCTTTAGGAATTAATTTATAATATATATCAATACCTTCACTAACCTCCCACCCCGTCAAACCCCCCTCGTCCATGTTGACGTCAAACCGGCGAGGGCGATTCAGGTCGGCGATTTCCGGGCCTTCGGGTTAGAATGCCCGTGGTCTTTCTCATCGTCATCGCGACACGCGGCGCGATTTCCCAAAGCCCCCTCCCCCATGCCATAGGCCGCGCATGGAAACCTTCGACGTCATCATCATCGGCGCCGGCGCGGCGGGCATGATGTGCGCCATCGAGGCGGGCAAGCGCGGGCGCAGCGTGCTGGTCCTCGACCACGCCAAGGCGGCGGGCGAGAAGATCCGCATCTCCGGCGGCGGGCGCTGCAACTTCACCAACATCAACACCAATCCGCAGAACTTCCTGACCGCCAATCCGGGCTTCCAGATCTCGGCCCTGCGCCGGTTCCGGCCGCGGGACTTCATCGCCCTGGTCGATCGCCACCACATCGCCTGGCATGAGAAGACCCTGGGCCAGCTGTTCTGCGACGACAGCGCCCGCCAGATCATCGACATGCTGCTGCAGGAGATGGCCGAGGTCGGCGCGGACCTTCGTCTCGAAACCGCCGTCGACCGCATCGACCGGACCGAGACCGGCTTCAGCCTTTCGGCCGGCGGCCGCCAGATCGGCTGCGCCAGCCTGGTCGTCGCCACCGGCGGCAAGTCGATCCCTAAGATGGGCGCCACCGGCTTCGGCTATGAGGTCGCCGCCCAGTTCGGTGTGCCGGTCATCGCCACCCGTCCGGCCCTCGTCCCCCTCACCTTCGAGATCGGCCTCCTGGAGCGCCTCAAGCCCCTGGCCGGGGTCGGGCTGGACGCCAGGATCGCCCACGGCAAGACCCGCTTCTCCGAGGCCATGCTGTTCACCCACCGGGGGCTGAGCGGCCCCGCCGTCCTGCAGATCTCGTCCTACTGGCGCGAGGGCGACGAGATCGCGCTGGACATGGCGCCAGGGACGGACGTCTACGCCGAGCTGCGCGCCGCCCGGGCCGAGAACGGCCGCCAGAGCGTGGTCACGGCCCTGGCGCGCCATGTGCCCAAGCGCCTGGCTCAGTTGCTGGTCGATCAGTCCGGCTTCGTCGGCAATCTGGCCGACGCCTCCGACAAGGTCCTGCGCCCCCTCGCCGACGCGGTGAACGCCTGGCGGGTGAAGCCGGTGGGCTCGGAAGGCTATCGCACGGCCGAGGTCACCCTGGGCGGCGTCGACACCACGGCGCTCGACAGCCGCACCCTGCAGGTCAAGGCGGTCCCCGGCCTCTATTTCATCGGCGAGGTGGTCGACGTCACCGGCTGGCTGGGCGGCTATAACTTCCAGTGGGCCTGGGCCAGCGGCTGGAGCGCCGGCCAGTCGGTCTAGGCGGCGCTCACCGAGGCCGCGATCAGGGCCGCCTTCTCCTGGGCGGTCAGCACCCGCCACTTGCCCTGGGGCAGATTGCCCAGCCGAAGTGGCCCGATCCGCACCCGGAACAGGTCGAGCACGCCCAGATCGACCAGGTCGCACATCCGGCGGATCTGGCGATTGCGCCCCTCGGTCAGCACGAAGCGGATCGTCTGCTCGCCGCTGACCCAGACCTTGGCGGGCTTCAGCTGGCGGCCGTCCAGGGACAGGCCGTGGTGCAGCTTGGCCAGCTTGCCCTCGGTGATCGCGCCGGACACCTTGACCACATATTCCTTGTCGAGCTCGGAATTGGGACCGATCACCGCCTTGGCGACCACCCCGTCGTCGGACAGGATCAGCAGGCCGCGGCTGTCCTGATCGAGGCGGCCGACGGGGGCGAGCCGCGTGTCGCGGTCAGGAATGGTCGGGCTCTCGCCGACCAGGGCCGAACGGGTCAGCAGCCGGACCGCCGGGATCTGCTTGCCCTCCGGCTGGGCCGAGACCACGCCGGTCGGCTTGTGCAGCACCACGGTGAAGCCGCTCTCGATCTTGGCCTGGGCGCTGTCGCTCAAACTGAGGGTCTGGCCGGTCTGGATCTTGCGGCCGGCGTCCAGGACCGTCTCGCCGTCGATGGCGACCAGGCCCTGGGCGATCAGGGCGTCGGCCTCGCGCCGCGAGCACACGCCGCTCTGGGCCAGCCAACGATTGATTCGCTGGGGCTCGGCTTCGTCATAGGTTCGGGTCCAAGCCATGCGCCTTCCTAGGTCGGCGACCCGGGCCCCGCAAGCCGCCCCGCCCGGCCGGATGGAACGCCCGTCGGGCTCAGGGGTTGATCCGGCGCCGACAGGCCGGAAAAATCTTCGAGGGTCGGGAACCTAAAGCGCCGCAGTTCGCTCCGTTAGGGTGAATGCGCCTATGAGAGGGTTCCCCGCCATGCAAGCCAAGACCGCCGAAGACACCTTTCGCGACGACCTGGTCGGCCTGATCCCCCACATGAGAGCCTTTGCCCGTTCGCTGACCGGCGACGCGGCCCAGGCCGACGACCTGGCCCAGGAGGCCCTGGCCAAGGCCTGGGACAAGCGCTCCAGCTTCGAGCCGGGCACCAATCTGAAGGCCTGGGTCTTCATGATCGTCCGCAACCAGTTCTTCTCCGACAAACGCCGCTCGTGGCGCAGCCAGCCGCTGGATCCGGAAGTGGCCGAGCGGACCCTGGTCGCCACCTCGAACCCCATCGCCACGCTGGAGCTGGACGAAGTCCGCCGCGCCCTGTTGCGCCTGCCGGAAGACCAGCGCGAGGCTCTGATCCTGATCGGCGCCGGCGGCCTCTCCTATGAGGAAGCCGCCGAGATCTGCGGCGCCGCCGTCGGCACCATCAAGAGCCGCGTCAGCCGCGCCCGCGACCGTCTGGCCCTGCTGCTGCTCGAAGGCGACTACGAGGACGACGCCACCCTGCCCAGCGACGCCATGGCCTGCATCTTCGCCCAGATCGACCAGATCCGCGCCCTGCGCCACGCGGCCTGAGGCCCCTCTTCAAAGCACTCCCGTGATCAGGCACGGTCGGGACCTCCGAGTCCCGACCGAGGCCGCCTATGAAGATCACCGACGCCCGCGTCATCGTCACCAGCCCTGGACGCAACTTCGTCACCCTGAAGATCGTCACCGACCAGGGGATCTATGGCATCGGCGACGCGACCCTCAACGGGCGGGAAAAGGCGGTGGTCGCCTATCTCGAGGACCATGTGATCCCGGTCCTGATCGGCCGCGACGCCCGCCGCATCGAGGACATCTGGCAATATCTCTATCGCGGGGCCTATTGGCGCAGGGGCCCCGTCACCATGCGGGCCATCGCCGCCGTGGACGTCGCCCTGTGGGACATCAAGGGCAAGGCGCTCGGCGCGCCGCTCTATGACCTCCTGGGAGGAAAGAGCCGTGAGGGCGTCATGGTCTATGGCCACGCCAACGGCGCCGACATCGCCCACACCTGCGACGAGGTCGGGCGCTATATCGAGATGGGCTACAAGGCCATCCGCGCCCAGTCCGGCATTCCCGGCATCGACAAGGCCTACGGCGTCGGGCGCGGCGACATGTTCTATGAGCCGGCCGACGCGGCCCTGCCCACCGAGACGGTCTGGTCGACCCCGAAATACCTCGACCATACCCCCAAGCTGTTCGAGGCCTTGCGCGAGCGGTTCGGCATGGAGCCGCACCTGCTGCACGACGCCCATCACCGCCTGACCCCGCTGGAGGCCGCCCAGCTCGGCAAGTCGCTGGAGCCCTTCCGGCTGTTCTGGCTGGAGGACGTGACCCCGGCCGAGAACCAAGAGGCCTTCCGCCTGATCCGGCGCCACACTACTACGCCGCTGGCGGTAGGCGAGGTGTTCAACACCATTTGGGATTGCAAGGACCTGATCCAGGAACAGCTGATCGACTACATCCGGGCCACGATCGTCGGCGCGGGCGGGGTCACCCATCTGCGGCGGATCGCCGACTTCGCGGCGCTCTGGCAGGTGCGCACCGGCTGCCATGGCGCGACCGACCTGTCGCCGGTGACCATGGGCGCCGCGCTGCATTTCGACACCTGGGTCCCCAACATCGGCGTCCAGGAATACATGCGCCACACGCCTGAGACCGACGCCGTATTCCCGCGCGCCTATAGCTTCGCGGACGGACTCCTGTTCCCGGGGGACGCGCCGGGACATGGCGTGGACATTGATGAGGCGCTCGCCGCCAAGTACCCATACGACGCTCGGCAGCTTCCGGTTGCGAGACTTGAAGATGGGACGATGTGGAACTGGTGAAAGCCTGGGCGAGGCGGACATTTATACTCAAAACGGTGCGACCCGCCGAATTCGTTAAGGCCTCATTTACCTTCCCGCCACAACCCTGCGCGGCATTCTGACCCACCACTAAACTGGTCAAAATCTAGGTGTCTGGCGCAGCGGAGCCTCTCCGCGCGGCGGCTCCCTGGCGTGCGGGGCTATGCCTGGATCATCAGGCGCGCCCCTTCAGCTTTGAGGACGAAGGGTGACGAGTATGGCGAGTTGGTTCGGGGCCAAGCCCAGCAAGGCGGAAGCCGAAAAGCAGATTGCGCTGGAGGCGACCGTCGCGGCGATCCACCGGTCCCAGGCCGTGATCACCTTCGACCTCGACGGAACGATCCGGGAGGCCAACCAGAACTTCCTCGACACCTTGGGCTATCGCGCCGACGAGGTCGTGGGCCGCAAGCACAGCATATTCGTACCGCCCGAGGAGGCCGGCAGCGCCGCCTACCAGGCCTTCTGGCGCGCCCTGAACAATGGCGAATATGTCGCCGAGAAATTCCGCCGCATCGGCAAGGGCGGGCGCGAGGTCTGGATCCAGGCCTCCTACAACCCGATGTTCGACGCCGCCGGGAAGCCCTTCCGGGTGATCAAGTTCGCGACCGACGTGACCGCGATCGAGCTCGAGCGCGCCCGCAACGAGCAGGAGCGGCAGGCGACCCAAGCCCGCCAGACCCAGGCCGTGACCGAGGTCGCCCAGGGTCTGTCGCGTCTCGCCGCGGGCGACCTGACCTACCAGATCACCGCGCGCCTGGCGGACGAGTACGTTCAGCTACAGACGGACTTCAACAACGCCATCGCCCACCTGAAAGACGTCATGGGAACGATCGTCGGGGCGGCGGACGGCATCCGCAATGGCACCGGTGAAATCAGCCAGGCGGCCGACGAGATGTCGCGCCGCACCGAGCAGCAGGCTGCCAGCCTGGAACAGACCGCGGCCGCACTGGAGGAGATCACCACCACGGTCCGCCAGACCGCCGAGAACGCCCGCCAGGCCCAGACCGCCGTCACCTCCGCCCGCAGCGACGCCGACGCCTCGGGCAAGGTCGTCGAAAGCGCCGTCACCGCCATGGGGGCCATCGAGGGCTCCGCGGGCCAGATCGGCTCGATCATCGGGGTGATCGACGAGATCGCCTTCCAAACCAATCTTCTGGCCCTGAACGCCGGGGTCGAGGCCGCCCGGGCCGGCGAGGCGGGCAAGGGCTTCGCGGTCGTGGCGTCGGAGGTGCGCGCGCTCGCCCAGCGGTCCGCGGAGGCGGCCAAGGAGATCAAGGGCCTGATCAACGCCTCGAACCAGCAGGTGGCGACCGGGGTCGAGCTGGTCGGCAAGACCGGCGAGGCCCTGCGCCGGATCGTGGGCCAGGTCGCCCAGATCACCGACCTGATCACCGGCATCGCGGCCAGCGCCCAGGAACAGGCCGCCGGCCTGCACGAGGTCAACACCGCCGTCACCCAAATGGACCAGATGACCCAGCAGAACGCGGCCATGGTCGAGGAGTCGACCGCCGCCAGCCACGCCCTGGCCAAGGAAGCCGCCGAGCTGGAGCGGCTGATGGGCGAGTTCAATTTCGGGGAAGCGGCGCGCGCCTGCCCCCCGCCCGGCGATCCGCCCCGTCCGCCCGTCCGGTCGCCCACGCCGCCCGCGGCGGCGCGGCGGCCGCCCGCAAGGTCGAGGCCGAGCCGGACGACTGGGAGAGCTTCTGACCTGCGACCTATTGGCCGCGTGGCCGTCAGGCGCCCGGAACCGGCGCCATGGCCCGCGACCATTAGGGGTTAATTTACCAACGCTGGCCCAACTGAAGCTCAGTAGTTTCCTCGCGTCGAGTATGGCCTCCAATCGCGGCTAACCCTGTCTCCGGAAGGATTTCTGATGGCTCTCGATGAACGCGGCCTGCCCGCGGTCGGCGCTGAACTGGTCACCGTCGCGATCGGCGGCCAACAGTTCGCTATCGACATCATGATGGTCCGCGAAATCCGGGGGTGGACCGCTTCCACTCCCCTGCCCCATGCGCCGTCCTACGTGCTGGGCATGATCAATCTGCGCGGCGCGGTTCTGCCGGTGGTGGACCTCGGCTCGCGGCTTGGCCTGACCGGCTGCGCGCGCACCTCCTCGTCCGTCGTCATCGTCGCCCATATCGACGGTCGCCAAGTCGGCCTGTTGGTCGATGAAGTCTGCGACATCGTGGTGCTCGCCGAGAACATGCTGCAGCCGGCCCCGCAGGTCGGCGCGGATCGCTCGGAAGAATTCGTCCAGGGCGTCATCACCACCGACGCCGGGATCGTCACCCTGCTGACCCTCGACGGCGTCCTGCCCCGGGTCGCCGAAGCCGCCTGATTTCAGGGGCCAAGCCCCTTTCATTCGACCCGCACGCCCGGCCTCACCGCCGGGCGTCTTGCGTTGGGCTTGACTGTCACCGACCGGTGACTTATTGCAATGTCACTAATTGGTGACTTTGCAGCGAGAGCTCCCCCATGCCCCACAACCAGATCCGCACGGGGGCCGGCCTGATCGGCTTCGCCGTGCTCATGAACGTCCCCTTCGCCCTGCTGGGCGCGAGCTTCGACTATCCGGACATCCTGCGCCGTCCCCCGCTTGAGATCCTCAGCCGGTTCGCCGCCGGGGGCGCGCCCCTGATCCTGACCTGGCAGCTCTATGTGCTAGTCTGTGTCGCCATGCTCCCGCTCGCCTTCGCCCTGCGCAACGCCATGGAGGCCCGCTATGGAGAGCGTTACGACGCCGCCACCGCCCTGGCCTGCGCCGCCGCGATGACCCAGGCCATCGGGCTTTCGCGCTGGGTGTTCGCCGTACCGGGCCTCGCGGCGACCGCGCTGGATCCGCACGCCGGCGCGGCGCATCAGGCCGCAGCTCTGGTTGTCTTCCAAGCCCTGCATCAGTTCGCCGGCGCGGGGATCGGCGAGAACCTCGGCCAGTCGTTCACGGCGCTTTGGGCCCTGGCGATCGGCCTGCCGAGCCTGGTCCGCGGGCGCTGGGTGACCGGCGGCCTCGCGGCTCTGGCCGGCGGGCTGATCCTGGCCGGCACGGCGGAGGGATACGCCACCGTCATCGCCTTTGATCCTGGCCCGCTCAGCCTCTGCGCACCGCTGGGCTATGTCCTGCTCTCCGCGTGGCTGGTCGCCCTGGGCGTCCGCCTCATGCAGCGCGCCTGACGCGCCGGGCCGCGCATGGGTTAAGCTCGCCGCCTCAACTGGGATTCGCCTTGGCCAGGACTGTGAAAACCGCCGCGCGAGACCGGGACGCCACAGCGACCCGGCTGCTCGACGCCGCCGCCGACCTTCTGGCGCAGGAAGGGTTTGTGGGGCTGACGGTCAATGCTCTGGCCCGTCGGGCCGGCTGCGACAAGGTGCTGATCTATCGGTATTTCGGCGGCCTTGAGGGGCTGATGGACGCCTTGGGGGCACGCCTGGATCTGTGGATCCGGCCGTCGCCCCCGCCCCTCGACACCGCAGCCGGCTACGGCCCGGTCATGGGGGCGGTGCTGCTCGACTACCTGCGGGCCCTGCGCGCCAACCTCCTGGTCAAACGCATCCTGGCCTGGGAGTTGGTCCAGGACGATGAGCTGACCCGCAGGCTGGGCGCCGCGAAGTCCGAGGCGATCCGCCGCTGGTTTGTCAGCGTCCGCGAGCGGGCGGGTCAGGCGCCTGCCGAAACGGACGCGCCGGCGGTCAACGCCATCCTGCTGGCCGGCGTCCATCATCTGGCCCTGCGCGAGGACAGCGGCGGCGGCTTCGCCGGTCTGGACCTCACCCTGCCCGAGACCTGGACCCGGATCGAAGCGGCACTGGAAGGGTTGGTCAGGGGCGCTTATCCCTGAGACCGCCTAGTCCAGCCACTGGTAGATGTACCAGTCGCCTTCGATCTGACGCTCCACATAGAGATATTTGGCCTTCTCCCCGCGGCGGGCAAAGGCGTCGGTGTCCGGTACGCGGTCCTGGGGGCTGGCCGTCCGGTCATAGACAATCCCCTTCACCGCCTTCGAGCCCAGCGCTGGGGCGCCAGATAGGCGAAGCGCACGGCCAGGCTCGCGCCGGGATCAGCGCTGGTGTTGCCCGCCGCGACCGAGCGTGCGCCCACCGCGCGCAGAATAGCCGCCAGACGCCCGGCCGCCGCCGGATCGGCCCCCTCGGGTTCGATCTTCGGCGCCCCGGCCTTGCCGCCCTGGTCGCGCAGGGCGACGGACTGCAGGCCCGGCGCATGCTCGAACACCTCCACGGCGGCCTGGAACTCTCCACGATGGCTGGCGAAGGCGGAGATCAGGGCCGCGTCGGTCGGCGGCGGCGCGGGCTTGCCGCAGCCGGCCAGGACGAGGCTCGCCGCCACACCGCTCAAAACCACCGATCGCTTCATGCCGCGCCCCCTGACTCGTCCGCGGACGGAGCCTAGCACAGGAGGCCGCGCCGTCAGGCGGCGCGGCTGTCCAGGGCCTTGCCGATTCCGGCCAACAGGGCCTCGCCGGTCAGGGGCTTGGCCACGTGTAGGTCCGCGCCGGCCTCCAGGGCCTCGGCGCAATGGTGCGCCATGGCGTTGGCGCTCAGCACCACGATCGGCACATGGGCCGGCCAGGCCTGCTCCGCCTCCCAGCTGCGGATGGCGCGGGTCGCCGTAAGCCCGTCCATCACCGGCATCTGCAGGTCCATCAGCACCAGGTCGAAGGGTTCGGCGCGCAGGGCGTCGACCGCCAGGGCGCCGTTATCGACCGTGGTCAGCACGATGTCGAAGGGCGAGAGCAGCAGCTCCACGACCTTCTGATTGGCCGGGTTGTCCTCCGCCAGCAGCACGTGAAGGGCCCGGCCGCCCTGAGCCGTTTCCGGCGCCGGCGCCTCCGGGCTGCGGTCTCCCGCCGCGGCCCTGGCCCGGGCGGCGTCATAGTCGGCGAGCGGCCGTTCGCGCGTCAGGGGGGCGGTGAAATGGAAGGTGCTCCCCATGCCGGGCTGGGACTCGGCGTGGATCGAGCCGCCCATCATCTCGACCAGCGACTTGCAGATCGCCAGGCCCAGGCCCGACCCGCCGAACCGGCGGGTCATGGTGCTGTCGGCCTGATTGAACCGCTCGAACAGGTGATCGGCCAGATCGGCGTCGAAGCCGACCCCGGTGTCGCGCACCGAGCAGCTCAGCAAGGCCGGGGCGTGCGCCGTGTCGCCTTCGGTCAGATCGACCTCGACCATCACCTCGCCGGCGCTGGTGAACTTCATCGCATTGGACAGGAGGTTGCCGACCACCTGGCGCAGGCGGACGCTGTCGCCGTGGAACATGCCCCGCGCCGTGGGGCCGAAGCGGACCGAGAAGGACAGGCCCTTGGCCTCGGCGTTCAGGCGCGCCACCGCGAGGCCGCCGCTGAGGGTTTCGCCCAGGTCGAACACGCCCGGTTCGAGCTCCAGGCCGCCGGCCTCGATCTTCGACAGGTCCAGGATGTCCGACACCAGCCGCCCGAGGGTCTCGCCGGAGCCGCGCACCAGGTCGACCATTTCGCGCTGTTCGGTCGTCAGATGGGTCCGCGACAGGGCGTCGACCACCCCGATCACCCCGTTCAGGGGCGTGCGGATCTCGTGGCTCATATTGGCCAGGAAGTCGCTCTTGGCCTGGTTGGCCCGCTCCGCCGCCTCCCGCGCCGCCGCCATCTCGGCCTCGGCCCGGGACTGCTCGGTGACATCGCGGGCGACGGCGTAGACCAGATCGCCGGACTTGCGGGCCTGCCATTCCAGCACCCGGTATTCGCCGTCGATGTGCTGGTAGCGATTGCGGAAATTGACCACCTCCTCGTCGGTGAGGAAGGCATTGCCCCGCCCCGAGGTCGCAGCGCGATCGTCGGGGTGGATCAACGGGAAGTAGGAGCGCCCCTTCAAGGTCTCCAACGGCCGGCCCAGCACCCGCTCCCAGGCCTGATTCACCCGCACGAAGCGGCCCCTCATGTCGGTGATGCACAACAGGTCCGCGGACATGTCGAAAAAGGTCGAGAGCTCGCGGGCGGCCTCGACCTCGCGGAACGCCGCCTCGCGGGCGCGCAGTTCGCTCTGTCGGGCGGCGGCGTTCACCCGCTCGCGGTCGATCGCCAGGGCGCCCAGCTCCGCCGCGGCTTCGATGAAGGCGATGTCGTCGCTGGAGGGGGCGCTGATCTTGCGATGATAGATGGCGAAGCTGCCGACCACCTCGCCCGAGGCCAGGCGGATGGGTTCCGACCAGCAGGCGGCCAGGCCCGCCTGGCCGGCGAGGTCGCGGTAGGGCGCCCACAGGGGATCGGTCTGGATGTCTTCGACCACGACCCGCCGTCCGGTATGGATCGCCGTGCCGCAGCTGCCGACGTCGGGACCGATCTCCAGGCCGTAGATCGCCTCATTGTAGAAGTCGGGCAGGCTGGGCGCGGCGCCCGGCGCGAGACGCCGCCCGGTCTCGTCGAGCAGCAATATGCTGCACAGGATGGAGGGGTCCTCGGCCTCGACCACCCGCACGATCGCGTCCAGCACCCCGGAGAGGTCCGCGCCGGATCCGATGAGGGCCATGGTCCGCTTGAAGACCGCGAAGGCGGAGTTCCTGCTCATGGAACAAGCTTGCGCCGATCCTGCTAAGACCGCCTTGACCTCCGCACGCGATCCCGATCACAGGTTGTGCGACATTTCGACACATCTTGGCGGCGGCGGCCGTCATCAGTGCGCGAGGGTCACCACCATCGGCGACGAGACCGTGTCCAGGCCCTGGTTCAGGCGGGCGATCTGCGCGGGGCTCAGGCAGTCATAAAGCGCCCGCATCGCCCTCACCGCATGCTTCTGGCGCTCATAGGTCCGCTGGCTGGCGTCCAGCCTGGCCTGGGCCCGAGACAGGGGATCGTCCGCCTCGGCCGCCGCGACCAATGCGACCGAGGGCGGCGGCGGGCTCATGGCCGCGTCGACGAAATCCCGCCAGCGTCGGGTCTGGGCCGGATTGAGCGCCAGGTCGGCCTGCAATTGCTGCAGCGCCTGGGCGACGGAGGCCTGGGCCACCTGGTCGACCACCATCCTCTGCACCTGCTCGGTGGTCATGGCGAAGCCCATCGGGGCGCCGACCTCGCCGGTCTGGGCGGCGGCGACGCCGGCGAACCCGGACGTCAGGACAAGCGCGAGCGCCAGGGGGGCGGCGCGGCGGGGGTTCGGAAAGGTCATGTCGTGCTCCATCGCCCCCTTCCGCACCCTGGCCGGCCGCGCGGTCGGAAATACGGCCCAGCCTTGCCGGTTCATTGCGGAAAGGAGGCGGCGGCGTTTCGAAACATCGGTATAGATCGCCGTCAGACACGCTCAGGAAAGGTCCCGACATGCCCCGTTCCCCCGACTATCTCGGCGCCACCGGCATCGGGGTCAGCGACCTGGCCGCCTCGGCCGCCTTCTACGAGGCCGCCCTGGGCATGAAGCCGGTCCAGACCTTCAAGCTGCCCTATATGGACGAGATCGTCATGAGCCATGAGGGCCGCAACGCGGTGGTCCTGATGCACTGGACGGACGGCTCCGAGCAGACTTACCGGAACCTGCCGATCAAGCTGGTCTTCTATGTCACCGATCCGGTCGCCAGCGCCGCCGCCATCCGCGCGGCGGGGGGATCGATTCATGTGGAGCCGGCCCCGCACGCCAGCCTGGGCGGCGCGATCGTCGGCCTCGGCAAGGACCTCGACGGCTATGTGATCGAGCTGCTGCAGGCCCCGCCGCCAAAGGCCTGAAATTACGGGCAATTCACTTGAGGCCGCGCGCGTTCCGGGGATCATGCCCCGGCTCGCCCCGGCTGAGAGCTGTTCGGGCGGGCGACCATTCCATAACGGGGGCCCCGTCCGATGCGCAAACTTCTCCTGGGCGTATGCCTGTCCGCCATGGCCACCGCCGCCATGGCCCAGAGCGACCCCGCCGCGCCCAAGGGCAAGCTTACCGACGCCGCGATCCCCACCGCCTATCGGCTGGACCTGACCATCCTGCCGGACCAGCCCCGGTTCTCCGGCCACGCCGAGATCGACGTGAAGGTGAAGGCCGCGACGCGCAGCCTCTATCTCCACGGCCGCGACCTGAAGGTGAGCAAGGCCGAGATCCGAGTGGGTGGAAAACCCGTGGCCGCGACCTGGACCCAGGTCGACCCGACCGGCGTGGTCCGCCTGGACTTCGCGACACCGGTCCCGGCAGGTCCGGCCACGCTCGCCTTCGACTATGACGGCGCCTTCGGCGACACGGCGGCGGGCCTCTATCACATCAAGGTCGGGGACGCCTGGTACAGCTGGACGCAGTTTGAATCGACCGACGCTCGGGCCGCCTATCCCGGTTTCGATGAGCCGGGGTTCAAGACCCCCTTCACGATCTCGGTCACCACGCGCCCCGGCTTCAAGGCGGTGAGCAACAGCCCCGAGATCGCCGTGGAAAAGGCCGGCGAGTTGGAGGTCCACCGATTCCAGACCACCAAGCCCCTGCCCACCTATCTGGTGGCGATCGACACCGGGCCCTTCCTGCACCAGACCGGGGTCGTGCCCCCGACGCCCCAGCGGGCCGCCCCCCTGCCCCTGGGCGCGGTCGCCACCCAGGCCCAGGCCGGCAAGCTTGACTATGTGATGGCCGAGAGCCCGCGCATCGTCCAACTGCTGGAGCGCTATTTCGACCAGCCCTTCCCGTTCCCCAAGCTCGACCAGATCGCGACCCCGGAAATGCCGGGCGCCATGGAGAACGCCGGCGCCGACACCTATGCCGACGAGATCATCGTGCTGGATAGCGGGGCCACGACCCGCCAGAAGCAGGAATTCGGCATGGTCGTCGCCCACGAGCTGTCGCACCAGTGGTTCGGCGACCTCGTGACGCCCGCCTGGTGGGACGACATCTGGCTGAACGAGAGCTTCGCCAACTGGATGGGCTACCGCATCGGCCAGGAATGGCGGCCGGAGCTCAATATCGGCGTCGGCGCCCTGGCCGAGGGCCTGAACGCCATGAACACCGACGCCCTGGAGGTCGGCCGCCCGATCCACCAGCCGATCCTCACCAATGGCGAGATCGACAGCGCCTTCGACAGCATCACCTATGGCAAGGGCGGCCAGGTCGTCGCTATGATCGCGGCCTATATGGGCGACGACGCCTTCAAGGCCGGGGTGCGCCTGCACCTGTCGCGGCACATGTATGGCAACGCCACCACCGACCAGTTCTTCGGCGCGCTCGCCGATTCCGCCCATGACCCCCGCATCCTGGCGGCCATGCGCAGCTTCGTGGACCAGCCGGGGGTGCCGCTCGTCACCTTCGCCCGCGCCGGCGACAGCCTGGTGGCCAGCCAGTCGCGCTACGCCTTCCTGGGCAGCAAGCCCAAGCCCGAGACCTGGACGATCCCGATGTGCGTCCGCGCCGGCCAGGCCCGCGACTGCCAGCTCCTGGGCGCGGCCAGCCTCAAGTTCCGGGCGCCGGCGGGAACGGTCGCCGTCCCCAACGCTGGCGGCGCCGGCTATTACCGGTTCGATCTGCCGGCCGCCGACTGGCGGGCCCTGATCGCCGCCCTTCCCACACTGCCGGCCGGCGAGGCGCTGTCGGTCGATGACAGCCTCTGGGCCTCGTTCCGGGCCGGGCGGGCGCCGGCCGCCAGCCTGGTCGCCGAAGCCCGCGCCGCGCTTGGCCACCCCGATTCCAACGCCAGCCTGATCGCCGGCCAGAGGCTGGCGGGCCTGCGGCTGCGCGGCCTGATCGAGGGCCCGGCGCTGGCCGACTACAGCCGGCTGATGGACGGGCTCTATGGCCCCAAGCTCGACGCCATGGGCCTTGACCCGGCCGTCGGCGCCTATGCCGCCGAGGATCCGGACCGCCAGAAGCTGCGCCAGGACCTCGTGGCCCTGGTGGTCAGCGAGGCCCGCGATCCGGCCGCCAGCGCCAAGCTGGTCGCCGCCGCCAAGGCCTATCTGGCCGGCGACGCAAAGGCCCTCGACCAGGGCTATATGGGCGCCGCCTTCGCCGCCCATCTGAAGGCCGGCGGCCTGCCCGCCGCCCAGGCCCTGCTCGACAAGGCGCTGACCAGCGAGGACGCCGTGTTCCGCGGCGCCGCCCTGGGCGCGATCGGCGGCTCCGGCCTGCCGGAGGTCGGGACCTGGCTGCTCGGTCTCGAGGATCCGCGCCTGCGCCCGCTGGAGCGTCTGGGCCTGGTAGGGGCCATGGCCTCCACCGCCGAGACCAAGGACATGGCCGGCGCCTGGATCCTCGCCAATTATGACCGCCTCGCCGGCGGCGGGAACGGCATCTTCGTCTCCTCGCGCCTCACCAGCGCCCTGCGCTACCAGTGCTCGGCGGACCGGGCGGCGCAGGTCGACAAGGTCCTCGGCCCCAAGATCCGCGCCGCCAACAAGGCCGTCCTGGACTTCGAGCGCACGGTCGAGACCATCCGGCACTGCGGCGACCTGAAGGCGGCCCGCGAGGCGGACCTGGCGGCGGCCCTGAAGGCCGCCTCCTGACGACCGGCCGGCGCAAGGCGCCCCTCATCCTTGAGGGCGCCGCCCCCGTATAGACAGGGAACGCTTGGAGTTCCCATGGCCGTCCTGTCCCTGCTCGCCCTCAACGCCGCCCTCGCCCTAGCCCTGTTCCTGGGCCTTTGGGCGATCAATCTGCGCACCCGCGACCCCAGCTTCATCGACGGCTGGTGGGGGATCGGCATGGCGGTGATGGCGGCGACCAGCTTCGTCGCGACTGGCGCCCAGGGCGCCCACCGCCTGGCCCTCACCCTCCTGTGCGTCGCCTGGGGCGTGAGGCTCGGCGGTTATCTGCTCTGGCGCTGGCGCCAGCACGGCCCCGACCGCCGCTATGCGACCATGATGGCCGCAGCCCAGGCTGAACGCGGCTGGGGCTATGGCCTGGCCTCCCTGCTGCTGGTGTTCGCCCTGCAAATGCCGCTGCAGTTCGTGGTCTGCCTGCCCGTCCAGCTGGGCCAGATCGCCGATCCGGGACCGCTGGGCGCGGTCGCCTGGGCCGGCGTCCTCCTGGCCGGGATCGGTCTGGTGTTCGAGTCCGTCGGCGACGCCCAGCTGGTGCGGTTCAAGGCCGACCCGGCCAATGCGGGCAAGGTGCTGAACACCGGCCTGTGGCGCTACACCCGCCATCCGAACTATTTCGGCGACGCCTGCGTCTGGTGGGGCCTGTGGCTGATCGCGGCGGAGACCGGCTGGCTCGGGATCGCCAGCCTGCCGGGCCCGGTGCTGATTACGCTCTTGCTGACCAAGGGCAGCGGGGTGCCGACCGTCGAAGGCACCATCGCCAAGCGGCGTCCGGACTATGAGGCCTATGTGGCCCAGACCTCGGGCTTCATCCCCTGGCCGCCGAAGCGGTCGGCCTAGCCCGGCTTCTTCACCGAGCGGGCCCGCAGCCGCGCAGGCGGCGGGTCGGCGCGGAAGTCCCCGGCTACGCCGACGCGGGCGTTGCAGTTCGGGCAGCGGACCACCTCGTCGTCCGGGCCCTCGGCCGGCGGGTCGAACCCCTTGCCGCAGGGTTTGCACTTCCAGCCGAAGCTCGGGGCCGGCGGCGGAGGCGGCGGAGCCTTGACCGGCGGCGTGCGCTTCTTGCCGAACAGCTCTTCCGCCGTCTTCGGCGCGATGCCGGACTTCAGGGTCAGGATCCGGCGGCGGGGTGGCTCGGTCGTCATGGCCTAACTGGGCTGGTTGCGGGCGGCGCGGTCAAGCGCCATTCAGACGCCCTCCAAGCGGAAGGGCGCAGATCAATCAACTCCAAACAAGACCGCGCCGCCCGAAATCGACCAAGTGCGACGGAACGCCCCCGTCAGTGGGACAGGAACAGCGGACAGGGCGGCTCGGCGAGAAGGTCGTTGCTCACCCCGCCCAGGATCAGTTCGGCGAGTCGCGGCCGGCCGAACAGGCCCATCACCACCAAGTCGGCGCCGAGCGTCTTGACCTGATGGCGCAGGACATCGGCGGCCGAGGCGTCGTCGCTGGAGTCGCGGATGATGTTGGGGGTGACGCCGTGGCGTTCCAGGTGGCGTTGCAGCAGGCCCTCGGGTCCGCCCAGCCCGCCGTGGGAGACGATCAGCACATGCACCTCGTCGGCCTCGCGGATGAAGGGCCAGGCGTCATGCAGGGCGCGGGAGGCTTCGCGGCTGCCGTTCCAGCCGATCAGGATGTTGCGGCCGACCGATCCCGACGGCGGATCCGCAGGCGCCACCAGCACCGGTCCGCCATTGGCGAGCGCCAGGCTGGCGGCGGAATGGCGGTTCTGGCCCATGCTGGCCGTGGCCGAGACCGGGAACACGGTCAGGTCGGACCGGCGGGCGCAGTCCACCAGATCGGTGGGCGCGTCGCCCTCGATGGTCAGCCATTCCGAGGTCGCGCCGGTCTCGGCGGCGGCGGCCTCGAACACCATCCGCGCCGCCTCCCCGGCCTTGTCGACCGCCTTGAGGTGCTCGGTCAGCAGGGCGTCGATCATGTCCGGCGACATGCCGCTCATCGACTCGGCGGCCATGTACTGATGCAGGAACTGGCTCTTGAGGAAGACCCCGGTCAGGTGGGCCTCGAACCGGCCGGCCAGTCCGGCGGCGAACCGGGCGCGACCGCGGGAGGTCGGGGTCTCATCGATCTGAACGAGGATGTCGCGATAGGTCATGGCGTGCTCCTTCTGTGTTCCCATCTGAACGCAACGCCCGGACCACCGCCTTGACCCCGATCAACCCTCGCGGGCGGGCTCAACCCTCATTGGCGACAGGGCGGTCGAGGGATGCGCGCTCGGCGCGGCCGGAGGCCCTCAGGAACCAGCCCATGATGATCCACCACAGGCCGCCCGCCGGCTCGCCGCGGAACATCACCACCACGCCCGCGACCATCAGGGCGATGGCCAAACCCTCGCTGATGAACAGGGCGACGCGCGTGGCCCGGTCCGCCCGCCGCAGCACCAGCCAGAGCAGCGCCCGCAGCACCCGGCCGCCGTCCAGCGGAAAAGCCGGGGCGAGGTTGAACACCGCCAGCACGACATTCAGGCCCGCCAGATAGGTCAGGGCGTTGACCCACACCGCATTGGCGCCCAGGGCCTGGGCGGCCCCGGCGACCACCGCCAGGACCAGGCCGAACCCCAGGCTGAAGGCCGGGCCGGCGATCGCCATGGCCAGCTCGCTCAAGGCGGTGTGCGGCTCCTCCCGGAGTTCGGCGACCCCGCCGAAGAAGAACAGGGTGATGCAGTCGATGCGCATGCCCAGCGCCCGCCCCACCAGGGTGTGGGACATCTCGTGGAGCAGGATCGAGACCGCGAGCCCCAGGACGGCGATCACCGCCATGGACAGATAGTCGTTGGCCGGCAGGCCGCCATAGAGCTCCGGGAAGGCCCCCGAGGCGAGCGAGCTGCCGATCAGCAGGGCGGCGACCAGCCAGCTGAGATTGATGCGGATCTCGACCCCGAAGAGACTGAGGCCGTCCCGGCGTCGCGGCGTGTCGATCAGGCTCATGGCCGGCTCCTCGATGAGGACCCTGTTTGGCGCGCCGCGCGCCGCAGCGCCTTGCGTCAGGTCAACCGTTGGCGATGGGCGGAAAGGCGAAGCGCTTCAGCCCCTGGGCCACGACCAGATAGACCAGGACGAACAGGGCGATGGTCGCCAGGACCGACGCGCGGGGCGCCACGAAGCCCATCAGCCCGCCCAGCGGGGTGAAGGGCAGCGCCAGGGCCACGGCCAGGGCGCCCAGGGATGTCGCCGTGAGCGCCGGATGCGGCAGGGCCTTCCACGGCAGTCCGCGAGTGCGGATCACGAAGATCACCAGAATCTGGGTGGCCATGGATTCCAGGAACCAGCCGGTGCGGAACTCGGCCGGGGCGGCGTGGAAGACCATCAGCAGGGCCGCGAAGGTCAGGAGGTCGAACACTGAGGACAGCGGGCCCATCACCGCCGAGAACCGGGCGATGGCCTTCAGGCTCCAGACCTGAGGCCGCTTGAGCGCGCCGTCGGCGACATGGTCCAGCGGAATGCCGATCTCGGAGATGTCGTAGAGCAGATTGTTGAGCAGGATCTGGGTCGGCAACATCGGCAGGAAGGGCAGGAACAGCGAGGCCGCGCCCATCGAGAGCATGTTGCCGATGTTCGAACTGGCCCCCATGCGCACGTATTTCATGATGTTGATGAAGGTCCGGCGGCCCTCCTCCACCCCGTCGGCCACCACCGCTAGGTCGGAGTCCAGCAGGATCATGTCGGCGGCGGCGCGGGCCACGCCCGTCGCGCCTTCGACCGACAGGCCGACATCCGCGGTCTTCAGGCCAGGCGCGTCGTTCACCCCGTCGCCCAGATAGCCCACCACCTCGCCCCGCTCGCGGAACAGCCGCACGATGCGGGCCTTCTGGTCCGGCGACAGGCGCGCGAAGGCGTCGACCTGGTCGAGTTGCACGGCCAGCGCGTCATTGGGCATGTCGGCGATGTCGGGCCCCGACAGCACCCGCTCGGCCCGCAGGCCGACCATCCCCGCCAGACGCCGCACGACGATGGGATCGTCGCCGGACAGAATCTTGAGCTTCACGCCAGCGTCGGCCAGCCGCGCCACCGCCGCCTTGGCGGTGGGCTTCATGGGATCGGAGACCAGGCAGAAGCCTTCGAGGGTGAGATCGGTCTCCGCCCCGGTCGCCCCGACCCATGTGGCGCCCGAGGCGATCGCCACGGCGCGCAAGCCCTCGGCGGCGCGGGCCTTCACGCGCTCGACCACCGAGGCCTGCATGGCCGCGTCCATCGGCCTGAGGCCGCCCGCGGTCCGTACCATGACGCACCTGGCCATCACCGCCTCGGGGGCCCCCTTGACCAGGGTGAGGTCGCCGTCCGGCCCCTTGACCCGCACGGCGCCAAGCCGCGCTTGATAGTCGAAGGGCTGCTGGGCGATCAGGCTCCAGCCCTCGGCGGCCGTGGGTTCGCCCTGGGCCAAGGCGGCGTCCAGCCCGCCGCGATCCCCGCCCAGCGTGGCCGCGATGGCCGCGAAGCGCGCGGGGCCGCGATCCTCCACGCCCTCGGGATCGACGGACCGGTCGAGCTGGATCCGCGCCTCGGTCAGGGTGCCGGTCTTGTCGGTGCACAACACCGTCATCGCCCCCAGGTCGTGGATCGAGGCCAGGCGCTTGACGATCACCTTGCGGGCGGCGAGCCGCATGGCCCCGCGCGACAGGGTGACCGTGGTGATCATGGGCAGCAGTTCGGGGGTCAGCCCGACCGCCAGGGCCACGGCGAACATCAAAGACTGCAGGGCGGCCGGCCCGCCAGCACATGGGCCGCGAGGATCACCAGGGCCAGCGCCACGGTCATCCGCGCGATCAGCAGGCCCAGGCCGTGCAGGTCGCGTTCAAAGGCCGACGGCGCCTCGGCGCTGGTCAGGATGGCGGCGGCCTCGCCGAACACCGTCTGCCGCCCGGTCCCGACCACCAGGCCGGAGCCCTCCCCCACCTGGACCACCGAGCCCCGGAACAGGGCGTTGGCGGCCTCGGCCGCGCTGCGCGCCGCGCTGTCGCCGGGCGCCTTGGGGACGGGATAGGGTTCGCCGGTCAGGGCCGCCTCGCTGGTCGACAGCGCGAAGCTGGAGATCAGCCGGATGTCGGCGGGGACGATGTCGCCGGTGCGCACCCGCACCACGTCGCCCGGCACGACGCCGGCGACGTCGATGGCCTTGAAGGCGCCGTCCCGCAGCACCTCGGCCTTCAGGGCCACGGCCTGGCGCAGGCTCTCGGCCGCCCTGAGCGCGCGGCCCTCCTGCACCGTGTCGAGGCCGACCGAGATCAGCACGATGGTCAGGATGATGCTGGCGCCGGCCGCGTCTCCGGTCATGGCCGAGACGATCGCGGCGCCGATCAGGATCAGGGACAGGGGCTCGAGCAGCCGTCGGCGGATGGCCTTCAGTCCGCCGAACCTGGCCGGAGGCGCGTCGAGATTGGGGCCGCTGCGCGCCAGGATCTGAGCCGCCTCGGCGGAGGTCAGCCCCTCGGCGCGGGCGCCCAGCTGCACATAGAGCGCCGCGATCGGCTGGGTCCAGAAGGGGGCGGCGGGCCCGGTCACGGGATCAGGACCGCCGCGCCGTCGAGCCGTCCGGCCCGAAGATCGTCGAGCGCCCGGTTGGCCTCGGTGAGCGGATAGGTCGTGACGTGGGGTTTGATCCCCGCCAGGGCCGCCACGGCGAGGAAGTCGACCGCGTCCTGGCGGGTCAGGTTGGCCACCGAGACCAGCCGCCGCTCCCCCCACAACAGGGCGTAGGGAAAGCTCGGGATGTCGCTCATGTGGATCCCGGCGCAGACCACCGTCCCGCCCTTGCGCACCGCGGCCAGGGCGGCGGGGACCAGGGCGCCGACCGGGGCGTAGAGGATCGCCGCGTCCAGAGCGACCGGCGGGGTCTCATCCGAACCGCCCGCCCAGACCGCCCCGATCTCGCGGGCGAAGGCCTGGCTTTTGAGGTCGCCCGGCCGGTGAAGGCGTAGATGTCCCGCCCCTGATAGAGCGCGGCCTGGGCGACCAGGTGGGCCGCGGCGCCGAACCCATAGAGGCCGAGGGCCTTGCCCTCCCCCGCCATGACCAGGGAGCGCCAGCCGATCAAACCGGCGCAGAGCAGCGGCGCCTGTTCGGCCGGATCGGCGTCATCGGCCAAGGGATAGGCGTAGCGGGCGTCGGCGACCGTGCGGGTCGCGTAGCCGCCATGGCGCGTGTAGCCGGTGAAGACCGGGGCGTCGCAGAGGTTCTCGCGGGCCGCGCGACAATAGGGGCAGGTCTGGCAGGCCTCGCCCAGCCAGCCGACGCCGACACGCTGGCCGACCTTCAGATGATCGACGCCCGCGCCAAGGGCCTCGACCACGCCGACGATCTCATGGCCCGGCACGAGCGGCAGGACGGGCTCGGCGAGTTCGCCATCGACCACATGCAGGTCCGTGCGGCAGACCCCGCAGGCGAGCACGCTCAGAACCACCTGGCCGGGCCCCGCGACGGGGGCGGGCAGATCCATGAGTTGCAAGGCCGCCCCCGCCCTCGCCAAGACCATCGCCCGCATCTCGCGCCTCCTCGGGGCCAAGGCCCGCGCGGCTCTTCGCAGGACTGGCGCGAAGCGCCTTGACCCCCGTCAAGTTGCGCCCCTTCGGCCGACGCCGTCCAGTTGATCCAGAGCAAGACATGGCTCGCCAAAGGGGCGAAAATGAGCGCCGTCCGCCATTCAGAGCGGATGTGAAGGAGGTTCGTGATGGGAACCAAGCAAGCGCCGCCCCCGCTTCAGTCTGACCCCATGGCCGCGACCCTGGCCGGCCTGGAGTCCATGAACACCGCCATGGCCGAGGGCATGAAACAGGTCCGCACCCTGTTCGAGACCGGCGTGAAGACCTGGGAGAAGGAGGCCGGCGGCTTCCTGGAGCAGATGTCCGCCGACGGCGCGCAGGCCTGGCGTGACCTGTCCCGCTGCAAGTCGCCGCTGGAGATGCTGTCCGTCGAGCAGGCCTGGCTGTCGACCCGCGCCAAGGCCTATCTGGAGGCCGGCCAGCGCATCGCCCAGTCGCTGGACGAGGCGGCCAAGTCCGCCAAGCCCGAAGGCGAAGCGCCGCCCAAGGCGTAGAGCCCTTTCCGATCTGGTTGAATCAACCAGATCGGATGAAAAGGGCTCTAATTCAAAGAGATAGAGCATTTCGAATCCGAAAAGTGCGTCACACTTTTCGGAAATGCTCTAGTCGGCCAGGGCGGATCCAAGGGCGTCCCGGACGATGTCGGGGCGCTCCATCGGCAGGAAGTGAGAACTGCCCGGCACGGTCTCGATGCGGATCCGGCCGTCGGCGGTCAGGGCCTCTATGTGGCCGTCCACCCGGCAGGTGGAGCCGTGCTCGGCGCGCAGCACCCGGATCGGACAGCGCGAGGCGCCGAAGGCCCGGAAGCCGGCCGTGTCGGCCGTGGTGAAGTTCGAGGCTTCCCACGCCCCGGCGCAGGCCAGTTCGACCTCGCCGTCGGGGCGGGCCACGAAGCCGTCGGTCACATAGTCGACCAGGGCCGCCTCAGGCCAGGTCTTGAAGGCCCCGCGACCGCGATAGGCCTCGACCACCGCCGCCTTGCTGGGGAACACCGCACGCCGGTTGCGGGCGCCCAGCGCCAGGGGCGAGCGCGCCATCTCCTCGCGGGGCGGCTGGGGCGTATCGATGGACATCACCACGGGATCGAACAGCACCAGGCTGCGCACGCGCTCGGGCGCCTCGGCGGCGGCCAGCAGGCTGACGCAGCCGCCCATGGAGTGACCGGACAACACGACGCCCGTCAGATCCTCGACCGCCAGCAAGGCCAGGAGATCATCGGCGAGATCGCTCCAGGAGGTGCGGCCCTCCGGATCGGCGGGCAGCCGCGAGCGGCCGTGTCCGCGCATGTCGACCATCAGCACCCGGTAGCGGTCGGCGAGCGGCGCGAGCAGGCTGTGATAGGTGCGGGCGTTGAAGCCGTTGGCGTGGCTGAAGACCAGGTCGATCGGCCGGTCGGCCGGGCCCAGCTCATAGGCGGCCATCTCGCCGCCACGACCGGGCAAGGCGATCATGCGGTCGCGCAAGCGCGGCTCCAGAACTTCAGACATGCGTGTTCCCGCCCCCGACTTCTGCCCTCGGCCATGGCGCCCGGCGGGGGCGGCGTCAACCAAGGACGTCTCGCTTGACGGCGCAGGCTCCGCCCCGGCAAACCCTGTGAACCTGTACCAAGCCTAAGCTTGTGGAGCCCCCATGTCCGAGATCCCCGCCGACATCTTCACCGAACAGGACCCCAAGGACATCGACACCCTGGCCAATCTCGGCCCGCTGCGCGGCCTGGCGGGCGTCTGGGAGGGGACTAAGGGATTGGACGTCAATCCGTACTTCGACACCCCCCGCCGGCAGGCCTACATCGAGCGCATTGAGGCTCAGCCCATCGACCCTCAGTCGAACGGGCCGCAGACTCTCTATGGTCTGCGCTATCACGTGCATGTGGTGAAGCCGGACGAGACCGAGACCTACCATGACCAGGTGGGCTATTGGCTCTGGGAGCCGGCGACCGGCCTGATCATGCATTCCCTGACCATCCCCCGCGGCCAGGTCGTGCTGGCCATGGGCTCGGCCGCCGCCGACGCCACCAAGTTCGAGGTCGAGGCGGTGCGCGGCTCCACCGAGAACGGCATCTGCTCGACGCCCTTCCTGGAGGCCGCCTTCCGCACCGATTCCTTCAAGATGAGCGTGACGATCAACTCGGACGACAGCTGGTCCTATTTCGAGGACACGGTGCTGAAGGTCCGCGGTCAGGACGAGCCGTTCCACCACACCGACCGGAACACCCTGACCCGCGTCGCCCAGCCGACGCCGAACCCGCTGGCGCGGATTGATGGCCGCGCGGACTGATCAGCGGGTCGAGGGCCGGCCGAAGCGCCAGATCAGGGCTGGCAGCAGGACCAGGCTGGCGATCGTCGAGGTGATCAGCCCGCCGAGGATGACGATCGCCATCGGTCCCTGGATCTCACGGCCCGCCTGACCGGTCTGGATGGCGAGCGGCGCGACGCCCAGCGCGGTGACCAAAGCGGTCATCAGGATCGGCGTCACCCGTTCCCGCGTCGCCAGGGCCAGGGTCGCCAGGGACCAGTCACGCCCCTCCTCCGCGATCAGGTGATCGAGGTGTGAGACCAGCAGGATGGCGTTGCGGGCGGCGACTCCGAACAGGGTCACGAAGCCGACCAGAGAGCCCAGGGACAGGCTCGCGCCCGTCACCGCCACGGCCGCCACGCCGCCGACCAGGGCGAAGGGCGCGGACGCCAGGATCAGGCTGACCGCGCGGCCGTCCCGGAAGGCGATCAGCAGCAGGGCCACCACCGCCGCCCCGGCCAGGGCCACATTGAACAGCAGCTCCCGCTGGGCGGCGATCGTCCCCTCGGCGGTTCCCGAATAGTCGAGATAGACGCCCGGCGGCAGCTTCACCGATTTGGCGATGGCGGCCTTGGCGGCGGCGGTGACCTTCTGAACCTGTGACGGCGGCGGATTGGTCGTCACCACCTGACGCGGTCGGCCGCCCTCGTGGGAGATGAGGGTCCGGCCGTCGGTGAGATAGACTTTCGCCACCTGCTTCAGGGCGACGGCCGAGCCGCCCGGCGAGCGAACCAGCAGATCACCCACCGCCTCCGGATCCTGGCGCACCTCCGGGGCGGCGGTCACGGCGATGTCGATGGATCGGCTGGCGTCATAGACCTGGGCGGCGTCGACGCCCTGATAGGCGGTCTGGACCGCTTCCAGCGCATCGGCCGGGGTCAGGCCATAGCGCGCGAGATCGGCGAAGCGCAGATCGACCCGCACCACCGGCGTCTGGGGCGGTGTCTGGACCTTGACGTCCACGGCGCCCGACACCTTGCCGAGCGTCTCGGCGATATCGGCCGCGACCTTGTCCAGGGTGTCGAGATCGGCGCCATAGACCCCGACCGCCAGGGAGGCGGTCTCGCCGGTCAAGGACTCCCCGATCCGGTCGCCCAGAAAGGTCAGGACCTCCGTCTCGAGGCCGGGATAGGCGTCGAGGACGTCGTGGATGCGGGCCTGGATCCGGTCCTGGTCGGCGCCCGACAGGCCGGGCTTCAGCTCGACGTGGAACTCGCTCTTCTCCGTGCCCCAGGTGTCCTCGCCGCCCTCGGCGCGGCCGATCTGCTGCTCGGCGCTCTGGACGCCGGGAATGGCCAGCAGGTCATGGCTGATCGCTTCGCCATAGCGGCGCATCACTGGCAGGGAGGTCCCGGGCGGCGCAGCCACCGCCAGAACGAAATGGCCTTCGCGGAAACTGGGCAGCAGCTCGGAGTTGAACAGGGTCAGGCCCGCGACGGTCAGGACGGCCGCCGCCGCCGTGGAGATGACGGCGCCGCGTGGCCGGCCGCAGGCGCGGGCCAGCAGCCCCTCGTGCCAGGCCTTGGCGCGCACCAGGAAGCCGGGCTCCTCGTCCAGGCGAGCGTTCTGCAGCAACAGCAGGGCCAGAGGCGGGGTGATTAGGATGGCCACGGCCAGGGACGCCGCGGTCGCCACGATGAAGGCCGCGGCCAGGGGGGCGAAGAAGGCGCCCTGCAGGCCGTGCAGCATCAGCACCGGCACGAGCACCAGGGCCACGACCAGGGTGGCATAGATGACCGGGGCGCGGACCTCCAGGGAGGCCGCCAGGACCACCTGGGCGGCCGGCGTATCCCCGCGGGTGCGCAGACGGCGCACGATGTTCTCCACGTCGATCACCGCGTCATCGACGACCACACCCAGGGCCACGGCCAGGCCGCCGAGGGTCATGGTGTTGATGGTCGAGCCCAGTCGGTCGAGCACGATCACCGCGGTCAGCAAGGACAGCGGGATCGAGATGAAGGAGATGGCGACCGTGCGCAGGTTGCGCATGAACAGGAACAGCACCAGGGCGATCAGGGCCGCGCCGATCAGCAGGTCCTCGCCGATGCCGCCCAGGGCCGAGCCGATGAAATTGGCGGGCCGGTGCAGGCCGGTGGTGATCGTCACCCCCTGGGCCTCGATCGCGGGCCGAAGCTCCTCGAGCGCCGCCTCCACCGCATGGGTCGCGTCGAGGGTATTGGCCCCGTACTGGCTGGACAGGCTGATCAGCACGCCGGGTCGGCCCATGATCACGGCGTCGCCCACGTCCGGGGCCGCGGCCTCCCGGACCAGGGCGACATCGCCGATGCGCACGGGGGCGCCCGTCCCGGCAATGGGGACCGCGGCGATGTCCGCGGCGGTCAGGGCCTGGCCACGCGGTTCGATCAGGATCCGCTGTTGCGGGGTGTCGATGAAGCCGCCGCCGCTCACGCCGGTCGAGGCCCGCACGGCCGCCAGCAGGTCGGAGAGCGTGATCTCGCGGGCGGCCAGGGCGTCGGGCCGGGCCTGGACCTCCAGGCGGCGCACCTCGCCCCCATAGACCGTGGCCCGCGCCACTCCGGCGGCGGACAGCAGCTTGGGCCGCACGGTCCATTGGACCAGGTCGCGCAGCTGCATGGGGGTCAGCTTGTCGGAGGTGAAGCCGACCTTGAGCAGGTCCATGGTCGAGGAGGTGAGCGGCGCGACCTTGGGGCTCTTCACGCCCGTGGGCAGGCTGGTCGCCACCTCGCCGAGCGCCTCGGCCACCACCTGGCGGGCGCGGTAGGGATCGGAGCCCTCCTTGAACACCACGGTGACGATCGACAGGCCCTGGATGGAGTCGGAACGGACGGCGGCGACCCCGGCCGCGCCGCTGATCGCCTGCTCCACAGGCCGGGTGACCAGCTGCTCCACCTGTTCGGCGGCGAGGCCCGGCGCCTCGGTCTGCACCTCCGCCTGGGCGGGGACGAAATCCGGGAAGACGTCGAACTTGGCGTGCGCCAGCACCACCCCGCCATAGATCAGCAGCAACAGGGCCGCGGCTGCGACCAGGCGGGGACGATTGAGCGACCAGCGAACAAGGGCGGCGAGCACGGGCCTATTTGTCCTCGTCAGTGTCGGCGGCCGCGGCGCGGGGCGTCTCGGCCGCATGCAGGGCCGCGGCGCCGGCGACCACCACCGCCTCACCGGGCTTCAATCCGCCGGCGGCGAACAGCCCGGCCGGATCAGTCGCGGTTCCGGTGATGGTCCGGCGTTCGAAATGGGTGGCGTCCTTGCGGACATAGGCGAAGGTCGCTCCGCCGGAACGGATCAGAGCAGCGCGCGGGATCAGCACGCCCTCCCCGCCTCCGCCCGTGGCGATCAAGGCCGGCACGGTCAGGCCCACGCCGAGTTCGCTCGCCTGGGGCCCGGTCACCAGGCCGATCAGGCCGGAGGACAGCAGCCGCGGATCGGCGGCCCGCGCGGGGCCCAGCACCCGGACCGCCGCGCTCCGCCCGCCGCCGAGGTCGAGCCGTACGGACTTGGCGCCTCCGAGGCCCGCGCCGGCATCGACGCGCACCAGGGCGGCGACGCCGGCGGCGAGTTGGCCGACCAGGTCGCCGCGCCGCGCGTCGCTCAGCGACATGAAGGCCGGCCCCCATTCCAGCCCCAGCCGCCGACGCAGCAGGGCGAGCTTGGAGGCGTCGGCGCGGGCCTGGGCCGTGGCGGCCTCCGCGGCGCGGGTGGAGACCGTAGCGTCCTCGGCGGCCAGGCCCCGCGACCGCGCGGCCTCCGCCTGGGAGGCCTGGGCCATGGCGGCGGCCTGGGCGATGTCGGAATCGAGGATCGCGAGCGGGCCGGGATCGAGGACCCGCGCGAAACCGGACAGGGCCGCGGCGTGATGCGCGGCCGCCAGGGGCTGGGTGGCCAGACCCAGCTTGCGCTGGATGTCGGTCGACATCTCGATCAAGGGATTGGCGGCCTGGGCCCGCCCTGCGGTCATCAGCAGAAGCAAGGCCAGGGCGAGGCGGACGCGGCTCATGGGGCGGTCTCCAGCTTGACGACGGCGGCGCGGATCAGCTCGGCCTCCGCCGGATCGGCGGGACGCCGGAGCGCCGCCTCCAGGTCCAGACCGGCCAGGGCGACGGCCTTGCGGGCGTCCTCGGCGGCCAGGTCGGTTTCTTTCAGCGCCGCGCGGGCGGCGAGGTCGTCCGTGCGGTCCCCGGCCCCGGCGGCGAGGCTGTGGCCCGCGGCGCGCGCGACCCGCTCG
>NZ_JALDPT010000039.1 GCF_022695515.1 Phenylobacterium aquaticum
GCGGCCGCCGGCGGCGTCAGCCGCGCTGAGCGCGCGGGCGGGTTCGTCGGCCCAGGCCGGGTGGGCCAGGGCCAGGGCGGCGCCTGACGCGGCCCAGAAGAGTTTCAGTTTTGTTGAAGGCATAGTTATCCCCGAAGCGCCCCGGGACCCGGTGGCGCTCGCCCAGAAAGACATGATGTTGGTGGTGGGCTGCGCCCTCTACGGCGGCGTCAGCCAGGTCGTCAGCGGCCGCTCAGGCCCGACATCGCATTCGGTAGATCACAGAAATCACTCCATAAGTCCCGCAACCGCGGGCCGGCCTGGGAGGGCCGGCCCGCGTCGAGGCTCTCCTGGCGGCGCCAAGGGGGAGGAAACGCCGCCGAGTAATTCCTATCGAACGAGTGGCTTTTAGGTCTCGATAGAATTTCTAGGAAATGGTGGGATATTCGCTGGGCCGCCGGGGCGCCGGTGGCGGGCGATGGCCGGGTCGGCGGCGACCTGGGCCAGGATCCAGTCGCGGAAGGCGGCGATCTTGGGAACCCGCGCGCGCTCGGCGGGATAGGCCAGCCAATAGCCGGGGCCGTAGGCCGGCGAGATGTCGAAGGGCTGGACCAGGCGACCCTGGGCGATCTCGCCTGAGAAGAAGATCGGCGAGCCCAGGGCGATCCCGTGGCCGGCCAGGGCCGAGGCGACCTCAAAGGTCTGGGCGTCGCCGGCCAGGCGCGGGCCGGCGGCGGGGCCGGGCGGGGCGACCCCGGCGGCGGCGAACCACAGGGCCCATTCCTCCTCCGACCCGATGCGCGGCGCGTCCAGCAGGTCGCGGGGATGGGCGAGGCCGCCCAGGCGGTCGCGGGTCTCGGCGGTGCAGAGCGGGGTCTGGGTGTGGGCGAACAGGTGGATGGCCTCCAGGCCCGGCCACTGGCCGGCGCCGCCACGCAGGGCGACGTCGGTGTTCTCCCGCGTCAGGTCGATGGTGCGGGTCGAGGTCTCCAGCCGCACGGCGATCTTCGGATGGGCCAGCTGAAAGGCGCCCAGCCGAGGCGCCAGCCACTGGGTGGCCAGCGACGGCATGGTGGTGATCGAGAGCACGCCCTCCGCCGCGCCGGTGATGTCGGCGAGCGCCACGCGCAGGCCGGTGACCGCCTCGGTCGCGGCGCGGGCCAGGCGCTCGCCCGGCGGGGTGAGGACGACTTCGCGGGTCAGGCGGCGGAACAGGGTGAGCCCCAGCCGCCGCTCCAGCGCCTTCACCTGCCAGCTCACCGCGGCCTGGGTGATTCCGAGTTCCTCCGCCGCGCGGGTGAAGCTCGACAGCCGCGCGGCGGCTTCGAACACCCGGATGGCGCTCAAGGGGATCTGGGCGAGCGGATCAGACATAAGTACAGCTTATCCATACACGAGGAAGACCCGTTTGTCCTGGCGCGGCGATGCGACCATGTTTCCGTTGTCAGATCAAGGAATGGAAAGGATCTCCGTCATGGAAGAGCTGAGCAGACTGCATAAGGATGTTCCCTTTGGATGGGCCCTGTGGGTCAGCCAGTGGCTGGCGGCGCGCGCCGTCGCAAGGCCCTTGCCGCGCCCCATCAGACCTACGCGGCGCCCCAGATCCGCCGGGACGACTGGCCGAGGCTCTCGGCGCCCCGCTGACCGCCGCGCAAACAGGTGCGGGGCGGCGTAAACCATAGTAGACTGCTCGGGTTGACTGATTGAGGGCCCGCGCCGCCTGCATGGACGACCCCGCCCACCTCCGGACGATCTCGCGTCTGACCTCGGAATATCTGATCGGCCTCGTCTCCGAGATGATCCGCGAGACCGGCCTCGATCCCGTCGACATGCTCGTCCTGAACGCCATCGGGGCGGCCAATGTCGCCCATCTGCGCGACCGGCAGGACCTGACCGCCGAATACCAGGCCCCTGACGCGCCGCTGCCGATCGAGCTGAAGCGGCCCATCACCAGCCTGGCGATCGCCGAAAGCCTGGGCCTGCCCCGGGAGACCGTGCGGCGGCGAATCTCGGGGCTTGTGAAGGCCGGCCAGCTGATGCGCCTGAAAGGCGGATTGATCGCCACCCCGGAGCTGCAGAACCCGGAACGCACCATCGCGCTGGCCTTTTCGAACGCCCAGCTGTTCCGCCGCATGATCCGCCAGATGCGACAGCATGGCGTCGAGATCTGAGGCTGCGCGCCACGTCGCGGTGTCCAAGCCGCGAATTGATGCTAGCCCTGGACGCGGGGACGAGATTCTCGGGCGGCGGCGGGCGTTCTAGGCATGGATGACGCGACCAATATCCGGAAGATCGCGCGTCTGACGGCCGAGTACATGATCTCGATGGTGGGGCTGCTCACCCAGTCGAGCGGCATGGATCCCACCGACATCCTGATCCTGAACGCGGTCTCCGCGGCCAATGTCGCCCACCTGCTCGACGATCCGGAGAAGGTCGACGTCTATTGGTCCAAGGGCCAGACCATCCCGTTCGAGGTCCGCCGCCCGATCACCAGCCTGGCCATCTCCGAGAGCCTGGGCCTGCCGCGTGAAACCTGTCGGCGGCGCATCAAGGGGCTGGTGGAGAAGGGGCTCCTGGAGCGCCAGCCCGGCGGGCTGATGGCGATCCAGGAGAAGGCCGATCCGGTGCAACTGGCCGCGATGTTCGCCGCCAACGCCCAGCTGTTCCGCAAGCTGGTGCGCAAGCTGCGCAAGCACGGGGTCGAGGTCTAGGCGGCCGGCGGCGGCGCGGGCGCGCGGCCGATCCAGATCTGGCCGCCGCGGGCCATCAGGGTCCCGTCCTTGTCGAACAGGGCGACGCCGGCGAAGTGCTTGCGGCCCTCGGCCTCCAGCGCCCAGGCGCTGACCACATAGGTCTCGCCCGCGCGGGGCTTGATCAGGACCTCGCCAGCCATGGTGCCGAGCAGGCCCACGGGCGCGCCGGTCTTGATGAACCAGGCCATGGAGCCCGGGCAATCCAGGGCCGCCCAGGTGATCTCGTCGGGCAGGGTCCCGTCGGGATTGGCGAAATTGGCGTGCGGGGTCCAGACGCCGGCGCACTGGCCGGCGGGCGCGCCCTCGACCTGGCCGACATAGACCCCCAGGCCCTCGCCGTCCGCGCGCTCGATGCAGCAGGAGAAGCAGCCGCGGTGCAGGGGGCGCTTGGCGAAGGGCGAGGTCTCGCCGAAGGCGCGGGCGGCCTCGATCGAGGGCGGCGCCGGCGGGGCGGGCAAGGCGCTGTCCTCGGCGGGCTTGGCCGAGCCGAGCGGCTGGCCCTCGGCGTTGCTGAGGGTGGCCGAGCCGTCCGCCGCCAGGGCCAGGGTGACGGGGACGTCGAGGGGCACGCCGGCCCGCAGCATGGCCGATCCCCGGCCGCCGACCGCATTGGACAGGACGCCGCAGATATAGCCGCCATTGGCGGTGGTGGGCGGTCCGCGGAACTGCCGCGGCACGACGATATCGGTCATGGAAATCGAAACCTTGGAAATGAGGCGCTGAAATGAGCCGAGGGAGACGGAAATATCGAAAAGTCGATGCGCGTTTCTAAGGACGGCGGCTTGGTCGGGGCAAGAGGCTTGTGACGCGGCGGGGGCGCGGGGCTAAGTAGCCGCACTGCCCGATCCGCCGGAGATTCGACCATGGCTCACCCCGACGCGCGGACCTCCCTGGGCGGCCAGCTCGGGACCGTGAAGGTCGCGGTGGTGATCATCGCCACGATCCTGACCGGCTTCACCCTCTACGCCCTGCGCCGGATGCTCGAGCCGTTCGTGATGGCGCTGTTCCTGCTGATCATGGTGGACGGGGTCGCCCGCCTGCTGAACGCCCGGGTTCCGGGCTTTCCGAAGAAGGCCGCCCTGCCGGTCGCCATCGGCGCCATCGTGCTGGTGTTCGCCCTGACCATCTGGATCACCGCCGACAACGCCCACGCGCTGGCGCTGCAGGCGCCGACCTATACGGCGCACATCAACACCCTGCTCAGCAACGGCGCCCAGAGGCTGGGGCTGAACGTCACCCCGACCCTGGCCGATCTGATCGAGAAGCTGAACCCCAGCCGGTTCGCCGGCGTGCTGGCCGAGGCGGTCAGCCATTTCGCCGAGGCCGCGGTCTTCGTCCTGATCTATCTGGGCTTCCTAGTCGCCTCGCGTCAGGGCTTCGCGGCCAAGACCAGCCAGCTGTTCGGCTCGGCGGAGGATCGCGCCGAGGCCCAGCGGGTGTTCTTCCGGGTCCGCCGCGGGGTGGAGCAGTACATCTGGGTCCAGACCCTGGTGGGCGTGCTGATCACCGCCCTGTCGGCGGTGCTGATGACCCTGACGGGGCTGTCGCACATCCCGTTCTGGTGCCTGATCATCTTCATGGCCAACTACATCCCGGCCGTGGGGGCGGCGATTGGGGTCCTGTTCCCGGCCCTGTTCGGCCTGGTCGAGGTGGACGGCGTGACCCGGGCGATCGTGCTGCTGGTCGGGCTGGAGGCGATCCACTTCCTGGTCAGCCACGTGGTCCAGCCGCGCATGCAGGGCAAGAGCCTGAACGTCGACCCGATCGTGGTGCTGCTGGCTCTGGCCTTCTGGAGCGCGGTCTGGGGGGTGACGGGCGCCTTCCTGTCGACGCCCCTGACCGTGCTGGCCATGGCGATCCTGGCGGAGTTCAAGGGCACGCGGCCGCTGGCCGTGCTGCTGTCCGGCGACGGGCGGCCCGATGCGGACATGGCGGACTAGGCAGCGCGCGCTCCCCCTCCGCTCATCCCGGCATTCGCCGGGATGAGCGGAAAACGTTGGACGTTCTCAAATGACGTGCCGCTCAAAAGCAGGCTTGCCTATCCCCTCCAGGGGGATAGGATGCGCCCATGTCCGAACACGATCACGCCCACGCCTCGCATCCCGCCATCATCAAGCGCCTGAAGCGCGCCGAGGGGCATCTGAAGTCGATCATCGGCATGATCGAGGCCGGGCGGCCGTGCCTGGATCTCGCCCAGCAGCTTCACGCGGTGGAGGCGGCGGTGACCAACGCCAAGCGCGAGCTGATCCACGACCACATCGAACATTGCCTGCACGACGCCGAGGGGCCTGACGGCCGCGCGGCCCTGGCCGAGCTGAAGCAGCTCGCCAAGTACCTCTGATCCCTCGAAACTCAGGAGGCTGAAATGGCCCAGACGAGAGTGAGACACGCCCACAGCTACATGTGGCTGATCGGCCTTTTGGGCCTGGCGGCCGGCGCGGCCTGATGATCTACGCCCCGCGCCTGAAGGGGGTCTCGACCTCCATCCTGCTGTTCGCCGGGTTCCACCTGATCGGGGCGGTGGTGATCCTGAGTTCGCTCTACGGCATGGCGCTGCGCGACTGGATCCGGGGTTTGCGCAAGCAGGCCCTGCCGGCCGGCGACGCCCTGGAGTTCGGCTGGGGGCCGGGCTGGATGAACGGCCTGGCGGTGGCGGCCCTGGTGGCGCTCGCCGCCGCGGTGGCGGTGCAGGTCTCCAACCCCGGCCTTTGGCCGATCAGCTTCCTGCTGGTGGTCCAGGCCGTGCTGTTCCTGTTCGGCAACACCACCATGAGCGCCTTTCGCCGGCCCGACCACATGGTGCTGCCCATGGTCGATCTGGTGCGTGGCGAGACCGACCGGGTGCTGGACGCCGGCTGCGGCGCGGGACGCACGACCATCGCGCTCAGCCGGGTGTTGCGGCAGGGGCGGGTGACGGCCCTCGACCGCTTCGACGCCGACTATATCGACGACGGCGGCCGCGCCCTGCTGGAGCGCAACCTGAAGATCTCCGGCCTCGCCGACCGGGTCGAGGTGGTGACCGGCGACCTGACCGCCATGCCGTTCCCGGAGGGCGATTTCGACGCGGCGGTCAGCACCAATGTCTATGACCACCTGGGCGCGGCCAAGCAGGCCGGCCTGACCGAGACCTGCCGGGTGCTGAAGCCGGGCGGCCGGTTCCTGATGGCGGTCTGGACCCCCGGCCCCATAATGTTCACCATCGGCAGCGTGCTCTCCTTCCTGCTGACGCCGAAGTCCGCCTGGCGGGCCATGGCGCGGAAGGCCGGCTTCGAGGTGATCGACGAGGGCGCGATCAACGGCTGCTGGTGGGTGCTGTTGCAGAAGCCCGTTTCACAGGCCGCCGCATGACCGATTTCGCCACCCTGCTCGCCCAGGGTCACGCCTGGCTGTTCATCCCCTCGGCCCTGGTGCTGGGCGCCCTGCACGGGCTGGAGCCCGGTCACTCCAAGACGATGATGGCGGCCTTCATCATCGCGGTGCGGGGCACGGTGGGGCAGGCGATCCTGCTGGGCCTGGCGGCGACCTTCTCCCACACCCTGGTGGTCTGGGCGGTGGCGCTGGCGGGGCTCTATTTCGGGCGCAACCTGAACATGGAGACCTCCGAGCCCTGGTTCCAGCTGGCCTCGGCGGGGATCATCCTGGCCGTGGCCCTATGGATGCTCTGGCGGACCTGGAGCGACGGCCGGGCCTGGCGCAAGGCCCATGCGGGCCATGGGGCGCACGGCCACAGCCATGATCACGCGCACGGTCATTATCACGATCACGACCACGACCACCATGACCATGACCACGATCATCACCACCACCACGATCACGACCCTGGTCACAGCCACGACCACCGGCATGATGCGGCGCACGCCTATGAGGACGCGCACGAGCGGGCGCACGCCGCCGACATCGCCAAGCGCTTCCAGGGGCGGACGGCGACCACCGGCCAGATCGTGCTGTTCGGCCTGACCGGCGGCCTGATCCCTTGCCCCGCCTCGATCACCGTCCTGCTCCTGTGCCTGCAGCTGAAGCAGGTGGCGCTCGGCGTGGTGCTGGTGCTGTGCTTCTCCATCGGCCTGGCCGTGACCATGGTCTCGGTGGGTGTCGGCGCGGCCCTGGCCGCGCGCCAGGCCGAGAAGCGCTGGGGCGCGGCCTTCGAAGGCTTTGCGCGCAGGGCGCCCTATGTCTCCAGCGGCCTGATCATCGTGCTGGGCCTGGCGCTCGGCGGCCAGGCGATCCACGCCCTCCTCAGATAGGGTTGTTCCGTCCTGTCCATGCCCCGGCGCCTGGGCCATTCTGCCCGGGCAGTCGAGGGACGGAATCGTGGATCAGACAGAGATCGCAGCGGAGCGGGGCGGCGTCGCCCTGGGGGATGGCCCGGCGATCCGGCCGTTCCAGGCGGACCGCTTCGGCTGCGCCTGCTGTTCGCCGACCCTGACCGGGCTTGGGCTTCTGTCCCGACCGTTCCTGGCGGGGGCGAGCCGGCCGGCGGCCTGGGGGCGACTGGGACCGCCGCCGGCGCCTCACGCCGGGACCACGGTCTTGACCAACGCCAGGATCCTGACCGTGGACGCCGACTTCTCAGTGGCCGACGCGATCGCCTTCCACGACGGGGTGATCCTGGCGACCGGCGATCTGGAGACCGTCCGCGCGGCGGCCGGCGAGGACGCCCAGCTGATCGATGGCGGCGGGCGCGTGGTGCTGCCCGGCTTCATCGAGCCGCACATGCACTTCTTCATCATCGCCGTCCTGGAGAAGATGGCCAATGTCGGGGCCATGGTCTGCGCCGACGCGGACGCCGTCATCGCGCGGGTGGGGGAACTGGCCCAGACGGCGCCGGCCGGCGACTGGGTGCTGGCCCGCCAGTTCGATCCGTCCCTGCAGCCGGGCGCCGAGCGGATCAGCCGCCACACCCTGGACCAGGTCGCCCCCGACCGGCCGGTCTTCATCTTCAACGCCTCGCTGCACATCGCCTATTGCAACAGCGCCGCCCTGAAGATCGCCGGCGTGACGGCGGAGACCCCCGATCCGCCGGGCGCGGTCTATGTGCGCGACCTGGACGGCGCGCCGAACGGGGTGCTGCAGGGTCAGGCGGCCATGTTCACCGTGCTGGGCCATAACCTCGGAGCCATGCGCGTGGCCGATGTTCCGGCCGCCTGCCAGAAGGTCTGCGCCAAGGCCAATCGGGCCGGGGTGACCACCTTCTGCGACCAGGCCAGCGGCGGCTTCCTGGGCAAGGACGAGATCGGCGCCTATCACGCCTTCGCCGCCTCCGGCCACATGACCACGCGGCTGCGCTATTCCGTGATCAACGCCGGGGCGCGGCACTGGGACGCCAGCGGGCCGAAGCCGGGGGACGGCGACGCCATGGCCCGGGCCGTGGGATGGAAGATCGTCTCGGACGGCTCGAACCAGGGGCGGACGGGCCTGCAGCGCGAGCCCTATCTGGGGAGCGAGAGCGCCGGCATGGCCTATGTTGAGCCCGACGCCCTGACGGACATCGTGGTCCAGCGCGCCCTGCAGGGCTGGCAGGTGGTGATCCACGCCAACGGCGATCTGGCCATCGACCGGGCGCTGGACGCCATTGAGGCGGCGCAGGCCGCAGGATGCGACCCGGGCTTGAGGTTCCGCATCGAGCATTGCTCGATCCTGCATGACGACCAAATCGCCCGGATCGCACGGCTGGGGGTCAGCCCCAGCTTCCTGATTGGCCATGTCCACTATTGGGGCCGGGCGTTCCGCGACGAGATTTTCGGGCCGGCGAAGGCGGACCTGCTCGGCCGCGCCGCCTCCTGCGGCCAGGCCGGGATCCGCTGGACGATGCATTCCGACGAGCCGGTGACCGAGATGGGCCCGCTCAGGCTCATCGACAATGCGGTGAACCGCAGCCTCTGGCAGGAGCCGGGCGGCGTGCTCAATCCCGCCGAGCGGGTCACGGTGGAGCAGGCGATCATCGCGCTGACCCGCGACGCCGCCTGGCAGTGCCATTCGGAGCACGAGATCGGCTCGCTGGAGCCCGGCAAGTTCGCCGACTTCGTGGTGCTGGACGCCGACCCCCGCGAGGTCCCGCGGGCGGAGATCGGCGCGATCCGGGTGCTGGAGACCTGGGTCGGCGGGCGACAGGTCTATGCGGCGGACGCCGATTGACAGAACGCTGATCTGGCGACTACCAGGGCCCATGGCTCATATCCTGACCCGCACCCAGCAGCAGCAACGCCCCATTCCGGCGGTGCGGGTGCGCGCGGCGGGCTGATCCCAGTCCCGTTCGAATGATCCACCCACCCCGCCCGGCCGGCGGGGGGAAGATCTTCGTTCGCTGCCCGGGCCTTCCTGTTGGAGACCCAAGATGACCAAACACTATGCTGATGACGACGCCGTGGCCCGCGTGGGCCGGGGGCTCGTGGAGCGCACCCTGCCCAAGGCGGAATGGACCCATGCGGCCCATTTCGCCGCCGCCCTGTGGCTGTTGCGGCATGCGCCCGAGCCGCCGCTCGGGACGGTGATGCCGGACATGATCCGGGCCTATAATCTGGCGACCGGCGGGGAGAATACCGACAGCGCCGGCTATCACGAGACCATCACCCAGGCCTCGATCGCCGCGGCGCGGGGGTTCCTGGGGCGCTATGCGGCGGACCATCCGCTGCATGCGGTGGTCGACGACCTGATGGCCTCGCCGCTGGGCAAGCCGGACTGGCTCTTGGTTCACTGGAGCCGGGCGCGGCTGTTCTCGGTGGAGGCCCGGCGGGGCTGGATCGCGCCCGACCTCGCGCCCCTGGCCGATCCGCTCTAACCCTTCGCCAGCTCGGCGAGCTCCGTCATCACGGTCCGCCAGCCTTGCTCCGCGGCGGGGCCGGCGCGATCGAAGGCGGTCTGCAGGTGGCGAGCCTGGACGCCGGTCAGCTCGGCCTCCAGGCGCTCGCCCTCCGGGGTGAGCCTCAGGTTCTTGACCCGCCGGTCGCCGGCGGCGGGCAGGGCGGTGACCAGGTGCATCTCGACCAGCTGGCGCAGGGGGGCGTTGAGCGCCTGTTTGCTGACGGCCAGGAGGTCGAGCAGGCCGCGGACCGAGATGTCCGGCCGGCTGCCGATGAAGTGCAGGATGCGGTGATGGACGCGCCCCAGGCCCCGGCGTTCGAGGATGCGGTCGGGCCGGTCGGTGAAGCCGCGATAGGCGAAATAGAGCAGTTCGATCGCGCCGCGCAGCTCGTCCTGGCGATCTAGGTCAAGCATGTTGACACATTAATCTTGCCCGCCTTAGGCTGTCGATAGGTCAATAACCTTGACGCTAAACGGAGGCCAAGATGGCGCGCTTGTCGGTCCGGACCCAGAACCTGCACGCCTCGCCGGTGCGCGAGATGCTGAGCGTCAGCCAGCGTCCCGGCATGATCTCCTTCGCCGGCGGCCTGCCCTCGCCGGAGAGCTTCGCGGGGCTGGAACTGCCGCCGCCGCCGGGCGACCTGCTGCAATATGGCCCGACCGAGGGCGAGCCCGAGCTGCGGGCGAAGATCGCGGCCGAGCTGATCGGCTTGGGGATCGACAGCGCGCCCGAGCGGGTGCTGATCCTGTCGGGCTCGCAGCAGGGCATCGACCTGGTCGCCAAGCTGGCGGTGGACGCCGGCTCGGTCGTGGCGGTGGAATCGCCGGCCTATCTCGCCGCCCTCCAGGTGTTCCGGTTCTTCGGCGCGGACTTCCAGATCCTCGACCGCGCCGACCCGGCCGAGGGCTGGGACAAGGCCCCGCCGGCCGTCGCCTATGTCACCCCCACCTTCCAGAACCCGACCGGCGGCTGCTGGAGCGCCGACGCGCGCCGGGCGCTCGCCCGGGCTTGCGACGCCCATGGCGTGATCCTGTTCGAGGACGATCCCTATCGCGACCTGGTCTATGAGCCCTGCGAACGGCGGCCGGTCTGCGCCGACGTCACGTCCGCCTCCTGGGTCTATCAAGGCTCGTTCTCCAAGACCGTCGCGCCCGGCCTGCGCCTGGGCTTCCTGACCGCGTCGGAGGATCTCTTCCCCCTGCTGGTGCGGCTGAAACAGGCCGCCGATCTGCACACCAACCGCCTGAGCCAGTGGATGGTGCTGCAATACCTGAACGACCCCGACCGTGACGCGCGGCTGACGCGGATCGCCGCGCTCTATCGGCAGAAGCGCGATGTGTTCGCGGAGGCGCTGAGCCGCCATCTCGGCGGCGTCGCGACCTGGACCGTGCCGCCCGGCGGGCTGTTCTTCTGGGTGACGCTGAAGGGCGCGGTCTCGCCCGAGGCGCTGTTGAAGCGGGCGCTTGAGCGCGGCGTGCTGTTCACGCCGGGCAGCCACTTCCTGGCGCAGGGCGGCGCCTGCCAGGCTCTGCGCCTCAACTTCAGTCTCGCCGCGCCGGAAGATGCGGAGCGTGGGCTGGCGATCCTGGGCGAGCTGTTGCGCGAGCAGATGGCGGCCTAGGCTGGCCTCAACCCGCCAGCCGCGCTAACCCCCTCCCATGGCCAAGACCAAGAAAAGCGCGGAGTTCGAGATCACCGTGGGCGGGGAGCCCTATGTGTGGCGGCTGCAGCGTCGGCCCGGGCGGTCCAGCGACACTGGCGAGTGGAGCGGCATGGCGATCGCCGTGCGTCACGCCGAGGGCCAGCGCGAGGCCGTGGTGGAGTTTCCCGCCCCGCCGCGCCCCCGGTTCGGCGCGCCCCTGCTGCAACCCGCCCAGATCCCCCGGGACCTTGTGGCGAACGCCGTCGCCTCGGCGATCGCCTCGGGCTGGGAGCCCCTGTCGCGGGGCAAGACCGTGGCCATCGTGGTGGATGCGAACGGGGAGTGAGCCCTACCGCTTCAGGAACCGCTTGGCGTCGGCCTCGAGCTTGGCGAGCAGGGCCTCGGAGTCGTCGGTCTCGGCCTGGTAGGGCAGGGTCCCGGCGACGCCGCGGACGGCGAGCCACAGCGGGCCGCTGAAATGGCCGAGCACGCGGAGCGGCCGGCGCTTGTCGTCGGTGACGTCCCAGCCCTCGGCCTCGAAGGCGGCGACCTGAACGGCGGGGGCCTTGTTTTCGATATTGTCCCAGCCCGCGGGGCGCGGCAGGTCCTCGGCCTCGTCCGCCGTCAGGCCGAAAAGTGCGGTGGTGCAGGCGTCGATCTCGGGAAACTCGGCGCGGGCTTCGGGCTCGGCGAAGTCGCGCTTGAGCAGGGCGCGGTATTCGAGCGCATCCACGCCGGGCAGATCGATCAGGCGCCGCAGCGCGGGGGGCTTGCTGGTCATGGGGCGGGTCTAGCGCGGATCAGGCGGAGTGGCGAGATCACCCCAGCAGCGCCGCCGGGACCTCGATCTCGATGTCCAGCAGCTGCTGGGCCTTGCCCTTGGCGAGCGCGTCGAGGCGCAGGCTGGAGAACTGGCCGCCGCCGAGCGCCTGGATGCAGTGGAAGTTCAGCGCCGCCATGCCGGGCAGCTCGTAGCGGACGACCTTGGGGGCCGGCGCGCCAGCGAACTCGTGGGCGAACCAGGCCTTCACGCGGGCCTCGGTGAGGGCGGCGCGGATCCAGGGCAGGACCTCCGGCTTGCGGGCGATGACGCCGACATTGAAGGCGTCGCCCTTGTCGCCGGACCGCGCCCAGGCGACCTGGACCAGAGGTACGGTCTTCATCGGGCCGGCGTCCCTGGCGGCGGGATCGGCCGGGACCGGCGGACGGATGGTGGCGGCGGGATCATAGACCCGCGGCGGGCGCTCGGCCTCGACGGTCAGGGTCTGGCCGCCGACATCCACCTTGGCCGGGATCTCTTCGCGCGGCAGCAGGATCGAGAACACCCTGCAGACCGGGGTGATGGTCGGCGCGCCGCCGAACCAGCCGGTGGACCCGACGCTCATCGAGGTGGTGGGGGAGGCGAACTCGCGCATCATCAGGCCCAGCGCCTCGGCGCTCTCATGCTCACAGCCGATACGGGCCACGACCTCGCGGACCCCGGCCAGGGCCGGATTGGCGTTGGCGCCATAGGTGGCCTCGGCGCCCAGAACCTCGACGCGGCTGTCGCGCAGGGGCGGCAGGTTGCGGTCGCGCAGCATCTCGCCGACCCGGATTAGCACGGCGTCGGCCTGGCGCTGAGCCTTCAGCGCCGCCTCGCGGCCGACCACCGGCATGGCGCCGATGAAGCGGAAGCCGTCGCCGAAGGTGACGCAGACCTTGTAGCGGTCGGATGGCGGATAACCCTTGGCGCCGGTGACCTTCACGCGGTGCGCGCCGACCTCCTCGACCTTCACCTGCGTGAAGTCGCAGACCACGTCGGGCAGGGCGTAGGCTTGCGGATCGCCGACCTCATAGAGGATCTGCTCGGCCACGGCGGCGGCGGAGACCAGGCCGCCGGTGCCGGGGGGCTTGGTGACGATGAAGGACCCGTCGGCGTGGCATTCGATCACCGGATATCCGATGTGGGCCCAGTCGGGGACGTCCTGCCAGTCGGTGAACAGGCCGCCGGTGGCCTGGGCGCCGCACTCGATGACGTGGCCGGCCAGCGAGCCCGCCGAGAGCAGGTCATAGTCACGGTCGGTCCAGCCGAACTCGTACATCAAGGGGCCCAGCGTAAGGGCGGAATCGACCACCCGGCCGGTGATCACCATGTCGGCGCCGGCGGCCAGGGCCTCGGCGATCGGGCGGCCGCCGAAATAGGCGTTGGCGGAGAAGACGGCCTCCGGCTCCGGGAAGGCCGCGTCGGTGAACATCTCGGTCAGGCCGCGGGACTTCAGGTCGGCCAGACGGTCGGAGAGATCATCGCCCTCGACCACGGCGATCTTGAAGGACAGGCCGGCGGCGGCGGCCAGCTCCTCCATGCGCGCGCGGCAGGCGTGGGGATTGAGGCCGCCGGCGTTGGTGATGATCTTCACCCCCTGGGCCTTCAGTTCCTGGAGGTTGTCCTTCCAGATCCAGTCGGTGAAGTCGCGGGCGAAGCCCTGGTCAGGGCGGGCGGCCTTGAGCTGGCCGAGCGCCGACATGGTCGCCTCGGCCAGGTAGTCGAGGATCATGTAGTCGAGCTTGCCGCCGGCCAGCAGCTGGGGCGCCGCCACCGAGGAATCGCCCAGGAAGCCGCCCGCGCCGCCGATCCTGATCACCTTGGCCATGCGTCCGCTCCCTGATGCTGGTTGGCGTGCAGGTGGAGGCCAGCGGGGGCCTCGGTCAAGCCGGGGACGTAACGGCAGGAGCGGGAAATTTGCGGCCCGCGGCGGCCAGGGCTGTCCTGCGCCAGAGGTTCCTTGACCTCGCCCGACGGCTCGGGCCTATTCGGTTCCACCATAGGTGGCGGGTGCGCCCCGCCTTGGCTTTCGGGGGCGGACGCTTGGGGGTTTCGGTCGGCGACCATGAGCAGGCGTTCGCCGCCGCCCATCGCAAACTCCTGGCTACGCGCGGCCTGCAGTTCGACTTCACCGCCGTCCCGCAACCCCCGCCGCCGCCGACCTGGCTGGTCAAGCTTCTGGAGGCGATCGGCCACGGCTTCCTGGCGATCGCGCCCGTGCTGAAATACGTCTTCTGGGGCGGGCTCGTGCTGGGCGTGGTGCTGATCGCCTGGTTCATCGTCCGCGACCTGACCCGCGTGGGCCGCGGCGACCGGGCCGCGCCCGCCCATCTTCGTCAGGCCGACGCCGGCTGGCGGCCGACCGTCGAGAAGGCCAAGGCCCTCTTGTCCGACGCGGACCGCCTGGCCGCAGAGGGCCGATACGCCGAGGCCGCGCACCTGATCCTGAACCGCAGCATCGACGATTTCGCCGGGCGCCGGCCGGGCGCGGTCAAGCCCGCCCTGACCAGCCGCGACCTGGCCCGCGCCGAGGCCATGCCCGCCGAGGCGCGGGCGACCTTCGCGGTCATCGCCGAGGTGGTGGAGCGCAGCCTGTTCGGCGGCCGGCCGGTGGATGCGGCGCGGTTCGCCGCCTGCCGCCAGGCCTATGAGGACTTCGCCCTGCCGGAGCGCTGGGCGTGAGCGAACCGCGCGTGCGGGCGGATTTCTCGCCCCGGACCATGATCGCCCTGGTGCTGGTCGGCGTCTTCGCCTTCGCCGGCTTCACCGTGCTGTCGGTCTATGCGCCGGAGCTGCGGGGCGGCGAGGATGGCGAGGCCCACGCCCTGTCGAAATCGGCGGTGGGTTTCGCCGGCGCCGTGACCCTGCTCCAGGCCCTGGGGACGCCTGTGGTGGTCAGCCGCACGCCCCTGCACAGCCTGGCCGACAGCGCGGGCCTGCGGGTCATTTCGCCGGGGGTCATGCCCGACCGGGACGAGATGGCGGCCTATCGGGGTGACGGCCCGTTGCTGATCATCCTGCCCAAATGGAATGTCACGCCCGACGAGACGCACCTCGGCTGGGTGAAGAAGCTCGGCGTCATCACGCCTGATGCGGCCGCGGCCCCGATCCGGGCTCAGGATCACGCGATCCGTCTGGCCCAGAGGCCGGGCGTCTCGCGGCCGGCGCTGCGCGGCGCGGGCGGGCCGTTCGGGCCCGGCGTCTTCCTGCCCCTCGACGCGGTCGACCACCTGCAGACCCTGGCGGGCGAGGGCTGGCGGCCAGCCCTGACCGACGAGCAGGGCGGCATGGTCCTGGCCAGCTGGGGACGCAGCCAGATGTATGTGCTGTCCGATCCCGACCTCCTGAACACCCAGGGGTTGAAGGGGCTGAACACCGCGCGGGCGGGCCTCGCCATCCTGGACGGTCTGCGCGGCGACCGCGGGGTGGCCTTCGACGTGACCCTGAACGGCTTCAAGCGCGCCCGCGACCCGCTGCGCCTGCTGTTCGAGCCGCCCCTGCTGGGCGGATTCCTCTGCGTGCTGGCCGCCGCCGCCCTGATGGGCGTGCATGCGGCGGTGCGGTTTGGGCCCGTGGTCCGCGAGGGCCGCGCCTTCGCGCTCGGCAAGCGGGCCCTGATCGACAATTCCGCCGCCCTGATCCGCGCCGCCCACAAGGAGCCGGAGCTGGTCGGCGCCTATGTCAGCCTGGTCGAGGCGCGGACCGCGAAGCTGCTGGGGGAGCGGGAGACCGATCCCGCCGCCCGCGCCGAACGCCTGGTGCGGCTGGAGCGCCAGCGGCGCCCGGCGGAATCCCTCGAGACCCTGAAGACGGCGGCCTCTGCCGCCAAGACCCGCGGCGACGCGCTCGCGCTCGCCCTTCGACTGTTCAAGTGGAGATCGGACATGAGCCATGATCGTCGGTGACGTGAAACAGACCGCCGACCGCATCCGGGCCGAGATCGGCAAGGCGGTGATCGGGCAGACGGCCACGGTCGACCTGATGCTGGTCGCCCTGCTGGCCGGCGGCCACGTGTTGCTGGAGGGGCCGCCCGGCACGGCCAAGACCTTCCTGGCCCAGTGCTTCGCCCGGACCCTGAAGCTCGACTTCGGGCGGGTGCAGTTCACCCCGGACCTGATGCCCGCCGATATCGTCGGGGCCAATCTGTTCAACTTCCAGACCTCGACCTTCACGTTCAATCCGGGGCCCGTGTTCTGCGAGCTGCTGCTGGCCGACGAGATCAACCGCACCCCGCCCAAGACCCAGGCCGCCCTGCTGGAGGCCATGCAGGAGCGCCGGGTGACGCTGGACGGCGCGTCGCACGTGCTGAGCGACCGGTTCATGGTGCTGGCCACCCAGAACCCCCTGGAGCAGCAGGGCACCTATCCCTTGCCTGAGGCCCAGCTCGACCGGTTCCTGTTCAAGCAGGTGCTGGGCTATCCCGACCGCGAGGAGGAGCGCGCGATCATCGCCGCCCACGGCCTGCGCAGCGGCCAGGCCGATCCGGCCGCCATGGGGGTCGAGCAGGTGGCCGACGCCGACTGGATCCGCGGGGCGGGCGAGACCGTGGCGGCCGTGCGGCTGAGCGACGAGGTGGTCGACTATGTGCTGAACCTGGTGCGCTCGACCCGGGAGACGGCCGACCTGTCGGGCGGCGCCTCGCCGCGCGGCGCGGCCATGCTGGCGCTCGCCGCCCGGGCGCGGGCGGTGCTGGACGGCCGCGACTATGTGATCCCGGACGATGTGAAGGCGCTGGCCCTGCCGGCCCTGCGCCACAGGGTGATCCTGTCGCCGGCCGCCGAGATCGAGGGCCGCCAGGTCGACCAGGTGCTGACCGCCCTGGTCGAACAGGTCGAGGCGCCCCGCTAGCCCATGGTCTATCCCACCCGCCGCAGCATGATCCTGGCCCTGGCCGGCGCGCCGGTGGCGGTGGCGCTCGGCGTCCTCGCGCCGGGCCTGTGGGCGCTCGGCCTGGCCTGGGCGCTGGCGGCCGTGGCCCTGGTGCTGGCGGACGCCTGGCTGGCGGCCTCGCCCGGGCGGCTCAACTTGAGCCTCGACCTGCCGGAGAGCCTGGGCGTCGGCGGCGCGGGCGAGGCGGTGGTCACCGCCAGGTTCACCGGCGGCGCGCGCGGCGGATGGAGCTGGCCCTGGGCGTCAATGATCGCCTGAGCGTCGATGGCGCCGCGCGGCGGATGGACCTGACCCAGGGCGAGGGCCAGGCGCGCATCGCCCTTGCCCCCCTGCGCCGCGGCGAGGGCCGGATCGACGCCATCTGGTCCCGGTGGCGGGGCCCGCTGGGCCTGGCCTGGGTGCAGCGCCGCGACGCGCCGGGGCGGGTGCTGCCGGTCACCCCCAATATCCAGATGATCCGCGACGAGGCGCTGAGGCTGTTCTCCCGCGACGCGTCGCTGGGGATCAAGGTTCAGAACGAGATCGGCCAGGGCTCGGAATTCCATGCGCTGAAGGAGTTCCAGACCGGCATGGACCTGCGGGCCATCGACTGGAAGCAGAGCGCCCGGCACGGCAAGCTGCTGGGCCGCGAGCACCGGACGGAGCGCAATCACCCGGTGATCCTGGCGCTCGACACCGGCCGGCTAATGTGCGCGCCCCTGGCCGGGGCGCCGCGGATCGACCATGTGATCAACGCCGCCCTGCTGCTGGCCTTTGTGGGCCTGAAGCTCGGCGACCGGGTCGGGCTGTTCGCCTTCGATTCCCGGCCGCGGGTGTCGAGCGGCGCGGCCGGCGGGGCGGGCGCCTTTCCGTTGTTGCAGCGGCTGGCGGCCTCGGTGGACTACACGACCGAGGAGACCAATTTCACCCTGGGCCTCACCACCCTGGCCGGGCAGCTGAGCCGGCGGTCGCTGGTGGTGATCTTCACCGACTTCGCCGACGCCACCAGCGCCGAGCTGATGCTGGAGAACCTGGGCCGGCTGATGCGCACCCACCTGGTGCTGTTCGTGACCCTGCGCGACGAGGAGCTGGAGACCCTGGCCGACCGCGCCCCGGCCGAGCCGGACGACGTGTCCCGCGCGGTGATCGCCGGGACCCTGCTGCAGCAGCGCGAGATGGTGCTGACCCGGCTGAGGCGGGCCGGCGCCCTGATCGTCGAGGCCCGTGTCGACCGCCTGGGGCCGGACCTGATCAACAGCTATCTCGACATCAAGCGGCGGGAGCTTCTCTGATGGCCGAGCTGCAGCTGAAGAGCCACCGGTTCCGCGAGGAGCGCGAGGCGGACTGGCGCCGTCTCGAGCGGCTGCTGACCAAGGTCGAGGGGCGTTCGCCCGGCAAGCTGACCGCCCCGGAGCTGCTGGAGATCCCGGTGCTCTACCGCCAGGCCCTGTCGTCCCTGTCGGTGGCCCGCGCCATCACCCTGGACCAGGGGCTGATCGACTATCTGGAGAGCCTGTGCGCCCGGGCCTATTTCATCGTCTACGGCCCGCGCACCAGCGTGTGGGAGCGGACCGGACGATTCTTTTCCCACGACTGGCCGGCCGCGGTCCGCGGCCTGTGGCGCGAGACGCTGGCGGCCACCCTGATCGGGGTGCTGGGCCTGATCGTGGCCATGGCCCTAATCCATCAGGACGCCGGCTGGTACTTCTCCTTCGTGCCCAAGGCATTGGCCGGCGGACGGGACCCATCGGCCTCGGCGGAGTTCCTGCGCAGCACCCTGTTCGCCGCGCCGAAGGGGCAGCAGCATTCGGGGCTGTCGGTGATGGCGGCGTTCCTGTTCACCCACAATGCGGGGATCGCGCTGCTGGCCTTCGCGCTGGGCTTCGCCTTCTGCGTGCCGACCGGGGCGCTGATGGCCTATAACGGCGCCATGCTCGGCGCCTTCCTGTCGCTGTTCATCTCCCGCGGCCTGGGGGTGGAGGCGGGGGGCTGGCTGTTCATTCACGGGGTGACGGAGCTGTTCGCCGTGACCCTGGCCGGGGCGGCCGGCTTCGCGATCGGGACCGCCACCCTGTTCCCCGGCGACCGACCCCGGGCAGAGGCGGTGGCCCAGGCGGGCCGCCGCGCCGCCGCCGTGATGACCGGCGTGGTGGTCATGCTGTTCGTCGCCGGCCTGCTCGAAGGATTCGCCCGCCAGCTGATCCAGAACACCGCCGTGCGCTACGGCGTGGCGACGCTCAGCGCGGCGGTCTGGGGGCTCTATTTCTACGGTCCGCGGCGGCGGGGAGGCCTGGGCCATGAGTGACGCCGGGCGGGAATTCGTGACGCCGGAGGGCGTCGATCTGCGGCTGAAGGTCGGCGCCGTGTCGGAGCGGGCCGGCGCCCTGGTCATCGACCTCCTGATCATCATGGCGGCCCTGATCCTGCTGACGATCCTGGTGGGCGCGGCGCTGTGGGTCAGCAACGTCACGGCGAGAAGCGCCCCGGCGGTGATCTGGCTCTTGGGCTTCTTCCTGCTGCGGAACTTCTATTTCACCGGCTTCGAGCTGACCCCGGCGGCGGCGACCCCGGGCAAGCGGGTGATGAAGCTCCGGGTCATCGCCCGCAACGGCGGCCGCCTGACCGCCGACGCGGTGTTCGGGCGCAACGCCATGCGCGAGCTGGAACTCTATCTGCCGATGATCTTCATGCTCAGCCGGGGCCAGGGCGTCGACGCCTGGGTGATCTCGCTGGGCTGCCTGTGGTCGCTGGTCTTCCTGCTGTTCCCCCTGTTCAACCGCGATCACCTGAGGGCCGGCGACCTGATCGCCGGGACCATGGTGGTGCGGGCGCCCAAGCCAATCCTCGCGCCGGACCTGTCGCGGGACGGGGCCGTGGCGCTGAACGAGCTGCGGTTCACCGACGAGCAGCTCTCTGCCTACGGCATCAAGGAGCTGCAGGTGCTGGAGTCGGTGCTGCGCAGCAATGACCGCAAGACCCTGGCCGAGGTCGCCCGGCGCATCCGCGGCAAGATCGGCTGGATCGACGAGGTCGGGGTGTCCGACCGCGCTTTCCTGACTGGCTACTACGCCGCCCTGCGCGGGCGGCTGGAGCGCCAGATGCTGTTCGGCCGCCGCCGCGCCGACAAGTTCGACGCCGGCTGAGGCGTCAGTCGAACACCTCCGCGATCTGGGTCGCGCCTTCCTTCAGGCGGCGAAGCTCGGTGTAGAGCACGGCGAAGATCGGGCCGTTGACCAGGCCCATGATCAGCGAGGCGAGCGCTGTGCCAACCAGAGTTGCGCTTCCCGCATCGGCGAAGATGCCGATCAGAACGCCAAGCCCAAAGGATACTACGAGGACGATCAGAGCGACGCTGAACCAGTAGATCATCAACAGGGCGAGTATTGTCCAGCGATGGCCCCGTGTGAGCGTTGCGCTGCGGGTGAAGGCGGGAGACAGGCTGCGGCGCTCAGAGACCAGGACGGGGCCTGCAACGCACCACATGACCCCCAACATGACGCCTGGCACGACGAATAGAATGAAGCCCAGGAATACGCCCGCGCCCACAATGAAGCTGATCCCGAGCAAGCCTCTAAACGTCTTCAGACCTGCGGACGCGCCCTGTGTCCATGTGGACTGGCGACCATCAAGATCGGTCAGCGTCAGGTGTATCAGGGCTCCCTGGAGGATCACGCCGAGGACTAAACTCACGGACCTGTCGAGCAGACTTACCGACTGCGCCGGGACATGCGCGAGCGCCGCAGCGAAATCAATCACCAGGGCGGGCAGACTTCCAAATATGGCCGCGAGCAGCAGCATCGGCCCCAGATTGCGGCGGGTGACCTCGACGGTCGTGCGCAGGACACGGCCGATGTCGAGGCGCTCGGGCGAGGCGGCGGTGTCGGACATGGTCAGTCGAAGACGGCGGCCAGGTCGCCGGCGCCGACGCCGTCCTTGATGCGGCGGAGCTCGCTGTAGAGGACGGCGATGCCGGGGTGCAGGAGCATGGCGATGATCAAGCTGAAGAGCAGGCTGAACAGCCGAACGACTGAAATCGCGGACCCGCTGGCCATGGATTTGGCGAATCCACTGAACCCGCCGAACAGTCCGACTGCCGCGATCTCGACAACGAAGAAGGTGATCATCAGGATCAGAAACAGGCCCAGTAGTCGCCAGCGGGATCCCTTGGTCAGGGCGGCGCTGCGCGAGAAGGCCGCGAAGATTCCGCGGCTCTCAATCACATAGGCGGGTGTCGAGACGCACCAAGCCAGGGCGAGCATCACGCCTGGTACGAAGAAAAACAGGGACGCGAGCCCGCAGCAGAAGAAATACACGATCGACAGGCCGATCAGGGGCAGGATCGCGCGCACGCCCCGGATCAGGGCGGGGCGCATCGAGACCGGCTGGCCATTCAGATCGGCGACCGTCATCTGGATAAGGGCGCTCTGAGAGATCATGGCGCAGGCGAAGGCGATCAGGCCGAAGGGGAGGCCGACCAGGATGCTCGCCGGACCGGGGCGCAGACTGTTCATACCCAGCGCCGTCTGAACCCCCAGGGTCACCAGGCCAGGCAGGGCGCCAAACAGGAACGCCACCAGGGCGAAGGGGCGCAGATTACGCCCCACCACCGCGAAGGTCGTGGAGAAGACCCGGCCGATCTCCAGCTTGGCCCGTCTCGTACTCGTATCGCTCACCGCAACGTCCCCCAACTCAACCCCAGATAAGTTGAGCACGCGGGAACACGGTTGTCGACATGCCCGCGGCGGCTTTGCGCCCGAGATGGGGCGAGGCGATCGTCTAGCGCGTCTTGGCGGGGCAGGCGCCGCGGAAGGCGCGGATGGCGGCGCGTTCGTTCGCGGCCCGCGCGTCCAGGCGGGTCTGGTCGGCGATCAGTTCACCCGAGGCGGCGAAGGCGTCGAGCACGGGATCGGCTGCGGGCATGGTGGCCTGGAGCAGGGCCTCGCCCTCCGGGGCCAGGGGATAGACGCCATGGGCCTTGCCGCTGCGCAGGGCGATCTTCTTGGGCGGGGCCGCCGCCGGCTGGGACATCCAGATCTTCACCCGCGGCTGGGCGCAGAGCAGCATCAGGCCGACATCGTCGCTGTTGGGAATTCCATAGGCGAGCTTGGCGGACTCGCTCCGGTTGGCGGGCGCGAAGGACCAGGCGCCGCGGCCCTGGCTCAGGGGCTTGGGCGGCGGGGTGGTGGCGCAGGCGGCCAGCAGGGCGCTGAGCGACAGGGCGGCCAGGAGGGGGAGGCGGCGAGCGGCGGTCAATGCTGGGCCACCGCGCCTTCGATCCACTGGTTCAGCACCGCCAGGACCTGATCGCCCGGCGCGAAGCCGCGGGTCACCACGCCATAGGCGCCGTCCTGGTTGGGACCGGCCACCAGGGTGGGGAAGCCGGTCACGCCGGCCCGTTGCGACGTGCCGTAATCCCCCCAGGTCTCCTGCTTGAGATCGCGGCTGTCGAGGTCGGCGAGGAAGGCCTCGCGGTCGATCCCGAACTCGGCGGCGAGATCGGCCAGGATCTCCGGCCGGGTGATGTCCAGGCCCTCGCCATAGAAGGCGGCCTGCAGGCGGCCCAGATAGGTCAGCGCCAGCTCCGGGTCCTCGCGGCGGACACGGACCACGGCCCGCGCGCCGGGATCGGTGTCATAGAGGAACCCCTCGCCGTCGATGGCCGCGCGGTTGAACGGCAGGCCGGTGGCCTCCTGCACATGGGTCCAGTGGCCGGCGAGCTCGTCACGGGCCTTCTGGCTCATGGGCTCGGTCGTGCCGGGGCGCAGGCCGCCGAGGATCAGCTTGATCGGCAGGGCGCGGCCATAGGCGCGGCGGATCTCGGCGATCACCGGCGAGAAGCCGTAGCACCACGAGCACATGGGATCGGCGAAATAGATGAGATGCGGCTCGGCCATCGGCGAAATCTAGACCCGCCAGGGACGAGGCGCACGGATTTTCGCGGGGCGCCTTGGCTCCTCCCCCGCTGGGGGAGGGGGACCGCGAAGCGGTGGTGGGGGCCGCCTTCGCCAGGAGGCGGATGGGGCGTATCCGTCCCTTCGGGCCGGCCCCTCAGGCGCTTCGCGCCAGCTCCCCCAGTGGGGGAGCAGCAGATCCCTACTGCGGCTTGGTGCGGAGCTTGGGCGGGGTGGGCTTGGCGGTGGCGATGGCGTCGCCGATCGGGTCGCCGGCGGCGGGCTGGTCGGCGGGCGGCGCAGCCTGGGCGACGTCGGGACTGGCCACAGGCGCGGCCGCAGGCGCCTCGACGGGCGCCGGGTCCGGCTCGGCGGGCGCATTGGCCTGGAAGGTGGCGCCCAGCAGCTTGGCGCGGCTCTCCAGGGTCTTGGCCGTGGGCACGCAGCGGGCGGGCAGGGTCCAGCCCATCCACTGCTGGGCGACCGTGCGGCGGGGCAGGGTGTTGGCGCCGGCCCAGCCGGCCCGGCCCTGGCCGATGGCCTTGGCGCCATAGGCGTTGATCGGCTTCAGGCTGGCCTTTTCCGCGGCCTGCATGGCGCGGGTGAACAGCTTCATATTGGTCCGGCTCATGGCGTCGAGCTCGTCATAGACCGCCATGTCCTGGGCGAGCGTGCGGCCCGGGGCCTGGAACGCGCCCTCGATGCGGGTCACCTCGGGGATCATCCGGTCGTGCAGGTCGAGATAGCCGCCGAGCGCGCCATAGCACCAGCCGACGAAGCCATAGTCGTCATGCGGCGCGCCGGGGGGGAAGGGTAGTTCTTCCTCCTGGGCCGCGGGGGGCGCGGGCTCGGCCGGGGCGGGCGGCGCATCCTGGGCGGCGAGGAGCAGGGCGAGGAGAAGAGCGGACATGGCGGCGGCGCTACCTGTGAATTTCGGCGGTCAGATGGCAGGCGGCGGCCCATAGCCTCCGCCGCCCGGGGTTTCGATCTCGATCACGTCCCCAGGCTTGACCGTAACGGAGAAGCAGCCGGGAAGCTCCGTCACGGCGCCGCTTTTTTCGATCAGGCGCTGGGCGCCGGGTTTCGCCGCCCCGCCGCCGGCCAGACCTTGCGGGGCGTTGAGGCGTCGGGTGGAGAGCAGGGCCGCGTCCATCGGGGCGAGGAACCGGATGCGGCGCAGGGCCCCGTCGCCGCCGGCCCGCGCGCCCGCGCCGCCCGAACCGTGGCGGACCGCGAAGGCCTCGACCCGCACGGGGAAGCGGCGCTCCAGGATCTCCGGATCGGTCAGGCGGGAATTGGTCATGTGGGTGTGGACGGCGCTCTCGCCGGCGTGGCGCGCCGTGGCGCCGGCCCCGCCGCAGAGGGTCTCGTAGTACTGGCGGGTCTCGTCGCCGAAGGTGAAGTTGTTCATCGAGCCCTGCGCATTGGCCATGACGCCGAGCGCCGCATAGAGGGCGTCGACCACGTGCTGGCTGGTCTCGACATTGCCGGCCACCACGGCGGCGGGCGGGGCCGGCGCCAGCATGGAGCCCGGCCGGTCAGGATCTTCAGGGGCTTCAGGCAGCCGGCGTTCAGCGGGATGTCATCATCGACCAGGGTGCGGAACACATAGAGCGCGCGCGCGTCGACGATGGCCGAGGGGGCGTTGAAGTTGGTCGGCAGCTGGTCGGCGCTGGCGGTGAAGTCGAGGGTCGCCTCGCCGGCCTGCGCATCGACCGTGGTGGTGACGACGATCTCGCCGCCGCCGTCCATGGGCACGCGGGCCTGGCCGTCGGTGAGCCGGCCGACCGCGCGGCGCACATTGGCCGCGGCGTTGTCCTGGACGAAGCTCATATAGCGGGCGACCACCTCGCCGCCGAAGGCCTCGATCATGCCGGCCACGGCCGCGGCGCCCGCCTGGCAGGCGGCGATCTGGGCCTTGAGGTCGGCGAGGTTGCGGTCCGGGGCGCGGCTGGGCCAAGGCCCGGACAGGAGCGCCGCGCGGGTCTCCGCCTCCAGGAACACGCCGGCCTTCATGATCGGCAGGGCGTCGAGCAGGACGCCCTCCTCGTCGATGGTCTTCGAGAACGGCGGCATGGAGCCGGGCTGCACCCCGCCGACGTCCGCATGGTGGCCGCGGGCGGCGACATAGAAGGCCGCGGCTTTTCCTCCCCCGTTCACGGGGGAGGGGGACCGCGCCGCAGGCGGGGTGGAGGGGGCGGCCGCAAACGCCGAGCCCGGTCTCGCCCCCTCCACCGCTTCGCGGTCCCCCTCCCCCGCAGGCGGGGGAGGAGAAGAGAGGAACACCGGCATGACCACGGTGATGTCCGGCAGGTGGGTGCCGCCGGCATAGGGGTTGTTCAGGGCGAAGGCGTCGCCGGGGGCCAGCACCGGGTGGCGGTCGCGAACCGCGCGCACGGATGCGCCCATCGAGCCCAGATGCACCGGCATGTGCGGCGCATTGGCGACCAGGCCGCCGTCGTCGTCGAACAGGGCGCAGGAGAAATCCAGCCGCTCCTTGATGTTCACCGAATGAGCGGTGCGCTCCAGGGCCGCGCCCATGGCCTCGGCCACGCCCATGAAGCGGCGGTTGAACAGCTCCAGGGTGACGGGATCGGGGCGATCGAGGGCGATGGCGCGGCGGGCCTGGGCGCCGAGGCGGGTCAGGCGGATCAGGCCGTCGGCCTCGGCGGTTGCGCGCCAGCCGGGGGCCAGAGCGATCTGGGTGTCGCCGCGGACGATCAGGGCGGGGCCGTCGGCGGCGGTCAGGGCGTCGGCGGCGAGGATCGGGGCGTCGTGGACAGCGCCGTTGGCGAACATCTCCATCCGCTCGTCCCCGCGCAGGCGGGGATCCATGCTGAGCTTGGTGGCGGCGGTGAGTCCGCTTGGGTCCCCGCCTGCGCGGGGATGAGCGGGGCTTTGGACGGCCTCAACCTCAACGCTGGCGATCAGGACAATGCGGGCCGGTTCGATGAATCCGAACAGGCGCTTATGGGCGACTTCGAAGGCGGATTTCGCCTCGGCGAGGGACGAGAACGGCGCCGGCAGTTCGGCGTCGGCGCCGTCGTAGCGCAGGCGCAGGGTCCGGCGGACCTCGCCCTCGGTCGCGCCCTGTTCGGCCAGGGCCTGGCGGGCGGCGGTCTCCAGCTGGTCCAGCAACTCTCCGGCGCGGGAGAGGCCGGCGGCGTCCAGCGGCGCCTCCAGCCCGGCCTGGCGCAGGGCGGCGACGCGGGCCTGGCCGATGCCCCAGGCCGACAGCACGCTGCCATAGCGGGGGCACAGCACCTCGGTGACGCCAAGCGCCTCGGCGGCCTGGCAGGCGACCTGGCCGGCGGCGCCGCCGAAGGCGACCAGGGCGTGGTCGCGGGGGTCGAAGCCCCGCTCGGTGGAGATGCGGCGCACGGCCTGGGCGGTCTGTTCGACGGCGACGGCGACGAAGCCCTCGGCGGCGGCCTCCAGGCTGTCGGCGCCCATGGCGGCGGCGAGCTCGGCCAGGCGGGCGCGGGCGGCCTGCGGATCGAGGGGCTGGTCGCCCCGGGGCCCGAACACCTTGGGGAAGAAGCGGGCGTCGAGCCGGCCCAGCACGATATTGGCGTCGGTCACGGTGGCGGGGCCGCCCCGGCCATAGGCGGCTGGCCCCGGCATGGCGCCGGCGCTGTGCGGTCCCGAGCGCGCGCGGAAACCGTCGAAGGTGAGAATCGAGCCCCCCCCCGCCGCCACGGTCTCGACGTCCAGCATGGGGCTGCGCAGGCGGGCGCCGGCCACGCGGGCGACGTCGCGGCGCTCGAGCGCCCCGGCATAGCGGCAGACATCGGTGGAGGTGCCGCCCATGTCGAAGCCCAGCACCGCCGCAGCGTCGGCCTGTTCGGCCGTGCGGGCCACGCCCACCACGCCGCCGGCCGGGCCGGAGACCACGGCGTCGCGCCCACGGAAGGCGGCGGCGTCGACCAGGGCGCCCGAGGAGGTCATGAAATAGAGCGGCGCGCCGGCGACGGCGGCCGCCACCCGGTCGACATAGGCGCGCAGGACCGGGGTCAGATAGGCGTCGGCGACGGTCGTCTCGGCCCGCGGCACATAGCGGGGCAGGGGGGAGACCTCGTGGCTGAGCGCCACGAAGGGAAAGCCGAGCTCGCGGGCGATCTCTCCCGCCGCGATCTCATGGGCCGGATTGAGGTCGGCGTGCAGGAAGGCGATGGCGCAGGCCTCGTAGCCCTCGGCCAGGGCGGCCGCGAGCCGGTCGCGCAGGCCGGCCGTGTCGAGCGGAGCGACCACGGCGCCGTCGGCGGCCAGGCGCTCGTCGGCCTCGACCACGCCCGCATAGAGCGGGGCGGGGCGGACGATATCCAGGGCGAAGAGGTCGGGGCGGGTCTGGTCGCCGATCAGTATGGCGTCGCCGAAACCCCGGGTGGCGACGAACAGGGTCTTGGCCCCGCGCCGCTCCAGCAGGGCGTTGGTGGCGACGGTGGTGCCCATCTTGATCGCCTCGACCCGGTCGGCCGGGAACGGGGCGCCCGGGGCGGCGTTGAGGACCCGGCGCATGGCCTCGACGGCGGCGTCCTCATAGGCGGGGGAGGCGGACAGCAGCTTCAGCGAGACCTCTTCGCCGTCGTCCGCCCGGCCGATGACGTCGGTGAAGGTGCCGCCCCGGTCGATCCAGAAACTCCAACGCCTGTCCAAAACTTAATTTCCCCGAGGGCAGCTTCGCGTTGTCAGCGCATCCGCAAGACTTTAGAACCCGAATTACTCCCATGAGCTTTTGGCGCAACATCGCAGGGCTCGCCGTCCGCCGTCCTGACGCGGCCGACTGCGTAGACTGTCCTCCCGGACCTCCGGGCGAGGACCCCGCCTTTTCGACCGCGGTCACGGCGCTCGGCGCCAAGCTGGCCAAGGCCGACGGCCGGGCCCACGTCGCGGAGTTCGACGCCTTTTCCCAGGTCTTCCAGACCGACGCCGCCTCGGAGCCGAACATCCACCGGCTCTATGACTTGGCGCGCCAGACGACGCGGGGCTTCGAGAGCTACGCCAAGCGGCTCGCCAAGCGCTATCGCAACTGCCCGCAGATCCTGGAAGACGTGCTGGACGGCCTGTTCCACATCGCCGCGGCCGACGGCGTCGTCTCCGACGAGGAGCTCGACTATCTGGAGCAGGTGGCCGGCTATTTCGGATTTTCGGCGCTCGCCTTCCGGCGGATGAAGGCCACCCATCTGGGCCTGGCCGAAGACGATCCCTACGGCGTGCTGGAAGTGCCCCACGACGCGCCGGACGATCACGTGCGCACCGCCTGGAAGCGGGCGCTGGTCGAGACCCATCCGGACAAGGCCCGCGCCCGCGGCCTGCCGGCGGAATATGTGGCGGTCGCCGAGACCAAGGCCGCCGCCATCAACGCCGCCTTCGACGCGGTGATGCGCGAACGCCGCTCTCTGGCGCTGGAAGGCGCCGTCTGATGCGGCACATAGGTTCATATTTGCGTAAGTCTGTTGACGTGTGCGGTCGTCAGACCGACATATTAATCGAAGATCGCTAGAAAGCCGGTCAATCGAGGACGCCATGGTCAGGGAATTCGCCCGCAAGCACGGTTCCGCACTCCGCAGCATCGCCATGGTCGGGGGCGCGCTCGCCACCACGGCTGCGGTCGCGGTGGGCGCGGTCCTGGCCCTGTTCGCCGCGGCGACGGTGGTGATCATCGCCGTGATGTCCAGCGCCCTGCTGGCGCTCGCCGGCCTCGCGCTCCGCGCCCGACGCACCGCCACGGCCCAGGCCGACGGCGTCATCGAAGCCCGCCACCTGGGCGGCCACCACTGGGTGGCCTATGGCTGGAACGAACGCGGCCGCTAGGGTTTCGCCCCAGGGCCGCGCTCTCCCCGGACTACTTCTTACAGAACTGAGCCTGCATGGCCGCGGCGCCGCCGCCGGGCGTGATCGCCTTGGCCGGGCCGGGCGTGGGGCTTTGGACGACCATCGCGCCTGAGGCGTCGTAGCCGGCGTTGCGGTTGTCGATATAGAGGCCGGCCGCGCAGTCGACCGAGATGCTCTCCAGCATGGTGGCGACCTGGACCGAGGCGCCCTGGGCGTTGGTCGTCGGGACCGGCGGGCTGAACTGGGCTTTCACCGTGGCGGTGACCACCTGCTTGCTCCAGCTCACCGAGGCGGAGTCGTAGGACAGGGTCTCGCCGTTCTGGGTTCCCCAGCTGACCCAGGTCGGGGTCTGGGCCATGGCCGGCGCGGCCATCAGCATCGGCGCGGCAAGCGCGAGCATGGCGATCTTCATGGTGTTCCTCCTCCCGGCGCGTTTCGGCCGGCTGACCTAAGCTTAACCATTGGCGAAGGGGGAACAATCAACCTGGCCGGACCAGGCGCCCCGAAACGGGCGAGGGTGATCGATGGTAAGTCGGGCTTGCCCGCCGCCATCCGCCCCTCTACCGTCAGACTTCAAACAAACGTTGGGAGGACGGCATGATCGGCGTGATCGCGACCTTGAAGGTCGCTGAAGGCAAGAACGCGGAATTCGAAGCGATCTTCACGGCATTGGGCGCTCAGGTGCGCGCCAATGAGCCGGGCTGCCTGGCCTACCAGCTGACCAAGAGCCGCACGGACGGCCAGGTCTACAAGGTGCTGGAGCTCTACAAGGACCAGGACGCCCTGACCGCCCATGGCCAGACCGAGTACTTCAAGGCCGCCGGTCCGAAGATGGGTCCGTGCATGGCCGGCCGTCCGGAAATCGAACTGCTCGACGGCGTCTGAGGAGCATATCGCCATGGACCTCGAATTCACGGCCGAGGACCTCGCCTTCGGTGACGAGGTCCGGGCGTTTATCGCCGACGCGTTCGACGACGAGATGCGGGCCCTGTCTGCTCAGTCGAAGAACCACCACCTGACCAAGGACGCCCAGGTCCGGTGGCTGAAGAAGCTCAACGCCAAGGGCTGGATCGCGCCGGACTGGCCGGTCGAATACGGCGGCACCGGCTGGAGCCACACCAAGAAGTACATCTTCGACATGGAGATGGCCCTGGCCGGGGCGCCGGAGACCTCGAACATGGGCCTGCGCATGTGCGCCCCCGTGGTCATGGCCTTCGGCACGCCGGAGCAGAAGGCCCAGCACCTGCCCAAGATCCTGTCGACGGACGTGTGGTGGTGCCAGGGCTATTCCGAGCCGGGCTCGGGATCGGACCTCGCCTCCCTGGCTTTGAAAGCTGATCTGGACGGGGATCATTACGTCTTAAACGGTTCAAAAATCTGGACAACCTACGCCCAGTGGGCCGACTGGATGTTCTGCCTGGTGCGGACCGGCAACGACCCGATCAAGCAGAAGGGCATCAGCTTCCTGCTGCTCGACATGAAGACGCCGGGGATATCGATCGTGCCCCTGCCGACCCTGGACGGGCCGCCCGAGGGCGACCAGGAAATCAACCAGGTGTTCTTCGACAATGTCCGGGTGCCGGTCTCCAACCGCATCGGCCAGCAGGACGAGGGCTGGACCTACGCCAAGTACCTGCTGCAGTTCGAGCGCGGCAACGCCTATGCGCCGGGCCTGACCAACATGCTGGGCAAGGTCAAGAAGATCGCCGGCTTGGAGCCGTCGGACGGCGGCCGCCGGATGCTGGACGATCCCGACTTCCGCAAGAAGCTGGCCGAGACCGAGATCAAGGTCGAGACGCTCAACGCCACCGAGCTGCGGATGTTCGCCGCCCGCACGGCCGGGCAGGCCATGGGCGCGGCCTCGTCCATGCTGAAGCTGGAGGGCAGTCAGGCCCAGCAGCTGATCACCGAACTGGCCCTGGAGGCGGCGGGCGTCTACGCCCAGCCCTTCGTCCAGGACACCTGGGCGGAGATCCGCGGCGGGACCAACACGCCGCGCGCCGGGGCCGATTACGCCGCGACCGTGGCGCCCATGTACTTCAACTACCGCAAGACCTCGATCTATGCCGGGTCCAACGAGATCCAGCACAACATCATGGCCAAGATGGTCCTGGGGCTCTAGCCCCGGGACCACACCTGGGGAGGACGCCATGCAGGCTGAGCTCGTCGAGCTGAGTTTCGAACTCGCGGCCGAGCGGTGTGAGGATCTCACCCCGCTGGTCTATGCGCGGCTGTTTCGCGAGAACCCCGAGATGGAGGCGCTGTTCTGGCGGGACTCCAACAATCAGGTGAAGGGCGAGATGCTGTCGCGGGTGGTGCGCGCCATCCTCGATTTCGTGGGCGAGCGGCTCTATGCGGCCACCCTGATCCAGTGCGAGGTCATCACCCACGAGGGCTATGACGTGCCGCCCAAGGTGTTCGGCCTGTTCTTCGGCACGGTGCGCGACACCCTGCGCGAGCTTCTCGCCGCCGACTGGAGCGCCGAGATGGACGCCGCCTGGGATAAGACCCTGACCGAGCTCGACTTCTATGTGACCCATCCCGACCAGGCGGAGACCACCGCCCCCGCCAAGGTGGCCTGATGTCCTATTCCGCGTTCGAACAGGCGCTCGCCCAGGCCGTGGCCCAGGGCAAGATCGCCGGCGCCGTCGCCCTGGTCACCGACCGGACCGGCCCGGTCTATCAGCACGCCCACGGGGTGCGGGCGGCGGGATCGGCGGCGGCGATGGACGCCGACACGGTGTTCTGGATCGCCTCCATGACCAAGGCGGTGGTCTCGATCGCCGCCCTGCAACTGGTCGAGCAGGGCAAGCTGTCGCTCGACGCGGACCTTTCGGGCCTGCTGCCGGATCTGGCCGGGCTGGAGGTCATGGAGGGCGTCGACGCCGACGGAAAGCCCAGGCTGCGGCCGGCCCGCACGGCCGTCACCCTGCGCCAGCTCCTGACCCACACCTCCGGCTTCGCCTATGGCTTCACCAGCCCCGAGATCCTGGCCTATCTGGCCGCGACCGGCGCGCCGGACTCCGCCTCCGGCTCGCGGGCGGCCCTGCGCCAGCCCCTGGTCTTCGAACCGGGGACAGGGTTCATCTATGGCATCGGAATCGACTGGGCGGGTCTCGCCGTGGAGGCGGCCAGCGGCCAGAAGCTGGACGCCTATGTGGCCGAGCACATCACCGGCCCGCTGGGCATGACCGACACCGGCTTCGCGCTGTCCGCGGACCAGGTCGCACGGCAGGCCGGGGTGCATGTCCGGGGCCCCGACGGCGCCCTGATCCCCATCCCCTTCGCCCTGCCGGCCAATGCCGAGGTGCTGTCGGGCGGCGGCGGCCTCTACAGCACCGTGCCGGACTACGCCCGATTCCTGCGGATGCTGATGAACGAGGGACGGCTGGACGGTGTCCAGGTGCTGGCGCCTGAGACCGTGCGCGGTCTGGCCGAGATCCAGACCGGGCCGGACCCGGTGGGCGGCTTCAAATCGGCCCTGCCCAACATGTCCAACGACTTCGATCCCCATCCGCACATGGGGTCTGGCCATGGCCTGGCGACCTTCGTGGCCCCGGCGCCCACGGGCCGCGGACGGGCCGGCGGCACGCTCGCCTGGGCGGGCCTCGCCAACACCTATTACTGGGCCGATCCGGCCAGCGGGGTGGGCGGGGTGCTGATGACCCAGGTCCTCCCCTTCGCCGATCCGACGGTGCTGAGCCTGCTGGGCGAGCTGGAACGCGGGGCGTACGGGACAGCCTGAAACGTTCCCCATTCCGCTCATCCCGGCGAATGCCGGGACCCAGATGGAATAGCTCAGATATGGGTTCCACGCGCGCTGCGCTGATCCAAGCGGCCTCCAGGCCTTTGGATCTGGGTCCCGGCATTGACTGCTTCGCGCCGCCCCTTCGGGGTCGCCGGGATGAGCGGTGTGTGGGGCTCAGGCCGCGCGCCGCAGAGCCTTGCCGGGCCGCGCCTCGGTGACGCGGCCGTCCCGGACCACCGGCTGGCCGTTGACGAACACGCAAGCGATCCCGGCCGGCGACTGCTTCGGGTCCTCGAAGGTGCCCCGGTCGATGATGGTGGCGGGGTCGAACAGCACCAGGTCGGCGAAGGCGCCTGCCTTCAGCACCCCGCGATCCTTCAGCCCGAACTTGGCCGCCGAGAAGCCGGTCATCCGGTAGATGCCGTCGGGCAGGCTCAGCACCGACAGGTCGCGGGCGTAGTGGCCCAAGACCCGGGCGAAGGTGCCGTAGAGCCGGGGGTGCGGCTTGCCGGCCAGGGTGGGCAGGCCGTCGGAGCCGACCATGGTCGAGGGGTGGCGCATCACCGTCTGGACGTCGGCCTCGCTCATGCTGTGCAGCACGACCGTGGCGCCGGGCGTCTCGTCGAGGACGCGGTTGAGGGTGGTCGCCAGGTCCTGGCCGAAGGCGACCATCAGGGCGGCGATCGACTGGCCCTCCCATTCGGGGTGATTGGCCGCCGAGGCGATCACCACGTCCTCTGGCATCAGGGACCCGACCCCGCCGCCCAGGCGGCCGTCCCCGGCCACGGCCGACAGCACCGTGCTGCCGGCGGTGTAGGGATACTGGTCGGCATGGACGTTCAGGCCCTGGCGCTGGGCGGCGTCGATGCGGGCCAGCGACTGGCGGACCAGGCCCCAGGCGGCGCGGCCGGAGGCCTTGTGGTGGGAGATCTGCACCCCCACCCCGGCCGCCTCGCCGATGCGGATGGCCTCGTCGATGGAGTCCAGCAGGCCTGTGCCCTCATCGCGCATGTGAGTGGTGTAGAGGCCGCCCGAGCCGCGCAGGACCTCGGTCAGCTCGATCAGCTCCTCGGTGCGGGCGTGGCGGCCCGGCTCATAGATCAGGCCGGTGGACAGGCCGAAGGCGCCGGCGTCCAGGCCCTCGCGGATCAGGGCCTTCATCTGGTCCATCTCGGCGGCGTCGGGCGCCTCGGTCTTGCGGCCCATGACCGACATGCGCACCGTCCCATGGCCGATCAGGGCGGCGATGTTGAGGGCCGGGGGCGCCTGGTCGATCAGGTCCAGATAGCCGCCATAGCCGTCCCAGCCGGGCAGGGTCGCGCCGGGGTGGAGGGAGCGGGCCAGGATCGCGGCGGAGGGGAAGGGGGCGGCGCCCATGCCGCAATTGCCGACCACCGAGGTGGTGACGCCGCCGGCGGTCTTGAACGCCATGTCGGGATGCAGGACGGCGGCGAAATCGTCGTGGGTGTGGACGTCGATGAAGCCGGGCGACAGGGCCTGCCCGCGGGCGTCGAGTTCCTGGCGGGCGGTCCCGGAGACGGCGCCGACCGCGGCGATCCGCTCGCCCTCGATGGCCAGATCCCCCGCGACGCCCCCCGCGCCCGTCCCGTCATAGATGACCGCGTTGCGGATGATCCAGTCGTACGCCATGTGCCGGTTCCCTGCTCCGCCCGCATAGTCGTCGAGCCCGGCGCGCTTGCCCAGTCCCGCCGGTTGCCGCCGCACCGGGTTGCGCACAGGATGGCGTTTTCCGAGGCCGCGCCTGGACCTGCCATGCCCAAGATCGACCTGTCCGCCGTTCCCGAGCGCAGGGGCTCGGGCTATCCGCCGCCCTATGACGCCCCTTGCGCGGCGCGTGTCCGCCAGAGACTGGGCGAGGCGGGCGGGCTGAAGGATTTCGGGGTCAATCTCATGCGCCTGCCGCCCGGCGGCTGGTCGAGCCAGAGGCACTGGCATTCCCACGAGGACGAGTTCGTCTATCTGCTGGAGGGCGAACTGGTGCTGGTCGAGGACGGGGGCGAGACGCCGCTGAAGGCGGGCGACTGCGCCGCCTTTCCCAAGGGCTCGGGCGACGGCCATCACCTGGTCAATCGCGGGGCGACCACGGCGGTCTATCTGGAGGTCGGCTCCCGCGACCCGGAGGACCTGACCACCTGTTCGGACATCGACATGATGAGCGCCAACGCCGACGGCAGATTCGTGCGAAAGGACGGCTCGCCGATCCCGGCCGCTTGATCCGACGGCCCGGCGCACGGCAAGGCGGCCGAGGCCAGGAGAGGATTCCATGCAGGACTGCGATGTCATCGTGATCGGCGCGGGCATGGCCGGCGCCTCCATCGCCACCGAGCTGGCGGCCCGCCAGGCGCGGGTGATCGTGCTGGAGATGGAGGACGCGCCGGGCCGGCACACGACCGGGCGGTCGGCGGCCCTGTTCTCGGAGATCTATGGCAATGCGGTGATCCGCGCCCTGACGCGGGCGAGCCGGCCGCGGCTGGCCGAGGGGTTCATGACCCCGCGCGACTGCCTGCACATCGCCAGCGCCGAGCAGCTGGAACGGCTGGAGGCCTACGCCGCCCTGCCGGACGTGGCGGGCGCGTCGCGGCGGGTGTCGGCGGCCGAGGCGATCGCGCTCTGTCCCATCCTGCGGCCCGACTATGTGGCCGGGGCGCTCGCCGAGCTGAACGCCTATGACATCGACGTCGACGCCCTGCATCAGGCCTATCTGCGCCAGATCCGCAGCCTCGGCGGGGCGGTGATCTGCGATGCGCGCCTGGAGCGGGCCGAGCGGACGGACGGGGTCTGGACCGTGACGGCCGGCGGGGCGGCCTATCGCGCGCCGATCCTGGTCAACGCTGCGGGCGCCTGGGGCGACGTGGTCGCGGCCCTCGCCGGGGTCGCGCCCCTGGGCCTGGCGCCCAAGCGCCGGACCATCGCCATCGTGCCCGCGCCGAAGGACGGCCGCTGTGACGACAGCCCCTTCGTGGTCGATGTCGATGAGCAGTTCTATTTCAAGGCCGAGGCCGGGCGGATCATGATCTCGCCCGCCGACGAGACCCCCAGCGACCCTTGCGACGCCGCGCCGGACGAGCTGGACGTGGCCATCGCCATCGACCGGGCCCAGGCCGCCGCCGACCTGCCGGTCACCCGCGTGCTGTCCAGCTGGGCGGGCCTGCGGACCTTCGCGCCCGACCGGACGCCGGTGCTGGGCTTCGACGCGGCGGCGGCGGGGTTCTTCTGGTGCGTGGGCCAGGGCGGCTACGGCATCCAGACCGCCCCGGCCATGGGCGGCCTGGGCGCGGCCCTGGTGCTGGGGGCGGCGCCGCCCGCGGGGCTGGAGGACCTGGACCCGGCCCTGCTGTCGCCGGCGCGGTTCGGCTAGCGACCTGCAGCAAGAAGGCCCGCCGCTTTCGCGACGGGCCTTGCTGAAACGCGATGAGCGGCCGCCCAGGGGCGGCGCGGGCTCAGTACTTCGAGGGGATGGTGACCATCATCTTCAGATAGCCCTTCACGAAGGCCGAGGGCACGAGCTCGGGCTCTTCGACGACCTTGATCTCGGGGAAGCGCTTCAGGATCTCTTCCCAGAGAATGCGCAGCTGCAGCTCGGCCAGGCGATTGCCCACGCAGCGGTGGATGCCGAAGCCGAAGGACATGTGCTGGCGGGGACGCTCGCGGTCGATGATGTAGGCGTTCGGGTTTTCGATCACCTCTTCGTCGCGGTTGCCCGAGACGTACCACATGATGACCTTGTCACCCTTCTTGATGGTCTTGCCGCCCAGTTCCGTGTCCTGGGTGGCGGTGCGGCGCATGTGGGCCAGCGGCGTCTGCCAGCGGATGGTCTCGGAGACCATCGACGGGACCAGCTCGGGATTGGCGCGCAGTTTGGCGTATTCGCCCGGGTTGCGGTTCAGGGCCAGGACCGAGCCGGTCATGGAGTTGCGGGTGGTGTCGTTGCCGCCGACGATCAGCAGGATCAGGTTGCCCAGATACTCCATCCGATCCATGTTCTTGGTGGCTTCGCCGTGGGCGAGCATCGAGATCAGGTCGCCCTTGGGCGGGGCGTTGACCCGCTCTTCCCAGAGACGCGAGAAATAGTCGACGCACTCGAACAGCTCCATGCGGCGTTCGGCTTCGACTTCCTCGGGATCGGTGGACTTGAACAGGCCCGACTCCGGACCGGCCGTGGCGATGTCGGACCAGCGGGTCAGCTTGCGGCGCTCTTCGAACGGGAAGTCGAACAGGGTGGCCAGCATCTGGGTGGTCAGTTCAATCGAGACGCGATCGACCCAGTCGAAGGGCTCGTTGATCGGCAGGTTGTCCAGGGTGTGCTGGATGCGGCTGCGGATCAGGGGCTCCAGCTCCTGCAGGTTATGGGGCGAGACGATCGGACTGACGGTCTTGCGCTGGACGTCGTGCTTCGGCGGGTCCATCGCGATGAACATCGGCAGCGTGAAGTCGTCCTTGGGGTCGAAGATCGTGATCGACGGCTCCGACGAGAACACCTCGTGGTTGGTGTCGACGGCCATGATGTCGTTGAACTTGGTCACCGACCAGAAGGGCCCGTCCTCGTGCTGGCCTTCCGGGTGATAGTGGACCGGGTCTTCCTTCCGCAGGCGCTCGAAATAGGGCCAGTAGGATTCGGTGCGCCACAGCTCGATGTCGGTGACGTTGATCTCCTCAAGGGGGATGGCGTAGGCCTTGGCCCGGGCCTCGGCTTTCAGGTCAATCGCGCCGTCGCTCATCGTCATCCTCCATTGGGCGGCGTTTCACGCCGCGCCAGGCTATCTAATCGCTGTTCAGAAGAGTGCCGGACGCAGGGTCATCTGGCAAGATGCGCCAAGGTGACATCGGCGTCATTTTTGCGCGGATATGTCGTTTTCCGCTCATCTTGGGCGCTTCCGAGAATTTCTGGACTGACGCAGGGGCAGGGCCGTGCTCTATCGGCGTTCGAACAACCGTTTGAACTTTACGGAGCGCCCATGGCCGCCGACGCCCTCTTCCAACCCTTCGCCTTCAAGGGCCTCAACCTCAAGAACCGGATCGTGATGGCGCCGATGACGCGCTCCTTCTCGCCCGGCGGCGTCGTGAACGAGGAGGTGGCCGCCTATTATCGCCGCCGCGCCGAGGGCCAGGTGGGCCTGATCATCTCCGAGGGCACCGGCGTGAACCGCCCGGCCTCGGTGAACGACAAGAACGTCCCGCGCTTCTACGGCGAGAGCGAGCTGGCCGGCTGGAAGCGGGTGATCGACGAGGTCCACGCGGCCGGCGGCGTCATGGCGCCCCAGCTGTGGCACGTGGGCGCCGTGCGCACCCGTGATCCGGAATGGGCCCCGCCCGGCCCCTATGACAGCCCGTCCGGCCTGTCGCGTCCGGGCAAGGAATTCGGCCAGCCGATGACCGATGAGGAAGTCGCCGACGCCATCCAGGCCTTCGCCGACGCCGCCGCCCACGCCAAGGCGCTCGGCTTCGAGGCCGTCGAGCTGCACGGCGCCCACGGCTATCTGATCGACCAGTTCTTCTGGGACGGCACCAATGTCCGCGAGGACGCCTATGGCTCCAAGGACCTGCCGGGCCGCGCCCGCTTCGCCGCCGACATCCTGAAGGCCGTGCGCAAGGCGGTCGGCCCCGACTATCCGGTGATCATCCGGATCAGCCAGTGGAAGCAGCAGGACTATGACGTGAAGCTGGCGACCACGCCCAAGGAGATGGAAGCCTGGCTGACGGCCCTGACCGACGCCGGCGCCGACATGCTGCACTGCTCGCAGCGCCGCTTCTGGGAGCCGGAGTTCGAAGGTTCTGACCTGAACTTCGCCGGCTGGGCCAAGAAGCTGACGGGCGTGCCGACCATCACCGTGGGCTCGGTGGGCCTGACTGGCGAGTTCATCGCCGCCTGGGGCGGGGAGCAGTCCAAGCCCGCCTCGCTGGATGAACTGGTCCGCCGCCTCGACCGCGGCGACTTCGACCTGGTGGCCGTCGGCCGCGCCGTCCTGCAGGACCCCAACTGGGTCGTGAAGGTCAAGGAGGGCCGCGAGGCCGAACTGATGAACTATGACGCCAAGGCGCTGGCGACCTTGAGCTAGGCCGAGCTATCGTCGTCCTCCTGAACCGGGAGGAGACGATGTTCGAAGGCGGGTGCGCCTGCGGGGCTGTGCGCTATCGGCTGACCAGCCCGCCAATGTTCGTCCACTGCTGCCATTGCCGCGACTGCCAGAGGCAGACGGGCGGCGCCTTCGCGATCAACGCCCTAATCGAGACCGACCGGATCGCGATCGCTTCGGGCGAGATCGCGCCCAGCCGCATGCCCACCGACAGCGGCCGGGTCCATGACGTCTATCGCTGCCCCGCTTGCGGGACCGGGCTGTGGTCCGATTATGGGGGCCGGCCGCCCTGCGCTTCGTCCGTGTCGCCACCCTGGACGACCCGACCGCGCTCAGGCCCGACGTCCACATCTTCACCCGCACGCGCCTGCCCTGGGTCGAGGTGACGGGGGCGCCGCAGTTCGAGGTCTATTACGACATGCCGACCCTGTGGCCGGCCGAAAGCCTGGCGCGACGCCGCGCGATCCTGGGCGACGGCTGAGGCCCAGCTTGGGGTGAACGGCGCTGGTCAGGCGGTCGTCCCCGTGAAATCGTCAGTACGATTATAAAAGCTATGGGGGGAGACGTCATGTGCCGCGCCTGCGAGCCGGGGTTTCGCGCGCTGATGCGCACCGGCCTGTCGCGCCGGGACATGGCGCGCAGCGCCGCCGCCTTTGTCGGCCTGGCGGTGGCGGGCGAGGCCTCCGCCGCAGAGGCTGGTCCGGCGGACGTAATCTTCCAGGGCGGGACAGTGCTGACCCAGGACGCCCGCTGGCCGCGGGTTACGGCGCTGGCGGTGCGGGGCGACCGCATCCTGGCGGTGGGCTCAGTTGCGCACGTGGCTGCGCACCGCGGTCCCAGGACCCGGATCATCGACCTGGCCGGCCGGACCCTGGCCCCCGGCTTCGTCGAGCCGCACATGCACGGGACCTCGGTGTTCTTCGACGACTGGCTGGACCTCAGCCCCTTCACCACCGCGACGGTGGGCGAGGCCCTGGACAAGGTCCGCGCCGAGGCGGCCAAGGCGCCGGACGGGGCCTGGATCCGGGGTCAGGGCTTCGATCCGGCCCTGCAGCCGGGCGGGCCGATCACCCTGGATCGCCTGGACGCCGCCGCGCCGGACCATCCCCTGATCATCGTCGAGGGCAACGGCCATGTCGCCTACGCCAACCGCCGGGCGCTCGCTCTGGCCAAGGTCGACGAGACCACGCCGGACCCGCCCCAGGGCCGGATCATCCGCGACGCGGGCGGGCGGCTGACCGGCCGGTTCGAGGAGCCCCCGGCCATGGGGCTGCTCCTGAAGATCCTGCCCCAGATGGGCCTGGCCGAATATCGCCGGCGCCTGCGCCGCCTGCTCGACAAGGCCGCGTCCGTGGGCTGCACCTCGCTGCACGACTGCGGGGTGGGCTCGATCTACCAGGGGGCGGAGTTCGACGCCCTGGCGGCGGTCATGAAGGACGACCCGCCGGTGCGCTATTCGGCGGCCCTGGTCTCCAACCAGATGGACCAATGGCTCAAGCGGGGTCTGACGCCGGGGGCCGGCGACGATCTGTTCCGGGTGACGGCGATGAAGCTGTTCTCCGACGGCTCGAACCAGGCGCGCTCGGGCTATCAGCGCGAGCCCTATCTCGGCGGGGACCGGCGCGGGGCGCTGAACTACAGCGGCGCCGAGATCGAGGCGGTGATGGCGCGGGCCCATGGCCTGGGCTGGCAGGTCTCCGTCCACGCCAATGGCGATGCGGCCATCGACACCGTGCTGGCGGCCTATGCCGCGGTGCTGGCCAAGGCGCCGCGCGCCGACCACCGGCACCGGATCGAGCATTGCAGCATCCTGCACCCGGAGCAGATGGCCGAGATGCGGCGGCTGGGCGTCTCGCCCTCGTTCCTGATCGGCCATGTGCACTATTGGGGCCGCGCCTTCCGCGACCAGATCCTGGGGCCGGAGCGGGCGAACCTCTACGACCCCTGCGCCTCGGCCCTGAAGGCGGGGCTGAGGATTTCCCTGCACTCCGACTACAGCGTCACGCCGATGGAGCCGCTGCGCTACATGGAGAACGCGGTGACCCGGGTGATGAAGGACGGGGGCGAGATGCTGAACCCGGCCGAGCGGATCACCCCGGACCAGGCGCTGCGCGCCGTGACCCTGGACGCGGCCTGGCAGTGCCAGGCGGACCATGTGGTCGGCAGTCTGGAGGTCGGCAAGTACGCCGACCTGGTGCTGCTGGAAGGCGATCTCACGCGGGTGGATCCGACCACGATCCGCCAGATCAAGGTCGGCGAGACCTGGATGGGCGGGCGCCGGCGCTATGGCGGCTAGGCCGCGGCGGTCGCGGCCTTGGCGGCCGGGGCGCGGTTCAGCCGCCGGACAAGGCCGCGGCCCAGGGCCTGGCCGGGGACCTCGATCCAGGCGTGGAGGGGCCAGGCGACCAGAGCGGTCGCCGCCACCGTGACGGCGCTGGCCAGCAGGAACTGCATCCCCACCCCGCCCCGGGCGGCCTTGAGCGCGTCATAGACATGGGCGCTCTTCAGGGTGGCGATTACGTGGGGATGGGCCAGATAGAGGCTGAAGCTCACCTTGCCTAGCCACCGGGTGGCGGGATTGGACAGGGCCTCGTCCGGGCGGCTGGCCAGGGTCAGACAGGCCAGGGCGATGGGGATCGACCAGAGGCTTTGGTAGACGGTGTTGATCGCCGGAGAATTCAGCAGGCCGGCCAGCGGCCCCGCGGCCCAGACGAGGCCGGCGACGCTGACCACGGTCAGGAGCAACAGGGGGCGGAACGCCAGGGTCGGGCGGGCCTGATAGAGGCGATAGGCGACAATGCCGGCGGCGAAGAACGGCAGGTTGAAGGCCAGGCTGTGGGCCACATAGTTCGATAGCCCGCCGTTCAGGGCGACCATCGCCAGGGCTGCGGCCACGGACGCGATCACCAGGACCACGGCGGACGTCAGGCTGCGGGCGAGCGCCAGGACGAAGGGAAAGATCAGGTAGAACAGCATCTCGACGCCGATCGACCAGGAGGCCAGGGCGATGCCCTCCACATGGGCCGGCGCGAGATTGAAGAGGAAGGCGCCCGCCAGGAGGATCTGTCCAGGGTGGGTGAGCGCCCAGGCCAGGGACAGGTGCCGGACGATCTCGACCGCACAGGCGAAATAGTAGAGCGGCGCGATCCGGAACAGCCGGCGCAGATAGAAGTCGCGCAAGCCCCCGCCGGCCAGGCGGCCGTCATAGCCATAGGCCAGGCTGAATCCGCTGACGGCGAAGAACAGCGGCACGCCCCGACCCGCATGCCATTTGAGGGCCTCGAGCGCGTGGGGTGGGTCAAACCCCGCCAGCCAGATGACATGGAAGACGATGACCAGCAGGGCGGCGTAGGCCCGCAGGGATTCGATGCCTCCCAAATGCTCCCGGCTGACCATGGCGCCTCCGAATCCACCATAGGTCGCGCGGATTCGGGTGCAAGCTCTAGTGTAGTTTTTGTGACGGCTCTACCAGCGCGGGCTTCTCTAGGGCAGGGCCTTGCGCATCTCCGCGGTCATCAGCTGGGCGCGCGGCGCCTCGGTGACCCTATAGGTTCCGGGCGGGGTCTCGGTGATCAGGGCGGCCTTGCCGGGACCTGCGAGGTCCAGCCATTCGAGCCCCTGCTCCAGGGTCAGCACCGCGGGCTGGCGGTCGTGGACGGCGCCGACCTCGGGGCCGGGCGGACCGGTGACGAAGGCGAAGCTCTCGATCGGCTCGGCCAGATCGGACGGATGGGCGCGGTCCCAGATCCCGGCGAAGAACCGCACGCGGTCGGTCTCGCTCGTGGGCGTCCAGCTCACCTCCCAGCGGCGCTTGGGCTGACCCTTCTTCCAGCCCGGCGGCTCGTCATATTCGATGAAGCTGGAGACCGGGATGAGCGCGCGGCGGCGCTTATAGGCCTCTCGGAAGGCCGGGGTGGTGTCGATGGTCTCGATGCGGGCGTTGGTGCACATCGACTTCCAGGCCGAGACCGGGGCCTTGTGGAAATAGGGGATCATCCACCAGCGCCGCTCGACCCCCTCCAGACCCGCGCGCGGATCAGCCGGATCGACCGGCCGGATCATCGCCGCCCGGTTGGTCGGGCGGACCGGATCGTCCGGGTCGCGGTTGGGCTCTGGATCGGCCCAGTGCATGGGGATCTTGATCTGGGAGAAGGCGTCGGCGTACTCGCCCCGCTTGATGCGGTTCTGGAACTCGTTGCACATCGCCGACGCCTTTCCCGCTTCAGTCTAGGCGTTGAAGTTGAGCTTGAGGCCCGGGCGCGGCCAGGTCGCCTTGAACAGCTTGCCGGTGGCCGAGCAGGTCACCCAGGCGGTGGTCATGTCCGGCCCGCCGAAGCAGATGTTTGTGACGATCAGGTCCGGGAAGGCGAAGTGCTCATAGGCGCCGTCCGGCTGGATGGCGGTGATCCCGCCATTGATGATGGTGGCCACGCAGACCCGGCCGTCGGCCTCCACGGCCAGGCTGTCGAACAGCTGGTAGCCCGGCAGGTTGACGATCACCCGGCCGGGCGCGAAGCCCTCCGGCGGGGCCAGCACGCCGGGCGACTGGACGTCGAAGGCCCAGAGCCGGCCGAGATTGGTGTCGGCCACATAGACGACCTTCTCGTCCGGCGAGAGGCCGACGCCGTTGGGCGAGATGATGTGGTCGCGCTGGCGCGAGATGTGGGAGCCGTCGATCTTGGCGTAATAGAGCGCGCCGTACTTCTTGCCCTCGGGGGTCGAGCAGCCGTGGTCGGTGAACCAGAAGCCGCCGGACTTGTCGAAGACGATGTCGTTGGGGCCGATCAGCCGCTTGCCGTCGCAGCTATCGTAGATCGTCTTCAGCTCGCCGGTCGCCAGGTCGAAGCGCTGGATCATGCCGCCGGTGTGGCTGGGCGGGGTGGGGCCGGGGATGGTCAGGCCGCCATTGTCCAGCCACTCGAACGAGCCGCCGTTATTGGTGATGTAGATCGCGCCGTCCGGGCCGATGGCCGCGCCATTGGGGCCGCCGCCGGTGTCGACCACGGTGGTCTTATTGCCGTCCGGGGTGACGCGGGTCAGGCGCTGGCCCTTGATCTCGGTGAGGATCACCGAGCCGTCGTTCATGGCGATGGGGCCCTCGGGGAACTCGAAGCCCTCGGCGATCAGCTCGATATTCATGGCGCGTACCTCTCCCAGACATGTTCTTGGTTGGCGGCCACTATGGCCGAACCTGCCCCTGGGGAGACAAGCGGTTTCTGGGGGATCAGCGGCGTTCCAGGACGCGGATGGTGAAGGGGTGGTCGTCGCCTTCGCCGGCGGGATAGTCCTGGGAGCGGACCTCCTTCCACTGGCCCTCGTCGAAGCCCTCGAGCGCCACGTCGCCCTCCAGGTCGGCATGGACCTCGGTCAGATAGATGCGGCCGGCCTTGGGCAGGGCCAGCTTGAACAGCGAGACGCCGCCGATCACGCAGACCTCGGACTGGCCGTCATCCTCGGCTTGCTCGCGGGCGATGGCCACAGCCTCGGTGAAGTCCTCGCAGACCACGCAGCCGGGCGGAGCGAAGGAGCCGTCGCGGGACATGACGATATTGGTGCGCCCGACCAGCGGGCGGCGGGGCAGGCTGTCCCAGGTCTTGCGGCCCATGATCACCGGCTTGCCCATGGTCACCGCCCGGAAGTTGGCGAGGTCGGTCTTCAGCTTCCAGGGCAGGCCGCCATCCTTGCCGATGACGCCGTTGCGGGCCCGGGCAATGGGGCCAGCGGTGAGGGTGATGCGTGTCATGGGAGCGAGGATACACGACTCGGAGCCCAAGCTCCTCCCCCGCTGGGGGAGGTGGCCCGAAGGGCCGGAGGGGGCCGCCCTCGCGAGAGGGCGGTCGCGGCGGACCGTCTGGATCCGACCCTGCGGGTCGGCCCCCTCAGTCGGCTTCGCCGACAGCTCCCCCAGAGGGGGAGCAGCCTTGAGTGATCAAACCGCGATCGGCGCCCTGATGGCGTCGTGGGCCTTGTAGCCGCGCAGCTTGAAGTCCTCGAACTCGAACGCGAACAGGTCGTCCTTGTCGGCGATCTCCATCAGCGGCAGGGGCAGGGGCTCGCGGGCCAGCTGCTCGCGGGCCTGGTCGAGGTGGTTCAGATAGAGGTGGGCGTCGCCCAGCGTATGGACGAACTCGCCGGGCTCCAGCCCGACCACCTTGGCCACCATCATGGTCAGCAGCGCATAGGAAGCGATGTTGAACGGCACGCCCAGGAACACGTCGGCCGAGCGCTGGTAGAGCTGGCAGGAGAGCTTTCCGTCCGCCACGAAGAACTGGAACAGGCAGTGGCAGGGGGGCAGGGCCATGTCCTCGACCTCGGCCGGGTTCCAGGCCGAGACGATATGGCGGCGGCTTTCCGGATTGGCCTTCAGGCCGGCCACCAGATTGGCGATCTGGTCGATGACCCGGCCGTCCGGCGCGGTCCAGGAGCGCCACTGCTTGCCATAGATGGGACCCAGTTCGCCTTCCGCGTCCGCCCATTCGTCCCAGATGCTGACCCCGCGCTCCTGCAGCCAGCGGACATTGGTGTCGCCGCGCAGGAACCAGAGCAGCTCCAGGATGATCGACTTCCGGTGCAGCTTCTTGGTGGTGAGCAGCGGGAAGCCCTGGGCCAGGTCGAACCGCATCTGGCGGCCGAAGACGCCCAGCGTGCCGGTGCCGGTGCGGTCGCCGCGCTGGACCCCGTTCTCCAGGATATCGGCCAGGAGGTCGAGATACTGACGCTCGGGATGATCGGCCGGAGCGGCTTCGGTCTCGCGCGAAAGGAGGGCGAAGGGTGCGTTCATGGGGCTGCCTGTTCGCGGGTGATTCGGCGCCGATTCGCGACGGCCGTCAGCCGGCTTGGCGCGAGGGCGGGACGGAATGCGGGGGATAAGCCTGCGACGGATCAGCCCGCGAAGCCGCCCTCGTCGAGGAAGGCCTGTTCTTCCGCCGTCGTCTCGCGGCCGAGGGCGGCGTTGCGGTGGGGGAAGCGGCCGAACTGGGCGATGACGTCCAGGTGGATGAGGGCGAACTTCAGATAGTCCTCGGCCCCCAGGATCTCCATCAGCCGCACCGCCTCCTCCTGGCAGGCCAGGTCCTCGGCGTGCTCGAAGGGCAGGTAGAAGAAGACCCGCAGGTCCTCGTCGATCTCCTGGTCGAAGCCGGCGGCGATCGCATGGCGGGCGATCGCAAGCGCCTTGCCGTCGGTGGCGTAGGCGTGGGCGTTGCCGCGGTAGAGATTGCGGGGGAACTGGTCGAGGACGATCAGCATCGCCAGGCAGCCCTCGGCCGTCGCCATCCACTTGGCGTCATAGTTCCCGCGGGCGACGTTGTGATGCAGGGCCTCGAACTTCAAAAGGATGGCGTCGTCGAAGGACCGCTTGCCGGCGAACCACTGCTTGGGGCCGGCGTGACGCCAGAAGCCGATCACGTCCTGGGGCTGGGCGACCATGGGGGCTCCGTTCGGGTTAGGGTCCCTATGTCGCGGCGTCAGGGGATCTGTTCAAGCTCGGTTCAGCTTGGCGGGCTCAATCCTTAACGCCAAGGGACGAACAGGCCCGCCGCGCCCCCCGGCGCCGGATGAGCGAGAAAAGACATGAAGACGGTGATGAGCGGCGCCCTGGCGCTGATCCTGATGGCCCAGGCGGCGCCCGCGGCCATGGCCCAGGACAATCCCCAGGAGCGACATGACTGGCGCGGGCCCCGCCCCGCCCCCGAGGCGCCGCGGCCCGTGCAGCCGCAGGCGCGGCCCCCGCGCC
>NZ_JALDPT010000003.1 GCF_022695515.1 Phenylobacterium aquaticum
ATCACCCCGATCGCCATGGACCAGGGCCTGCGCTTCGCCATTCGCGAAGGCGGCCGGACCGTCGGCGCCGGCGTGGTGTCGAAGATCGTCGAGTAATCCAAGCCCTCTCCGGAGGGTGACGGACCAAGATCAGGCCGCCGAGGGAAACCTCGGCGGCCTTTTCTTATGCGCAGTCAGCGGACCTGGCGCATCGAGGTGACGGCCTCGCCCATGCCGAACTGGTTCAGATTGTCGACGTCGCGGTCGAAGATCTGGCAGCGGCCGCGGAAGTCGCTGTCGGTGCAGACCTGCCAGGCGCTGCCGCGGCTGACCCGCAGGCTCATCGCCTTGTCATTGTCGCGCTTGGGCAGGTTGGTGATCTCCCGGCTGGTCCCGAAGCTGGGGCCGGAGAAGTTCGGTCCGTAGAATAAGGTGATGGACCCGCCGCGCACGGGCGGCCGGTCGGGATATCCGCCATTGCCGTAGCCGCCGTTGCCATAGCCGCCGTTGCCATAGCCGCCGTTGCCGTAGCCACCGTTTCCATAACCGCCGTTTCCGTAGCCGCCATTTCCGTAGCCGCCGTTGCCGTAGCCTCCGCCATAGCCGCCGCCCGGACCGGGGCCGCCGGTGAAGCAGGCCAGCTGGCCGTCGCGGTTCTCGATCTCGCCGCGGCAATCGGTGTAGCGCAGGCTGGAGCTGCGCCAGCCGCCGCGCGCGTCGCGGCAGTCCGCCGACAGGGTGCGGTTCGACCCGCCGCCATAGACCCGGACATTCTGGCAGCTCTGCCAGTAGCTGCCCGGCGGCGGGGCGTCATAGCCCTGGGCCTGCGCAGCCTGCGGGGCCGCGGCGGCCAGGGCGCCGGCGCCGATGACGGCGGCGAGGGTCAAAATCTCGGTCTTCATGCCCAACCTCATGCGTGGCGTTTCATCCCAGACGCGTCTTCCTTCACCCCAAGGACCATGCGCCGGAAGCAGCATCGAAGCTGGAGCGTGAACGGCGCCTGAACCGGGCGGCCGCCGCGTACAGCCTAAGCCGTAGTCCACGAATGTGGAGTCCGCACGGACTTGACACGACTCCGCGGCTGTTGCGCCGTGGCGCCCGCATGGGGGGGCGATCAGATGGGCGGTAACTGGAGGCGGGGGCTCGGCGGCGGAATTCTGGCCCTGGCGGTGCTGGCGGCCGCGGCGCCGGCGGCGGCGCGCGAGCCGGACCTCGCCCATATGTCCGGCGGGGCGGTGACCGCCTTCGGTCGGGCGTTTCCCAAGGGCGGCGAACTGCACAACCACATCTCCGGCGCCATCTTCGGTGAGACCGTCCTGCAATGGGCGGCGGAGGACGGCCTGTGCGTGGACGTGACCCGCCTGGCCCTGGTCCCGCCCTGCCAGCCGAGCGACACCCTCAAGCCCGTGGCCGCTGCGGTGCGGGACGAGGTGATGCGCAGCGCCCTGGTCGATTCCTTCTCCACCCGCCATCCCGGCTTCCTGGACCGCTCGGGCCACGACCAGTTCTTCGGGGTGTTCAGCCGCATCGGCGCCCTGCCGGACAGCCGTGCGGCCGACCAGATGGCCGTGGTGCTGGACGGGCTGGGCCGTCAGAACACCTTCTATCTGGAGGCCATGATCACCCCGAACGGCGGGGCCGCAGCGGCGATCGGCGCCCAGGCCGGGTGGAAGGGCGGCGACTTCCAGGGCCAGGCGGCGGCGAATTCGGCCAAGGGCTCGAGGCGCTCGTGCCCGCCACCCTCGCCCAGACTGACGCGCGGGAGGCGCGCACCCGCCAGATCCTGAAGTGCGGCACGCCCGAGGCGTCGCCGGGCTGCCAGGTCACGGTGCGCTACCTCTACCAGACCATCCGGGTGCTGCCGCCGGAGATGACCTTCGCCCAGCTGCAGCTCGGCGCGGCCCTGGTCGCCGCCGACAAGCGCTGGGTCGGGGTGCAGATGGTGGCGCCGGAGGACAATCCGGCGTCCCTGGCCAATTACAGCCTGCACATGAAGATGGTCGACTTCCTCACCGACCATGGCCGCAAGGTTCCCGTGGCCCTGCATGCGGGGGAGCTGACCCTGAAATACGCCACGCCGGCGGACCTGCGGTCGCACGTCGCCCAGGCGATCCGTGTGGCGGGCGCCCGGCGCATCGGCCACGGCGTCGACTTCGCCCAGGAGGACGGCGCGGAGGCCTTGGCGGCGGAGGCGGCGGCCAAGGGCGTGCTGGTCGAGATCAACCTCTCCTCCAATGACGCGATCCTGGAGGTGCGGGGCAGGGCTCATCCCTATGGCTGGCTGCGCCAGCGCGGCGTACCCACCAGCCTGTCGACCGACGACGCCGGCCTGCTGCGCATCGACCTGTCCGGCGAATACGCCCGGGCGGCGGAGGAGGGGGCCAGCTACCAGGATCTGAAGCGTTCGGCCCGCAACGCCATCGCCTTCTCGTTTCTGAGCGGGGAGGGGCTCTGGGGCGACCCCGGAGCCTATGCCAGGCCCGCCAAGGCCTGCGCCGGGCAGATCGGGGCGGAGACGCCCAAGCCCGGCCCCTGCGCGGCCCTGGTGGCCGGATCCGACAAGGCTCGCGAGCAGTGGCGGCATGAGCGCCTTCTGGCCCAGTTCGAGGCCGGCCAGCCGGCCAGATGAAACCTCTGTCATGACCGCGAATTAAGCTGATCGGCCGGCGCCCGCCGACTACCGTCCTCCCAGGGTTGTTCATAGAGGAGGGGACGCATGCGTCTTCTAGCCGTCATCGCTGCGACAGGTCTGGCCATGGCCGGCGGCGTCGCCAACGCCGCCTCGGTCGAGGTGAAGGACGCGGTCGCCCGCGTCGTCGTCATTCCGGAGGACCGGTCCGACGTGAAGGTCGAGATCGTCGCCGCCAATGGCGCCCTGCCGCTGCAGGTCCGCTCCCTGGGCGGCAAGTGGATCATCGACGGCAATCTCGATCACCGGATCCGCGAGTGCCATGGCGCGCAGGACCATGTCTCGGTGCGGGTCTCGGGCATGGGCGATGTCGCCTATGCCGACATGCCCCAGGTGGTGATCCGCACGCCGCGCGACGCCGACGTCGCCACGGGCGGGGCGGTGTTCGGCTCGATCGGCAAGACCGCCAGCCTGAACTTCTCCAACGCCGGCTGCGGCCACTGGACCATCGCCAATGTGGCCGGCAAGTTCCGCCTGAACGAAGCCGGGTCCGGCGACGTGAACGCCGGGTCATCGGGCGAGGCGATGATCCGCATCGCGGGCTCGGGCGATGTCCACACCCAGGCCGTGGCCGGACGGCTGGATGTCGAGGTCGCGGGCTCGGGCGATGTCTGGACCGCCTCGATCGGCGGGCCGCTGAATGTGCGGGTGGCGGGCTCGGGCGACGTCCGCGTCGCCGGCGGCCATGCCGACGAGGCCTCCATCACCATCGCCGGCTCCGGCGACGTCCGCTTCGACGGCGTGGCGGGCGAGCTGAAGGCCAAGATCGCCGGCTCCGGCGACGTCAATGTCAAGCAGGTCACCGGCGGCGTCAGCAAGGCGATCGTCGGATCCGGCAGCGTCAATATCGGCTGATCGCGTGGCGAAGAGGGCCGGATCTCCCGGCCCTTGACGCCGCCGAGTCGCACACGTATAGACGCGCCTCCTGTTGGATCGGCTGTGCGCTTCGAAGTGATTTGAAGCGCAGACGCGGTTCGCGGAACGACCTGAGGCAAGCTAATCAGCATCTCGGGAGTCGGCCCACGCGGAAGGTTTTCGCGCGGGCCTATGTCGTTTGAGCGGACTTACGCGTACGGGCTCCTCTTATGAGGGGCGCGGGTTGGTCTTTGAAATGGTCAAAGTCACGCGGACGGACCGTCGTCTGTAGGGGAAATTGAAGAGCGATATGGATCGTCAGAACATCCGCATCCGGCTCAAGGCCTTTGACCACCGCGTGCTGGACCATTCCACACGCGAGATCGTCAATACGGCTAAGCGCACCGGCGCGACCGTGCGGGGGCCCATCCCCCTGCCGACGCAGATCGAAAAATTCACCGTCAACCGTTCGCCGCACATCGACAAGAAGTCGCGCGAGCAGTTCGAAATCCGCACGCACAAGCGCGTGCTCGATATCGTCGACCCCACCCCGCAGACCGTGGACGCGCTGATGAAGCTCGACCTGTCCGCCGGCGTGGACGTCGAGATCAAGCTGTAAGGGGGGATCGGTCGATGCGTACCGGCGTGATCGCCAAGAAACTGGGTATGGCCCGCTTCTTCGATGAAGCCGGCGTCCATGTGCCCGTGACCGTGCTCAGCCTCGAAGGCTGCCAGGTCACCGGCCAGCGGACCCAGGAAAAGGACGGCTATGTCGCGCTCCAGCTCGGAGCCGGCGCCAAGAAGCCGAAGAACACCAGCAAGGCCATGCGCGGCCACTTCGCCAAGGCTGAAGTCGAGCCGAAGCACGAGCTGGCCGAATTCCGGGTGAGTCCGGACAACCTGATCGAAGTGGGCGCGGAACTGACCGCCGACCACTACGTCCCCGGCCAAAAGGTCGATGTGACGGGCGTCACGGTTGGTAAGGGTTTCCAGGGCGCGATGAAGCGCTGGAACTTCGGCGGTATGCGGGCCACCCACGGTGTGTCCGTCTCCCACCGGGCCCATGGTTCGACCGGTCAGCGCCAGGATCCTGGCAAGACCTTCAAGGGCAAGAAGATGGCCGGCCACCTCGGGGTCGAGACCGTCACCACCCTGAACCTGACCGTCTGGCGCATCGACGCCGAGCGCGGCCTGATCCTGGTCAAGGGCGCCGTGCCCGGGACCGAGGGTTCCTACGTGAAGATCCGCGACGCGGTGAAGATTGCGGCTCCTGCCGAGGCTCCCAAGCCCGGCGCGTTCCGTAAGCCTGGCCAGTCGGTTGCGGCTCCCGCGGCGGAAGAGGCTCCTGCCGAGGCGCCCCAAGCTGAGGGCGAAGAATAATGAAACTCGACGTCATCAAGCTCGACGGCGCCAAGGGCGGTTCGATTGAACTGTCCGACGCCATCTTCGGTATCGAAGACATCCGCGGCGACATCCTGCAGCGCATGATCACTTGGCAGCTCGCCAAGCGTCGCTCGGGCAATCACAAGATCCAGGTCCGGAACGAGGTCTCTCGCACCGGCAAGAAGATGTACAAGCAGAAGGGCTCCGGCGGCGCTCGTCACGGTTCGCGCCGTGCGGCTCAGTTCGTCGGCGGCGCCAAGGCCCACGGTCCTGTGGTCCGCAGCCACGCCTTCGACCTGCCCAAGAAGTTCCGCGCCCTGGCCCTCCGCCATGCGCTGTCCTCCAAGGCCAAGAGCGGCGCTCTGGTGATCGTGGACTCGGTGGCCGTCACCGACCCGAAGACCTCGGCTCTGCGGGCTCAACTGGGCAAGCTTGGTCTGACCAACGCCCTGGTGATCGCCGGCGCCGAAGTCGACACCAACTTCGCCCTGGCGTCGCGCAACATCCCGAACCTGGACGTGCTGCCGAACGCCGGCCTGAACGTCTATGACGTGCTGCGCCGCCAGACCCTGGTCCTGACCAAGGACGCGGTCGACGCGATCAACGCGCGCTTCGCCGAGAAGGAGGCCGCGTAATGGCTAGCCCGACCGCCCGCCACTACGACGCGATCCTGTCGCCGGTGATCACCGAAAAGGCCACCCTGCTTTCCGAGCAGAACAAGGTGGTCTTCCGGGTCGCCAACGACGCGACCAAGGACGAAATCGCCGCCGCCGTCGAAGCCCTGTTCAAAGTCACTGTCACCAAGGTCAACACCCTGGTCGTCAAGGGCAAGACCAAGCGCTTCCGGGGCCGTCCGGGCCGCCGCTCGGACGTCAAGAAAGCTGTCGTGACCCTGGCCGAAGGCCAGTCGATCGACATCACCACGGGGCTCTAAGCAGATGGCTCTGAAGCATTACAATCCGACTTCGCCGTCCCGCCGCGGGCTGGTGCTGGTCGACAAGTCCGAGCTCCACAAGGGCAAGCCGGAAAAGTCGCTCGTCCACGGTCTGACCAAGACCGGCGGTCGTGGCGGCGGTGGCCGGATCGCCGTCCGCTTCCGCGGCGGCGGCGCCAAGCGCCTGTACCGCGTGGTGGACTTCAAGCGTCGCAAGTGGGACATCCCGGCCACGGTCGAGCGTCTCGAATACGACCCGAACCGCACCGCCTTCATCGCGCTGATCAAGTACGCCGATGGCGAGCTGGCCTATATCCTGGCTCCGCAGCGCATCAAGGCCGGCGATCAGGTGATCGCCTCCGAGAAAGCCGACGTGAAGCCGGGCAACGCCATGCCGCTGCGTGGCATGCCGATCGGCACGATCATTCACAATGTCGAGCTGAAGCCCCTCAAGGGCGGTCAGATCGCCCGTTCGGCTGGCGCCTACGCCCAGCTGGTCGGTCGTGACGCCGGCTACGCCCAGATCCGCCTGAACTCCGGCGAACTGCGGATGGTCCAGGACAGCTGCATGGCCACGGTCGGCGCTGTCTCGAACCAGGATCACATGAACCAGGTGCTCGGCAAGGCCGGCCGCACCCGGCACATGGGCTTCCGCCCGCACGTCCGCGGCGTCGTCATGAACCCCGTCGACCACCCGCACGGCGGTGGTGAAGGCCGCACCTCCGGCGGTCGTCACCCGGTCACTCCGTGGGGCAAGCCGACCAAGGGCGCCAAGACCCGCACCAACAAGACGACGGATAAGTACATCATCCGTTCGCGCCATGCTCGGAAGGCTCGCTAAGCCATGACCCGTTCCGTCTGGAAAGGTCCGTTTGTCGACGGATACCTGCTGAAGAAGGCCGAAACCGCCCAAGGTTCCGGCCGCAAGGATGTGATCAAGACCTGGTCGCGTCGCTCCACCATCATGCCGCAGTTCGTGGGCCTCACCTTTGGTGTCCACAACGGCCAAAAGCACGTCCCGGTGCTGATTAGCGAAGACATGGTCGGCATGAAGCTCGGTGAGTTCGCGCCTACCCGGTACTTCCCGGGCCACGCGGCCGATAAGAAGGCCAAGAGGAAGTAGTCATGGCCAAGCAAGCAAAAGCCCGGCGCTTCAGCGCTGCCGAGGCGGTGGCCAAGGTCACCTCTCTGCGTATCAGCCCCCGCAAGCTGAACCTCGTCGCTCAGTCGATCCGCGGCCTCAAGGTCCAGCGGGCTCTGAACGAGCTGGAGTTCAGCCACAAGCGCATCGCTCGCGATGTGCGCAAGGCGCTCTACTCGGCGATCTCCAACGCCGAGAACAACCACAACCTCGACATCGACTCCCTGGTCGTGGCCGAGGCCTTCGTGGGCAAGAACCTGGTTATGAAGCGCTTTTCCGCCCGCGCTCGCGGCCGGGCCTCGCGCATCGAAAAGCCGTTTAGCGAGATCACCATCGTGGTCCGCGAGCTGGGTGAGGCCGCCTGATGGGTCAAAAAGTCAATCCGGTCGGGCTTCGCCTCGGCATCAACCGCACCTGGGACTCCCGTTGGTTCGCCGACGGCGCCGAGTACGGCAAGCTTCTGCACGAGGACATCAAGGTCCGTAAGATGCTGAAGAAGCGCCTGTATCAAGCCGGCGTCTCGCGCATCATCATCGAGCGCCCCCACAAGAAGTGCCGCATCACCATCTATGCCGCGCGCCCCGGCGTGATCATCGGCAAGAAGGGTGCGGACATCGACAAGCTCCGTAAGGACGTCGCGGCCATCACCGGCGGCGAAGTGCACCTGAACATCGTCGAAATCCGCAAGCCGGAAACCGACGCCCAGCTGGTGGCCGAAAACATCGCCCAGCAGCTCGAGCGCCGGATCGCCTTCCGTCGCGCCATGAAGCGTTCGCTGCAAAGCGCGATGCGTCTGGGCGCCAAGGGCATGCGCATCGAAGTCGCCGGTCGTCTGGGCGGCGCGGAAATCGCCCGGACCGAGTCCTATCACGAGGGCCGGGTGCCGCGTCACACGCTGCGCGCGGACATCGACTACGGGCTGACGGAAGCCAAGACCACCTACGGCATCATCGGTGTGAAGGTGTGGGTGTTTAAGGGCGAAGTCCTCGAGCACGATCCCATGGCGCTGGATAAGCGCCTGGCCACTGAATCCGGTCCCGCTGGCGAAGGCGGCGGTCGTGAACGGGGCGATCGCCCTGATCGCGGTCCGCGTCGCGATCGCCGCGACCAGGCCGGCGCGTGAGGTTGAGCCATGCTTTCACCTAAGAAAACCAAGTACCGCAAGCAGTTCAAGGGCAAGATCCACGGGGTCGCCAAGGGCGGCTTCTCCCTGAACTTCGGCTCGCACGGCCTGAAGTCGGTTGAGCCGGAACGCATCACCGCCCGCCAGATCGAAGCGGCTCGTCGGGCGATCACTCGCCAGATGAAGCGCCAAGGTCGCGTGTGGATCCGGATCTTCCCGGACGTTCCCGTCACCGACAAGCCCGCCGAAGTCCGGATGGGTAAGGGTAAGGGCGCGGTTGAGTACTGGGCCGCCCGGGTTCACCCCGGCCGGATCATGTTCGAAATCGACGGCGTGCCGGACGATGTGGCCCGTGAAGCCCTGCGCCTCGGCGCGGCCAAGCTTCCGGTGAAGACCCGCATCGTCACCCGTATCGACGCCGCCGTTGCGGAGCACGCGTGATGAAGATCGATGACATCCGGGGCATGACGCCCGACCAACTCGGCGAAACCCTGCTGAACCTGAAGAAAGAGCAGTTCAACCTGCGCTTCCAGGCGGCGACGGGCCAGGTCGAGAAGACCCACCGTTCGAGCGAGGTCCGCAAGGACATCGCCCGGATCAAGACCGTCCTGCGCGCCAAGCAGTCCGCGGCCTAAGGAGACCCAAATGCCGAAACGAATTCTCGAAGGCGTGGTCGTCTCCGATAAGGGTGACAAGACCATCGTCGTGAAGGTCGAACGGACCTTCCTGCATCCGGTGCTGAAGAAGACCGTCCGTCGGTCGAAGAAGTACCACGCGCACGACGAAACCAACGCCTACAAGGCCGGCGAGATCGCCCGCATCATCGAATGCGCGCCGAAATCGAAAACCAAGACCTGGGAAGCGCTGCCTAAGGCCGCCGCTGTCCAGGGCTCGTAAGGAAGGTCTGATCCATGATCCAGATGCAGACTAACCTCGAAGTCGCCGACAATTCCGGCGCGCGTCGTGTGATGTGCATCAAGGTGCTCGGCGGCGCTGGCCGTCGTTACGCCGGCGTGGGCGACAAGATCGTCGTCTCCGTCAAGGAAGCCATTCCGCGCGGCCGGGTGAAGAAGGGCGACGTCCTTCAAGCCATCGTCGTGCGCACGTCCTCCGCGATCAAGCGCAAGGACGGTTCGGTGATCCGTTTCGATAAGAACGCCGCCGTCATCGTGAACAAGCAGAGCGAGCCGATCGGCACGCGGATCTTCGGCCCGGTTCCCCGTGAACTGCGCGCCAAGAACCACATGAAGATCATCTCCCTCGCGCCCGAGGTGCTGTAATGGCCGCGAAGATCAAAAAAGGGGATCGCGTCGTGATCCTCGCCGGCAAGGACAAGGGCCGTCAGGGCAATGTCCTGAAGGTCCTGCCCAAGGAAGACCGCGTCGTCGTGGAAGGCCTGAACATGGTTCAGCGCCACACCCGCCCGACCCAGTCCGACCCGCAGGGCGGCATCAAGAACAAGGAAGCGGCGCTTCACGTGTCCAACGTGGCGATCGTTGACTCCAAGGGTAAGCCGACCCGCGTCGGTTTCCGCGTCGAAGGCGACAAGAAGGTTCGTGTCGCTAAGACGACCGGCGAGGTGATCAATGGCTGAGCAAGCTTACGAGCCCCGACTGAAGTCCGAATATCGCCAGCGCATCCGCGCGGTGATGAAGGAACAGTTCGGCTACACCAACGAGATGCAGATCCCCAAGTTGGACAAGATCGTCCTGAACATGGGGATCGGTGAGGCGGTCAACGACTCCAAGAAGGTCAACTCGGCCATCGCGGATCTGACGGCCATCGCCGGCCAGAAGCCGGTCGCCACCCGCGCCCGCAATTCCATCGCCGGCTTCAAGCTGCGCGAAGGCATGGTGATCGGCGCGAAGGTGACCCTTCGCAAGGACCGCATGTACGAATTCCTGGACCGTCTGATCACCATCGCTCTGCCGCGGGTGAAGGACTTCCGGGGCCTGAAGCCCACCTCGTTCGACGGTCGTGGCAACTACGCCATGGGTCTGAAGGAGCACATCGTGTTCCCCGAGATCAACTACGACCAGATCGATCAAATGTGGGGCATGGACATCATCGTCGCCACGACTGCGAAGACCGACGACGAAGCGCGCGCGCTTCTCAAGGAATTCCAGTTCCCGTTCGTTCAAGCTTAAGGGCGGGAAGGAAAGCAAAATGGCCAAGAAGAGCGCCGTCAACCGCAACGAGATGGTCAAGCGTCTCGTCAAGCAATACGCCTCGAAGCGTGAAGAGCTGAAGGCCGTCGCCAACGACGAAAGCCTGCCGCTCGAAGAACGCTTCGAAGCCCGGCTGAAGCTCGCGGAGCTGCCGCGGAATTCGTCCAAGACCCGCATCCGTAACCGGTGCGAAGTCACGGGCCGTCCGCGCGCCTACTATCGTAAGCTGAAGATGAGCCGGATCTCCCTGCGCGAACTGGGTTCGCACGGGTTGATCCCCGGCCTCGTGAAATCGAGCTGGTGAGGAGGGTCCCATGGTGAACGACCCCGTTGGCGATATGATCGCCCGCATCAAGAACGCCGCGACCCGCGGCCGTTCGAAAGTGTCGACCCCCGCCTCGAAGATGCGCGCGCGCGTCCTCGATGTGCTGGCCGAGGAAGGCTACATCCGCGGCTACCACCTGGTGGAAAAGCCCGGCGCCTTCCCGGAATTCGAGATCGAGCTGAAGTACTTTGACGGCCAGCCCGTCATCGTCGAAATCAGCCGCGTCTCGAAGCCGGGCCGTCGCGTCTATTCGTCGATCGCGGACCTGAAGCCGGTTAAGAACGGCCTGGGTATCTCGATCCTGTCGACGCCCAAGGGCGTCATGTCCGACTCCGCGGCGCGCGATGCGAACGTGGGCGGCGAAGTCCTCTGCCGGGTCTATTAAAGATGTCGCGGATCGGAAAGAAGGCGGTCGCCGTCCCCACCGGGGTTACGGTCACCATCTCCGGCCAAACGGTGTCGGTGAAGGGCCCCAAGGGGCAACTCGCCTGGACCGTGGCCGAAGAAATCGAGGTCAAGCAGGAGGGCGCCGAGCTGGTGCTGTCCAAGCGTGTCGAGAACACGCGCGCTCAGGCCATGTGGGGTTTGTCCCGCACGCTGGTCGCCAACATGGTCCATGGGGTCACCCAGGGCTATGAGGAGACCCTCGAGCTGGTCGGCGTTGGTTATCGCGCGGCGATGAAGGGCAATTCGCTCTCCATGCAGCTGGGCTTCAGCCACGAGGTGGACGTTCCGCCGCCGGCGGGCATCGCGTTCGCCGTGCCGAAGCAGACTGAAATCAAGATCAGCGGCATCGACAAGCAGGCGGTCGGCGAGATCGCCGCGCGCATCCGTCGTATCCGTCCGCCGGAGCCCTACAAGGGCAAGGGCGTGCGCTACGCGGGCGAGAAGGTGCGTCGCAAGGAAGGCAAGAAGAAGTAGGCCATGGCTCTTACTCCTCGTGAAACGTCCAAGCGCCGCGCCGAGCGCAACCGGATCCGCCTTCGCAAGCTGTCGAATGGCCGTCCGCGTCTGTCGGTGTTCCGTTCGGACAAGAACATCTACGCCCAGGTCATCGATGATGCGAAGGGCGTGACTCTGGCTTCGGCTTCGTCCCTCGAGGGCGAAGGCAAGACCAAGGGTTCCGACAAGGAAGCCGCCGCTCGCGTCGGCGCCTTGGTCGCCCAGCGCGCGATCGAAAAGGGCGTCAAGGACGTCGTGTTCGATCGTGGCGGCTACATCTATCACGGCCGGGTGAAGGCGCTGGCTGACGCCGCGCGCGAAGCCGGCTTGAATTTCTAGGGGTAATCCAATGGCTCGTGGAAACGAACAACGCGGCGAAGGCGGTCAACGCCGTGGCCGGGACCGGAACGCCCCGCAGGAAGAGCGCGCCGACAGCGACATCGTCGAGAAGCTGGTGCACATCAACCGCGTCGCCGCGACTGTGAAGGGTGGCCGTCGTTTCTCGTTCGCCGCCCTGATGGTGGTCGGTGATCAGAAGGGCCGCGTCGGCTTCGGTCATGGCAAGGCGCGTGAAGTGCCGGAAGCCATCCGCAAGGCGACCGAAGAAGCCAAGAAGTCGATGATCCGTGTGCCGCTCCGCGAGAGCCGCACCCTGCACCACGACGGCAATGGCCGTTGGGGCGCTGGCAAGGTCATGGTCCGTGCGGCGCCCGCCGGCACCGGCGTCATCGCCGGCGGTCCGATGCGCGCCGTGCTCGAAACCCTGGGCGTCCAGGACGTGGTCGGCAAGTCGGTCGGCTCGTCCAACCCCTACAACATGGTGCGCGCGACCTTCCAGGCGCTGAAGGCTCAGTCTTCGCCCCGCCAGGTCGCCAACAAGCGTGGCAAGAAGGTCGCCGACGTGCTGGGCCGCAAGGCTGACGGCGCTCCGGTCGCCACCGACGGAGAATAAGTCATGGCTAAGGTCACCGTTCGTCAGACGGCGAGCCCCATTCGCCGGACCAAGGACCAGCGCGCGACTCTCGCGGGCCTGGGCCTCAACAAGATCGGCCGCACCGCGATCCTGGAGGACACCCCCTCCGTTCGCGGCATGATCGCCAAGGTCCACCATCTGGTGGAAGTGGTCGAAGGCTAAGGTCTATAAGGGGCGGCGGAAACGTCGCCCCTGTTGCCGTCTCGGCCCGGCTCGCCGGGCCGTTTGAATTTTTACATCAGCCGAGTCGGGGGAGGGCCCCCGGCGACAGATCTCCAAGGAGAGGCACCCATGACCAAGCTCAACGAACTCGCCCCGGCCCCGGGCTCCACCAAGAATCGCATGCGCGTCGGCCGCGGCCCGGGTTCGGGCAAGGGCAAGACCGCCGGTCGCGGTGTGAAGGGCCAGAAGGCGCGCTCCGGCGTCGCCATCGCCGGCTTCGAAGGCGGCCAGATGCCGCTGCACATGCGCATGCCCAAGCGTGGCTTCAACAACCCCTTCGCCCTGGAGTTCGCGGAAGTGAACCTGTGGCGTCTGGAACAGGCGATCGCCGCCGGCAAGCTCGACGCGAAGAAGGCGATCGACGCCGCCGCCCTGCTGGCCGCCGGCGTCATCCGTCGTGAACGCGACGGCGTCCGCCTGCTGGGCAAGGGCGAGATCAAGTCCAAGATCAACATCACCGTCTATTCGGCCTCGGCCGCGGCCAAGGCCGCCGTGGAAGCCGCCGGCGGTTCGGTCACCACGACCCAGCCGGTCGAAAGCGACGCCCCGAAGGGCAAGCTGCAGAAGAAGGTCAAGGCCTGAGCCTCACCGCTCATCCCCGCTGATGCGGGGATCTCGGCCGCCGACCCGGTCTTCGGAGCCCTGCCGTCCGCGTCAGTTTGACGGGGAGGGGAGGGTTCGGGCCGGGGCGGATGACAGGGCCCATCTGACGCCCTATGTACGACCAGTCTTAAACGCTCGGGGATTTGCATGGCTTCGGCCGCCGAACAGCTCGCAGCCAACATGAACTTCGGCGCCTTCCAGAAGGCGACGGAGCTTCATAAGCGCATCTGGTTCACGCTCATCGCGATGATCGTCTACCGGCTCGGCACCTATATCCCGATCCCGGGCATCGATATCGAAGCCTTCACCCGGGTGTTCGAGGGGCAGTCCAAGGGCATCCTTGGCATGTTCAACATGTTCTCGGGCGGCGCCGTGCAGCGCATGGCGATCTTCTCGCTGAACGTCGGCCCCTACATCTCGGCCTCGATCATCGTGCAGCTGCTCGGCACGGTCTATCCGCCGTGGGAGAAGATGCGGAAGGAAGGCGGGGAGGCGGGGCGCAAGACGCTCAACCAGTACACCCGCTATCTGACCGTGGTCCTGGCCCTGCTGCAGTCCTTCGCCATCGCGACGGGCCTGCAGGCGAGCGCCGGCCTGGTGGTCAATCCGGGCCTGTTCTTCGTCGTCTCGACCGTCATCACCCTGACCGGCGGCACCCTGTTCCTGATGTGGCTGGGCGAGCAGATCACCAGCCGCGGCGTCGGCAACGGCGTGTCCCTGATCATCTTCGCCGGCATCGTGGCCAACCTGCCGACCGGCGTGTGGCAGCTGCTGACGGTCATGCGCACCGGCCAGATGTCCAGCTTCGGCGGCGTCGCCATCCTGGTGGTCGCCGTGGCCGCGATCCTCTCGATCGTGTTCATGGAACGCTCGCAGCGCCGCCTGCTGGTGCAGTATCCGAAGCGCCAGCAAGGCAACCGCATGTTCGGCGGCGACACTTCGTTCCTGCCGCTGAAGGTCAACACCTCGGGCGTGATCCCGCCGATCTTCGCCTCGTCCCTGCTGCTGCTGCCGGCGACGGCCATGAGCTTCCTGGCGACCGCCAACCTGCCGAGCCAGCTTCAGTGGCTGCCGACCGTGGTCGGCCAGCTGCAGCACGGCCAGCCGCTGTTCATGGTGCTGTACGCGGCCCTGATCATTTTCTTCTGCTTCTTCTACACCTCGGTCGTCTTCAATCCGGAGGACACCGCCGAGAACCTGCGCAAGTACGGCGGCTTCCTGCCGGGGATCCGTCCGGGCAAGCGCACGGCGGAATATCTCGATTTCGTCCTGACCCGTCTGACGGTTATCGGGGCGGTCTACATCACCGTGGTCTGCCTGGTGCCCGAGATCTTCATCAGCGCCTTCCACGCGCCCTTCTATCTGGGCGGCACCTCGATCCTGATCGTGGTGAGCGTGACCATGGACACCGTCACTCAGATCCAGTCGCACCTTCTGGCCCACCAGTATGAGGGCCTGATCAAGAAGTCGAAGCTGCGCGGGGTGCGCGGGCGTTAATTTCGGGCGCCTGGCCGCGTTCAACCGGTCATGGGGATGACCGGCGGGGAGGGAATAAGAACACCATGAATTTGATCCTGTTCGGACCGCCAGCGGCGGGCAAGGGCACCCAGGCCAAGCGCCTGGTGGAGGGCCGCAAGATGGTCCAGCTCTCGACCGGCGACATGCTGCGCGCCGCCATCGCCTCGGGCTCTGAGCTCGGCAAGAAGGTGGAAGGCGTGATGCAGCGCGGCGAGCTGGTGACGGACGAGATCGTCATCGCTCTGATCGAGGAGCGTCTGCCGGAGGCGGAAGCCGCGGGCGGGGCGATCTTCGATGGTTTCCCCCGCACCCTGGCCCAGGCCGAGGCGCTGGACGCGATGCTTGCCAAGCGCGGCGCCAAGATCGACGTGGTGCTGCGGCTGAAGGTGGACGACGAGGCGCTGATGACCCGGATCGCCGGGCGGTTCGCCGAGTCGGGCCGGCCGGACGACAATCCGGACAGCTTCAAGGTTCGGCTGGGCGCCTATAACGACCAGACCGCGCCGCTGCTGCCCTACTATCAAGGCCAGGGCAAACTGGTCGAACTGGATGGCATGGGCTCGATCGAGTCGGTCGCCGCCGGGATCGACCAGGCGCTGGCCAAGCTCAAGGCATAGGGACCTCGAGCTGACGAATCGTCCCGCGTTTTGCGACGCGGACGGGATTTACGGACGTTGCGGACCCCTCGGGGCCTGTCGCGGCCAGGATGACAAGACCGGTTCGCCGAATTTCCCCGGCCAGGCCCCGCAAGGGCCGTTGCGGGGAGCAAAATTCGTTAAACCGGGCATTGACGGAAGCGTAACGATCCCTATAACGGGCCGCTTCCGCGAAACGCGCGATCGCCGCGCTGGCCTTCCCGTCAGGGATGCAGGGGCCGGGGCGTCGTTCGCGCATCTCTGCGTGACCAGGAGAATACACGACGTGGCCCGTATCGCCGGCGTAAACATTCCGACTAACAAGCGCGTCGTCATCGCGCTTCAGTACATCCATGGCATCGGCCAGGCTAAGGCCCGCCAGATCGTGGACAAGGTTGGCATCGATGACGCTCGCCGCGTCAATCAGCTGACCGACGCTGAGGTGCTGCAGATCCGCGAAACCATCGACCGTGACTACACCGTCGAAGGGGACCTGCGTCGCGAGACGGCGGTCAACATCAAGCGTCTGATGGACCTGGCCTGCTATCGCGGCCTGCGTCACCGTAAGGGCCTCCCGGTCCGCGGTCAGCGCACGCACACCAACGCCCGCACCCGCAAGGGTCCGGCCAAGCCGATCGCCGGCAAGAAGAAGTAAGAGAGCTCAGCGATGGCCAAGGAACCGGCTCGCGTCAAAAAGCGCGAACGCAAGAACATCACCTCGGGCGTGGCGCACGTGAACGCCTCGTTCAACAACACCATGATCACCATCACCGACGCGCAAGGGAACACGATCTCGTGGTCCTCGGCCGGCATGATGGGCTTCAAGGGTTCCCGGAAGTCGACGCCCTACGCCGCCCAGATGGCTGCGGAAGACGCCGGCAAGAAGGCCGCCGAACACGGCGTGAAGACGCTGGAAGTGAACGTCTCCGGCCCGGGTTCGGGACGTGAGTCCGCTCTTCGCGCGCTGCAGTCGGTGGGCATGACCATCACGACCATCCGTGACGTGACCCCCATTCCGCACAACGGCTGCCGGCCGCCCAAGCGTCGGCGCGTCTGAGTACCGAAGTACTGCTATCCCCATGCGCCGGACCGCGTAAGCCGCGTCCGGCGATCCTGCGTTCGAGGGACATCCATCCGTGATCGAAAGAAACTGGAACGAGCTCATCCGTCCCGAGAAGCCGCTGATCGAGACCGGCCAAGATGCGAACCGCAAGGCGCGTCTGGTTGCCGAACCTCTCGAGCGCGGCTTCGGCGTGACGCTGGGCAACAGCCTGCGCCGTGTTCTTCTATCCTCGCTGCAAGGCGCCGCTGTGACGGCCGTGCAGATCGACGGTGTGGTCCACGAATTCTCGTCGCTGGAAGGCGTTCGTGAAGACGTCGTCGACATCGTCCTGAACATCAAGCAGATGGCGCTGCGCATGCACGCCGAAGGCCCCAAGCGCATGACCCTGCGCGCCACGGGCCCTGGCTCGGTGACCGCCGGTCAGATCGACGCCGGTTCGGACATCGAAATCCTGAACCCCGACCATGTGCTCTGCACCCTGGACGACGGCGCCACCGTGCGCATGGAGTTCACCGTGCAGAACGGCAAGGGCTATGTCCCGGCCGAGATGAACCGTCCGGAAGACGCGCCCATCGGCCTGATCGCCGTGGACAGCCTCTATTCGCCGGTCAAGCGCGTCGCCTATCGCGTCGAGCCGACCCGTCAGGGCCAGAGCCTCGACTACGACAAGCTGATCATGGAAGTGGAAACCAACGGCGCCGTGTCGCCGGTGGACGCCGTGGCCTATGCCGCCCGCATCCTGCAAGACCAGCTGCAGATCTTCATCACCTTCGAAGAGCCGAAGAAGAAGGTCGAAGGCGAAGCCAAGCCGGAACTGCCGTTCAACCCGGCGCTGCTGAAGAAGGTCGACGAGCTTGAGCTCTCGGTCCGTTCGGCCAACTGCCTGAAGAACGACAACATCGTCTATATCGGCGACCTGATCCAGAAGACCGAGGCGGAGATGCTCCGCACCCCGAACTTCGGCCGCAAGTCGCTGAACGAGATCAAGGAAGTGCTCGCGGGCATGAACTTGCATCTCGGCATGGACGTGCCGAACTGGCCGCCGGAAAACATCGAAGAGCTGGCGAAGAAGTTCGAAGACCAGATGTAAGACGGACTACGCGCCGACTCCGGGCCGCTTCTGCGGTCTGGGCCCGACGAAGCCGCAACAGCGGTGAAGGGCCCCGGCGCATCGCGTTGACCCAAGCGGGAGCTGTTTGGGACTGATCAGGTAGGAGGCCTGCCGGCGAGCGCCGGGGCCTCAAAGCGGGCCGGTTGGCTCAGGAGACTTCATATGCGTCACGGAAAAGCCCACCGCAAACTCGGCCGCACCAGCGCCCACCGCACCGCCATGTTCGCCAATATGGCGGCGAGCCTGATCAAGCACGAGCAGATCGTGACAACCCTGCCGAAGGCCAAGGAGCTCCGCCCCGTGGTCGAGAAGCTCATCACCCTGGCCAAGCGCGGCGATCTGCATGCGCGTCGTCAGGCGATCAGCACCGTCCGTGACGTGGAACAAGTCGGCAAGCTCTTCGCCGTGCTCGGCCCGCGCTACAAGGATCGTCAGGGCGGTTACTGCCGCGTCCTGAAGGCCGGCTACCGCTATGGCGACAACGCCGCGGTCGCCGTGATCGAGTTCGTCGATCGTGACCCGGCTGAAAAGGGCAAGGACTCCGGTCCGGTCCAGGTCGCCGGCGGCTTCGACGACGAATAAGGCTTCCAGCCTCGCAGAGTTTCAGAGCCCCGGACGGCGACGTCCGGGGCTTTTGCGTTTTCAGCCCTCCCGGACCTTGATGCGCCCTGGTGGCTGACGGCAGGGTTGTCGTGACGCCTGGACGGGCGGCGCGGGAGGGATCATGCGAGCTTGGGCGATCGTTTTGGGGGTGCTGCTGTTCGGCGGGGTGGCGCGGGCGGCCGAGGCGCCTGTGCGCTACCAGCTGACGCCCGTCGTCGTGAACGGCGCGCTCACCGCGCTGGCCGTCAAGCTGGATTTCAAGGGCGATCCCGACGGAGAGACCGGGCTCGACCTGCCCGATCACTGGGCCGAGGCCGAGAACCTGTCGCGGCTGATGTCGCGGATCGAGGTCAAGGGCGGGACCCTTGAGCCAGGCCAGGGGCCCGCTCGGCGCCTGCGCCACCGCCCGGGCGCCCAACTCGAAGTGTCCTATCAGATCGCGGTGATCGGCGACGCCGACCCCGGTCGTGACCATCCCAAGGGCGAGCCCGTCGTGCGGCCGACCTGGTTCATGGCCCATGGCGAGGGTGTCTTCGCCACGCCAAGCGGGCGGCAGGCGGCTCCCGCCCGGTTCGCCTGGGGCGCGCGACCGGCCGGCTGGACCCTGGCCTCGGATCTCGATCACTTGGCGCGGCGCCCGGGTCGGGTCTCGGACATCGTCGACAGCGTCGTCGTGGGCGGCGAGCACCTGTCCGTCGTGGAGCGCCACCTGGGCCGTGCGCCTCTGCGGGTGGCGGTTCTGGGGCAGTGGCCATCGGCGCCGGAAGCCCTGGCCGACATGGCCGCCCGCATCATGACCGCGGAGACCGCGTTTTGGCGCGACGCGCCATCGCCGTTCCTGATCACCCTGACGCCGCTGTCGGGCGGACAGGGCGGATCCTATTCGACCACCGGCACGGGCAAGGGCGACGCCTTCGCGATAGAGTCGACGACCAATCGGGACCCGGCCCAGGACCCCCACTTCCTCGCCCACGAATATATGCACACCTGGATCGCCAATCAGGTCGGCGGCCTGTCGGAGCAGGACGAGGCGCGGGACTACTGGTTCAGCGAGGGATTCACCGATTTCTATGCGTCGCGCATCCTCCTGCGCGCCGGCATCTGGTCGCTGGAGGACTTTGCGGGCCGCTACAATGAGGTCCTTGCGCGTTATGACGGCTCGCCGGCGCGGAATTTCACCGCCGATCAGGTGATGGCCGCGTTCTGGACGAACCAGAACGCGCAACAGTCGCCCTATGACCGTGGGCGGCTTCTGGCCGTGATCTGGGACCGGGCCATCCGGACGGCCAGCGGCGGCCGTCTGTCCCTCGACGACGTGATGCGCCGACAGCTCGCCGCGGTGCGGACCGGCGGGGCCAAGGGGACCGGGGCAAGTCTGTTCCCGGCGATGATGAGCGCCACGGCGCCGGGGCTCGCGGTCGAGGCCGATCTCGCCCGCCACGTCACCCGGGGCGACACCGTGCGCCTGCCGTCCGATGTGTTTGGGGCCTGCCTCACTGTGAGCGACGTGACGATCCCCGTCTTCGACCGAGGGTTCGACGGCGAGACCAGCGCCAAGACGGGTGTGATCAGCGGCGTCGATCCCGCCGGCCCGGCCTACGCGGCTGGGCTGCGGGACGGGATGAAGCGCCTGGGTCGGGTCGGCGGCACGGAGGGCGACAGTCGCGTGGCGATCGCCTACCGCGTGGCGGCGGCGGATGGCGGCGAGCGTTTGATCCAGTACCTGCCCGCCGGCCGGGCGACCTTCCAGCTTCAGACGGTCTCGGTTCCGCAGAGCCTTAGCCCGGCGCAGCGGGCGGCCTGTGTGCGGGATCTTGGCGGAACCTGAGCCGTCAGGTCTCGGGCCTGTCATCGAGATCGTCTAAGGAGACCCGATGCGCCTCCTGCTTCTCCGCCTGCTCACCCTCCTGTGCCTGATCGCTGGCCCCGCCGTCGCGGCCGAGCGTCCCCTGACCATCCTCATCTCGATCGACGGCTTTAGGGCCGACTATCTGGATCGCGGGGTGACGCCGGAGCTGTCGGCCCTGGCGGCGCGCGGGGCGCGGGCGGGGGAGGGCATGAAACCGTCCTTTCCCTCCCTGACCTATCCGAACCACTACACCCTGGTCACCGGCCTGCGGCCCGATCACCACGGCATCGTCGACAATGTGATGGTCGACGCCGCCCGCCCCGGCCAGACCTTCCGGATGGGGGCTAAGGGGATCGCCTGGGATCGCTTCTGGTGGGACCAGGCTACGCCGATCTGGGTCACCGCGGAGCGCGCCGGGATTCGCACGGCGACCATGTTCTGGCCGGGGTCCGACCTGGATGTGCAGGGCGTGCGACCGCACGACTGGCGGATGTTCGACAAGAACGTCCTGGCGCCGGCCCGGGTGGATCAGATCCTGGCCTGGGTGGATCTTCCGCCCGCCGAGCGGCCGGGTTTCATCACCCTCTATTTCGACGACGTCGATACCGCCGGACACTATTTCGGGCCGGACAGTCCCGAGCTCAATCAGGCTGTGACCCGCGTTGACGCCCAGATTGGCCGCCTCGTGGCCGGCCTCAACGCGCGGGCCGTGCCGGCGAACCTCGTCGTGGTCGCCGACCATGGCATGGCGTCAGTGTCGAAGGACCGCATTATCTACATGGATGACCTGGCGCCCGCGGAGACCCTGAACGTCATCACCATGGGCTCGTCCATGGATCTGTTTCCCGTGGCGGGCCACGAGGCGGAGGTGCGACGCGCGCTCATCGGGCGGCACGCGCACATGACCTGCTGGTCCAAGGCGCGGGTCCCCAGGCGGCTTGGCTTCGGAACCAATCCGCGCATTCCGCCCATTGTCTGCCTGGCTGAGACGGGCTGGATGATCGAGACCCATGCGGGCAACGCCAAGACGCCGATGATCAACAAGGGCGCCCATGGCTTTGATCCCGATGACCGCGCCATGCGCGCCCTGTTCGTGGCCGCGGGGCCGGACATCCGGCCGGGCGTCGTCCTGCCGGTGTTCGACAATGTGGATGTCTATCCGCTGCTGGCCCGGCTCATCGGAGTGACGCCGCTCAAGGGCGACGGGCGCCTGGCGCCGCTCAAGGCCGCACTCGCCCATTGAGCACAACCTTGGCGGAGGGCATGCTCAGGCCATGGACGACGCCGAGACCCGCCTTGAAGGCTTCATCGCCAGGTTCTCAGACCCTGTCGCGGCCCAGGCGCGCGCGGCGATCGCCGCCATGCGCGCCCGCCTGCCCGGGGCGGTGATCCTGGTCTACGACAATTACAACGCCCTGGCGGTGGGCTTCGGCGCGACGGAGAAGCAGTCCGGGCTGGTGTTCTCCATCGCCGTCTATCCCCGCTGGGTCAGCCTGTTCTTCGCCCGCGGCGTCCAGCTCTCCGATCCCGAGGGCCTGCTGAAAGGGGAGGGCAGCCGCGTGCGCCATATCGTGCTGGAGGAGACTGCGACCCTCGACGCGCCAGGCGTCCGCGCCCTGATGGATCAGGCGCTCGCCCTGGCCGATCCCCCCATCGATCCCGACCGTGCCGGGCGGGTGATCATCCAGTCCGTGTCGGCCAAGCAACGCCCCCGTCGGCCGGCTTGACATAGTTGCGAAAAATGGCAAATATTATCACATTGAGGAATTAATCGCCGCCGATCAGGAGAGACGGGGATGTCGCGTCGGCCCAGCATGACACCGGTGATCTGGTACCGCGATCCGCGCGCGGCGATCGCTTGGCTGGAACGCGCCTTCGGCTTTGAGAGCCTGATGATCGTTGATGATGGCCAGGGTGGGGTGGCGCATTCGGAACTCGGCCTGGAGGGCGGTGTGGTGATGGTGGTCGGCCCGCCCCGTGGCCACGCCATCAGTCCCGCCCAATTCGGCGGGCGCTCCACTCAGTCCGTCCATGTTCAACTGGCCGAGGGCCTGGACGCTCACTACGCGCGCGCCCATGCGGCCGGCGCCCGGATCGAACGGGAGCCGGAGACCCAGCCCTATGGGGACCGGGTCTACACTTGCTTTGATCCAGAGGATCATCCCTGGTCCTTCGGCCAGACCCTGGTCGCCCTGACCGCGGACCAGATGGCCGAGGCCACCGGTCACACCATCACCACCAAACTGGAGGGCCTGTCATGACCCGCACCCTGACAGCCGCTGTGTTCTACCGCGATCCCCGGGCCGCCCTGGATTGGCTGGCGAAGGCCTTCGACTTTGAGCTGGCGATGCTGCTGGAGGACGCTGAGGGCAATGTCGCGCACTCGCAGATGGCCTTCGGCGACAGCCGGGTGATGGTGGGGTCGGAGTGGTCCGCCGACCATCAGAGCCCGGCCTCTCTGGGCGGCCGCAACACCCAGACCGTCCACATCGAGATCGATGAGGATGTCGACGCCCATTGCGCGCGGGCGCGCGCGGCCGGGGCGGTGATCCTGGAGGAGCCGGAAACCCAGTTCTATGGATCACGCACCTATCGTTGCCTTGACCCCGAGGGGCATATCTGGACCATCGCCCAGCCGGTCCGCGCGGTCAGCCGCGAGGAGGCCGAGGCCGTCACGGGCCTTAAGATCACCGGGTGGGAATGACCGCCGTCGCCCTCGATCGCACCCTGGCGGCCCTGGCCGATCCCTGCCGCCGGCAGGTGGTCGACCTGCTGGCCCGGGGCCCGCACTCCGCCGGCGACCTCGCCCGCGAGGTCGGGGTGCCGGCGCCGGCCATGAGCCGTCACCTGAAGGCCCTGAAGGACTCCGGCCTGGTGGAGGACAGCCACCCGGCCTTCGACGCCCGTGTCCGTGTCTATGCCCTGAGGCCCGAACCCATGGTCCAACTTCTGCGCTGGCTGGAGGAGTCCGAGCGGCTCTGGAGCGAACAGCTGCTGGCCTTCAAGGCCCACCTCGAGCGCGAGGCGTGAGCTCCAAGGTCTATGTCGCCCTTCGGGTGAAGGCGTCGCCGGCCCGCGCCTTCGACGCCTTCGTGGGCGAGATCGGCGTCTGGTGGCGGCCGAACATGCTGTTTGCGACCACGCCGCGCGCGCCGGGCAGCCTGGCCTTCGAGCCGGGGGAGGGCGGTCGGCTCACCGAGACACTCGCCAATGGCAAGGTGTTCGAGATCGGTCGCATCCTGGCCTGGGCGCCGCCGGAGCGCCTGGTGTTCTCCTGGCGCCAGGCGACCTTTCCGCCCGACCTCGTCACCGAGGTCGAGGTGCGCTTCGAAGCCGTGGGCGAGGAGACCCGGGTCAGCGTCGAGCATCGCGGCTTCGACCGGATCCCGCAGGACAACGTCGCCCGGCACGGATTCCCGGACCAGGCGCTTGGCATGCGTCTGGCCGAATGGTGGCGCGATCTGCTGGGCGGCCTCGACCGATCGATCCGTTGAGCGGCTTGCGCCAGTTCTTGCTTTGTTTCATGCTGCTCGCGAGGGGACCCCATAAATGAGCCAATCCGATCCCGCGCCGGCGGCCGGCCGCAGCGCCGCCTTCCGCTTCATCTTCGCCTGCGCCCTGATGAATGCGGTGTCGTTCGGCATCATGATCCCGGTGCTGCCCAACCTCATCAAGCAGTTCGCCGGCGGCGACACCGCGCACGCCTCCGAGATCAACGTGGTGTTCTCGGTGACCTGGGGGCTGATGCAGTTCTTCTGCGGGCCGATCCTGGGCATGTTGTCGGACCGGATCGGCCGCCGCCCGGTGCTGCTGATCTCGTTCTTCGGCTTGGCGGTCGACTTCCTGTTCATGACCTTCGCCCCGACGCTCGCCTGGCTGTTCATCGGCCGGATCATCAACGGCATGACCGCGGCCAGCTTCTCCACCGCCAACGCCTATGTGGCCGACGTCACCCCGCCCGAGGCGCGGGCCAAGACCTTCGGCATGATGGGGGCGGCCTTCAGCTTCGGCTTCCTGATCGGCCCGGTGATGGGCGGATTCCTCGCCGGCTCGGCCATGCAGCACCTGCTGGGGAACTTCGCCCTGCGGCTGCCCTTCCTGGTCGCCGGGATCCTGACGGCGATCAACTGGCTCTATGGCTATTTCATCCTGCCGGAATCCCTGCCGATCGAGCGCCGCATGACCAAGTTCGACTGGACGCGGGCCAATCCGGTGGGCTCGCTGGGCTTCCTGAAGGCGCATGGGGCGCTGCTGGGCCTGGCGACCACCGGCTTCCTGTTCCAGCTGTCGCACACCGTCCTGCCGTCGATCTTCGTGCTCTATGCCGGCTACCGCTATCACTGGGGGCCGGACATTGTGGGCCTGACCCTGCTGCTCACCGGCCTGTTGGGCATCCTCGTCCAGACCCTGCTGGTCGGCCCCGTCGTGGCCCGGATCGGCGAGCGCGGCGCGCTCTTGCTGGGCACGCTCGGCGGGGCGCTGGGGTTCGCCCTCTACGGCTTCGCGCCGAACGGCTGGGCCTATGTCGCCTCCGCGCCGGTCTTCGCCCTGATCAACTTCACCCAACCGGGACTCCAGGGCCTGATGACCCGCCGGGTCGGGCCCCAGGAACAGGGCCGACTGCAGGGCGCGAACCAGAGCCTGCAGGGCATCGCCTCGATCACCGGGCCGCTGGTGTTCGGGGAATCCTTCGCCTGGGCGATCCGGCATGACGCGGTGCTGCACGCGCCGGGCCTGCCGATCTTCATTTCCGCCAGCCTGATGCTGATCGCCTTCTTCCTGGCGGTGAAGGTCGGGCGGCCCATGGCCGCGGCGAGCACGCTCGCCTAGGGGAAGCTTTCGCGCTTGCCACAACCCGAGGGGCGGATAGGATCGGCGAATGGAAATGACGACGACTGACGGGACCATGGCGGCCTAAGCACGGGGCCCGCCGGCGCGTGACGCCCGGCCAGACCCCTTCGCCCCTCTCCGATCCGTTCCGCCTGCGCCTGGCGCGGGCGCGTCGAGTGTTTTCCATGCCCCCTTCGTCGTCGTCCCCACCGGGGGAGTTCGCGCCTCCCGCCGCCCGTCAGGCCGGACTGCCCTTTATCGCCATCACAATCTGCCTCGACGTGGTGTCCCACTCGATGGTGTTTCCCGTGCTGCCCAGGCTCGTGGAGGGGCTGGTGGGCGGCCAGGTCGCCTCCGCCGCCCGCTGGGTGGGGGTGCTGGTCGCCGCCTGGTCGGTGGCCCAGTTCTTCGCCGCGCCGGTGATCGGCATGCTGTCGGACCGTTTCGGCCGGCGGCCGGTGATCCTGATCTCGATCTTCGGCCTCAGCCTGGACCTGGCGATCATGGCGCTGGCCCCGACGCTCGCCTGGCTGCTGATCGGACGGATCCTCTGCGGTCTGACCGCCGGGGCCCAAGGCGCGGCCATGGCCTATGTGGCCGACATCACCCCCCAGGAGGACCGCGCCAAGAGCTATGGCTGGCTCAACGCCGCGGCCTGGACGGGGGTGATCCTGGGCCCGGCGGTCGGGGGGCTGATGGGGGCTGTCGACCCCCGCGCGCCGTTCTGGACCGCCGCCGCCGTCGCGCTCGCCAATGGGCTCTACGGCTTGCTGGTCCTGCCGGAATCCCTGCCGCGGGATCGCCGCGCGCCCATGCGCTGGGCCAAGGCCAATCCGATCGGCGCCCTGGGCCTGCTGGTGTCGCGGCCTGGCCTGCCGGTGCTCTCGGCGGCCCTCCTGCTCATGTGGTTCGCCATGTTCGCCATGAACAGCGTCTTCGTGCTCTACACCGCCTATCGCTACGCCTGGGACCCCATGGCGCTGGGCGTGTTCTGCAGCGCGCTCGCCGCCGTCAATATCGTCGTGACCAGCCAGCTGTCTGGGCGGGCCGCCGCCTGGTTCGGCGAGCGGCGCACCCTGCTGTTCGGCCTGGTTGCCCAAGTGATCGGTTTCGTCGCCTGTGGGCTCGCGCCCAATGGCGTGCTGTTCTGGATCGCCAACATCCCCATGACGCTGGCCAACATCGCCGGGCCCGCCCTCCAGTCCCTGATGACCGCCCGTGTGGATGCGGACGAGCAGGGGCGGCTGCAGGGGGCGATGGGGGGCGTATCCAGCCTGACCGGCCTGTTCGGCCCCATCGCCTTCACCCAGATCTTCGCGCTCGCCATCGCCGGGGGCAGGGGGCCTGCCTGGTCGGGGGTCACCATCCTATTCGGCGCGGCCCTGAGCTTGATCGCCTGGCTGCTGGTGGCCATCTACACCCGCGAGGCGGGACCCGGCCCGGATCCCGCTTAACGCCCGCCATCATTGCGCCCGAAACCTCGGCTGTGCTTAAGGCCAACTTCTCGGAGACTTCATGCGCGCTTACCGCCTCCTGATCCCGGCTCTCGTCCTGCTCGCCGCCTGCTCGGATCCCACGGCCCGGTCCAACGCCCAGATCCCGCCTCTGGCCCAGCCGACCCGGGCCGCGCCCGGCGACGTGGCCACGATGAAGATCTCCTTCGCCCCGGTCGTGAAGAAGGCGGCGCCCGCGGTCGTCAACATCTCCGCCAAGCGGGTGGTCCGTCAGCAGGCCGATCCCTTCTGGCAGTTCTTCGGCATGGGCGCCCCGCGCGAGCGGGTCGAGGGCTCGCTGGGCTCGGGCGTGCTGGTCCGCGCCGACGGCATCATCATCACCAACAACCACGTCATCGAGGGCAGCGAGGACATCACGGTGGGGCTCGCCGACCGCCGGGAGTTCCCGGCCAAGGTGCTGCTCGCCGATCCCCGCGTCGACCTGGCGGTGCTGAAGATCGACGTCGGGTCCGAGCGCCTGCCGACGCTCGCCATCGATGACACCGGCCAGGCCCAGGTCGGCGACCTGGTGCTGGCCATCGGCGACCCCTTCGGCGTCGGCCAGACGGTGACCAACGGCATCATCTCGGCGCTCAACCGCGCGACCGACCCCAATGGCGACGCCGCCAACGCCTATATCCAGACCGACGCGGCCATCAATCCCGGCAATTCCGGCGGGGCCCTGGTCGACATGGACGGCGACCTGATCGGGGTGAACAGCTTCATCCTGTCGCGCTCGGGCTCCTCGGCCGGGGTGGGCTTCGCGATCCCCGCCGCCATGGTTCGGCGCATCGTGGAGACTGCGGCCGGCGGCGGCCACGCCCTGGTCCGCCCCTGGCTGGGCGCCCGCACCCAGACCGTCACCCCCGACATCGCCCGCAGCATGGGCCTCGCCACGCCCCAGGGCGCCCTGGTCGCCGATCTGTGGCCCAACGGTCCGGCCGCCCGCGCCGGCCTGCGCCAGGGCGACGTCATCGTCTCGGTGGACGGCAAGTCGGTCGCCGACGCCGCAGCCGTCAGCTACGCGGTCGGCTCCAGCCGTCCGGGCCAGACCCTGAAGATAGGGGTTCACCGCGGCGCCACCGAGCAGGCCTTGGTCCTGAAGGCCGAGGCCGCGCCCGCCACGCCGCCCCGCGACGAGAAGGTGCTCTCCGGCCGCAATCCCTTCGACGGCGCGACCGTGGTCAATGTCTCGCCGGCCGTGGCCGACGAACTCGGCATTGATCCCTTCGCCTCCCGGGGCGTCATGGTGATCAATATCAGCCGCGGCTTCGCCATGAACGCGGGCCTGCGGCCGGGCGACGTGATCAAGCGGGTCAATGGCCGCGACATCGGCACTGTGGGCGAGCTCACCGGCGTGCTGAGCGCCGGCGGCGGCCAGTGGCAGGTGACAATCGTGCGCGAGGGCCAGGAGATCTCCGCCAACTTCCGCACCTAGGGCCGCAAACTCGGCCTTGCCTCGCGCCCCGACCCCGTTCCAACTGCCCGCTCGGTGCGGGACGGGGAGTGGGGCATGCGGATCAATCGACGCGCGGTCGTGGGGCTGGGCCTGGTGGCCGGTGCGGCCATGGCGGCGCCCGCAGAGGCCCAGACGCCTGGGGTCCTCGAGGTTGCGGGCGATCCGGCCGGGCGCTACGCCGCCGCGTTCGAGGACATCCGCGCCTATGGCGCCCAGCATATGGCGGCCTATGGCCTGCCGGGCCTGACCGTTTCGATCGTCGGCCCGGACGGGCTGACGGCGTTCCTGCGCTTCGGCCATGGCGACCTGGACGGCCGCGGGCCGATCCGCCCGGACCAGCTCTTCCAGATCGGCTCGATCTCGAAGTCCTTCACCGCGCTCTGCGTCTTCAAGCTGGTCGACGCCGGCCAGCTCAGCCTCGACGCCGACGTTCGCAAGCTGCTGCCGGACCTGCCCCTGCCCAGCGACGGGCCCCTGACGGTCCAGAGCCTGCTCAACCATGGCTCGGGTTTGCCGGACGATGCGCCGATCTTCCCGCGCGGCGGCGACGGGCGGCTGTGGCGTGGCTTCGCGCCCGGGACCCACTGGTCCTATTCCAATCTCGGCTTCGCGCTCTTGTCCGAACTGGTCGAACGCGTGAGCGGCCGGCCTTTCGCCGACTATCTCCAGGCCGAGATCCTGACGCCGCTGAGCATGGCGGCGACGAGGCCCGCCATCCTGACCGGCGAGCGCGCCCTCTATGCGGCGAGCTACGCGCCCTTCTACGGCGACCGCGCCTTCCCGCGCGCCGGGCCCCTGGGGCCGGGGCCGTGGACCGACATGACCGAGGGTTCGGGCTGCGTGGCCTCGACGGCCGCCGACATGGCCCGCTACGCCCGCTACCTGATCTCCGCGGGCTCCGGCCGCGGCGCGCCGCTGCTGTCCGACGCCGCGGCGCTGCATTTCTGCCAGCCGACCATTGATGCGCCGGGCTGGGCGGTGAAAGGGGCGAAATACGCCAATGGCCTGGCGGTCGTGCCGGTCGAGGATCGTGCGCTGCTGCACCACACCGGCGGCATGCTGTCGTTCAATTCCGCGATCCATGTCGACCCGATCGCCGGTGTCGGCGCCTTCGCCAGCACCAATGTCGGCCTGATCTCCTATCGTCCGCGCGAGCTCACCGCCTATGCCTGCGCGCGGCTGCGCGCGGTCGTGGACGGGCGGCCGGCCCCCAAACCCGTCGCCGTGCCGCCCAAGGCGTCGGAGGCCGGCGATGTCCTCAACCGCTATGTGGGGGCCAAGGGGGAGGTCCTCGTCGTCACGGCGTCGCCGCGTGGCCTGACCGCCACCCTCGCCGGCAAGGCCGTAGAGATGGAGATCGTCGACGAGGACGCCTTCATCGCCGTTGATCCTGCCGCCACGCCTTTCGCCCTGGTGTTTCGTCGCAGCGCCAAGACGGTGACCCGCGCCTGGTGGGGCGAGGTCGAATATGTCCGGGAGGGCCAGACCTTCACCCCGCCGACCTCCGCCGCGGTCCGGGCCCTGACCGGCCACTACGGCAATGACGATCCCTGGCGCGGGGCGTTCCATGTCCTGGCCCAGGGCGAGGCGCTCTACCTGGACGGAACGGCGCGCCTGACGCCGCTCCCCGGCGGGGCCTATCGCATCGGCGACGAGGATTGGTCGCCCGAGCGCCTGTGGTTCGAGGCCCCGGCCGGGGGGCGCCCGCAGCGGATCGTGATCTCCGGCGTCGACTATTTGCGGCGGCCCTAACGCCGGCGGGCGTGATTTGCTACACGTCGCCGATGGCCGACCTCTTCGAAGCCGCGGGGATGACCCCCCACGCGCCGTCCCCGCTCGCCGATCGCCTGCGCCCGCAGAAGCTGGACGAGGTCGTGGGGCAGGACCACCTCCTGGGCCCCGAGGGCCCGATCGGCCGCATGGCCGAGGCCAAGAGGCTCGCCTCCATGATCCTGTGGGGGCCGCCCGGCACCGGCAAGACCACCATCGCCCGCCTGCTGGCCAAGGCGGCGGGCTATGAGTTCCAGCAGCTGTCGGCGGTGTTCTCCGGCGTCGCCGACCTGAAGAAGGCCTTCGAACAGGCCCGCATGCGGCGCTCCGCCGGCCAGGCGACCCTGCTGTTCGTCGATGAGATCCACCGCTTCAACCGCGCCCAGCAGGACGGCTTCCTGCCCTTCGTGGAGGAGGGGATCGTCACCCTGGTCGGCGCGACCACCGAGAACCCGTCCTTCGAGCTGAACGGGGCGCTCCTGTCCCGCTGCCAGGTCTTCGTGCTCAAGCGCCTGGATGACGAGGCCCTGGGGACCCTGCTCGACAAGGCCGAGATCCATGAGGGCAAGGCCTTGCCGCTGGAGCCCGAGGCCCGCCAGGCCCTGGTCGCGCTCGCCGACGGCGACGGCCGCTATCTGCTGACCCTATCGGAGACCCTGTTCAACATCGGCACGGCCAAGCCGCTCACCACCAAGGAGCTCGGCCAGATCCTGCAGAAGCGCAGCCCGGCCTATGACAAGGACCGGGAGGAGCACTACAACCTCATCTCCGCCCTGCATAAGTCGATCCGTGGCTCCGATCCCGACGCGGCGCTCTATTGGCTATGCCGCATGTTGGACGGCGGCGAGGACCCGCTGTTCATCGCACGGCGCCTGATCCGGGCCGCGGCCGAGGACATCGGCGAGGCCGACCCCATGGCCCTGGTCATCGCCAACGCCGCCAAGGACACCTACGACTTCCTGGGCTCGCCCGAGGGGGAGATTGCGCTGGCCCAGCTGGTGGTGCATCTGGCCGCCGCGCCGAAATCCAACGCGGTCTACATGGCCTACAAGGCCGCCATGCGCGCGGCCAAGGAGACCGGATCGCTGGCGCCGCCGTCCCACATCCTGAATGCCCCCACCAAGCTGATGAAGGACCTGGGCTACGGCAAGGGCTACGCCTACGACCACGACGCTGAGGGCGGCTTCTCCGGCCAGAACTATTTCCCGGACGGCATGGCGCGCCGCAAGTTCTACGATCCCAAGGGCGAGGGGGTGGAGGCGCGCATCAAGGACCGCCTCGACCGCTGGGCCGAGATCCGCGCCCGCCGGGGGGGCCAGGGGTGAAGTCGCCGCTGCACCGCCGTCCCGCCGTCAAGCCCGATCCCGGTCTCAAACCCGTCGCCCTGAGCGCCGAAGAGATCGCCTTCGTCCGCAGCCTGGTGATCTACCAGGACCCGCACATTGTGGCGCTCAACAAGCCGTCGGGCCTGTCCAGCCAGGGCGGCCGGGGACAGGTCCATACGCTCGACGAATTGCTCTGGGCCTTCGCCAAGCCGGGCAAGGCCAGGCCCCGCCTGATCCATCGCCTGGACCGTGACACGTCCGGCGTGATCCTCACCGCCCGCACCAAGCCCGCCGCAGGATTCCTCGGCAAGGCCATGATGGCGCGGAAGTTTTCCAAGACCTACCAGGCCATCGTCACCCCCGGCGCGCCGGACCCAGCGGAGGGTGTCATCGACCAGGCCCTGCGCCGCGACGAGGTGGGGCGCGAGGCCTATATGCGCACCTGTCCGCCCGATCACCCCGACGCCGAGACCGCGGTCAGCCGCTACCGCACCCTGGCGACCGCGCCCGGCGCGGCGCTGATGGAGCTGTCGCCGGAGACCGGCCGCATGCACCAGCTGCGGGTCCACCTGGCCTCCATCGGCCGGCCGATCGCCGGGGATGCGCGCTATGGCGGGGCGCTCGCCGTCAGCGGCCATGCCGTGCCGCGGCTGATGCTCCACGCCGGGGCGCTGGAGTTCCCGCACCCCAGCGGGGGCTTCAAGCGGATCACCGCGCCACCGCCGGCGGACATGGCCGAGCTGATCGCGGCCCTGGGCCTGAAGGTCTGAGCGGAACATCGCCTCAGCACAGCCGTTTTTGTCGGCAAGATGCGGATCCTGTTCCTCTTTCCCGCCGCCGGATGACGTGATGCCCAAACTCGCCCCCCTGGTCGCCCTGGCTCTGAGCCTCGGGCTCGTCGCCTGCGCCAGCACGCCGACCTTCTACGCCCCCGCCGCAAGGCCCGAGGGCGTGGGGTTCTCGGAGTACCGGCTGGAGACCAATCGCTTCCGGGTGACCTTCCGGGGCGGGCCGGGCGCGCCCTTGGCCCAGGTCGCCGACTACGCCCTGCTGCGCGCCTCCGACCTGACCCTGGCCCAGGGCTATGACTGGTTCCGCGTCACCGAGCGCTACATGTCCAGGTCCGCGCCGGACTCCGGCACGCGCCTGTCGATCGGCACGGGCGGCGGTTCCTTCGGCCGCCACGGCGGGGTGGGGCTGGGGCTCGGCACCAGCTTCGACCTCGGCGGCGGGCCGTCGCTCGCCCAGACGCTCGAGATCGTCATGGGCAAGGGGCCGAGGCCCGAGGGCGGCGACGTCTATGACGCCCGCGATGTGCGCCAGAGCATCGCGCCGCGCGTCTAGGGCTTCTCTGCGGCGGGCGCCGTCGCATAAGGGCGCATGGAAAAATATCTGCTTGTGGCCGCGGGCGGCGCCGCCGGCTCGGTGGCCCGCTACAGCCTGGGGATCCAGGCGATGCGCTGGTTCGGTCCGGGCTGGCCCTATGGCACATTCATGGCCAATATTCTCGGCGGCCTGATGATGGGCCTGCTGGTCGGGTTCCTCGCCCATCGGGGCGGGCCGGACCAGGAACGCCTGCGGGTCCTGCTGGCCGTGGGCGTGCTGGGCGGTTTCACCACCTTTTCCTCCTACTCGCTGGAGACGGCGCTGATGATCGAGCGCAGGGCCTATGGCGCAGCCGCGGGCTATGCCGCGGGCTCCGTCGTGCTGGCGATCTCCGCCCTGTTCCTCGGTCTCATGGTCGCGCGCCGGGTGTTCGCATGAAGGAAGTCCGCAATCTGGTCGTCGACGCCAGCGAGGCGGGCGACGAGGGCGTCCGCCTGGACCGCTGGTTCCGCCGCCGCTGGCCGCACCTGTCCAACATCCAGATCCAGAAGCTGACCCGATCGGGCCAGATCCGCGTCGATGGCGGCCGGGTGAAGCCGGAGACCCGGCTGTCGGCCGGCGCCCAGGTCCGCGTGCCGCCGCTGCCCGACGCCCCGCCCAAGGGCGAGGAAGCCCGCGCCAAGGGCATCGACGCGCGCGAGACCGCCTACGCCAAGTCCCTGGTGCTGTATGAGGACGAGGAGGTGCTGGCGCTGAACAAGCCCGCCGGCCTCGCCGTCCAGGGCGGAACCAAGACGGTCAAGCATATCGACCGCCTGCTCTCGGCCTGGGGGGAAGGCGTCAATCGCCCGCGCCTGGTCCACCGGCTCGACCGCGACACCTCCGGCGTGCTGGTGCTGGGCAAGACCCCGGCCGCCGCCGCGAAGCTCGCCGGCGCCTTCGCCCGTCGCAAGGCCCAGAAGACCTATTGGGCGCTGGTCCAGGGCCATCCGCGGCCTCAGGAGGGGGTGCTGGAGCTGCCCCTGATCAAGAAGGGGATCGGGGACCGCGAGATGGTCGTGCCGGCCGAGCCCAAGGAGCCGGGCGCCGAACCGGCCGAGACCGAGTTCGTGATGATCTCGCGGGCGGCGCACAAGGCGGCCTGGATGGCGTTGCGGCCCCGCACCGGGCGGACCCACCAGCTGCGCGCCCACATGCTGGCCATGGGCCATCCGATCCTGGGCGACCCGAAATACGCCACCGACGCCTCGCGCGAGCTGTCAGGCAATCTCAAGCTCCAGCTTCACGCCCGCCGCCTGACCCTGCCGCACCCGACGCGGGGGACCCTGGTGATCGAGGCGCCGCTCAGCCCGGAGATGAAGGCCGGCTTCGCCCGCTTCGGCTTCACCGAGTATGAGGCCGATCCGGAACCCTTCGGCCGCGCGCGGCGCTGACCGGGACGCGCGGGCCTTGGACCTGAAGGCGAGCTTTGACGCGGCCGTCGCCCATCACAGGGCCGGCCGCACCGCGGAGGCCGAGCAGGGCTATCGCGCCGTGCTGGCCGCAAAGCCCGATCATGAGTTCGCGCTCCAGAACCTCGCGCAGATCCTGAGGTTTCGCGGCGACCCCGTCTCGGCCCTGCGGCTGTTCCAAATGGCCGGCGCCCTGGTTCCTGCGGACGCAAATGTTCAGGTCAATATCGCCCGCGTCCTCAACCTGCTGGGGCGTCATGACGAAGCCCTGCTCGCCCTGGATCGGGCGCTGGCCATAGATCCCGCCAGCAAGGACGCCCTGAACAACAAGGGCGTCACCTATCAGTACATGCGTCGCTACGAGGAGGCCCTGGCCTTCTTCGACCAGGCGATCGCCTGCGATCCCGCCTTCGGCCTGGCGATCGCCAATCGCGCCATCATTCTGGAGACCCTCGGCCGGCTCGAGGCGGCGATCGCCGACTATCGTCGCGGCCTGGCCCTGGATCCCAGCAACGTCACCGCCCTGGGCGCGAAGCTGGCCCTCCAGCTCAAGCTCTGTGACTGGTCGGACTATGCGGCCGACGCGCCCCGAATCCGCCAGCTGGTCGCCGAGGGCAAGGCCGCCGACCAGCCCGTCACCTTCATCATCCACACCGACGATCCCGCCGCCCAGCTCAGCTGCGCGCGCCGCTACGCCGCCAGCCACTATCCGGGTCGCCCGGCGCCGCTCTGGCGGGGTGAGGTCTATGAGCATGACCGGATACGGGTCGCCTATGTGTCGTCAGACTTTCGCATTCACGCGGTCGGCCATTTGGTCTCCGAGCTGTTCTGTCATCACGACCGGTCCCGGTTCGAGGTCACGGGCTACGCCCTGGGCCCACGGGCCGACGACGAGGTTCGCCGCAGAATTCAGGGAGACCTTGAGCGATTTGTGGATGTCGCCGACATGGATGACCTGGCCGTCGCGCAGGCGATCCGGTCGGCGGAGACCGATATCGTCATCGACCTGAACGGCTTCACGACCCACTGCCGCACGGGGATCTTCACGTACCGGCCGGCGCCGATCCAGATCAACTATCTGGGCTATCCGGGAACCATGGGCATGGACGCCTATGACTATGTGATCGCCGACCGCCATGTGATCCCGCCGGGATCGGAGGTTCACTTCACCGAAAAGGTCATCCGCCTGCCGGGGTCCTATCAGGTCAACTCGATCCGCCAGGCTGAGGTCGCCCCGACCCCGACCCGCGCCGAGGCGGGCCTGCCGGAGCGGGCCTTCGTGTTCGCCTCGTTCAATGACAACAAGAAGATCCTGCCGGAGATGTTCGACGTCTGGATGCGGCTTCTGAAGGCGGTTCCGGACAGTGTGCTCTGGCTGTTCGGCAATTCCGACCTGACGGTTCGCAACCTGACCGCCGAGGCCGTCCGGCGCGGGGTCTCGGCCGACCGGCTGGTGTTCGCCCGCCAGGCGCCCATGGATCAGCATCTGGCCCGTCAGAAGCTGGCCGACCTGTTCCTCGACACCTTTCCTTATACGGCCCACACGACGGCCAGCGACGCCCTGGGCATGGGCCTGCCGATCGTCACCTGCACCGGCCAAGGGTTTGCGTCGCGGGTCGCCGCGGGGCTGCTTCGCGAGCTGGGGCTCGGCGAACTCGTGGCCGAGGACATCGACGCCTATGAGCGCCTGGCCCTGCAGCTTGCGGGTGACCCGGACCGCCTGGCCGGGATCAGGGCCCGACTGGCTGCGGCCCTGGCGACAGCCCGAGTGTTCGACACCCAGGCGGTCTGTCGCGATTTGGAGCGGGCCTTTGAGCTCGCCATGGAACCTATTTCAGCCAAACGCATTAGGTGAGCGCGTTCGGTGAAATGAGTCCGAAATCTGTCAGACATCTCCAGCATGTCTGCTTCGGCCCGAGCGGGATCGCGGCGGGGGCTGAGAAATGGTTGGACCACAAGGGCATTGGCGTGAGGCGCGGGCGGCGCCCCATTCGCCGATCAATGTTCATCGAAATCGCGATTTGGCCTTCCGGTTGCACAGCTTCAATCGCGACAGCTTCAACCTGGCCCTGCTCAAATATCGCGACTTCCAGGGTTTCCTGATCACCGGCCAGCATTCCGGCACCCACTGGATCAAGTGGATGCTGAGCCACGCCCTGGCGCGGCGCTATGAGACGCCGCCGCCGCGCTATTTCGACAACGCCTCGTCCAATGACCTGATCGGCCACCCGAAGCATCCGCGCCTGCATCCGCATGCGCCCCGGCTGGCGAGCTCGCATTCGATCGCCCCCCACGCCCTCAGCTGGGCCTGGCTGCGAGGGCTGGCCGCGCCGCCGCCCTATGTCGTCGTGGTGCGCGACATCCGTGACGTGCTGGTCTCGAACTATGAGAAGTGGCGGCACGCCTATGGGGTCAGCTTCACCGACTATGTGGCGGGCGATCCAAGGGGGCGGGCCTATGTCTGCGATGTCTGGTGGTACCTGAGGTTCAAAAACCGCTGGGGCGATGTCGCCAGCCGGTTTCCCGACCAGACCCTGGTGCTGCGCTATGAGGATTTCCAGGCCGACCGCATCGGCGCCCTGCGCCAGATCGCCCGGCATTTCGGCTTGCCCCTGACCTCGGCCGACCTGGCCTTCGGGGCGGCCGCGGGTTCGAAGGCGCGGATGGCGCGCCACCGCGATCCGGATGTCGACCAGCAGGCCCTTCGGCCGACCGGCGCGGGAGACGCCGCGCTTGGCGAAGCGGAGCACGCGATCCTGCGCGACATCCTCGGCCGGCATCTGCGGCATGACTTCGGCTATGACTACCTGCCGGAGGCCCGCGGACTGCAGGTCGCGCCCCTTCAGGCACGCCGCAGCCAGGCCGCCTAGACGAGGCCGGCGACGGGGGCGGCCCGGGTGCTGTCGGGGAAGATGGTCGTGTCGAGGGCCGCCCGCTCCAGCCCGAGCTGCTCGGCCAGCGCCCCCTTGAACAGGCTGCGCATGTCGAGGGTGGGGGCCAGGTCGCGGTTCTCGAACAGGGCCGAGGTCTTCAGGGTCGGCCAGTCGCCGACGATGCCGCCGGGCTTGAGGCCGCCGCCCAGGATCAGGGCCGTCGAGGCGGTGCCATGGTCGGTGCCGCCGGTGCCATTGATCCGCGCCGTGCGGCCGAATTCGGTCGCGACCAGGACCAGGGTGTCCTTCCAGTCCGGCCCCAGCCCGGTGTGCAGCCCGTCCAGCAGGGCGTCGAGATAGGCCAGGCGCGGGGCGAGCTGACCCGCCTGGCCGGCATGGGTGTCAAAGCCGTCCAGGCTGACGGCGATGATCTGCGGGCCATTGGGCTCACGCATGAAGCCGGCGGTGGTCTCCCCCAGCTTGAACGCCGCGTCCTGGCCCTGACGCACCAGTCCAGAGACCCCGGACGCGCCCGGGGCGGGCGCCGGGGGCGTGGTGGCCTGCATGGCCGGCATGTCACCGTCGGCCATGGCGGTCTGGGCCATGGTCTCGGTGGCGAGCCCGCGCGCGAAGGCCGGACCCAGCAGGGGATCGTCCTTGTAGAGATCCTGCAGCAGGGTCGGTAGCCGCGCCTCGGCGTCGACCACCGCGCCAGGCGACCAGGAAGAGGCCGCCGCCGGACCGCGCAGGACGAGCGGCGTGGTCGCGCCGATCGACAGGGCGTCGACCTTGCGCCGGGCCTGGAGCACGCCGACGGTGCGGTTCAACCAGCCGGACGACGCGCCATAGACGGCCGCCGCCCCGCTCTCCAACACGTCCTGGGCCTCGAAGTGCGAGCGGGCGCGATCAGGGGTGGCGATCGCCGGCGCGATGCGCGCCTGGCCCGCCTGGGCCAGGGCGTGGGTTGCGGTCATGGACGGGTGCAGGGCGAAGGTCCCGTCCAGGCGAAGGGCGGTCTCCTCCAGGGCCAGGGACCGGCGCAGGCCCGTATAGTCGGGATCACCGATCGGCGGCGAGAGGGACAGGCCGTCCAGGCCGCCGCGACAGATGACGAAGACCAGCTTCTTGCGGGCCAGGCCGGCGTCCACGCCGGCGAAGGCCTGGCGGGCCATGAAGTCGAGGGTGAGGCCGAAGCCGGCGGCGGCGGCGAGCGCGGTGCGACGGGTAAGGGTCATCGGCGTTGAAACTCCGGAGACATCAGGAGGAGGGCGAAGCCCTCGGGGCGGCTCTCGGCGCGGGCGACCGCCAGGGCGGTGGCGGGGCGCAGGCGGGCGCCGAGCGCATCGGCGGCCAGGGCCTTGGGATCGCGGCCCGCCGTGGCCTTGGCGGTGAACCTCTGGGCCCAGGTCATGCGCTTGACGATGGCGTCCGGCGCGGCCCAGGCCTCGGCCTCTTCCGGCCAGCCCTTGGGGGAGGGGGCGCTGAAGGGCTTCTGGCCCAGGGCGTTCAGGATGGGTGCGAGGACGCCGATGTCGGTGGGGGCGGCGCCGGCGGCGCGATAGCCGGAGACCAGGAACTCGTAGGGGGTCTTGAACTTGGCCTGGGTGGCCTGCCAGGCCTCGGGCGAGGTCACAAGGGCTTCGGCCACTTGGGCGAGGTCGCCGCCCGTCGCCATCCAACGGGCCTGCAGCCGGTCGACCAGGGCGGGCGGTGGATCGTCGGCCACGAAATGGCGGGCGATCTTCGTGCAGACGAAGCGGGCGGTCTGGGGCCGGGCGGCCAGGTCGGCCAGGATGGCGCCGGCCTGCTCCTTGCCGCCGGCCGGATAGCGGACCCCCAGCACCGTGCGGGCCCCGGGCTCGTGGGCCTGGTCGCGGAAGACCGGCAGTCCGGTATAGGCGGCGTCTTCCCGAGGACCGCCGATCGACAGGCCGGTCATGGCGCGGGCGAACTCGGTCACGTCGGCCTGGGCGTAGCCGCCGTTCACCCCGACGGTGTGCAGCTCGAGAATTTCGCGGGCCAGGTTCTCATTGAGCCCCTTGGGCATGCCGGCGGGCGGCCGCGGAGGACCGAAGCCCACGCCACGTTGCGGCCCCCGCTTGAAATAGGTCGCGGCCGGGCTGTCCGGCCCGATCGAGGTCGCCTGGTCGAGATAGAGCAGCATGGCCGGATGGGTCTCGGCCGCGCCCAGCAGGTCGGCGAACCGGCCGAAGACGTGGGGGCGGATCGCCTCCTGCTCGAAGGGGCCGACCAGGGTCGCCGTCTGGAGCTTGGTCGCGCTGACCGTGAAGTGGTTGGCCCAGAACAGGGTCCAGCGTTCGCGGAACCCGGCGTCGGTCTGGGCGCCCAGGCGGGCTCGGGCCAGGAAATCCCCGCCGGTCTGTTCGCGGATCAGCTTCTGGGCGAGCTTGACGGGATCGTTGGCGTCGGCGGTCTTGGGATCCTCGCCGGCCTTGCGGGCCTGCTGGCGGGCCATCTGATAGTCGCGAAAGGCGACGATCCGCTGCTGGGCGGTGGCGCCGTCGCCTTCGGGTTGGTCGGCGCCCTCGCGGCGGATCTGGGCCTTGAGGAAGCCGCGCGGATCGCCCCGGGCCGCGGCGATCTCACCCGGGCGCGCGCCCAGGCCAAATCGGGTGATGGCGATGGCGGCGTCCAGGTCCGGGTCGGTCATCACGCACGTCCTTGCGTATTTCCGTTGCAGCGATCATTTCCACGCGCGGGGTCCGCCCATTCCGTCGCGGCCGCCGGGAGACAGACGTGCAGAAGGGTTTTCGAGAGCCGGGCGAGAAGCCGCGCCGCTTCTACAAGGCCGTGGATGTGCGGCCGGTCGAAGGCGGATTCGAGGTCATGTTGGACGGGCGCAATATTCGCGCGCCCAAGGGCGGCAAGCTGATCCTGCCGACCGAGGCCCTGGCCCGGATGTGCGCCGAGGAATGGGACGGGCAGGGGGAGCATATCCACCTGGCCGGGATGCACGCGACCCGCCTGGCCTTCACGGCGATCGAGGCGATCCCGGGGACCCGCGAGGCGGTGGCCGATCAGCTGGCGGAATACGCCGGCGCGGATCTGATCTGCTATTTCGCCGAACACCCCGCCGCCCTGGTGGCGCGGCACGAGACCCACTGGGCGCCCCTGCTGGAGCGGGCCCGCGAGGAGATCGGCCTGGTCTTCCTGCGGGCCAGCGGCATCCGCCACCAGGAACAGCCGGCTGAGACGCTCGCCCGGGTCAAGGCGCTGGCCCTGGAGCTGGACGATTTCGGTCTGGCGGGCCTGGCCTTCGGGACCCCGCTCTATGGCTCGACCGTGCTGGCCTTCGCGGTCCAGAGGGGCTGGCTGTCAGGCGAGCAGGCCTTCGAGCTGTCGCGGCTCGACGAGGCCTTCCAGGAAGAGCAATGGGGCATTGACGAGGAAGCCGCCGAACGCACGGCGCGCCTGCTGGTCGAAGCGCGGATGCTGGGCCGGTGGTTCGAGGCGTTGCGGGGCTGAGCGCTTAGTTGCTCCCCCACTGGGGGAGCTGGCCCGAAGGGCCTGAGGGGGACTTTGACTCTCTCATCCGGCGCGGGAGCCGCCCAAGCAAGTCCATCAAAGTCCCCCTCAGTCAGCTTCGCTGACAGCTCCCCCAAAAGGGGAGCAACTTGCCTTGTGCCGTGTCACACCTTCAGCGAGCATATCTGAGCTCAATATGCTTGGGGTTCGTCATGGAGGCGTCGCCTCGAACTCGCGCTTTCGCCAAGGGTTTGCGCCGTCGGTTGACCCTGCCGGAAGCCTTGCTCTGGCGAGCCCTGAAGGGGCGACAGTTCTTAGGGCTGCACTTTCGCAAGCAGCATCCGGTTGGCCCGTACATCCTCGATTTCTACTGCGACAGCACCAAGCTGTGCGTTGAGGTCGATGGCTATGTCCACGGGACCGAGGACCGGCCGGAACGCGACGCGCGACGGGACGTCTGGCTGCGATCGCTCGGCATTCGAACCCTACGCTTGAGCGCCAGGCTGGTTTTGAAAGACATGGACGCCACGCTGCGAACGATCGAGGCGGAGATTGAGGCCGGTGGTGCTCAGCCAAGTTGCTCCCCTCTTGGGGGAGCTGGCCGCGAAGCGGACTGAGGGGACTTTGACTCCTTCAGCATCCGATGGAGCGGCTTTTGAAGAGCATTTCAGTCCCCCTCAGTCGCCCATGCGGGCGACGGTTTCCCCAGGAGGGGAGCAACTTGGTGTTCGGAGGCCCATGGACCTGGCCGGCTTCCCGGCCCAAGATCGGCGGCGACGGGACGGCAGATCCCGCGGCCTGGGAGGCGCCTATGTTGTCGAAGATCCTGATGGGGGCCGCGCTGGCGGCCGGGCTTGCGGCCGGGCTTGCGGCCGGGACGGCTCAGGCCGGCGAGATGCGGCAGGTGTTCTGCCTGGCGATCCGGACCGTGCCGCGGGTGGACCAGAACAACTATGTCGCCGGCGCGCTCGGGCCGGTCTATGCGACCCGCAACTTCCAGACCGACCTGGATCAGGATCAGCTCGTATCCCTTTGGCGGACCTTCATAACCGCGCGCCATCCGCAGGGCTATGAAGGCAACCCCGCCGACGACTGCCAGCCGGCCTATGCCCGCCGTGATACCCTGAACGCCGCCCACGCCGACAAGATCGTCAACGTGGACTGGACGCCGGCCAAGGCGGGCCATTGAGCCTCAGGCGGTCGGCCATTTGCTGGTGATGGTCGCGGCGTCGAAATAGTCGCGCCACAGGGTGATCTTGCCGTCGTGGACCTCGAAGACCCCTGTGACCGGCAGTTCGACCCAGCCCTTGGCGATCCGGTGACGGTCGAGGCGTTCGGCGAAGACCAGCGGACCCTGGGCCAGCTCCCGCAGGATCTTGAACTCGTTCTCGAGGGTGGGCGCGAAGAAGGGCTCCAGGACCGAGCGGACCCCCGCCGGGCCGTGGACCTTGCCCATCGGCATGTTCTCATACTCGCAGGTGTCGGCGATGTAGGGCAGGGCGGTGTCGTAATCGAGGGTCTCCATGGCCTTCAGAAAGGCGTGGACCACGTCGAGGGGCGATTGGCTCATGGGGTGTCTCCGGAGTTGTAGCGTTCGCTACAATTCTCCGGAGTCAGGCGGCGGTCAATCGAATTATGTAGCAGTCGCTACATTTCTTGGGCCGGCGGTCAGCGCCAGGCGAAGACCGGCTGCTCCAGCTCCGACACCCGGGTGATGCGGCCGGCGACCAGTTCGCGCAGCTGGTAGACCAGGGCGGCCGTGGGGGCGTGGATATGATGCTCGCCCAGGTTCAGGCGGATCAGCGGGCGGTCGCTTTCCGGAATGGTCTCGAACTCCACCGCCTCGTCCAGGGCGATGCGGTCGAGACGGAAGCAGTGGACTGAGGCCACCTCGCCGGGATTGGGAGTCAGGTCGGACACGACCCCGCCCCAGGCCACGACCGGGGCGATCGCATAGCCGGAGCGGCTGGGATAGTCGTCGAGCACGCCGAGGATCTCGGACTGGGGCAGGGCCAGACCCAGTTCCTCATGCAGTTCGCGGAGCGCCGTCTCCTGCAGAGTCTCGCCGGCGTCGCAGCGACCGCCGGGCAGGGCCCATTGGCCGGCATGGGCCCGCAGGCCCGCCGCGCGCCGGGTCAGGATGAAGGCGGTCTCGCCCGAACCGTCATCGGCCTCAACAAGGGTGAGGACGACGGCGGCGGGCTTGAGGCTGGGCCCCTCATAGACGATGCGCGGGAAGGCCGCGCAGGCGGCGGCCATCTCCGCCCGGAAGGCCGGGGAGAAGGGATAGCTCACCGGCCCCGGCCCCCCGAACCCATCACGACTTGGCGGCGGCGGCCGCGGCGTCGAGCTTGTCCTGGGTCTTGGTGTCGAAGTCGCTGGCGTCGTGACGCTCGCGCAGCTGGCTCGACGGCTCGCCGAACACCCGGTTGACCATCCGGCCGCGCTGAACGGCGGGCCGTTCGGCGATCTGGTCGGTCCAGCGGATCACATGGGTGTATTCATGGACCGAGAGGAACTCGCCGGCCTCATAGAGCAGGCCCTTGGCCATGGCGCCGTACCAGGCCCAGATGGCCATGTCGGCGATCGTGTACTCGTCGCCGGCGATGTACTCGCTCTCGGCCAGGCGGCGGTTGAGCACGTCCATCTGGCGCTTCACCTCCATGGCGAAGCGGTCGATGGCGTATTCGATCTTGAAGGGGGCATAGGCGTAGAAGTGGCCCAGGCCGCCGCCGAGATAGGGCGCGCTGCCCATCTGCCACATCAGCCAGGACAGGGTTTCGGCGCGCTTGGCCGGGTCGGTGGGCAGGAAGGCCCCGAACTTCTCGGCCAGGTGGATGAGGATGGCGCCCGATTCGAAGATGCGGATCGGGGTCGGGCCCGAGCGGTCCATCAGGGCCGGGATCTTGGAATTGGGATTGATGTCGACGAAGCCGGAGCCGAACTGGTCGCCCGAGCCGATATTGATCAGCCAGGCGTCGTATTCGGCGCCCTTGTGGCCAAGCGCCAGCAGCTCCTCGAACATCACCGTGACCTTCACGCCGTTGGGCGTGGCCAAGGAATAGAGCTGGAACGGATGCTTGCCGACCGGCAGCACCTTGTCCTGGGTCGGGCCGGCGATGGGCCGGTTGATGTTGGCGAAGCGGCCGCCATTGTCCTTGTTCCAGGTCCAGACCTTGGGGGGCGTGTAGGGGGCGTCGTCGGCCATGGGTGTCTCCTCGATGCGTCTCTTGAGCGGCGTGGCGCGGTTAAGCTGACGATGTGGGGCGGCTATTGGCGCTTGGCTAGTCAAAATAGCTGAGGCGGCGACGCAGCGGCGCCTGACGCCCCGTGAACTTGCCACTCCCGCCAAGCCCGACTAGGGCTTCGTGCAGCGTTTAAGGAGGCCGGGGCGTGAAGCACATTCTCGAAGAGCTGGAGCGTCGCAGAGACGAGGCCCGGGCCGGCGGCGGCGAACGCCGGATCGCCAATCAGCACGCCAAGGGCAAGCTGACGGCGCGGGAACGGCTCGACCTGCTGCTGGACGAGGGATCGTTCGAGGAGTTCGACATGTTCGTCGAGCACCGGGCGGTGGATTTCGGCATGGCTGAGCAGAAGGTGCCGGGCGACGGTGTCGTCACCGGCTGGGGCACGATCAACGGCCGCGTGGTCTTCGTGTTCTCCAAGGATTTCACGGTGTTCGGCGGGTCTCTTTCCAACGCCCACGCCCAGAAGATCGTCAAGGTGCAGCAGCAGGCGCTGAAGGTCGGCGCGCCGATCATCGGCCTGTTCGACGCCGGCGCGCGCGCATCCAGGAGGGCGTGGACGGCCTGGCCGGCTATGCCGACATCTTCCTGCAGAACACCCTGGCCTCGGGCGTCATCCCGCAGATCAGCGTGATCATGGGCCCCTGCGCGGGCGGCGACGTCTATTCGCCGGCGATCACCGACTTCATCTTCATGGTGAAGGACACGAGCTACATGTACGTGACCGGGCCGGACGTCGTGAAGACGGTCACCCATGAAGAGGTCACCCACGAGGAGCTGGGCGGCTATCGCGTCCACGCCATGAAGTCGGGCGTGGCCGACGGCGCCTTCGAGAACGACCTGGAGGCGCTCACCCAGGTCCGCCGGCTGATCGACTTTCTGCCGCTGTCGAATCGGGAAGAGCCGCCGGAGCGCGAGAGCTTCGACGATCCGAACCGCGAGGATCCCAGCCTGGACAGCCTGGTCCCGGCCAATCCGAACAAGCCCTACGACATGAAGGAGCTGATCCTGAAGGTCGTGGACGAGATGGATTTCTTCGAGATCTCGCCGGACTTCGCCAAGAACATCATTTGCGGTTTCGGCCGGGTGGACGGGCGCACGGTGGGCGTCGTCGCGAACCAGCCCCAGGTGCTGGCCGGCGTGCTCGACATCGATTCCTCGCGCAAGGCGGCCCGCTTCGTGCGGTTCTGCGACGCCTTCGAGATCCCGCTGGTGACCTTCGTCGACGTGCCGGGCTTCATGCCGGGCACCAAGCAGGAGCAGGGCGGCCTGATCCGCCACGGTGCCAAGCTGTTGTTCGCCTATGCCGAGGCCACGGTGCCGAAGGTGACCCTGATCACCCGCAAGGCCTATGGCGGCGCCTATGACGTGATGAGCTCCAAGCACCTGCGCGGCGACATCAACTACGCCTGGCCGTCGGCCGAGATCGCGGTGATGGGCGCCAAGGGGGCGGTGGAGATCATCTTCCGCTCGGAGATCGGCGATCCGGACGCGATCAGCGCGCGGGAGGCGGAGTACAAGGAACGCTTCGCCAATCCCTTCGTGGCGGCCAGCCGCGGCTTCATCGACGACGTGATCATGCCGCACGGCACGCGCCGGCGGATCGCGCGGGCGCTGAAGAACCTGCGCGGCAAGGAGCTGACAAACCCCTGGAAGAAGCACGACAACATTCCGCTCTAGGGGGCGGGAACCGGGGCCTTTGCGGGGGCGTTCATGGGTCGCCATGAGCATTCCCCGGGAGGGTCGTATGGTTCAAAGATCAGTCGGTGGTCCGTCGTCAGGGCCCCAGGGCCTGAACGGCCTGCGCTTCGTCAATCCATATCAGGGCCACCGCATCGCCGCGGGTGACGCGACCGACCCGCCCAAGGCCACGCCGCGCGGTCCGCTGGAACGCGCCTCCGACGAGATGGCGAGCTGGTTCGGCGACCGCGAGGCCGAGCGGCGCCGCGAGGCCGATATCTCCGAAGCCGACCACACGCCGCCGTCCAAGGGCGACAAGCCCGCCTGATCTCGCGCTAGACGTCGCGCGCCGCCAGTGCTGATCTGACTGCCTCCGACAGCTTGCGAGGCGCAGATGAGCGCGACCCTTTCAGACGACCTCAGCTATGCGACCGCCGCCGACCTGGTGGTCGATCTCGCGGCGCGCCAGATCAGCTCTGTGGAGCTGACCAACGCGGCCATCGCCCGGATCGAGCGGCTGGACGGGCCGATCAATGCGGTGGTGGTGCGCGACTTCGACCGCGCCCTGGCCGACGCCCGGGCCGCCGATGCTGCCATCGCGCGAGGCGAACGCCGGCCGCTGCTAGGCGTGCCGATGACGGTGAAGGAGGCGCACAATGTCTCCGGCCTGCCGACCACCTGGGGCTCGGAGGCGTTCGGCGGCTGGACGGCGGAGGCTGATTCCATCGGCGTCGCGCGGCTGAAGGCGGCGGGTGCGGTGGTGCTGGGCAAGACCAATGTGCCGCCCTTCCTGGCCGACTGGCAGACCGCCAACCCGATCTATGGCCGCACCTCGAACCCCTGGGACCTGGGCCGGTCGCCGGGCGGGTCCTCGGGCGGGTCGGCGGCGGCCCTGGCGGCGGGCATGGTCCCGCTGGAGTTCGGCTCCGACATCGGCGGGTCGATCCGCATCCCCTCGGTGTTCTGCGGGGTCTATGGCCACAAGCCCAGCTTCGACCTGATCCCCCAGCGCGGCCATACGCCGCCGGGGACGGACGGAGACGGCGTGCCGCTTGGCGTCATCGGACCCATGGCGCGGACGGCCGTGGATCTGGAACTGGCGCTCAGCGTGCTGGCCGGCCCGGCGGGCGACGAGGCCAAGGGCTATCGGCTGGACCTGCCCGCGCCGCGGCACGCGCGGCTGGCGGACTATCGGGTCCTGGTCATCGACAGCCATCCGCTCGCGGCGCTGGACGAGGCGGTCTCTGGCCCCTTACGGGACCTCGCCCAACGGCTGGACGACCTGGGGGCGGAGGTGGCGTTCGAGAGCGAGCTGCTGCCCGACCTCGCCCAGGCGCATGACCTCTATCTGGGCCTGGTCAACGTGGTCATGTCGCGCGGGGCGCCGCCAGGACCGCAGACGGTCTCGGCCCATACCTATATGGATAGGCTGGATGGCCAGGTGATGGTCCGCCGGCAATGGGCCGCCCTGTTCGAACGCTTCGATGTGGTGCTGGCGCCGGCCTTCGGGACCGTGGCCTTTCCGCATGACCCGAACCCGGACCGGCACGCCCGGACGCTGACGATCAATGGCGCGGCGACGCCCTATTTCGGCCAGCTGGCCTGGCCGGCCCTCGCCACCTTCGCCAATCTGCCGGCGACCGCGGCGCCGATCGGTCAGACCCCGGAGGGCCTGCCGGTCGGCATACAGATCATCGGCGGCTTCCTGGAGGACCGCACCACCATCGCCTTCGCCGGCCTGCTGGAGCGCGAATTCGGCGGGTTCCGGAAGCCGCCGGGCTATTAGGGCCTGACCGGCTTGCCGGCGGCCTTGTAGACGACGCCGCCCTTCATCACGAACTGGACGCGCTCCAGCTCGGTGATGTCGGCCAGCGGATCGCCGGAGACGGCGATGATGTCGGCGTAGCGGCCGGTCTGGACCGATCCGATGTCCTTGGCGTCGCCGATCAGGTCCGAGCCGCCGGCGGTGGCGGCGAGTATGGCGTCCATCGGGGTCATGCCGGCCTTCACCATCAGGGCGAACTCGCGGCCGTTGTCACCGTGCGGGGCGAGGCCCTCGTCGGTGCCGAAGGCGATCTTGACGCCGGCATGATAGGCGTCGCCGAGGTTCTTCAAGAGGATCGGCCCGACCTTCAGCGCCTTGGCGGCGGAGGAGGGGTTGAGCTGTTCCGGGTGGGCGCGGGCGATCTTCATGGCCGTGTCGCCAACCAGCAGGGTGGGGACCAGATAGGTCCCGTGGGCCTTCATCAGCTTGTAGCTGTCCGCGTCGGCGAAGGAGCCGTGCTCGATGGAATCGACGCCCAGCGTCACGGCCTTGTCGATGGCCTCCTTGCCGTGGGCGTGGGCCGCGACCTTGAGGCCGAGGGAGTGGGCGGTCTGGACCACGGCCGTGATCTCGTCATCGGCCATCAGCTGTTCGTCGGGATTGTCGCCGATCGACAGGACGCCGCCGGACGGCATGATCTTGATCAGGTCGACGCCCTCGCGGCGGAAGGCGCGGACGGTGCGCCGCGCGCCCTCGGGGCTGTCGACCAGGGACTCTGTCCAGCCGGGATGGCTGAGCTCGCTGTCCAGGCCGTTGGCCGGATCGCCGTGACCGCCGGTGGGGCCGAGCGGCTCGCCGGCCACGAACATGCGCGGGCCCGGAATGCGGCCCTTGGCGATCGCCTTCTTCATGGCGATGACCACCTCGTTCTGGCCGCCGACGTCGCGGATGGTGGTGAAGCCGGCCTGCAGGGTGCGCCAGGCGGCGCCGACCGAGACATAGGCGCTGTCATAGCCGTTCTCGGTCACCGCCTCGACGATCGGGTTGCCGCCGTCGAACTCGCCGGTGATGTGGTCGTGGGCGTCGATCAGGCCGGGCAGGACGGTGGCGTTGGACAGGTCGATGACCTCGGTCCCGGCCGGGGTGACGAAGCCCGGCTCGACGCTGGTGATGCGGTCGTCATGGATCAGGATCGAGACCTGGGCGCGCGGCGCCTTGCCGACCCCGTCGATCAGACGGCCGGCATGGATGACGACATCCTTGGCCAGGGCCGGCGTGGCCAGGCAGGCGGCGGCGAGGACCACGGCGAGCGCCGTCTGGGACTTGAAGCTTTGCATACTGGAACACCCCACTGAGCGGAGCCGTCCGGCTCCTTTGGCGGCGATGTTGAGGGCGTGGGCGGGCGGCGTCAAACCCGCGCTGGCGTGGCGGGGCGCCCGGAGGCTAGGCTGGCGACGTGACCCTCGACGCCCGCCTCGACCACTGGATCGCCCGCTGGGCGCTGGAGCCCGACGGCGAGGCGTTCGCCAGCCTGGCCGGGCGGCTGCGTCCGGTCCTCTGGCGCGGGCAGGCGGCCATGCTCAAGGTCAGCACGGCCCCGGAGGAGATCGCCGGCGGCGCCCTGATGAGCTGGTGGGGCGGCGACGGGGCGGCGAAGGTGTTCGCCCGCGAGGATGACGCCCTGCTGCTGGAGCGGGCCCTGAGCCCCGACGCCTTGGCGCAGATGGCCCGCCGGGGCGACGACGATGCAGCCTGCCGGATTCTCTGCGCCGCCGGCGCCCGGCTGCACGCCCCGCGCCCAGCGGCGGCGCCCAGCGGCCTGATCCCCCTCGACCAGAGATTTCGTGCGCTCTGGCCGGTGGCCGAAGCCCGGGGCGGCGCCTATCGGCGGTCGGCCGACCTGGCCCGGGCCCTGCTGGCGGAACAGGCCGGCCCTTGCGTCCTGCATGGCGACCTGCACCACGGCAATGTGCTGGACTTCGGGCCCCGAGGCTGGCTGGCCATCGACCCCAAGGGCCTGCTGGGCGATCCCGGCTACGACTACGCCAACATCTTCTGCAATCCGGACATCGAGACGGCCCTGGCCCCTGGCGCGCTTGAGCGGCGGCTCGCCTGTGTCGCGCAGGCCTCGGGCCTGGCGCCCGTGCGGCTTCTGCAGTGGGTGGTGGCCTATTGCGGCCTGTCGGCGGCCTGGACGCTCAGCGACGGCGACGATCCTTGGCGGGCGCTGGCGATCGCCGACGCCGCGGCGGCCTTGCTTTGAATCAAGGCGGGCCGTGGCAGGGACGGTGAGCTGGTTTACCTAGCCTTCTCCCGCAAGGGGAGAAGGACGAAATGTGCAGGGCTGGATGGACAATCTGATCGCGGAACTGGCCCTGGCGACGGGGATCGTGACGGCCACGGTGGTGGTCCACCTGCTGGGGCTCGACGCCCTGCAACTGATCACCCGTTGGCACCTGGAGCGCTTCGCCAAGTGGATCCACCTCGACCGGATGATCGTGCCGATCGGAATGGTCTTGGGGCTGTTCGTGATCCACGGGATCGAGATCTGGGTCTACGCCCTGATCTACTGGAAGATGGGCATGCTGCCGACCCTGGAGCAGTGCCTCTATTTTTCGACCAGCGCCTATTCGACCCTGGGCGAGACAGGCGCCATCCTGCCCAAGGCCTGGCGGATCGTGGGCGTGCTGGAGGGGATCAACGGCATGCTGCTGATCGGGTGGTCAACCGCCTTCCTGTTCCAGGTGCTCGCGCACCTGGGCTGGGAAGGCGATGGAGATCACGTGCTGCCCAAGGGCGCCATAGCCAGGCCGTCGCCGCGCTCCAAGGGATCGCGCAGCGGCGAGCCGTCCTGAACGAACTCGAGCGACACCGAATTGATGCAGTAGCGCAGGCGGGTCGGCGGCGGGCCGTCGGGGAAGACGTGGCCCTGGTGGCTGCCGCAACGGGCGCAGCGGGTCTCGATGCGGATCATGCCGTAGCTGGTGTCGCGCACCGCCACGACGTGGGATTCGTCGAAGGGGGCGTAGAAGCTCGGCCAGCCGGTGCCGCTCTCGAACTTGGTGTGGGCGCGGAACAGGGGCAGGCCGCAGAGGCGGCAGCAATAGACGCCGTCCTCCTTGTTATCGAGCAGGCCGCCGCAGAACGGCGCCTCGGTGCCGTGATGCAGCAGCACCTCGGCCTCCTCGCGCGAAAGTCCTGATTCCAGACGCTTGCGTTCCGCAGCGTCGGGCGGCGAGAGATCAAATCCGGAAGGGGAGGTCGCTGGCTTGTCCATGGGGTCCACTCTAAGGTTCCGCGCTTAAGTACGAAAGCGCCTCCTATGAGGTTACATTTCATGATCGCCGATGGCGGCTTCAAGCCGGCCCCCCAGTAGAGACCAGTCGAGGCCCATGTTCTCCAAAATCCTGATCGCCAACCGTGGCGAGATCGCGGTCCGCATCATCAAGACCTGCCGCCGGCTGGGGATCGCCACCGTGGTGGTCTATTCCGAGGCCGACGCCGATTCGATGGCGGTCGAGATGGCCGACGAGACCGTGTTCATCGGTCCGGCGCCCGCCGCCCAAAGCTATCTGGTGGCCGACAAGATCGTCGACGCCTGTCGCCAGACCGGCGCGGAAGCCGTCCACCCTGGCTTCGGCTTCCTGTCGGAGAACGCCGGCTTCGCCAAGCGGCTGGCCGCCGAGGGCATCGTCTTCATCGGGCCCAACCCCCACGCCATCGAGGCGATGGGCGACAAGATCGAATCCAAGAAGTTCGCGGCCAAGGCCAATGTCTCGGTGGTGCCGGGCCATGTGGGCGAGATCGCCGACACCGCCCACGCCATCAAGATCAGCGAAGACATCGGCTATCCGGTGATGATCAAGGCCTCGGCCGGCGGCGGCGGCAAGGGCATCCGGGTCGCCTGGACCCAGAAGGACGTGGAAGAGGGCTTCCCGGCGGTGCGCGCCGAGGCCAAGGCCAGCTTCGGCGACGACCGGATCTTCATCGAGAAGTTCATCGAGAGCCCGCGCCACATCGAGATCCAGGTGCTGGGCGACAAGCACGGCAATGTCGTCCACCTGTTCGAGCGCGAATGCTCGATCCAGCGGCGCAACCAGAAGGTCATCGAGGAGGCGCCGTCGCCCCTGCTCGATGAGGCCACCCGCGCGGCCATGGGCGCCCAGGCCGTCGCTCTGGCCAAGGCCGTGAACTATGACTCGGCCGGGACGGTCGAGTTCGTGGCCGGCCAGGACAAGAGCTTCTTCTTCCTGGAAATGAACACCCGCCTGCAGGTGGAGCACCCGGTCACCGAGCTGATCACCGGCGTCGACCTGGTCGAGCAGATGATCCGTTCGGCCTATGGCGAGAAGCTGGCGTTCAGCCAGAAGGACCTGAAGATCAAGGGCTGGGCGATGGAGAGCCGCATCTATGCGGAAGATCCCTATCGCGGCTTCCTGCCCTCGATCGGCCGGCTGGTGCGCTATTCGCCGCCGAAGGAGGGCGAGGTCGACGGCGGGATCGTGCGCAATGACGCGGGCGTCCGCGAGGGCGACGAGATCTCGATGTTCTACGACCCGATGATCTCCAAGCTCTCGACCTGGGGCGAGACCCGGATCGCGGCCATCGACGTGATGGGCCGGGCGCTGGAGGACTTCCACATCGAGGGCCTGGGCCAGAACATCCCGTTCCTGGCCGCGGTGATGGACCAGGCGCGGTTCCGGTCGGGCGTCCTGTCCACCAACTACATCAAGGACGAGTTCCCGGAAGGCTTCGCCGGGACCCCGCCCACGGACTATCAGCGCGACCTGATGTCGGCCGTGGCCTGCGCCATGCACCGCATCGTCACGGCCCGCTCGGCGCCCCAGCTGGTGCGCGACGAATGGGTGGTGATCGCGGGCTCGGACAAGCGGAATGTGCGGCTGTCGAACGGCGGCTCGTCCTTCCAGGTCGAGATGATCGAGACCGGCCGCAAGTTCGGCCTGACCGATGTCGAATGGCGTCCCGGCCTGCGGATCTTCCGCGCCAAGTTCGATGGCAAGCCCTTCACCGTGGCGGTGAAGCCGGCGGCCGAGGGCTTCACGGTCCGCCACCGGGCCACGACCCTGCATGTCCTGGTCCTGACCCCGCGGTCGGCCGAGCTGCACGAGAAGCTGCCGCCGAAGAAGGCGGCCGACACCTCCAAGCAGATCCTCTCGCCCATGCCGGGCTTGGTGGTGACCATGGACGTGACCGCCGGCCAGTCAGTGCGCACCGGCGAGCAGGTGGCGATCATCGAGGCCATGAAGATGCAGAACATCATCCGCGCCGAGCGCGACGGGGTGGTGAAGGCCATCGGCGCCCAGGCCGGGGATTCGGTGGCCGCCGACGAGGTGCTGATCGAGTTCGCCTAAGCGGCGGTCTGGGGACCTTTGACCCGGCTTGGGTTCCCGCCTTCGCGGGAATGAGCGGGGGAAGAGGCTGCGCGGCTTAGGCCGCCGCCTTCATCGATCCCACCGCCGGGCGGTATTGCTCCGCGTTGCTCGTGAACTCGGCGTGGCCGTAGCGGGTGAGCAGGCGGCGGATGCGGCGGACCAGGGCGGCCTCGGCCAGGTTCTTCACTCCCGGGATCGCCAGGGCGAGCCGATAGGCCATCACCCGGGTGACCACCAGCAGGGCCACGGCGGCGAAGGCGGCGCGGTCGCCGGCGGTGATCTTCACCCCCATGGCGGCGGCCTTGCGCGCGTCGCCGGCCAGGAACTGGCGCACGAAGAACAGCTTGGCGAAGCCGCGCTCCAGCCCGTTATGGATGCGGTTGCCCAGGCTCTGGTCCGGCGGCAGATAGGCGGCGAGCGTCGCGCGGACCAGGGTCCCGCAGGTTTCGTCGTCGAAGCCCCGGCGCAGGGTCTGGCTGCGGGCGTTCATGATCCGCACGATCCCCTCGGGCGTGTCGGACAGGAGGTCCTCGGGCAGGCCCAGCAGGAAGCAGCGATAGCGGGCCAGCTCGACCTGGGCGCGCTGCTTGCGGGTGAAGGTCGTCTTGCCCTTGGCCATCAGGCGATAGGACATCAGGAAGATGGGGATCAGGCCGGCGGGCATCTGGTCGACCTGGGGGATCGGCACCCCATAGACGCCCGTATCCCAGGCGCCGGCGCGGCGCAGGGCGTTGAAGCGCACCATGGAGTGCATCAGCCGCACCATGGCGGCGGCCTTGAAGCCGGGGCCGTGACGTTCCAGGGCGCCCGGCAGGACGGTGGTGGCGAAGAAGGTCGCCGTCTCGTTCACCCGCTTGGCCGCGGTCTCGTGACCCAGCGTGCCGGTCAGGGCCATGGGCAGGGCCGAGTACTTGTTCATGAAGGTGGCCACGAAGGCCCCGCGGATGGCGTAGGGGGCGAGGTTGGCCGTGCTGTTCAGGTCGGCCCGGGCGCCCTCGCGCACCAGATCCATGTCCAGCCAATCGGGGATCCGCTCCATGTCGGCGATGAAGGCCTTCAGCTCGGGAGGAGCATTGGGCACGGCCTCTATGCCGTGGTCGCAGGCGGCGGTGAGCATGCCGATCAGCTGGCCGAACTTGTGGGTCGGCATCAGGGCCGCATAGGCGTCCGCGGTGCGGTCGCCCATCAGGGTGTAGGCGCGCACCAGGGCCAGGTCGTCGGCGGTCGGGGCGACGCCGGGGGCGCGGCCCCCGCCAGCCACGCTCTCAGCCGGATTCTCGGTGAAGCGCTCGGGGACGCGGTCGAAGTCGACCTCGCCATAGAGGCCGGGAAGGGCGGTCTTCTGGGCGGCCACGCGCGCGCGCACCTGGTCGATCTGCGGGGTCATCGGCGTCCTGGATGCAAAGGGGAGCTTGCAGTCCCAGGAAGATATGTAAGCATTGCTCATGTTCCTACTCGCCTTCCGCCGCACGGGCGGCGGGCTTTCGGAAGGGCCGGCAAGTGGCTGAAAGACAAAGGCGATCGCCGCGCCAGGCGCGGGCCGGGGCCACGGTGGACGCCATTCTCGAGGCGGCCCTTCAACTTCTGGAGGCCGAGGGGCCGGCGCGGTTCAACACCAACCGCATCGCCGAGCGGGCGGGGGTGAGCATCGGCACGCTCTATCAGTATTTCGGCGGGCGACAGGACATATTGGGCGCCCTGGCCGAGCGCCGGGCGGCCGCTGTGCGCGACCATATCGCCGCCACCGTGATCGCCCAGCCGACGCTGGGCAGCGTGCGGACCATCGTGCGGGCCCTGATGGCCAGCTTCCAGGGGGAGCCCGAGACCCGGCGGGCGATGATGGACGCCCTGATCGAGCGCGGCGGAGAGGGGGCGCTGCTCGCTCATCACCAGGCGTTTCTCGCGGCGATCGAGGGCCGCGCCAAGCTCAGCGTCGAGCTGACGCCCGAAACGGCCTTCGTCCTGACCCACGCCGCGATCGGCCTCTTGCGCGCCGCGGCCGCCGAGCCGGGCCTGGGCCTCGATCCCCAGGCCCTGGAGGACGAACTGGTGCGGCTGATGGAGAGCTATATCTCCGCCCTGGCCGAGCGGCAGGGGCGGGGCGGCTAGGCCGGATCGACGCTGACCAACTCGATCTTGAAGATCAGCAGGCTGTCGGGCGGGATGGTCTCCTTGCCCGGATGGCCATAGGCGAATTCCGGCGACAGATAGGCTTCCCAGACGTCGCCCGGGCGCATGAGCTGGAGGAGGGTGACCCAGCCGGGGATCAGCTTCTGCAGGGGGAAGACCGCGATCCCGTCGGCGGGGCTGACCTCCTGGGAGGTGTTGAACACCTTGCCGCTCAAGAGGCGGCCTTCGTACTTCACGTGGATGGTGCTGGCGCGGGTGGGGTGGGGGCCGTCGGCGGGGCCGGACTTGATGATCTTGTACTGCAGGGCCGGCAGGCTGACGACGCCAGGGGCCTTGGCGTTGGCCGCCAGGAAGGCCGCGTTGTCGGCGAGCGCGTCGGCGCGGGCCAGGGCCGGGGCCGCGGCGAGGAGGGCGGCGGCGAGCGCCAGGGCGGGCTTGATCATGGGAGCGCTCCCGGCCGGACCGGCCGATTGGTGGAATGGCCGAGCCTACTATATTGTGGCGGCGAGTCCGATGGAGGCAGCATGAACGGCCAGATCGCGTGGGGAGAGCTGTTCTTCACCGCCACGGGACGGCTGTCGCGGACGCCGTTCCTCATCGCCAGCGCGATCCTGATCGGCCTGGTTTCGGCCTATGAGGCCGTGGTTCCCACCCCCGTGCACTGGCTGACCGGCTGGTTCGTCTATCCTGCCCTGTTCTATTGCGGCGCCTGCGTGCTGTCGAAGCGGCTGCATGATCGGGGGCGCACCGGCTGGCTGGCGGCGTTGATCCTGTTCGCGTTGGTGGCGGTATGGCCGCAGCCGGTGGGGCTATTCGACTTCCTGTTCTCCATCGTCATCGTCTGGGCCGTGGTCGAGCTGGGCGTCATGCCGGGCGAACTGGGCGCCAATCGATTCGGGGTGAACCCGCTTCGGCCGGCGGTGGCCTGAGGGCGCCGTGGCACGAATGCAATTTCATCCGCTCATCCCGGCGAATGCCGGGACCCAGATCCCAAGGCTGGATAGCGGTTTGGATCAGCTCCGCGCATCTGGAACCCACCCCTGAGCCATTCCATCTGGGTCCCGGCATTCGCCGGGATGAGCGGATTGGGGGCGGTCCCTTAGACCGGGGGCTCGACCACGACCGTCCGGCCGAAGACCAATTCGAAGCTGGCCTTGAGCGCGGCGTCGGCGTCGTCGAGGGTGACGGGCAGGCCGAGGTCGACCAGGCTGGTGACCCCGTGCTCGGTGATGCCGCAGGGGACGATGCCGTCGAAGTGGCTGAGGTCCGGCTCGACGTTCAGCGAGACGCCGTGGAACGAGACCCACTTGCGCAGCTTGACCCCGATGGCGGCGATCTTGTCCTCGCGCGGCGGCGCGCCGGAGACCCGGCGTTCGACCCAGACCCCGACACGGCCGGGCCGAATCGCACCCTCGACATTGAAGCGGGCGAGCGCCCCGATGACCCAGGCTTCCAGGGCCGCGACGAAGGCGCGCACGTCGCGCTGGCGGCGGGTGAGGTCGAGCATCACATAGGCCACCCGCTGGCCGGGGCCGTGATAGGTGTACTGGCCGCCGCGCGCGGTCTCGAACACCGGGAAGCGGTCGGGGGCCAGGAGGTCGGCGGATTTCGCCGAAACGCCGGCGGTGTAAAGGGGCGGGTGCTCCAGGAGCCAGACCAGCTCGCCTGCGCGGCCCTCGGAAATGGCCTGGGCGCGGGCCTCCATGGCGGCGACGGCGGCCGGATAATCCACGGGCCCGGACGAGATCGCCCAGCCGCAGGGAGCCGCATCGTCGCGCCCGAAAATCGGCGTCTCAAGGTCGAGGTTTAACGAGCGGTCAAGCATGTGTGCTGCAATGTGGCCCTTCAGTCGGCGTGGCGCCATGGGCGCTTCGGTTCGTCCGTGTTTCGAGGTGTCGCGCTTTGGGTCAAGTTAACGCCGTCAATGTCGAGATCGCTGTGGTTCTCGGCCGTTCGGTCCTGCCCATGCAGCAGCTCCTGCGCATGGGTCGCGGCGCGGTGATTCCCCTGGACGCCACCGTGAACGAGGAAGTCTGGATCCTGGCCAACAACCACCCGGTGGCCCGCGGCGAGATCCAGATCAATGACGATCGCATTTCGATCGCCGTCACCCGCGCCGCCAATGTCTACGACTATATGGCCGGCGGTTACGCCTAATTCTCCAGAGCGCTTGCGCCCGGCGTGGGGGTTTGCTACCCCCGCGCCTCACCACGCGCGGTCGTGGCGGAATTGGTAGACGCGCAGCGTTGAGGTCGCTGTGGGGCAACCCGTGGAAGTTCGAGTCTTCTCGACCGCACCAGTGAATCAGGGTCTTTCCCGAGGCAGAAAGCAGATTGATATCCGAAGCTGAGGGAGGTCCGCATGAGCCGCGAAACGGCCGACCTGACCGAAGCCAAGGACGCGATCGCGCCTGAAGTCGAAGAAGACCTTGAAGACCTCGCCCTGGGCGAGGACTACGCGCTAAATCCCGACTATGTGGACCTCGTCGCCGACGCGCTGGATCGCGGCGACGCCGAGCGCCTGAGCGAACTGCTCGGGGCTCTGAGGCCTGCCGACGTCGCCGACCTGATGGGCTTCCTGTCGTCGGGCGACCGCGAAGAGGTGATCGCCCACCTGGACCCCGAGGCGCTCGCCGAGGTGCTGTCCGAACTGGACCCCGAGATCCGCGAGGACGTCCTCGATCACGTGCCGGCGGCGATCCTCGCCAAGGCGCTGGGCGAGATGGACTCCGACGACGCCGTCGACGTGGTTGACGATCTGGAGGACGACAAGCGCGCCCAGGTTTTGGCCGCCATGCCCGAGGGCGAACGCGCCGCGATCGAGACCTCGCTGGCCTATGAGGACGAGACCGCCGGGCGCCTGATGCAGCGCGAGGTGGTCTGGGCGCCGCAGTTCTGGACCGTGGGCCAGACCCTCGACCATTTCCGTCGCGAGGGCGACGCGATGCCGGAGCTGTTCTTCGACGTCTATGTGGTCGATCCCAGCCATGTTCCCGTGGGCGCCATCCCGGTCAGCCACCTGCTGCGGACCAAGCGCGACGCGCCTCTGGCCCAGATCATGGAGCCGGTCACCGAGATCCCGGTCGGCATGGACCAGGAAGAGGTCGCCTACATCTTCAACAAGTACCATCTGATCTCGGCCCCGGTGGTCGAGCCGGGCGGGCGGCTGGTCGGTCAGATCACCGTCGACGACATCGTCGGCGTCATCCAGGAAGAGAGCGACGAGGACATCCTGGCCCTGGCCGGTGTGTCGGACGCCGGCCGCGACGCCGACGTGTTCGGCATCGTCAAATCGCGCCTGCCCTGGCTGGTGATCAACTTGGCCACCGAGACCGTCGCGGTCAGCGTGGTGGGCGTGTTCCAGGACGCCATCGCCAAGGTGATCGCGCTCGCGGTCCTCATGCCGATCGTCTCGTCGCTGGGCGGCAACGCCGGCACCCAGGCGCTCACCGTCGCCGTGCGGGCGCTGGCCAGCCGCGAGCTCAACGCCGCCAATGCGGCGCGGATCATCTGGCGCGAGCTGATCGTGGGGCTGTTGAACGGGCTGGTGCTGGCGCTCGTCATGGGGCTGGCGGTGTTCGCCTGGTATCACGACGCCCGACTGGCCTGGACCATGGGGCTGGCGATCATCGCCAATCTGTTCGTCGCGGCCCTGGCCGGGATCCTGGCCCCCATCGTGCTTGAGCGGCTGGGGCGCGATCCTGCCGTCTCTTCGTCGGTGCTGGTCACCTTCGCGACCGATTTCATGGGTTTCTTGGCCCTTCTCGGCATCGCAAGCCTAATCCTGCTTTAATCGGCCCCTATCTTGCCCGTAGAGGTGAGGACGTCCGCGTCCTTGTCTCAATTTGGGTCAGCTGGGCATGAAACCGCGTCATCAGGTCTCCAGAGCCTCCATCGAACTGATCAAGAGGTTCGAAGGCTACCGCAGGAAGTCCGCCAGGCTGCCCGATGGCCGCTGGACGATCGGCTATGGCCACACGCTCACGGCCCGCGAGGGCGCCGAGGTCTCGGAACAGGACGCCGAGGCGCTGCTGATGTACGACCTGATCGCGGTCGCCCATTCGGTCAATGAGTGGACCTTCACCCCGCTCACCCAGAACCAGTTCGACGCCCTGTGCGCCTTCGCCTTCAATATCGGCGTGGACAATTTCCGCCGCTCGTCGGTGCTGCGCCGGGTCAATGAAGGCCAGCTGCTGCAGGCCGCCTGCGCCATGGAGCTGTGGCGCAAGGCCGATTTCGAAGGCGAGCGGATCATCATCGACGCCCTGGTGCGCCGCCGCTCGGCCGAGAAGACCCTGTTCCTGACCCCGGCCCATGGCTGGGTGCCCGTGCCGTCGCCGATCCTGCGGCCGAACCTCGACATGGATGCGAGCGGCGTCGTGCCGCGGGAAACCCCGACCGTGCTGAAGCCCAGCATGGACGGTCTCGAGGCCAAGATGGTGCGCGACGTTCCGACCCCGATCCTGCCGGCGGTGCCGGAGGAAGAGGTGATGAGCCCGACCCAGGCCGCCGCCGCGTCGGTGACCTCGCGCCTGTCGACCATCTTCCGCGAGGAGCCCGCTCCGGCCGCCGAGCCGTCCCAGGTTGAGACGCCTGTCGCCCCGCCGGCGGAGCCTGAGCCCGTCGCCCAGGCGCCGGACGTCGCGCCCGAACCCGAGCCGGCCCCGCCGCCGGCGCCGATCGCGCTCACCCTGCAGACCGTCTCCCCGCCGGAACCGTCGGCGCCTGCGCCGCTGGCCATGGCCTCGGGCGACCGGGTGTTCACCCTGACCCCGCCGGAGCCGGAGGTCGAGCCGCCGCCCGCCGCCCCGACGCGCATGGAGCTGCCGACCCCGGCCAACGAATCGGGCCCGACCCTGTTCGATCCTCGGCCCGCCTTCGCCAATGACGAATTGGCCCAGCCGGAACCGCCCCGCGCCCAGGCGCCGGCCCGCCGGATCCTGATCGACGACACCGAGCTGGACTTCGATACGGCCTTCGAGGACCTGTCGGCCGAACAGCCCAAGCTCAGCCTGCTGCCGCTTCTGGCGCTGGCGATCACCGGCCTGGCCTTCTTCGCCGGCGGCCTGTTCTGGGCGGCCAGCGTTCGCCCGGACGTCGACGGCGGGATCTTCAACCCGATGACCGTGGGCTGGATGGCCGGCATCGCCGGGATCGGCTTCTTCGGGGTCGCCGCCTATCTCATGCTGGGCCGTCTCGGCCACGCCGAGCTGACCGACGAGGACGACGCCGACCAATAGGCGCCGCCCTCCCGGACTTCCCGAAGGGGCTCGCCGCAAGGCGGGCCCCTTTGTCGTTTCGGCCCCTCTCGCGGGCCGCCGGGCTTGGTGCTAGTCGTGGCGCATGACCGCAAACCCTGGACCTTCGCTGGATTTCGCCCTGGGCGAGACCGCTGACGCCATTCGCGAGACCACGGCGCGCTTCGCCGCCGACCGGATCGCCCCCATCGCCGCCGAGATCGACGCGACCAACACCTTTCCGCGCCAGCTGTGGCCGGAGATGGGCGCGCTCGGCCTGCACGGCATTACGGTCGAGGAAGAGTATGGCGGGCTCGGCCTCGGCTACCTCGACCACGTTGTGGCGATGGAGGAGATCAGCCGCGCCTCGGCCTCGGTGGGCCTGAGCTATGGCGCCCACTCCAATCTCTGCGTGAACCAGCTGCGCCGCTGGGGCTCGGACGAACAGAAGCGCCGCTATCTGCCGGGTCTGATCAGCGGCGAGCATGTGGGCTCCCTGGCCATGAGCGAGGCAGGCGCGGGCTCCGACGTGGTGTCCATGCGGCTGAAGGCCGAGCGCCGTGGCGACCGGTTCGTGCTGAACGGGACCAAGTTCTGGATCACCAACGCCCCGCACGCCGACATGCTGGTGGTCTACGCCAAGACCGCGCCGGAGGAGGGGGGCAAGGGCATCACCGCCTTCCTGATCGAGAAGGGCTTCAAGGGCTTCAGCGTCTCGCCCAAGCTGGACAAGATGGGCATGCGCGGTTCGGACACCGCCGAGCTGGTGTTCGAGGACTGTGAGGTCCCCGAAGAGAATGTCATGGGCCCGCTGAACGGCGGGGTCGGGGTGCTGATGAGCGGGCTGGACTATGAGCGGGCGGTGCTGTCGGCCGGGCCGCTGGGGATCATGCAGGCCTGTATCGACGTGGTCCTGCCCTATGTCCGCGACCGCAAGCAGTTCGGCAAACCGATCGGGTCCTTCCAGCTGATGCAGGCCAAGATCGCCGACATGTATGTCGCGCTGAATTCGTCTCGCGCCTATGTCTATGCCGTGGCCCGGGCCTGCGACGCGGGCAAGACCACGCGGTTCGATGCGGCCGGGGCGATCCTGATGGCGTCGGAGAACGCGGTGAAATGCGCCGCCGAAGCCATCCAGGCCCTGGGCGGGGCGGGCTACACCAGGGATTTCCCGGTCGAGCGCCTGTTGCGCGACGCCAAGCTCTACGACATCGGCGCGGGCACCAACGAGATCCGTCGCTACCTCATCGGCCGGGAGCTGATCGGGGCGTGACCCGGGCGGCCGCGCTCGTCCTGGCGATAGCGCTCGGCGGCTGCGCGACCCTGCCGCGCGCCTGTCCGCCGGGGGAGCACGCGGCGTGGGAAGCCCAGCTGGTGTTCGGGCGCAATATCGACGGGCGGCCGGGCGTCAGCGATGCGGACTTCCAGAGTTTCGTCGACGCGGAACTCACGCCGCGGTTTCCGGACGGCCTGACGGTGATCGATGCGACCGGTCAATGGCGCGGCGGGGTAGGGCGTGTGGAGCGCGAGGCGTCCAAGCTGGTCATGCTCGTCCTGCCTGACCGATCGACGGCGAGCCTGGCCCGGCTGGACGCCGTGCGCGCCGCCTACAAGGCCCGGTTCCATCAGGAGTCGGTCATGATCCTCGGCCAGCCGGTCTGCGCTGGATTTTGATAAAAGGCCGCCGGCTGGGCCGGCGGCCTTTCCGCAGACGTACGAGGCGCGCCGCTTCGAAAAGCCTCTCCTGGCGCACCTCCGCCGTCCGCGCCCGTCCCCGGGCTCAGGAGGCTAGTGAGGGCGTTGGACGCTGGCCTGAGCGTTGACGTCGCCGCTGACGGTCGCGCCGCCCTTGGGCGTCGTGACGCCGACCGAGCCGCCGCCATCGACCGAGGCGCCGGAGGGCGCGGAGTTGGCGGTGGTCGCGGCGGTGTCGCTCGCCGCATCAACCGCGCCGCGCGCCGTGGTGGTGGCTGTGGTCCGGGCCCGATGGGCCGTATGCCGCGCTGCGCTGGTGGTGGCCGCCGCGGCGCCGGTGGCGCGGGACTCGACGCCCGCGGTGTCGCCGCTCAGTTGACCCGAACCCGTGACCGAGCCGGTGACGCCGCCCAGCGGCGTGGATCCCGTCAGGCCGCCGGTCAGACCGCCGCCGGCGGCGCCGCCGAGCAGCTGGGCGTTGGCCGAGACGCCGAAGGTGAGAAGCGCGGTGGCCGCAGCCGCCGCCATGATCGTGGACTTGCGCATGTGACTCTCCGATTTTCGCGAGCCAGGGGGCGGCTCAGGAGACTCAACGCGCAACACCCCGCCTGGGGTTGCAGGCGGGGCGGCAATTACTGGAGGCCCGCCCCGGGGTGGGAACGCGGGGCGGGCGCTCGATCCTCGCCGGGAGGACCTGAAACCAGGGGCTAGGCGCTCACATCGACAAGGTCGCCCGCCGCGCGAACCCGGTCTTTCGGCGGCGCCGGGGGCGGGGGGTTGTTGGCCTGGGATTGGCCCTGGGTCTGGGCCTGGAGCAGGGCGGCGGCCTTGGCCTGGGCCTCCTCACGTGAGGCGGTGGCTTCGGCGCTCAGTCGGATGGCGTCCGCGGTGGCCTTGGCCACGACCTCGGCTTCCTTCTTGGTCGCGCCGCCATGCGCGCCTTCCTGCGGCTTGGCCGGATCAATGCCTTGCTTGGCGTATTCGCGATCGGTGGTGTCGCGGCACTTGAAACCGTTGACAACGTCCATGCGTGTCTCCGTCAGTTGGAGCACGCAAGGTTGCATGGTTGTCGCTAAAGCTTTGTTCGCAAACGATGTTAGCGGAAAATAAGCATATCCGGACATGCGAAGGGCCGGCCCGTTGTCGGGACCGGCCCTTCCATTGTCGGACCGCCAAGCGGCCCCGTAACCCTTCGCCCCTTAGGCTTTCGCCTCGGTAACGGAGGCCCAGATCACGGTTTCCACTTGCGGATGAAGACAATGAGACACTGGGTCACCTCCTTTCAGCTGTTGAGACAGGACCCCGACTGTGCGCCCGCTTTTCGCATCTTGCAAATGCGGTGGTCGGTCGCGGGGAGGGGCTCAGGAGATCGCCGGTCAAACAGGCGCCGGGTCGCGGCGTCCCGGTCGGCGGCGCAGTTCGGTGACCGGCCGCTTCAGCTTGTCGAGGGCCTCGATCATGGCCTGGTGGCCGTCGGCGACGGCTGGGGCATAGGCGTCCCAGTCGCGGATTTCGACCCCGGTCACCTCGGGCGCGACCAGCACGTCGGTGGCGTCGCGGGCGGCGACATGGTCGCGCCAGGACGAGACCGTGGCCGCGCGCATCAGGAGTGAGACGATCGGCGGGCCCTTGCGCCATTGGCCGGAGAAGATCCAGCGCCAGACCGAGGCCGGCCGCGCCACGTCGTCGGCGGTGATCGAACGGCCGCGGGTCACATCCACTCCGACGATGGGCCCAAGCTGGAACACCCGCATCACGTCGGCGGGGAAGTTCTTGAGCACCGCGCCATCGACCAGCACGTCATTGTGGTCGATGGCCGGCGGCATGACGCCGGGCAGGGAGATGGAGGCCCGCAGGGCGTCGCGCAGCAGGCCGCGGCGGTGGACCTGATAGGCGCCCTTGGTCAGGTTGGTGGAGACGCAGAAGAAGGGCAGCCACAGATCGGAGATCTGCACGTCGCCGAAATGGGCGGCCAGCCGCTCGCGCACCTTGTTGCCGAGCGTCATGGCCAGGATCGGGATGGCGATGTCGTCCAGCGGACTGGTGTTGACGAAGGCGTCCTGGATCCGGCGATCCATTTCCGGCCCGTCCCAGCCCATGGCCACGCCGGCGGCGATGACCGCCCCCATGGAGACGCCGGCCACGAAGTCGATCGGCACGCCGCGTTCACGCAGGGCGCGGATCGCGCCGACATGGGCGTAGGCCCGCGCGCCGCCGCCGGACAGCACCAGACCGACGGCCTGGCCCGCCAGGGTGCGGGCGATCCGCTTGATGTCCTCGACATTGTCGCGACGCACGTGGAAGAGGCGCGCCGGCCGGGCGGCGTCCATCCAGGCCTCGGAGCCGGTGGGCCGCTCGCAGTCGCGCTTCTGGATCAGAATCAGGTCGGCGAGGTTCTGGGCCTGGAGCGGATCGTTCCCGGTCAGGATGCCGCCGGGCGGGGGCGGGAAGTCGCCGCGGCCGACCCGGAACAGCCGGTCCACCTGGCGAGACACCACCTGGCGCCAGCCGAGGTCGGTGGTCTCGGCCGCGTAGAGCACGAAGTCGTATTCCCGCTCGACGTCGGAGAACCATTCGGTCGGGGCGTGCTGGGCCTCCGAGCCCAGGACGGTGACCATGTAGCCCAGCTTGCCCAGCTCGCGGGCGAAGCGGTCGACCAGGGGCCGCACCGCCACGGGCTCGCCCACGCCGATGAAGCCATAGACCGAGGGCTCGCCGACCGAGGCCTTGGTGGCGGCCTGGCGGCTGCGCAGGATCATCAGCCGCGCCAGTTCGGTCATCACCGCGGGATCAGACTCGCAGGCCTCGAAGAACACGTCGCGGGGCAGGGAGAAGATCTCGGAGTCGCGCAGGGCGACCACGTGGCCGGAGTGGGGCACGCCGGCGATCAGGGCCATTTCGCCGGCCGGCTCGCCGGGGCGGATGACGCCCAGGAACTGCTTTTCCTGGCCTTCCTCGCCGCGGAACGCGCCCAGGCGGCCGGCGCGGAGGAAATAGAGATGGTCGGACGGTTCGCCGGCGTCATAGAGGGTCGCGCCGCCGGGCAGGGAGAACCACGCCGCCTCGCCCTGGGCCCGCTCGTCCTCGAACAGCCGCGCGAGGGCCGAATCGTCGGGGATGTCAGGTAGGTTCGCCACGGTCGCAGAACCTAGCCTGCGTCGCCGCACCCGGCTATGCCTTCGCCATGCCCGTCATCAAGACCGCCATTCAGCCCCGCAGCGACGCCTTTCTCGCCAATGAGACGGTGAATCGCGCCCTGATCGCCGAACTTCGCGAACGGTCCGCCCTGGCCGCCCTGGGCGGCTCCGAGGACTCGCGTAAGCGCCATGTCTCCCGCGGCAAGCTCTTGCCGCGCGAGCGGGTGATGCGGCTGCTGGATCCCGGCGCGCCGTTCCTGGAGGTGGCGGGCCTGGCGGCCCACGGCCTCTATGGTGACGAGGCGCCCGGCGCCGGCGTCATCACCGGCATTGGGCGGGTGTCCGGCCGCGAGGTGATGATTGTGGCCAATGACGCCACGGTGAAGGGCGGGGCCTATTACCCCATCACGGTGAAGAAGCATCTCCGCGCCCAGGAGATCGCCCAACAGAACCGGCTGCCCTGCATCTATCTGGTCGATTCGGGCGGGGCGAACCTGCCGCACCAGGCCGAGGTGTTTCCCGATCGCGAGCATTTCGGGCGGATCTTCTTCAACCAGGCGCGGATGAGCGCTGAGGGCATCGCTCAGATCGCCTGCGTCATGGGCTCGTGCACCGCCGGCGGGGCCTATGTGCCGGCGATGTCCGACGAGACAGTGATCGTGCGCGGGGCCGGCGAGGAGAGCCAGGGCACGATCTTCCTGGGCGGCCCGCCCCTGGTGAAGGCCGCCACGGGCGAGGTGATCAGCGCCACCGACCTGGGCGGCGCGGACGTGCACGGCCGCAAGTCCGGCGTGGTCGACCATGTGGCGGCCGACGACGAGCACGCCCTGCAGATCGTCCGTTCGATCGTCGCCAACCTGAACACGGTCAAGAAGGTCGGGCTGGACCTCGCCGAGCCGGAGGCGCCGCTGTTCGACCCCGAGGAGCTCTACGGGATCGTGCCGGCCGACGTGCGCGCGCCCTATGACGTGCGCGAGGTCATCGCCCGCATCGTCGACGGCTCGCGGTTCGACGAATTCAAGGCGTTGTACGGGACGACCCTGGTCACCGGCTTCGCGCGGATCTGGGGTCAGCCGGTGGCGATCCTGGCCAATAACGGCGTGCTGTTCTCGGAGAGCGCGCTGAAGGGCGCCCACTTCATAGAACTCGCCTGCAAGCGCGGGATTCCGCTGGTGTTCCTGCAGAACATCTCAGGCTTCATGGTGGGCGGGAAATACGAGGCCGGCGGCATCGCCAAGGACGGCGCCAAGCTGGTGACGGCGGTGGCGAGCGCGGAGGTTCCGAAGTTCACGGTGCTGATCGGCGGGTCGTTCGGGGCCGGCAATTACGGCATGTGCGGCCGGGCCTATTCGCCCCGCTTCCTGTGGACCTGGCCCAACAGCCGGATCAGCGTGATGGGCGGGGAGCAGGCCGCCAGCGTGCTGGCCACCGTCCACCGCGACGCCGGCAAGTGGACGCCGGCGGAGGAGGAGGCCTTCAAGGCGCCGGTGCGCCAGAAGTATGAGGACGAGGGCAATCCCTATTTCGCGACAGCGCGGCTGTGGGACGACGGGATCATCGACCCGGCCCAGACGCGCGACGTGCTGGGGCTGTCGATCTCGGCGGCCCTGAACGCGCCCATCCCCGAGACCCGGTTCGGCGTCTTCAGGATGTAGATCAGCCGCCGAAGGCGGTGCGGGCCAGTTCGCCGACCATGACGCCGAGGCTGGCGGCGAAGGCGATGACGCCCATGGCGAGCGCGATGCGGGCGGTCTTGCGCCGCTGCTGCTCGATCTGGATCGCGCGGCGGTCGCCGCCACGGGCCGGACGGGCCGAGACGGTCATCACTTGGGTGAGCGACAGGCTCGAAAGGTTGCGATCCATGGCCAGGCGCATGGGAATCCTCATAGCGGCCGCCCCGGACGGCCTGATCTTGGGTCTACACAAGCGGCGAACGACCCGTCTGGGGGAGGAGGTGTTCGCAAGGCGCCGATGTTTCAAGGGGCGCGGCACTAACTCTGGGCGCCCGTTAACAGTATCGCGCACCCCAAGGTCAAGCTGCTTCGGGCCAAGACAGGCTCAAACTGGGGCTCGACGCGCTTCTCAGGCTGGATTTGGCGAGGGGGCCATGTGCAGAGGGCCGCTTAAGGGCTATCTGGGACGCCGTTGTTCTTCGTGAGGCCCGTCATGCCCAATCCCATCGCCGATCCCCTGGTGGAGGGCGTCGATTCCGACGCCAATTCGCAGCTGGTCCAGATCGCGGCCACGTCCGAGGGCGTGGTGGAGGTCACCCTCAATCGCCCGCATCGCAAGAACGCCTTCGACGCGGCCCTGATCTCGGCCCTGCATGAGGCCTTCCTGACCCTGCACGGGTCGGAGCACGTGCGGGTGGTGTTCATCCGCGGGGCCGGCAAGGTGTTCTGCGCCGGCGCCGACCTCGACTGGATGAAGGCGGCGGCCGAGCACACCGAGGCCGACAACCGCGACGACGCCCTGCAGATGGCCAAGATGTTCAAGGCGCTCTGGGATATCCCGGCCCTGACGGTGGCGGTGATCCAGGGCGGCGCCTATGGCGGCGGCGCGGGGCTGGCCGCAGCCTGCGACCTGGCCGTGGCCACTGAGGACGCGACCTTCAGCTTCTCCGAGGTCCGGCTGGGCCTGATCGCGGCGACCATCAGCCCCTATGTGGTGGGCGCCATCGGACCGCGGGCGGCGCGGGGCCTGTTCGCCACCGGCCGGGTGTTTGACGCGGCCCATGCCGAGAAGATCGGCCTGATCACCCAGGTGGTCGCCGACCCCACCGGCCTGGCGGCGGCCTGCGAGGAGATCGCCGACCAGATGATGGCCTGCGCGCCGGGCGCCGTCGCGGCCTCCAAGAAGTTGGTCGAGGACGTGGCGTTCCGCGACATCGACCACGGGCTGATGGAGGAGACCGCCAAGCGGATCGCCCGCGCCCGTGTGGGCGAGGAAGGGCAGGAGGGCGTCCGCGCCTTCCTCGACAAGCGCAAGCCCTCCTGGGCGCAATAGGCTCGACGGCGGGGGCGCATGACGGGGGCGGATCTCGAGGCGGCGGCGGCGGATTCGGTCCGCGACCTTTTCCGGCGCAAGCCGGAGCCCTTCACGCGCAAGGGAGAGCCTTGCGCCAACTGCGGCACGCCGCTGGAGGGTCACTATTGCCATGAGTGCGGGCAGGACAGCGACACCCATCACCGGTCGCTGCCGCACCTGATCTGGGAAGCCATCGAGGGGATGTTCCACCTCGACGGCCGGCTGGCGCGCACCCTGCCTCTGCTGTTCTTCAAGCCCGGCGTCCTGGCCAAGGACTATATGGAGGGCCGGATCGCCCGGCACGTGCCGCCGTTCCGCACCTTCCTGGTCGCCCTGCTGCTGTTCATCTTCGCCGCCGAGCACGCGATCCACGGCATGCAGCACAAGGCGCACGAAGCCTGGGAGGCGCGGGCCGAACGGATGAAGACCCCGCAGGGGCGCATGGCCGAGGCGATGCGTCTGCGCACCGAGGCGACCTCCGCCCGCGAGGTGGCGCTCAAGGAGATCGCCGAGGACCGCCAGGAGGAGCTGGCCGACAAGGACAATGATCCCGCCAAGGTCCTGGCCCAGCACGCCAAGGCGGCGGCCGTGGTCGAGACCCAGTACGCCCGGGCCATGGCCAAGGCCGACCAGATCGAGCACGACCCCGAGGCGGCGATCAAGGCGGTGGAGGCCGGCGACGACCTGGGCAAGGCCGCCGCCAAGCAGATCCGCAGCCTGGATGTCGACCTGCCCGGCAAGGACGCCAAGGCCAAGACCGTCACCAGCGACATTCCGTTCCTGAAGGTCGACAAGAAGGCCGGCCGGGACGAGCACTGGCTGCGCAACCAGATCGCCAAGGCGGTCGAGAATCCCGAATACTATTTCATGGTCATGTTCGGCTGGGCCCACCGGCTGGCCGTGCTGCTCCTGCCGATCATGGGGCTGAGCCTGGCGCTCGTCTATGTGAACAAGCGCCAGTACTACATCTACGACCACCTGCTGGTGGCGACGAACCTGTTGTCCTTCGCCTTCCTGACCAATGCGTTCGGCCTGGTCCTGCCCAGCTGGGCGGCGGTGTTCTGGTTCATGCTCCTGACGGTCTGGACGCCGGTCAATCTGTTCCAGACCCTTCGCGGGGGCTATGGTTCGGGGATCGTCGGCGCGGCGATCAAGACGGTGATCGTCTGGTTCGTGAGCGTGACGGCCTTTTCGACCCTGCTCGCCACCCTGATGTTCTTCACCCTGGCCCAGATCTAGGAAGTTCCCCGCGTGATCAGCTCCGTTCTTGTCGCCAATCGTGGAGAGATCGCCCGCCGGGTGTTCCGCACCGCCCGCCGGATGGGTATCGCGACGGTCGCCGTCTATTCTGAGGCCGACGCCGACGCCCCGCATGTGGCCGAGGCCGATCAGGCCGTGCTGATCGGCCCTGCGGCGGCTCGCGAAAGCTATCTGGTGGCCGACAAGATCATCGCCGCCGCCCGTGCGACGGGGGCCGAGGCCATCCATCCGGGCTATGGCTTCCTGTCCGAGAACGCCGCCTTCGCCGAGGCGGTGATCGCCGCGGGCCTGGTCTGGATCGGCCCGCCGCCCGCCGCCATCCTGGCCATGGGGCTGAAGGACGCGGCCAAGGCGCTGATGATCGAGGCCGGGGTGCCGGTGACGCCGGGCTATCTGGGCGAGGACCAAAGCCTGGCCCGCCTGCAGGCCGAGGCGGACGCCATCGGCTATCCGGTGCTGATCAAGGCCGTGGCCGGCGGCGGCGGCAAGGGCATGCGCAAGGTCGACGCCGCGGCCGGCTTCGCCGAGGCGCTCGCCTCTTGCCAGCGCGAGGCCGCGGCCTCGTTCGGCGACGACAAGGTGCTGATCGAGAAATACGTCACCCGCCCGCGCCATATCGAGGTGCAGATCTTCGGCGACGCCCATGGCGAGGTGGTCCACCTTTTCGAGCGCGACTGCTCCCTGCAGCGCCGCCACCAGAAGGTCATCGAGGAGGCGCCGGCCCCCGGCATGAGCGCCGAAGCCCGCGCGGCGGTCACCTCGGCCGCGGTCAAGGCGGCCAAGGCGGTGAATTATCGCGGGGCCGGCACGGTGGAGTTCATCGCCGACGCCAGCGAGGGCCTGCGCCCCGACCGCATCTGGTTCATGGAGATGAACACCCGCCTGCAGGTGGAGCATCCGGTGACCGAGGCGGTGACCGGGGTCGACCTGGTGGAGTGGCAGTTCCGGGTCGCCTCGGGCGAACCCCTGCCGCTGCGCCAGGACGAGATCACCCTGAACGGCCACGCGCTGGAGGCCCGGCTCTATGCCGAGAACCCGGCCGGCGGCTTCCTGCCCTCGATCGGGGTGCTGGAGCATTTCCGCATGCCGGCGGGCATCCGGGTCGACAGCGCGGTGGAGGAGGGCGACGAGGTCTCGCCCCACTATGATCCGATGATCGCCAAGCTGATCGCCCATGCGCCCACCCGCGAAGGCGCCAGCGACCGCCTGGCCCAGGCCTGCGCCGAGGTCGAGGTCTGGCCGGTGAAGACCAATGCCGGCTTCCTGGCTCGCTGCCTGGACCATGCGGACTTCATCGCCGGCGATGTGGACACCGGTTTCATCGGCGCACGGCTGGACGCGCTGGCGGCGACGCCGGAGCCGTCGGACGAGGCGCTGATGGTGGCCGCCGCCGCCGCCCTGGGCGACCAGGACGGGCCGGCCACGCCCTGGCGGGACCTCACGGGCTTCCGGCTGAACGCGGCGCCCGAGACGACGCTGCGGCTGTATCTCGACGGCCGGCCGGTGCTGGCGTCCCTGCCGCAGGGCGATGTCGAGGCCGATGTGCTGATCACCGGCGACGAGGTGATCGTGTTCGAGGCCGGCGAGGCCTACGCCTTCAGCGCCCGGGCGCCGATCGCCGATCTCGACGAGGCGGCCGGGGACGGCCAGATCCGCTCGCCCATGCCGGGCAAGGTCGTGGCGGTGTCGGTCTCGGTGGGCGACACGGTGACCCGCGGCCAGGTGCTGATGACGCTCGAGGCCATGAAGATGGAGCACGGGCTGACCGCGCCCTTCGACGGCGAGGTCGAGGCCCTGCTGGTCAGCGCCGGGGACCAGGTCAGCGAGGGCGTGTCCCTGGCCCGGCTGAAGGCGGCGGCATGACCGTCCACATGATCCGGCTGTGCGTCGGCTGCGACACCATAGAGGACCTGCTCGACTGGCACAGGGGCGACAAGGGCCCGTGGCTGCTGCACACCCGCATGACGCCCAAGCGCGCGGACGAGTTGCTGGACGGCGGCTCCATCTATCGGATCTTCAAGGGCATGATCCTGTGCCGCCAGCGCATCCTGGCCATCCGCACGATCGGCGAGGGCGTCACCGCCCAGTGCGAGCTGGAGCTGGACCCCGAGATCATCAAGGTCGCGCCGACCCCGCGCCGCGCCTTCCAGGGTTGGCGCTATCTCGATCCCAAGGACGCGCCGCCGGATCTGGGCGGGGCCGAGGGCGGCGAAGAGATCCCCACAGAGCTGGCCCGCCAGCTGCGCGAGGCCGGGGCTTGGTAGAGCGGCTCAGACCGCCAGGTTGTCGATCAAACGGGTCTTGCCCATGAGCGCGGCGGCCAGGAGTCGGGTGTCGCCGGTGATGGGGCCGGGGCCCTGGCGCGCGAGATCGGCGGCGCCGCGGGCCTCGAAATAGTCGATGCGGGAAAAGCCGGCCGCCTCCAGCGCCGCGCGGCCCTCGGCCTCGACAGCCTCGACGGGATCGCCGGCCCGCAGCCGCTCGGCGGCGCGGTTGAGCGCGCGGGCCAGCGCCGGTGCGGCCTCGCGTTCGGCGGGGGTGAGGTAGGCGTTGCGGGACGAGAGCGCCAGTCCGTCGGGCGCGCGCGCCGTGGGGGCGCCGACCACCTCGACGGGGATGTCCAGGTCGGCGATCAGGCGTTTGATCACCTGCAGCTGCTGATAGTCCTTCTCCCCGAACACGGCGACGTCGGGGCCGCACTGCAGGAGGAGCTTGGTCACCACGGTCGCGACGCCGGCGAAGTGGGTCGGGCGGGCCTGGCCGTCCAGGGGTTCGGACACGCCGGCGACCGTGACGGTGGTCGAGAAGCCAGGAGCGTACATCTCGCCCACGGTGGGGGCGTAGAGCAGGTCGCAACCGACCTCGGCCAGGAGGGCGCTGTCGCGAGCCTCGTCTCGGGGATAGGCGTCGAAGTCCTCGTGCGGCGCGAACTGGGTCGGGTTCACGAAGACGCTGGCGACGACGCGATCAGCCTTGCCGCGGGCCAGATTGACCAGCGACAGATGGCCCTCATGCAGGGCGCCCATGGTCGGGACCATGGCGACGCGGTCCCCGGCCTTTCGCCAGGCGGCGACCTGGCGGCGCAGGTCGGCGACCGTGCGAACCACGGCGAACAGGTTATCGGACATGAGGCCTCCGGGGGGCTGAGACGGAGGCGCTTATGACGCGATGGGGCGCCTGCGTCCATCCGTCCACAACCTGGGTCCCCGTGCGCGTTGACGCGCCGTCTCCAAGAGGCACAGGTTAACCTTTAGAATCGGGACGTGATCCCGACAAAGATGGTGGAGTCGTTAAGCCATGGCCCAACCCAAGGTCATCGTCATCGGCAATGAGAAGGGCGGGGCCGGCAAGTCGACCCTGGCCATCCATGTGGCCACGGCGCTGCTGCATGGCGGCGCGCGCGTCTCCGTGCTGGATCTGGATCTGCGCCAGCAGTCGATGGCGCACTTCTTCGCCCATCGCCGCGCCTGGCTGGACGCCAACAAGGCGGTCGCCCCGATGCCGATCGAGCATCTGTCGAGCGCCGAACTGGCCAAGGCCAGCGAGGAAGAGGCGCTGGGTCGTTTCGAGCAGGCCTTCGCCGAGGCCGATTCGTCGGACTTCATCCTGATCGACACCCCTGGCGGCGACACGGCTGTCAGCCGCGCCGCCCATGGGCTGGCCGACCTCATCGTCACCCCGATGAACGACAGCTTCGTCGACTTCGACATGCTGGGCGTGGTCGATCCGGTGACGCTGGAGCTCAAGCGCCCCAGCCTCTATTCCGAGACCGTCTGGAACAGCCGCAAGATCCGTGCGGCCAAGTCCGGCCAGTCGATCGACTGGGTGGTGCTGCGCAATCGCCTGGCCCCCACCGAGGCCCGCAACCGCAAGCGCGTCGACGACCGGGTCCAGGCCCTGTCGCGCCGGGTGGGCTTCCGCGTCGGTCCCGGCCTGCGCGACCGGGTGATCTATCGCGAGCTGTTCCCCTTCGGCCTGACCATCGCGGACCTGTCGCCGACCATCAAGCCGGTGGCCATGTCCCTGCAGCACGTGGCCGCGCGCCAGGAACTGCGGGCCCTGGTGGGATCGCTGGGCCTCTCCGGCGCCGCCGGCGATGAGCTGATGGCCGCTCAATAGTGATCTATCTGGCCCTCGGCTGCGCGGTGCTCGCCGTCCTGCTGTGGGCCTCCAGCCGCCGGCCGGTGTTCAAGCGGCGCGAATGGCGGTTCCTGTCCAGCGCGCTCGCCGTCGCCGCCTTCGCGGGCGCGGCCTATGTCGGGATCCGTGGCGAGTGGGGCAGGGCGATCGTCCTGGGCGTCGTGGGCCTGTGGCTGGCGGCCACGACCCGGACGGCGGTCTCGCCCGTCCGCGCGGCGCGGCCTGCGCCCAAGGCCCTGGGCGATGCTGAGGCGCGCTCCATCCTGGGGGTCGGGGTCGATGCGACTCCGGCGGACATCCAGGCCGCCTATGCGCGGCTGATGCGGGTGGCGCACCCCGACGCCGGTGGCACCGACGGCCTGGCGGCCCAACTTAATGCGGCGCGGGATCGGCTGCTGAAGCGGTGAGGCGGGGTCAGCCCGGCGAGATCACCATGCAGGCCATCTTCTTGGCCTTGAGCGAGCGGCAGACGTCGCGGGCGTTGTCTTCGCTGAAGCCCTTGAACTGGGCCTTGTAGGTCCCGTCATCCTCGGCGACGCGGCTGTCGGCCTTGCCGAAGGCCTTCTTGAAGCGCTGGTCGATGAGGGTCAGCTGCTTCTTGGCCAGGGACTTGGACTTGAACGCGCCCACCTGGACGATCCAGCGGCCGGCGGCCTTGCGCTCGGGCTTGTCGTCGCGGTCGGCGCTCTGGGTTCCCCGTAGGGCGGTGGTCCGGGGCTCTACGATGGTGAAGTTGGACACCTGGGCTGGGGGCGGGGTCGCCGAGGCCAGCACGATCTTCAGGCCGTCCTGCTCGCCGTCGCCCTGTTCGGCGCTGGGCCTCATGATCGGGCCGGTCGGCTCGGGCTCGAACAGGTTCTGGGCGACAGTGATGCGCTCGCCGCGGTCGCGGCGGTTCATGACGTCGAAGCCGGTGAGCAGCAGGTCCTCGGCGTTGAGGTCGCGGGCGGCGGTCGAAGGGCCGCCCATGACCACGGCGATCAGGCGGCGATTGTCGCGCACGGCCGAGACCGCGAGGTTATAGCCTGAGGCGTTGGTGTAGCCGGTCTTCAGCCCGTCCACGCCGGGCATCTTCCCGAGCAGGCCGTTGTGGTTGTTCATGGTCACGCCGCGGAAGGTGAACTGCTGCTGGCTGAACAGGCGATAGTACTGCGGATAGTCGCGCATCACGGCGCGCGAGAGGATGGCGATGTCGCGGGCCGTGGAGATCTGGCGGCTGTCGGGCAGGCCCGAGGCGTTGACGAAGCGGGTGTTGACCATGCCCAGCTCCTGGGCGCGCAGGCTCATCATGGCGGCGAAGCGGCTTTCGCTGCCGCCCAGCTTCTCGGCCAGGGCCACGGCCACATCATTGGCCGACTTGATGGCCAGCGCCTGCATGGCGTCATTGACGCTCAGCGTCTCGCCGGGGGCGAGGCCGAGCTTGGTCGGCGCCTGGGCGGCGGCGTGGGGGGAGATGACGATGGTCTCGTCGGGCTTCAGACGTCCGGTGCTGAGCGCATCGAAGGTCAGGTAGAGGGTCATGATCTTGGTGATCGAGGCCGGATAGCGCGGGCTGTCGGCGCGCTTGGCGTACAGCACCTCGCCGGACTTCGCATCGACCACGATCGCCGCATATTTCGGCACCGCCGCGGGCGCTTCGAGGAACGGAATCTGCGCCTGGGCGGCTCCGGCCAGACCCGCGGTCGCGGCGGCGACGGCTAGGCCGAGGGAGATACAAAGGCGGCGGGCGCGCTCGAACATCAGCTTCGTCCGTCAGATCAAAGGGTTTCGACGACCCCCCGGTCGCCACACTGGAATCCTAGCATGACAGGTTCGATCTTGCGCGAGGGTAAACACCTGTTGAGCGAGCCGAAAAGTCGCGGGCGCCGCTGCGGCGGGCGTTCGCCCCAGGCGGGCGATGTTTCGCTGCAGGCGCGATTGTGCAGTGCACAAAAAGCCCTTGACTGCTGCACTGCAACATGAGAATTAAGCTGCGAATTCGAAGTTAGTCCGCCCCCGCGTCTCACGTTCCCCAGTCGCTTCGCGGCGTCGCCGCGAGACACTCGATCCAGGAGTCATCCCATGGCCGCCGCCGAAACCGTGAAGTCCACCGTCGAGCAGTTCACCACCGCCGGCAACAAGGCGTTCAAGGACGCCGTCGAAAAGTCGCTGAGCTCGCTGAACGACGCCAACGCTCATTCCAAGAAGAACCTGGAAGCCGTGATCGCTTCGGTCTCGGCCGCCACCAAGGGCGCTGAAGCCCTGGGCGCCCAGGCGATGGCCTATTCCAAGAAGGCCGTCGAAGATCAGGTCGCCGCCGCCAAGTCGCTGTCGTCGGCCAAGAGCATCCAAGAAGTGATCGAGCTGCAGACCTCGTTCGCCAAGACCGCGATGGAGGCCTACATGGCTGAAGTCAGCAAGATGGGCGAAACCGTCGCCGCGTCCTTCAAGGACTCGGCCAAGCCGCTGAACGAGCGCGTGACCGCGCTGGTCGAGCGCATGCAGGCCGCCCGCTAAGCCAAGCTCTCCCAGCGACGCCCCAGTCCGGGCGTCCAACTTCAGAAGGCCCGGATCCCTTGTGGTCCGGGCCTTTTCTCTTGGGCTGGGGAGCGCTAGACCTGGGCTCATGTCACAGGTCGAAGAACGTCTCACCGCCGCCGGGATCACGCTGCCGCAGCCCGTCGCCCCCGTCGCCAACTACGTCCCGTTCGTCCGGGTCGGAAACCTCGTCCACATCTCCGGCCAGGTCTCGATCGACCCCGCCGGCGGGGTGAGGGGCATTGTCGGCGAGGATGTCGACATGGAGACCGCCAAGCGCGCGGCCGGCATGTGCGGCGTCAATCTGCTGGCCCAGATGCGCGCGGCCTGTGACGGCGACCTCGACCGGGTGGTCCGGGTGGTCAAGCTGGGCGGCTTCGTCCAGGCCGGCCCCGGCTTCTTCGAGATCCCCCAGGTGGTGAATGGCTGCTCGGACCTGATGGTCCTGGCCTTCGGCGACGCCGGGAAGCATGCGCGGTCGGCGGTGGGCGTCTATCGCCTGCCCATGAACTTCGCCGTCGAGGTCGACGCCGTGGTGGAAATCCGTTGAGCCCGCCCGCGAAGCAACAGTTCGGCGAGGCCTGGGACCTCCTGTTCCATCCGCCGGTCGCCCACCGCGGCCTGTGGACCCCGGACGGCGCGCCGGAGAATTCGCTGGGCGCCTTCCAGGCCGCCTGCCAGGCCGGCTACGGCATCGAGCTCGACGTCCACCTCTCGGCCGACGGCGAGGCCATGGTGTTCCACGACTATTCGCTGAAGCGGATGTGCGGGATCGACGGCAAGCTCAAGGACCGCACGGCCGCGGACCTGGGCGAGATCCGCCTGAAAGACACCGACGAGAAGATCCCGACCCTGTTGGAGGCCCTGGCGGTCATCGGCCACCGGGCCATGGTGCATGTGGAGCTGAAGACCCCGTTCGGCGAGGTCGGCCCCCTGGAACAGCGGGTCCACGAGATCCTCATCGACCATGCGGGCCCGACCTGCGTGATCGGCTTCAATCCCTATTCCCACGCCTGGTTCGCCGACCGGTTCCCGGGCGTGCTGCGCGGCCTGGACAGCTATGCCTGGGAGGACGACACCCCGCATCTGTCAGCCGAGCAGCGCCAAGCCTTCAAGCGGCTGGAGCAGGTCTCGATCGCCCGGCCGCACTTCCTGGCCATGAGCCTGGACATGGTGCTGGCCGAAGAGGCCCAGGCCCATCGCGCCAAGGGCATGCCGGTGGTCGCCTGGACCGTGCGCAAGCCCGAGCAGTGGGCGCCGCTGAAGGACCATTGCGACAACCTGATCTTCGAGGGTTTCGCGGCGTGACGCTGAGGCCGGCGATCAAGGTCGCCCGCCGGATCGCCGAGATCGGCCGCGCCGACTGGGACGCCTGCGCGGGCGCCCCGGACTATATGGCCAATCCCTTCGTGGGCTTCGACTTCCTCGATATCGCCGAGGAGTCGGGCTGCGCGGTCGAGCGCACCGGCTGGGGGCCGCAGCACTTGGCGGTGGAGGACGAGGCGGGTCGGGTGGCGGCGGTGATGCCGCTGTACCTGAAGTCTCACAGCCAGGGCGAATACATCTTCGACCACGCCTGGGCGGACGCCTATGAGCGGGTGGGCGGGGCCTATTACCCCAAGCTGTTGTCGGCGGCGCCGTTTACGCCGGCGACGGGACCGCGGCTGCTGGTCCGGCCGGATGTCGACGCCGACGAGGCGCGGGCCCTGTTGCTGGGCGGGGCGGTGGCGCTGACCGAGCGCTACGAAGCCTCGTCCCTCCACATCAATTTTCCGATGGAGCCGGAGTGGGACTGGCTGGGCGCCCAGGGCCTGGCCCAGCGCCAGGGCCAGCAATATCACTGGACCAATGCGGGTTACGCGACCTTCGAGGACTTCCTGGGGGCGCTGTCGTCCGGCCGGCGCAAGACCATCCGCCGCGAGCGGCGCGACGCCCAGGCCGAGGTCGAGATCTTCTGCCTGACCGGCGCGGAGATCACCGAGGATCACTGGGACGCCTTTTTCGCCTTCTACATGGACACCGGCTCGCGCAAGTGGGGGCGGCCCTATCTCAATCGGCTGTTCTTCTCGCTGCTGGGCGAGCGGATGGCCGACAAGGTGCTGCTGGTCATGGCGAGGCGACATGGCCGCTGGGTGGCGGGCGCGCTCAACCTGATCGGGGCCGACTGCCTCTATGGCCGCAACTGGGGCTGCGTCGAGGACATCCCCTTCCTGCATTTCGAGCTCTGCTACTACCAGGCCATCGAGTGGGCGATCGCCCGCGGCCTGGCGCGGGTGGAGGCCGGCGCCCAGGGCCAGCACAAGATCGCCCGCGGCTATCTGCCGGCCCCGGTGCGATCCGCCCACTTCATCGCCGACCGCCGTCTGCGGGCGGCGGTCGAGGACTTCTGTGCCCGCGAGCGGGCGGCGGTGGAGGGCGAGATGGAATGGCTCTCGGACGAATATTCCCCGTTCCGCCAGGGCGGGGAGGGGCCGGCCGGAGACTGATCCCCGGCCGGCTTGGTCGCCTCAGTAGTGCAGGCTGAACGACAGGCCGTAATAGCGCGGCGTGCCGGCGATGAAGGTGGCGATGCCGAAGGCGTCGCCGGTGTTGCCCGCATCCTTGATGTACTTCTGATCAAAGGCGTTGGTGACGAACGCCTCCACAGCCCAGGGCTGGTTGGCCGGGGTGTAGCCGATCTTGAAGTTGGCCAGGCCATAGGCGCCCTGGACCTCGTCCTGGATCTTGTCGGTGGCCTGGAACTTCGGCAGGTCGTTGTTGCTGTCGAAGAACACCTTGGACTGCCAGGTATAGGTGGGCGTGAAGGCGAAGGCGCCGCCCAGGCCGTCCACCGTCCAGGTCGCGCCGAGCGAGACCGAGTGGTCGGGCGCCAGGCGGAAGCTGTTGCCCTTGAACAGGCCGTTGCCGAACCGCGCCCGATTGTAGCCATAGGTGCCGAAGACCTCGAGGTGGGAGACCGGCTTGGCGGTGATCTGGCCCTCGAAACCGGTGGCGGCGGCTTCGCCGGCGTTGGCCGATACGATCTGGCCCGCCGAGTTCAGGACCGAGGTTTGGAAGTTCTGGTAGCTGTAGTGATAGACCGACCCCTCCAGGGTCAGGCGGCGCTCGAACAGGTCGCTCTTGGCGCCGAGCTCGTAGGAATCAACCTGCTCGGCCGGCAGTTCGGTAAAGCGGACCGCGCCGCCGGGCGTGGCCGGGGCGCCGACCGACAGCACCTTCGGCCGCCGCCCGCGGGCATAGGAGGCGTAGAGGCTGGTGTGGTCGTCGGGGGTGTAGCGGCCGACCACCCGATAGGTCAGGCCTGAATCGGTGAAGCCCTTGGACTGGATCGCGCCGCCGGCGGTCGGCTGGACGAACAGACCGCGGGCGACCGTGGCGGTCGAGCCGCCCAGCACCGAACCGCCGTTCTCCAGCACCGCGCTGTAGCCGCTCGACTTGTCGTCATAGGTGTAGCGGACCCCCGCGGTGAGCTCGAGCTTGTCGGTCAGCTTGTAGGTGGCGTCGGCGAAGGCGTCATAGGAGTTGGTCTCGCCATAGTTGGCGTAGGTCTCGCGGTGGACCGACTTGAGCGCCGCCGGCGCGATGGCCGTGACGGTCGGCAGCGAAAGGCCGTTGGGCTTGGCCAGGACGCCGGCCGCCATCACGGCGTAGACCTTCTCGTTGAACTGCAGCGGGACCTTTTGGTAGCCGTCCTCCCAGAAGTAGCTGACCCCGCCGAAGGCGGTGAGCTTGCCGCCGTTGTCGTAGTTCAGGCGGAATTCCTGGCTGGCCTGGCGGCCGTGGGCGTCCTCGGCGAACAGGAAGAGCGGCAGGGCGAAGCCGTCGGCGTCGAACACCTCCAGGCTGTCGAATCGCCGATAGGCGCTGATCGAGGACAGGCTGAGGGTGTCGTTGATCTTGTAGTCGCTGAGCAGGGTCAGGCCCCGCACCGAGCGGTTGATGCCCAGCTGCTTGCCGCCCAGGAAGCCGTCGGACGCGGTCAGGGCCGCGCCAGAGTTGCGGCCGAGATCGCCGATCACCTTGCCGGTGGCAGGGTCGGTCGGGGCGTAGGTCAGGGACTTGAACGAGGTGCCCGAGGGGCGGTCGTGCTCGTAATTGTAGATCAGGTCGAAGTTGAGCTTGTCGGTCGGACGCCAGTTCAGGGCGATGCGGCCGGCGGCGGTATCGGTGGAGTTGAAGTCGGCCCCGCCCAGCAGGTTCTTCACGTAGCCGTCGCGCTTCTTCAGGCGGCCGGAGACCCGCACCGCGAAGGTGTCGCTGACCGGCATGTTCACCATGCCCTCGAACATGGCGTAACCGTAGTTGCCGACCTCGGCCTTGGAGCGGGCGTCCCAGGCGGCGGGATTGGCCTTGGCCTGGACGAGATTGACCGCGCCGATCAGGGCGCCGCGACCGTATAGGGTCGATTGCGGGCCCTTGGCGATCTCGACCCGCTGCAGATCGAACAGCTCGATATAGGAGCCGCGGGACTTGGAGATCGACACCCCGTCCTGGAAGACCGAGACGCGGGGCTCATTGGTGGCCTCGCCGGAGTCGGAGGTGATGCCGCGCATCACGAAGCCCGGATTGTTCGGCGACTGATTCTGAACCTCGAAGCCGGGGACATAGAGCGACAGGGCGTCGAATTCCTGGATGCCCAGCTTGTCGATCATGTCTGAGCCATAGGCGGTGATGGCGATCGGCACGTCGAGGGTCTTCTGCTCGCGCTTCTGGGCGGTGACGATCAGCTCCTCGACCTGGGTGGCGCTGTCATTGGCCTCGGCATAGGCGCCGGTGGCGAAGGCGGCGGACATCGCCGCGGTAGCGAGCAAGAGCAACTTGGAATGAGTCATCGCGAAATCCCCTGAACACGGAAACCGGTTGCCTAGGGGGTGGGGATGACGGATCGGCGACGGGTTCTTGAGGGTTCGGTGAAACCCGGTCGCGCTCTATAGAATTGAAATAACAGTCAAAAATTCAGCGAGCGATCTGACGGACGGGTCAATTCGGCGCCCGGTTTGAAACCACCGCGGCGCTAGGATCGCGCCCAGGCCAGGCTGATCAGGTCGATGAGCTCGGCGTCGACCTCGGCGGCGGAGCCGAGCTCGATCCGCGACTTCAACCGCTCCGACCAGCCGTCGCGGCTCGCGGCCGGCGACAGGCGAGGGGAGGCGTCAGGCGGGACGGCCAGGCCCAGGGCCACGGCCCCGCCCTTGATCGGCCGCGCGGCGGCGAACTGGAACGCGCGCGAGAAGCCGGTGAAGGCCTTGCGTTGACCCGTGACGACATCGTCCAGGGCGGTCGCCGTCCGCTCGACCGCCTCGAAGATCGCGGCGGCCGCCGGGTCGGCCCATAGGGCGTCGCGCAGCTTGGCCGGCTCGTCCCAGCCGGATCCGGTGGGGAAGGCGGCCGACAGCACCAGACTGGCGCGGTTCATGCCTAGCCCATGGTGGTCCTTCATCCAGGCGACCCGAGCCCGGGGCTTGGTCTCGGGGCAGGTGCGGGCGATGACCACCCACTCGTCCATGGACTTGCCGGTGTCCTTCTCGAGACTGGCGCGGGCGCTGGCGAACCACTTCTGCTGCCGGGGGCTGAGGCCCTTGGCGTTCTGGGCGTCGGCGTCTCCCATGGCGGCCTTTCTCTGTGCTAGGACGCTTCCGACAGTGAGCGGGAGCAGGCGTCATGAGCTTGGACGGGACCTACGACGACGGCAACATCTTCGCGAAGATCCTGCGCGGCGAGATGCCCTCGGCCCGGGTGTTCGAGGACGAGCACGTCTACGCCTTCATGGACGTGTTCCCCCAGGCGCGCGGCCACACCCTGGTGATCCCGAAGCATTCCCAGGCGCGCAACCTGCTGGAGGAGGATCCGCAGGTGCTCGCGCCCCTGATCCTCGGCGTCCAGCGGGTGGCCCGCGCGGTGCGCGCAGCGCTCAAGCCAGATGGCCTGGTGATCACCCAGTTCAACGGCCAGCCGGCCGGCCAGACGGTGTTCCACCTGCACTTCCACATCATTCCGCGCTGGGAGGGCGTGGCGCTGGGCCGGCACGCCGGCGGCGGCATGGCCGATCCGGCCGAGCTGAAGGACCTGGCGGCCCAGATCTCCGCGATGATCGCCTGATCAGGCGGCCTGGCGCCGGGCGGCGCTGAGCGCGGTCTCCAGCAACTCGGCGTGCTCGATCGGCTTGGCGATATGCCCGTCCATGCCGGCGGCGTCGCACAGGGCGATGTCCTCGGGCAGGGCGGCGGCCGTCATGGCGATGATCGGCACCTGTCCGCGGTCGCCCGGCAGATCGCGGATCGCGCGGGCGGCGGCGAGGCCGTCCATGACCGGCATGTGCAGGTCCATGAACACCAGGTCGAAGGCCCCGTCGCGCACGGCGGCCACGGCCTCCTCGCCATTGTCGGCGGTCTCGACCCGGAAGCCGGCGGCGTCGAGCATCAGCATGGCGACCTGGCGGTTCACCGGATGGTCGTCGACGACCAGGACATGACGCAGCGGGCCGGCGGCGACGGGCGCGGCCGCCGCCTCGGCGACGGCTTCCGGCGCGCTCTGGGTGCGCGGCAGGGTCAGGTCGAACCAGAAGCGCGACCCGCGCCCCTCGACGCTCTCGACCCCCACCTCGCCGCCCATGAGCTGGACGAGCGACCGAACGATGGCCAGGCCTAGGCCCGCGCCGGCGAAGCTGCGGGTGGAGCCGCCGTCGACTTGCGAGAAGGGGGTGAACAGCCCCTCGATCTTGTCGGCCGGAATGCCGATGCCTGTGTCTGCGACCGTGATCCGCAGACGATCCAGGTCCGGTTCGGCCTCATCCTCTGTGACAGGCGCCACCGCCAGGCTGACCGTGATGGCGCCGCGATCGGTGAACTTGGCCGCATTGCCCAGCAGATTGAGCAGGACCTGACCGATGCGCCGGGCGTCGCCCAGATGGGTGAGCCCCTCGGCGGCCTGGAGGTCGAGGTCCAGACGGACCGCGCGGCCGGCGAGCGAGGGCCGCACCACCTCGACCGTGGCGCGGGTCAGGTCAGCCAGTTTGAAGGGCGCGACCGACAGCTCCAGATGGCCGTTCTCCACCCGCGAATAGTCCAGCACGTCGCTGATCAGGGACAGGAGCACCTGGCTGGAGGTCTGCATCACGGCGATCTGGGCGCGGGCGTCCGCGGGCAGGTCCGACCGGGCGGCGAGCAGCTGGGCGTAGCCGGTGATGCCGTTCAGCGGCGTGCGCATCTCGTGGCTCATCACCGCCAGGAAGCGGCCCTTGGCGCCAGCCGCCGCGACGGCCTCACGGCGGGCCTGGCGGGAGGCGGCCAGCGCCCGGCGCAGGCCGGCCTGGGCCCGTCCGCGCTGGGCCAGGACGCTGGAGAGGACCAGGCTGGAGAGCAAGACCGTGGCGAGGAAGAATTGCAGGAACAGGATCCGGTCGCCGATCGCGTGCGGTGTCGCCGCCGCGATCGGACCGTGGCCCTCGATGGTGGCGCCCGCGGTAGCCAGGGCCATCAGCATGACGCCGAGCAGGGCGTAGGGCGGGCTGATCCGGATGACCACCAGCAAGCCCAGGGGAAAGATCAGGAACAGCAGAGGCATGGGCGTGGCGAAGATCGCGGCGGTGACCACGGTCATCATGCCGATCAGGACTGCGCGTTCGGCGGGGCCGGCCGGCGCGCCCCGGTCGTAACGGGAGAAGCGGGCGAGCATGAGTGCGGCCGGGGCGCCGGTGATCATGCCCAGATAGTCGCCGAGCACCCAGGTCGGCCAGATCTTGAGGAAATGGGTGTGGAAGGCGAGGAGGGCGCCCAGGGTTCCGACCACCAGGGTGGCGGGCAGGGCGGCGAACAGGGCGAAGCTGCGGACCCGGGCGACGGAGGTCATGTCGAGACCGGCGCCGCAGACCCGGCGGATCAGGACCGCGGCGACCAGGGCCTCAAGGATGTCGCAGGCGGCGATCAGCACGGCGCGATCCGCCGCGCTGCCGGTCTGGTAGGCGCAGATCAGGTCGGTGACGCCGCAGAGCAGCAGGACCACGAGGGCCTGAGGTCGGGGCAGCAGGAGCAGGGCGGCGGCGAGGATGCCGTTGCAGGGCCACAGGACGGCGAGTCCGCCGGTCGTGGTGGTCCAGGCATAGGCGATGATCGAGAAGCCAACATAGGCCAGCAGGAAGCCTAGCGGCAGGATCGCGGGCCGAGGCGTCTGGGCCGGTCGAAAGAGTTGGACGCGATGCACGCTCGACGAATCCCCCGGGGCCACGCGGCGTAGTCAGCATGGTCAGCCCACGGACCCATACTAGGCAAGGGCCCTCGGGTTGCGCGCGACACCCCTGCATTTCGCGCGACAAAAAGCCCCAGGCGGCGACCGCCTGGGGCTCTTTGGATCCGAAATCGGCGATCGTCCGACGTCAGCCGGCCAGTTCAGGGGCCGCGGCGTCTTCCGAAGGCGTCTCGATGGTCGGCGCGCCGGGTTCGCGCTGATCGCCCTCGATCTCGAAGGCGAGCTTGCCGTCCTTGAGCACCACCTTGACGTGGCCGCCCTTGACCAGCTTGCCAAAGAGGATCTCGTCGGCGAGCGGCTTCTTGATACTCTCCTGGATGACCCGGGCCAGGGGCCGCGCGCCATAGAGTTCGTCGAAGCCGTTCTTGGCCAGCCAGTCGGCGGCGTCTTCCGAGGTCTCGATGGTGACGTGCCGATCCGCCAGCTGGGCTTCCAGCTGCATCACGAACTTCATCACGACCTGGCGGATGATGTCCTGGGTCAGGGCCTTGAACTGGACCACGGCGTCGAGGCGGTTGCGGAATTCCGGGGTGAACAGACGCTTCAGCGCCTCTCCGACCTCGTCGTCCTGCTTGCCGCGGCCGAAGCCGATCGAGTTCCGCTGGGCGTCGGCGGCGCCGGCGTTGGTGGTCATGATCAGGACCACATTGCGGAAATCGACCTTCTTGCCGTTGGCGTCGGTCAGCACCCCGTGGTCCATGACCTGGAGCAGGATGTTGAAGACGTCGGGGTGGGCCTTCTCGATTTCATCGAGCAGCACCACGGAGTGCGGGTGCTGGTCGACGGCGTCGGTCAGGAGACCGCCCTGGTCGAAGCCGACATAGCCGGGAGGCGCGCCGATCAGGCGGCTGACCGTGTGGCGCTCCATGTACTCGCTCATGTCGAACCGCAGGAGTTCGATGCCCATGGTCGAGGCCAGCTGGCGCGCCGTCTCGGTCTTGCCGGTGCCGGTGGGGCCGGAGAACAGGTAGCAGCCGATCGGCTTGTTCGGATCGCGCAGGCCGGCGCGGGCCATCTTCATGGCCGCGGACAGCTGTTCGATCGCGTCGTCCTGGCCGTAGACGGCCCGCTTCAGGTCGTCGTGCAGCTGCTTCAGGGCCTCGGTGTCGGTCTTGGACACCGACTTCGGCGGGATGCGGGCGATCTTGGCGACGACGGCCTCGATCTCCTTCACGCCGAGCGTCTTCTTGCGGCGGTTTTCCGGAACCAGCATCTGGCTGGCGCCGGCCTCGTCGATGATGTCGATCGCCTTGTCCGGCAGCTTGCGGTCGGTGATGTACTTGGCCGACAGCTCCACCGCCGCCTTGATGGCGTCGTTGGTGTAGCGGAGCTTGTGGAAGTCCTCGTAGTAGGACTTCAGGCCCTTGAGGATCTTGATGGTGTCTTCCACCGTCGGTTCGTTCACGTCGATCTTCTGGAAGCGCCGGACGAGGGCCCGGTCCTTCTCGAAGTGCTGGCGGAACTCCTTGTAGGTGGTCGAACCCATGCAGCGCAGGGTGCCCGAGGCGAGCGCCGGCTTCAGCAGGTTCGAAGCGTCCATCGCCCCGCCCGAGGTGGCGCCGGCGCCGATCACCGTGTGGATCTCGTCGATGAACAGGATCGCGTCGGGGTGGTTCTCAAGTTCCTTGACGACCTGCTTGATGCGCTCTTCGAAATCGCCGCGATAGCGGGTGCCGGCCAGCAGCGCGCCCATGTCGAGCGAGAAGATGGTCGAGCCCGACAGCACTTCCGGCACCTGGCCGTTGATGATCTTGCGGGCCAGGCCCTCGGCGATGGCGGTCTTGCCGACGCCGGGATCGCCGACCAGCAGCGGGTTGTTCTTGGTCCGGCGGCACAGGATCTGGATGCAGCGCTCGACCTCGCTGTAGCGGCCGATCAGCGGATCGACCTTACCCTGCTTGGCCTTCTCGTTGAGGTTGACGCAGTAGGCGTCCAGCGCCTCGCCCCCCGTCTTCACCGCCGGCTTCTCCTCGTCCTCGGAGGCGCCTTTGACAGGCTTGGCCTCGCCGGCGGCGCCGGCCTTCTTGGCGATGCCATGGGCGATGTAGTTCACCGCGTCGTAGCGGGTCATGTCCTGCTCTTGCAGGAAATAGGCGGCGTGGCTCTCGCGCTCGGAGAAGATCGCGACCAGCACATTGGCGCCGGTGACCTCCTCGCGGCCCGAGGACTGAACGTGGATAACCGCCCGCTGGATAACGCGCTGGAAGCTGGGGGTGGGCTTGGCGTCCTCGCCGTCGTCTACGACCAGCGAGCGCAGCTCGTTGTCCACATAGTTGGTGAGGGTGGTCTTCAGCGCCGCGAGGTCCACGTCGCAGGCGCGCATCACGCCGGCGGCGTCCTCATCGTCGATGAGCGACAGGAGGAGGTGCTCCAGGGTCGCGTACTCGTGCTTGCGCTGGTTGGCGAAAGCGACGGCGCGATGGAGGGACTCTTCGAGATGGCGCGAGAATGACGGCAACGGACCTAGTCCTTTTCCATGGTGCATTGAAGGGGGTGCTGATGCCGCCGCGCGGTATCAACCACCTGAGCCACCTTTGTTTCCGCCACTTCATAAGTGAACACGCCGCAGACGCCCACACCGTGCTGGTGGACATGCAGCATGATCTTTGTCGCTTCTTCGCGCGACTTATGGAAGTACTGCTCCAATACGTAGACCACGAACTCCATTGGAGTGTAGTCGTCGTTCAGAAGCAGCACTCGGTAAAGCGAAGGCTTTTGCGTCTTCGGCTTCGTTTGAGTGATCACCGCCGACCGGTCGCCCGTCGCCTGATCACCTTGCTTACGCTCGGCCATCGAACAGGTCTCCTGACGGACAAAGGTCCGCCCTACCTCTGGATTAGATATGGAAAAGCCAGCGGTTTGGAAGGGTCGAAATCGTCGCGAGACGACAGATCGACAGCGAGGCTGAGTTTTGGTCACGCTCACATGGCTCGAAATGGGGTCGAATGTGACAATTTCAATCCTCGGCTGAGGATTTCCCCTTCAAGGCGCGAGCTGACGTCAGGGCGCCCGCGCCGAATCGCGCGCGGATGGCGTCGGCGATCTTTTCGCCCGCCAGCGCCCGGGCCTCGCCGCCCCCGAAGAAGTCCGTCTCGACGCTGTCGGGCTCGACCAGTTCGGTCAGGCCTACCCCGATCAGCCGCCAGCTGCGGCCGGGGGCGCCGGTCTTCAGCTCCTGGGCCAGGAGCTCACGGCCGACCGCCAAGATGGTGCGGGCGGTCTGGGTCGGCAGGGGCAGGGCGCGCCGGCGGGTGATGATGCGGAAGTCGTCGCCGCGCAGCTTCAGGGTCACCACCCGGCCGGCGAGCTGGCCGGACCGGGACTGGCGGGCGACCTTCTCGGCCAGGTGCGGCAGCTGGTCCTCCAGCGCCTCCAGGGTCTTGAGGTCGTCCTCGAAGGTGGTCTCGGCGCTGATCGACTTGCGGACCTGGTCGGGATTGACCGCGCGGGTGTCGCGGCCCTGGGCCAGGGCGTGCAGCCGCAGGCCGTTGGCGCCCAGGCGGGCGGCGAGCTGCTTGAGGTCGGCGCGGGCGATGTCGCCCACGGTGCGCAGGTTCTGGGCGGCCAGGGTCGCCACCATGGCCGGGCCGACGCCGGGCAGGATGCCGACCGGGCGGGGGGCCAGGAAGCGCTCGGCCTCCTCGGCGCCGATCACCGAGAAGCCGCGGGGCTTGTCGAGGTCCGAGGCGATCTTGGCCAGGAACTTGTTGGCGGCCAGGCCGATGGAGACGGTGATGCCGACCTCGGCCTCGATGCGGGCCTGGAGGCGGGCCAGGGTCTCGACGGGGGGATGGCCGTGCAGGCGCTCGGTGCCCGACAGATCCATCCAGGCCTCGTCGAGGGAGAGCGGCTGAACCAGGGGGGTCAGGTCGGCCATCATGGCCATGATCCGGCGGCTCTCGGTCCGGTACTTGGTGAAGTCGGGCTTGATCACCACGGCCTGGGGGCAGGCCTTGAGCGCCTTGAACATCGGCATGGCGGAGCGAACGCCGAAGATGCGGGCGATGTAGCAGCAGGTGGTGACCACGCCGCGCTTGCCGCCGCCGACGATGACCGGCACGTCGCGCAACTCCGGCCGGTCGCGCTTCTCCACCGAGGCGTAGAAGGCGTCGCAGTCCATGTGGGCGATGGACAGCGCCTCAAGCTCCTCGTGGGCGACGACACGCAGCGAGCCGCAGGCCGGGCAGCGGCGTTCGAACTCGCCGCGCTGGAAGCAGTCGCGGCAGAGGGCTTTCACGCCGACCCCTCCAGGGGCCAGAGCCAGGCGGCGCCGCGCACCCCCGAGGAATCGCCGTGGACCGCCTTGCGCACAGGGGTGGTGAAGGCGTCGGTGAAGACGTGGGGCGCGATGGCGCTGGGCAGGCGGGAATAGAGCTCGTCCACATTGGACATGCCGCCGGCCAGGACGATGACGTCCGGATCGACGATGTCGCAGACGACCGCGAGGCCGCGGGCCAGGCGATCCACATAGCGGTCGAGGGCGGCGGAGGCGTCCGCGTCCCCTGAGCGGGCCTGGGCGACGGTCTCATGAGCGGCCAGTCCGCCGCCGTGGTCGCGTTCCAGGCCGGTCCCCGAGATCCAGGTCTCCAGGCAGCCGCGGCGGCCGCACCAGCAGGTCGGGCCGGGGTGCTCCAGGTCCGAGGGCCAGGGCAGGGGCGTGTGGCCCCATTCGCCGGCGACGCCGTTGCGACCGTTGACCAGCTGGCGGTCGACGACCAGCCCGCCGCCGCAGCCGGTGCCGATGATGACGGCGAAGACCACGGCGCTGTCGGCGCCGGCGCCGTCTGTGGCCTCCGACAGGGCCATGCAGTTGGCGTCATTGGCCAGCCGGACGGGGCGGCCGAGAACCTGCTCCAGGTCGGCGCCGAAGCTGCGGCCGTTCAGCCAGGTCGAGTTGGCGTTGCGGATTAGGCCGTTGGCCGGGGAGATCGAACCAGGCATGCCGACGCCCACGGCGGCGGCGCGGCCGCCCGCCTCCTGCTCGGCGTCGGCCACCAGATTGGCGACGGTGCGCAGGGCGGCGTCATAGTCGCGGGGGTTGGGCGCCCGCAGGCGCGCCAGGAACCGGCCGTCGGCGTCGAGCGCCGCCGCCTCGATCTTGGTCCCGCCGAAGTCCACCCCGATCCGGATCATGGGGTCATGATTTGTTCTGTTTTGGCGCGGAACTCAACGGGCGTTCGCAGGGCGGCGGCTAGGAAATCGCCTGGGCGATCGCCTGGCGCAGGAGGTCCCAGTCGTCGATGCGGGTGTGGCGGTCGGGTTCCGCCGGGGCCAGCGGCTGCAGGCGGGGGTCGGCCACGTGCTGGAAGCGGGCGACGTGGGGCGCATGCTCGGCCACCGAGTTCAGATTGGGCAGCAGGTCATCGACGAAGGCCGCGGGGCCGCGGCCCTGGGCGACCAGGCCGGCGGCCAGCGGGCCCTTGGGGCCGGTGTTGAGGATCAGCGGATAGTCCATGCCATGGCGGCCCAGCCAGCGGGCGCGGGCCAGGCGGGCCTGTCCGGGGGCGTTGGTCAGGATGACCACGCTGGCGATTTCGGAGAGCGCGCGCAGGGCCTCGGGGCCGCCGGGCGCGAGCGGCATGTCGCCCGCGCCATAGCGGAAGAAGTCCTCATAGTGCTTGCGCCCCTCGTCCAGATCGAGGTGCTCGGTCGCGCCGGGCTGGTAGATGTTCTGGAACAGGGCGAAGCGGTCCACACGGAACTCAAGCCCCCGTCCGACCAGGAAGTCGCCGAAGCCCTGCATGAACAGGCCGAGCACCTCGTCAACGTCGACGATGACCAGCGGACGGCTCAGATCGACCCCCATCGACTCCAGATGAGGCGTCTTGACGCTAGGCGGCATGGGCTCTCCCAAAAGCGGTCTCCGGCGCGACTAACGCGAGTTTAAGGATATCCGTGAGATCAACAGCCTAATGGTGGGGCTGGCGATCGATTCGCGCAGGCCCGAAGCATCGTCAGGACGTCAATGGCCAAGAAAGTCCTCATCGTCGAGGATAACGAGCTGAACATGAAGCTCTTTCATGATCTGCTCGACGCCCAAGGCTACGAGACGCTGCAGACCCGCGAAGGGCTGCAGGCTCTGGCCCTGGCGCGCGAACATCGTCCCGACCTCATCCTCATGGACATCCAGCTGCCGGAGATCTCCGGGCTGGAGGTCACCAAATGGCTGAAGGAAGACGACGACCTGGCCGCGATTCCGGTCGTCGCCGTCACCGCCTTCGCCATGAAGGGCGACGAAGAGCGCATTCGCGAGGGCGGCTGTGAGGCCTATATCTCCAAGCCGATCTCCGTCACCCACTTCCTTGAAACCATCCGCCGTCTGTTGGGCTGAACGCCATGACCGCTCGCATCCTGGTCGTTGACGACATCGAGGCGAACGTCCGCCTCCTCGAGGCGAAGCTGACGGCCGAGTACTATGAGGTCCTGACCGCCAGCGATGGGCCGACAGCCCTCGCCATTGCGGCCAAGGAGAAGCCGGACATCGTCCTCCTGGACGTCATGATGCCGGGCATGGACGGGTTCCAGGTCTGCCGCCGGCTGAAGGACGATCCCGAGACCCGCCACGTGCCCGTGGTGCTGGTCACCGCGCTCGACGGCCGGGCCGACCGCATCGCGGGGCTGGAGGCCGGGGCCGATGAATTCCTGACCAAGCCCATCGACGACGTCATGCTGTTCGCCCGCGTGCGCAGCCTGACCCGGCTGAAGATGGTCATCGACGAGCTGCGCGAGCGGGAGGCCTCGGGCCGCCGCATGGGCGTAATCGCCGGCGCCGCCTCGCGCCTGGGCGGCACAGGCGGCCGGGTGCTGATCGTCGACGATCATGAACGCCAGGCCCAGCGCATCGCTGACGAGCTGTCGATCGAGCACCGCCCGGTGGTGGAGAGCGATCCGGAGAAGGCCCTGATGACCGCTCGCGGTCCAGTGGATCTGGTGATCGTCAACGCCACGGCGCGGACCTTCGACGGCCTGCGCTTCACCGCCATGCTGCGGTCGGACGAGACCACGCGGCATATACCCGTGCTGGCGGTGGTGGACTTCGACGAGCGCGCCCGGCTGGTGAAGGCCCTGGAGATCGGGGTCAACGACATCCTGTCCAAGCCGATCGACCCTCAGGAGCTGGCGGCCCGCGCCCGGACCCAGATCCGGCGCAAGCGCTACACCGACTATCTTCGGGACAATCTCGATCACTCGTTGGAGCTGGCCGTCACCGACCAGCTGACCGGCCTGCACAACCGCCGCTACATGACTGGCCAGCTGGACGCGTTGGTCAAGCGCGCGACGCTCGGCGGCGATCCGGTGGCCTGCCTGCTGATCGACATCGACCACTTCAAGAAGATCAATGACGGCTACGGCCACGACGTTGGCGACGAAGTGCTGCGCGAGTTCGCGGTGCGCCTGGCCTCGAACGTCCGCGCGATCGATCTGCCCTGCCGCTATGGCGGGGAGGAGTTCGTGGTGGTCATGCCCGACACCCGCATCGAGGACGCCGAGCGCATCGCCGAGCGGATCCGCCTGCATGTGGCCGGCTCGCCCTTCCGGGTGATGCACGGCGCCGAGCTGCTGACCGTGACCATCTCGATCGGGGTGGCGGCGACGCTCGGGCCCAACGACAAGCCAGAGGCCCTGCTGAAGCGGGCCGACGAGGGCGTCTATGAGGCCAAGGCCTCGGGCCGAAACAAGGTCGTATCGCGGGCGGCCTGAACGCAGCGGGCAAACGAAAAACGCCCGGCCTTGCGGTCCGGGCGTTTTGACAACAGACCTGGAGAGGGTCCGCTTACTTAATCTTGCCTTCCTTGAACTCGACATGCTTACGCACGATCGGGTCGTACTTCTTCATGACGAGCTTGTCGGTCTTGGTGCGGGCGTTCTTCTTGGTCACGTAGAAGAAGCCGGTGTCCGCCGAGGAATTCAGGCGGATCTTGATGGAGGCGGGCTTCGCCATGGTCGGTCCTCGGGCGGGGCCGGGGCGCGAAGCGCCGGCAGGTGTTCTGAAAGAGCCGCGGAAAATACGAATCCCGCGAGTAAAGTCAATGCGCCCGTGGCGCTTCGCGGAAAATCAGAGGTGACGCAGCCTGGGCGCCCCGGCGGTGAAGCGCATATAGGGCACCGGGCGGTCCGGTTCCTCGAGCCGGGCCATGGTCTCCTTGATCACCGTGCGGGTCACCATGGGCAGGGGCAGGGCCAGAGCGTCCTCGAATTCGAACCAGGCGATCTCCTCCAGTTCGCCGCAGTCGGGCTGGCGCTCCAGGCTGATCAGCCGCTCGGCGTCGGCCATCAGGAACCAGGTGTCGAACCGCTTGGCGAGCATGGGCGGGGTCACCGCGCGGAAGATGATCGAGAGCGCATCGAGGTCGGGCAGGGCGCCCTGGGCCAGGAACTCGCGCCAGGGCCCGGCGGCGGGACGGGGATCGGCCTTCTTGGCGAGCAACAAGCCCGCCTCCTCGAAGGTCTCGCGCACGGCGGCGAGCGCGAGCGCGCGGCCGCGGGAGCCCTTGTGGCCCTCCAGCTTGGCGGCGACGTCGGGCTTGAGGTCGGTGGCGTAGGGCGCGCGGAAATCGGCCTTGTCGATCCGTCCGCCTGGGAACACCCAGAGATTGGGCATGAAATCATGTCCGCCATGCCGCTTGCCCATCAGCACGCGCGGCTTGGCGCCGTCGCGACGGATGATGAACAGGGTGGCGGCGTCGCGCGGACGCACGGCGGGGCTTCCCGCGGCTCTCATGCGGCCGCCCTCGGCGGGCCGCGGGGCAAGGATCGGATCGGTCATGAAACAACTGTATGACCGCTGTTGCGCCGAGGAAACGGCGCCGTAGCGTCAACCGGTCATTGGACGATCAGTTCGCCAGCTCAGGGTTCGGAACCAGGATCAGGATGTCGAGGTCGCGGGCCGGGGTGAAGTTGGTCTTCTTCACCTGGAACAGGGTGGGGCCGAACTTTCGCACACCCTCGGCGCAGAAGCTGACCAGGTTCGCCGCCGCGCCCTTGTCGACGGTGAGGCTGAAGTCGCCGATCGGGCCGGCCCAGTTGGCGCCGGTCTTCAGCACATAGGCGATGCGCTGTTCGCTCAAGGGCGCGAAGTCCTGGCCGGGCTTGCGGGTGCGAGTCGCGGCGGCCAGGAAGCCGCGATCCATGCAGTACTTGGCGATCTCGGCCCGGCCTTCGGCGTCGGCGGCGTAGCGGGCGGAGCCGACCAGGGTGCCGACGCTGCCGCCCGTGGCGGGCTTGTAGCGGTGGTCGACGACCAGGTCGCGCCCGGCCGGGAAGGTCTGCTCCCAGTGATAGGCGGTCTTCAGGGTCCAGAGCGGGGCGAGGTGGCGCTCCCAGCCCTTGCCGGCGTCATACTCGTCCGGCCGGACCACGCCCAGGTCCAGCAACTGCTTCTGCTGGGCCGGGGTGAGCCGGTCCATGGCGTCGCGGGTCAGGCCCAGGTGCGGAGCCAGGGGCACGCCCAGGCCGCGGAGCAGGGCGGTGCGGTCGACGCCCTCGACCACCGCCTTCTGTTCGGCCTGGGCCCGGACGGGGACGCCATCGGCCAGGGTGGCGAAATCGAGCAGGTTCTCGGGGTTCTCGGTCGGGACACCCAGGGGCTCCTCGGTGGAGATCACGTCCGGCATGGGGAAGGCGACCCGGGCGGTGATCGGGTGGTCGGTGAGATTGCGGAAATGGTAGCGGACCCGGACCTCGGTCGCCGAGACGAACAGGTCCTCCGACGCCATGCGGATCTGGGCAGAGCGGGTCAGGACGAGGCCGCCGGCGGCGAGCTCGGCGGTGGAATCATTGGCCAGGGCCGGTGTGGCGGCCAGAAGGAGCGCAGCCGCGCCGAGCCCCCGTCTCATCGCCGCTTGCCCTTGCGGACGCCCTTGGGCGGGCCGCCCTTGCGCTTGGCGTCCATGGCGCCGGGAACCCGCCGGACCTGGCCCAGGCGGGGGCGGGGGGCGGTGCGGTCCGGCGGGGCCGGTTCGCTGACCATCTCGAACAGCAGGCCGCCGGTGATCGGCGTGGCCTCGACCAGCCTGACCACCACCTTGTGGCCGAGCGGCCAGCGGGCGCCGGAGCGCTCGCCGACCAGGGCGTGCATGCGGTCGTCGTGGATGAAGAATTCGCCGCCCAGCTTGGAGATCGGGACCAGGCCGTCGGCGCCGGTCTCGTCCAGGCGGATAAACAGGCCGAAGCGGGTCACGCCGGTGATGCGGCCGGGGAACTCCGCGCCCACCCGGTCGGCCAGGAAGGCGGCCACATAGCGATCGGTGGCGTCGCGCTCGGCGGCCATGGCCCGGCGCTCGGCGACGGTGATCTGCTCGGCCGTGTCCTTCATCTGCGAGATGTCGCGGTCCGACAGGCCGTCCGCCCCGAAGCCCAGGGCCGAGATCAGCCCCCGGTGGACCACCAGGTCGGCGTAGCGGCGGATCGGCGAGGTGAAGTGGGCATAGCGCTGCAGGTTCAGGCCGAAGTGGCCGATGTTCTCGGTCGAATAGACCGCCTGCATCTGGGAGCGCAGCACCACCTCGTTGATGATGTCGGCGTGCGGGCTTTCGCGGGTCTCCGCCAGCAGCTTGTTGAAGCGGTCGGTACGCGGGGCTTCGCCCTTGGACCAGGGGATGCCCAGGGTGGCCAGGAACTCGGCCAGGGACTGGACCTTCTCGGCGCTGGGCGTGTCGTGGATGCGGTAGATCAGCGGGGTGCGCTTCGACTCCAGCATTTCTGCGGCGCAGACATTGGCCTGGACCATCATCTCCTCGATCAGCCGGTGGGCTTCCAGCGAGGCGCGCGGCTGGATGGAGGCGACCTCGCCGGCCGCATTGATGATGATCCGGCGTTCCATGCTCTCGATGGCCAGAGGCGAGCGGGCGAGGCGGCCCTTCAGCATGATGTGATAGGCGGCCCACAGGGGCTTCAGGATCGGCTCGAGCAGGGGGCCGGTCACATCGTCCGTCTGGCCGTCGATCGCCGCCTGGGCCTGCTCGTAGGAGAGCTTGGCGGCCGACCGCATCAGGCCGCGGACGAACTTGTGGCCGCGCTTGCGCCCCTGGGCGTCGAACACCATCCGCACGGCCAGGCAGGCGCGGGCCTCGCCGAGCCTGAGCGAGCACAGGCCGTTGGAGAGCCGCTCGGGGAGCATGGGCTCCACCCGGTCGGGGAAATAGACGCTGTTGGCCTTTTCCCGGGCTTCCTTGTCCAGCGCCGAGGCCGGGCGGACATAGGCCGCGACATCGGCGATGGCGACCCAGACCACGCAGCCGCCGGGATTGTCGGGCGCGTCGTCCGGCTGGGCGTAGACCGCGTCATCGTGGTCGCGGGCGTCGGCCGGGTCGATGGTGATCAGGGGAATTTCGCGCAGGTCCTCGCGGCCCGACAGGGTCGGGGGCTCGGCGGCCTCGGCTTCGGCTTCCGCCTCGGCTGTGAAGCCGGTGGGGATGCCATGGGAATGGATGGCGATCAGGGAGGCGGCGCGGGGCTGGTCCTCGCGGCCGACGACCTCCAGGATCTTGCCGCGCTTGGGGCCGTAGCGTTGTTCCGAGGCGCCGACCGCGGCCAGGACCAGGTCGCCGTCGCGCAGGTCGCGGGCCTCGGGCTCCGGGATCAGCAGGCTTTCCTTGCTCTTGCGGTCGACCGGCTCGACCCGGGTCTCACGCCGCGCCTTGCGGATGACGCCCAGGATCTTGTGGGCGCTGGCGCCCAGGCGCTTGATCAGCCGGGCCTCCAGCTCGCCATTCTCCAGGCGCTCGAAGCGCACCAGCAGGCGGTCGCCGAGACCGGGCGCGCCTCCGACCGGGGCGCTGCGATCGGGGGCCAGGCGCACCAGGGGGGCGTCCTCGGCGCGGGTGAGGCGGACCATCAGCTCGCCATCGGCGTCGCGCTCCACGATATCGACCACGCCGACCGGAGGCACGGCGCCGGATTCGGCGAATCCCTTGCGGCCCCGCCGGCCCAGCGAGCCGTCCGCCTCCAGCCCGCGCAACATCTCGCGCAGGGCCTTACGCTCGGCGCCCTTCAGTCCGAACGCCTTGGCGATGTCGGTCTTCTCGGTCTCGCCCGCCTCGCGGATGAACTTGAGCAGGGTGTCGCGGTCCGGCAGGCCCTGGGGGACCTTGGTCGAGGTTTTCGAGGTGAAGCGGGACGCCTTGGGCGCGCGGGGTTTGGCCATGGCGCCTTGTAGCGCGGAATCAGGGCCGCCGTCGCCGTCCTCGGGTGGGACAAATGTCGCGACATATTGCGTTCTTACTAAACATATAGATACTGGAATTCCGGCGCGTCGCCGCGGCTCGCCCCGGCTTCGCCGCGCTTCCGACTAGAGTTTGACCGAGATGATACCGGTTCGTTTCGTCTGTGCCGCCCGCCGCAATGAACGACCAGGCGATGCAATGAAGACGTCATCAAAACAACAGCTTGGCCGGGCGATTTCGACCCACGGCCGATCCCGGACTTTCCGCCCCCCGGCCGCCTGGGCGCACCTCGCCCAGGCCTGACACCCCGGGGGTCCGCCCCCCAGAGGACTTGAGACCATGACCGAGCCGCCCCCCCGGCGCGCGGACCGTTTGCGCGCGGCCAATGACAGTCACCGCCTGGAGCTTTCGGTGGTGATCTGCGTCCTCGATGAAGCCGAGGCTATTCCCGGCGTGCTCCAGGAGCTGACCGGCGAGCTTGAGGGCCTGGCCTTCGAAGTGGTGGTCGTCGACGACTCGGTCGCCGATGACACGGCCCGCGCCGTCCGCGCGGTGATGCGCGGCGATCCCCGGATCCGGCTGGTCCGGCGACAGGGCGCGCGGGGCCTGGCCTCCGCCGCTATCGCCGGCTGGGACGCCGCCCAGGGCCAGGTGCGGGGGCTCATGGACGGCGACGGCCAGCATGATCCGCGGCTGATCCGCCAGTTGCTGGACCGGCTGCGCGCCGCCGACGCCGAGGTGGCGACGGGCAGCCGCTACATGACCGAGGCCGGCAGCGGCCTGACCGGGTTCCGCGACGCGATCAGCCGGATCGGCACGGGCGCGGCCCAGGCCCTGATCGGCGCGCGGGTCACCGATCCGCTCAGCGGCCTGTTCCTGATGCGCCGCGACTGGTTCGAGACCGTGCGCGGATCCCTGACCGGGGTCGGGTTCAAGATCCTGGTCGATGTGCTGACCTCCGGGCCCCGGCCGCCCAGCGTGGTCGAGGCGCCGACGGCGCTGCGCACCCGGCTGGGCGGAGAGTCCAAGCTGGACCTGCGGGTCATGGCCGATCTCGCCGGCCTGCTGATCGAGAAGCGCACCGGCGGGGTCATTCCGGCCCGGCTGGCCATGTTCCTGGGCGTCGGGGTGACTGGCCTGACCGCGCACCTGGCGGTGCTGATGAGCGGCGAGGCGGTGGGCCTGAGCCTCTGGTCGGCCCAGGCCCTGGCGATCTGGGCGGCCATGACCTGGAACTTCTGGGCCAACAATCTGCTCACCTTCCGCGACCAGCGCCTGCACGGCCGCGAGGCCCTGGTCGGGCTGGGCCGGTTCTATCTGGGATGCCTGGTGGGCGCGGTGGTCAGCGAGGCCATGGCCATGGGCCTCAATGTGCTGGGCATGCCCGGCGTCGCCGCGGGCCTGATGGGCGCGGCCGGCGGCGGCCTGTTCAACTTCGCCGCCGCGCGGGTCGGCGTCTGGCGGCGCGCGTCCGCCGAACCCGCGGCCAGCGCCGTCGTCGAGTCCAGCGCGTGGCGGGAGGCTGAAGCGTGAGCGAGCTGCGCCTCGGCGCCGCCGCGCCGCCCATCGCCCGACCCCGGCCTCGCATCGCCATCCCGGGCGGCTGGGGCCTGGTGGTGTTCAGCCTGCCGGTCCTGACCGGGCTCGTGAACCGCGTGGTGCGCGGCGGGGTCTGGTTCACCGACTACGGCGCCCTGGTCTGCGGCGGCGAGCGCGCCCAGGCGGGGACGGCCCTCTATGACCAGGCGATCGCCTGCGCCGACCCCAACGCCGCGGCCTTCGTCTATGGCCCCTGGGTCGCCAGGGTGTTCGCCGGCCTGCTGCAGATGTTCGGTCATCCAGGCCTGATGGCCCTCTATGTCGCCCTCTATGTCGGTGCGGCCGCCCTCGTGGTCTGGGCCGCCTGCCTGCGGGTCGAGACCCCGGGCGCGCCCCGGGACCGCGCGCGGTTCATGGCGGTGGTGTCGGGCAGCGCGGTCACCACGGGCAATATCGCCTTGCCCCTGCACGCCGCCGTCGCCGCCGCCGGCCTGCTGTTCGCCAGGGCCCCCTGGCTGTTCGTGCTGGCGGTCGCGGCCGCGGGGACCGTGAAGCCGGTGTTCCTGACCTATCTGGCCGTGGTCGTGCTGGCGCGGCGCAGCCTGGCCTGGCGGGCAGGGGCGCTCGCGCTCGGCCTGGGCCTGGGCCTTGCGCCCACGGTGATGTTCGCCGGCGCGGGCGGCGCGGAGGCCGAGGCCTGGCGTCAGCTCCTGTCGCACTTCGTCTATCGGGTGACGCCGGGCGACGGCCTGTTCGGCTGGCTGACCCTGGCCGGCGTGCCAACCGACGGCCCCAGCGGTGCGGCTCTGGCCCTGCTCTGGGCGGGGCTGGTCACCTTCTGCGGCCTGGTGATCGCCGAGCGCGGCCGGCTGCTGGACGAGCAGCGGCTGTGGCTGGGCCTGGCCTGCGCCGTGCTGGCCAATCCGCGGCTGATGAGCGAGGACGTATTCCTGCTTGGGCCCGGCCTGCTGGTGGCGGTCAGCGCCATCCGCGACCGGCGACCGAAGGCGGCCCTGTGGGCGGGACGTGCGGCGATGGGGGCCTGCGTCCTGTCGCTGGCCGGTCATCTGCTCGACTTCGCCGACTATGGCTCCCCGGCCGGGATGCTGGCGCTCGGAGTAACCCTGGTCGCCTGCGGCGTGGTCAGCGCCATGCCCGCGGCGCGGCCGGCATGACGGCGCCGGACGCCGGGCGGGCGCCGCTCAAGCTCCTGGTCGTGTTCAGCCTCTCGACCCTGGCCGGGCTGATCGGGCGGGCGATCAAGGGCGGGTGGTGGCTGAACGATTTCGACGCCGTGGCCTGCGCCGCCTGGCGGGTCGCCCACCACATGCCGCTCTATGCCGAGGGCCTGTCCTGTCCGGGCGGTCGGCCGGCGGCCTATGTCTATCTGCCCCAGCTGGCCTGGGCGCTATCGCCCCTGGCGGGCGGGCCCGACGTCTCGGGCCTGCGGCTGGCCTATGGCCTGGCCTATGGCGCTGTGATGGCCTGGATGTTCTGGGCCCTGTTCTTGCGGTCCGCCCCGGACGCCCCCTTGCGCGACCGCGCGCCCCTGATGGCCATGTGCAAGGGCAGCGCGATCTCCTGCGGCAACATCGCCGGGCCCTGCCACGCGGCGGTTCTGGCCATGGGCGGGGCGGGCTGGGCGATGATCCCGGTGGTGCTCGGCGTCGCCCTGATCAAGCCGGTCTATCTGACCTATCTGCTGATCTTCGCCTATGCGGCCGAGCCCTGGCGGCTGCGGGCCGCCAAGCTGGCGGTGGGGCTCGCCGGCGCCGCTCTGGCGGCCGCCTGGGTGGTGACCACCGGCGGCCCGGAGATCGCGGCATGGCGTGACGCCCTCGCCAGCGTGGTGATCGGCCAGCAGACGGGGGTCGGGTTCCTGGACGACGTCGCCCATCTGGGCCTGAGGGGCGGGGACGCCGCGACCCAGATCCTGTGGCTGGGGTTCGCCGGGATCATGGCGCTGAGCGGCCTGGTCATCGCCGAGACGCGGGCGCTCGGGCCCCAGGCGCGATTCCTGCTGGCGCTGGCCGTGGCCCAGATCTGCAATCCGCGGCTGATGGACTACGACCTGGTGCTGATGGCCGGCGGCGTCGCCGTGGTCGCGGCGGGCGAGCCGGAGGGCCGCCGCGCGGTCTTCTGGGTCGGCGTGGTCTGCCTGGTGCTCAGCCTGGCCGAGCAGACGGCGTTCGCCATTCGCCTGGGACCGGCCTTGCTGGCGCTGCTCCTGCTCGTCGCCGGCGTGCGGGCGGGGCGGGAGGCTGCGCCTGTCTGGCGGGCGCTCAGTCCTCGTCCTTGAACGCCCCGAACAGGGTCAGGCCCTCGACCGTGGTCGCCCCGTCGCGCTTCACGACCGTGCGGACGGCGCCGGCGCCCGTCGCCTCGACGGCTGCGGCCAGGCGTTCGGAGTGGGTGACCAGCCAGATCTGGGTGCGCTTTGCGGCCTGGACGATCATGCGGGCCAGGGGCTCCATCAGATCAGGGTGGAGGCTGGACTCCGGCTCGTTGAGGGCGATGAAGGCGGCGGGGCGATAGGCCATCAGCACCCCGGCCAGGGCCAGGAAGCGCAGGGTGCCGTCGGACAGCTCGGCGGCGTCGAACACCCGCTGCGGAAAATCCGGATAGGCCATGCCGAACGTCGCCATCCGTTCAGGGGCTGGAATCTCCAGACGCGCGCCAGGGAAGGCATGTGCGACCGCCTCGTCCAGGTCGACGGTGTCCTGGCGGATATGCGCCAGGGTGGCGAAGACGGCGGCGAGGTCCGAGCCGTCGGAGGCCAATGTCGGCGTAGCTGCCGCAATGCAGGGCTGACGCAGCGGTGAGCCGGGGTCGGTCCTAAGATCGTGGTAGAACCGCCATTGGAGCAGGGTGCGCCGGACCCGATCCAGTTCCGGATAGCGCGAGGGATCGTCTAACCGTCCCAGGATGGTCTCGGACTCCAGCAGGTCGATGTCGATGTTGACCGGTCGGCCCCCGTCGTCCCGCGCCATCACCGAGAGACCGTCCCGTTCGACCAGGACCACGGACCGCGACCCGCCCTGATAGGTAAGCCGTTCCACCTTGATCTGCGGTTCGAATGCAAACGCCGCGCTGACGGGCGGCGGCAGACCTATCTCGACCTCGTATCGAAAGGTCGCCTCGGATCGCTCGGGCGGAGCGAGGCCGACGGCGAGCCTGATTCGGACAGGCTGCTTTCGGCGCGGCCCGGCCCACATCGCCCGGTCGAGACCTTCGCGAGCCAGATCGCGGCCAAGGGTGTTGTCGGCCGCCGAGCGCAGCAGCTCCAACGCCCGATAGAGGTTCGACTTGCCGACCCCGTTGGCGCCAACGAAGACGTCCAGCTGCGAGACCGGGTAGGTGATGCGCTGAAGCGACCTGTACCCCGCGGCGGAGAAATCTCGTACCGCGAGGTCCATGGCTCAGATCAGGCCTCGTCCTCGGACGCGTCGTCCCAGGGCGCGGCGCCGGTCGCCGCGGTGGCGGCCGGCTTCTTCGCGGGGGCCTTCTTGGCGGCGGGCGTCTTCGCCGCAGGCTTCTTGGTTGCGGCCTTCTTCGGCGCGGCCGCCGTCTCGGCCTTGGCCGCCTTGGGCGCGGCCTTGGGCTTGGCCGCCTTCTTGGCCGGCTTCTTGCCGCCGCCCTTGGCCTCGCGTTCGGAGAGCAGCTTGACCGCCTCTTCCAGCGTCATGTTGGCGGGATCCGAGCCGCGCGGCACATTGGCGTTGGTGGAGCCGTGCTTGATGTAGGGACCGTAGCGGCCCGACAGCACCTTGACCGGCGCGCCGTCGACCGGGTGGGCGCCCAGGTCCTTCAGCGCCGCCGCCTCGGTCCGGCCGCGTCCGCCGCCGGCCCGCTTCTCGGCGAGCAGGGTGACGGCGCGGTTCAGACCGACCTCGAACACCTCGTCGACGCTGGGCAGGTTGGCGTAGGCGCCGTTGTGCAGAATGAAGGGGCCGTAGCGGCCGATGCCGGCCACGATCATGCCGCCGTCCTCCGGGTGGGCGCCGACGTCACGGGGCAGGTTCAGCAGGCGCAGGCCCTTTTCCAGGTCCATGCCGGCCGGCGGCCAGGCCTTGGGCAGGCTGGCGCGCTTGGGCTTGTCGCCTTCGCCCAGCTGCACATAGGGGCCGAAGCGCCCGACCTTGAGGAACACGGTCTCACCGGTTTCCGGATCGACGCCCAGCTCGCGGTCGCCGCTGACGTTCTCCGCATCGTCCTCGGACTGGGCGAGGGGGCGGGTGTAGCGGCATTCCGGATAGTTGGAGCAGCCGATGAAGGCGCCGAACTTGCCGGTCTTCAGGCTGAGCTTGCCGGTGCCGCAGGTCGGGCAGCCGCGCGGATCGGAGCCGTCCGCCTTCTCCGGGAAGATGTGCGGGCCGAGCGCCTCGTTGAGCGCGTCCAGCACGTGGGTGACGCGCAGCTCGGCGATCTCGCCGACCGAGGCCGCGAATTGGGTCCAGAACTCGCGCAGCAGCGCCTTCCAGTCGAGCTCGCCGGCCGAGACCAGGTCGAGTTTTTCCTCAAGGGCCGCGGTGAAGTCGTACTCCACATATCGGGCGAAGAACTGCTCCAGGAAGGCGGTGACCAGGCGGCCCTTGTCCTCCGGAACGAAGCGGTTCTTGTCCATCTTCACATAGGCGCGGTCGCGCAGCACGGTGAGGACCGAGGCGTAGGTCGAGGGCCGGCCGATGCCGAGCTCCTCCATCTTCTTCACCAGGCTGGCTTCCGAATAGCGCGGCGGCGGCTCGGTGAAGTGCTGGTCGGCGCGGGAGGCGACCACGCGGGCGTCGGCGCCTTCCTTGACCTGGGGCAGGCGGCCGCCTTCCTCGTCGTCGGCGTCGTCGCGGCCTTCCTCGTAGACGGCGAGGTAGCCGTCGAACAGCACCACCTGGCCGGAGGCGCGCAGGCCGGTCTGGCCGTCGGCGCTCTCCAGATCGATGGAGGTCCGCTCGATCCGGGCGCTCTCCATCTGGGAGGCGATCATCCGCTTCCAGATCAGCTCGTAGAGCCGGCCGAGGTCGCTATCCAGCCGCAGCGAGCCGGGGTTTCGGGCCAGGCTGGTCGGGCGAATGGCCTCGTGCGCCTCCTGGGCGTTCTTGGCCTTGGTCTTGTAGATGCGCGGGGCGTCAGGAACGTATTCGCGGCCATAGAGGCCGCCGATGACCACGCGGGCCTCGTCGATGGCTTCCGGCGCGGCCTGCACGCCGTCGGTCCGCATATAGGTGATCAGACCGACGGTCTCGCCGCCGATGTCGACGCCTTCATAGAGCTTCTGGGCCGCCTGCATGGTGCGCTGGGCCGAGAAGCCGAGCTTGCGGGAGGCCTCCTGCTGCAGGGTCGAGGTGGTGAAGGGCGGGGCGGGCGAGCGCTTGCCGGGCTTCTTCTCGACGGCGGAGATCTTGAAGGTCGCGCCCTCGACGGCGGCCTTCGCCGCCTGGGCGGAGGCCTCGTTGCCGAGGTCGAACTTGGTGAGCCGCTTGCCCTGGTGCTTGACCATGCGGGCCAGGAACGGGTCGCTGCCGGCGGTGACGTCGGCCTCAACGGTCCAGTATTCCTGGGTCTTGAATTTCTCGATCTCGATTTCGCGGTCGACGACCAGGCGCAGAGCGACAGACTGCACGCGGCCCGCCGAGCGGGCGCCTGGCAGCTTGCGCCACAAGACCGGCGAGAGGGTGAAGCCCACGAGATAGTCCAGGGCGCGGCGGGCCAGATAGGCCTCGACCAGCTCCATGTCGATGTCGCGGGGGTTCTTCATCGCCTCGGTCACCGCCGAGCGGGTGATGGCGTTGAACACCACGCGCTGGACGATGGCGCCTTTGACGGCCTTCTTCTTCTGCAGCACCTCCAGGACGTGCCAGGAGATGGCTTCCCCTTCACGGTCGGGGTCGGTGGCCAGGATGATGCGGTCGACGCCCTTGGCGGCCTCGGCGATGTCCGACAGCCGCTTGGCGGACTTGGCGTCCACGTCCCACAGCATGGCGAAGTCCTCGTCGGGCTTCACCGACCCATCCTTCGCGGGAAGGTCGCGAACGTGTCCGTACGAGGCCAGGACCTTATAGTCCGACCCCAGGTACTTGTTGATGGTCTTGGCCTTTGCGGGGCTCTCGACGACGACGAGGTTCATGAGTGACTGGGCGTTCCAACGGGCGGAGCGCCCGGAATTCAAGGGCCCGGAAGGTGGGGCGGGCGCCCCTCCGTGTCAACGGCCCCTGACGAAGCTTCCCAAACGGCAACCTGAAGACGTTGACAACTTTAGCGCGCTGCCGGCGGAGGAATCGGCTAGTGACCGCGGCGTCGCATGTCCAAGCCGCCCGCCCAGTCTCCCGCCCAACTCGCCGCCGGCTTCATCGCCGAGGCGCTCGACGATCTGGTCGAGCTGGCGGCCCGGCACGGCCACCAACGCCTGTCGGACCTCCTGACCCAGGCCATGGGCGAGGCGATGCGCGCCGCCCATTCCGGCCCCGATCGCCGCCACTAGGTCCGGGCGACCAGACCGCCGGGGGAGAATTCGATCCGTCCGGCCAGGGCGAGCTCGGCCAGCGCCGCCAGCACATGGGCGGCCGGCGCGCCCGCCGCGCGGATCAGGTCGTCGCGGGAGACCGGCGTCGGCGAGATCAGGTCGAAGACCCGTTCGCGCAGGGCGTCGATCTCGGCGTCCTCGGGCGGGGCCGCGGTGAAGTCCGGGCCGTCCGGCTCGCGCAGGCCACGCCAGCCCTCCAGCACCCGCAGCACGTCGTCGACGCCCTCGCACAGGGCCGCGCCCTGGCGGATCAGGTCGTTGCAGCCCCTGGCGCGGGGATCGAGCGGCGAGCCCGGCACGGCCAGCACCTCGCGCCCCTGTTCGAGCGCCATGCGGGCGGTGATCAGGGAGCCGGAGCGGATCTCGGCCTCGACCACCACCACGGCGCGCGACAGGCCCGAGATGATCCGGTTGCGGCGAGGGAAGTCCTTGGCCTGGGCGGCGCGGCCCGGCGCGTTCTCGGAGACCACGCAGCCCTCGGCGACCAGGCGCTGATAGAGGCCGCGGTGCTCAGGCGGATAGATGTCGTCCGGCCCGCCGCCCAGGACCGCGACCGCGCCGGCAGCAAGCGAGCCCTCGTGGGCGGCCGCGTCGACCCCACGCGCCATGCCCGAGACGACGACCTGACCCGCTGCGCCCAGGTCGGCGGCCAGGGTGCGGGCGAACCTCTGGCCGCTGGCCGAGGCGACCCGCGCGCCGACCACGGCCACGGCGGGGCGGTGCAGCAGGTCGGGGTTTCCCAGCACCCAGATCACCGGGGGCGGGGGATCCAGGGCGGCGAGGCTGGCGGGGAAATCGGGCTCGCACGCGGCGATCAGTCGCGCGCCGAGGCGGGCGCCGCGCGTCAGTTCCGCCTCGATCTCGGACAGGTCCGGCACGCCGAGCGGCGAGACTCGCCCGCCGCGCCGGGCGAGGTCGGGCAGGGCGGCGAGCGCGATGGAGGCCTCGCCATAGCGGCTGATCAATTGATCGAAGGTCACCGGACCGACGTTCTCGGTGCGCGCCAGCCTGAGCCAGTCGCGCCGGGCGGCGTCGGTCAGGCGGCGTGTCACGGGGCTGGCGCGTCCTGGGGCGCGGCGTCCTTCTTGCCGCCGATCTTCGGTTCCTCGCCCTTCAGCAGGCGGCGGATGTTGTCCTTGTGGCGGATGTAGATGAGCACGCCCATGAACAGGGAAAGCCAGGCGATCGGCAGGGGGCGGTCGAACACGAAGGCCGCATAGATGGGCGCGAGGGCCACGGCGGTCAGGGCCGCGAGGGAGGAGATGCGGAACAGGAAGGCCATGGCGATCCAGGTCGCCCCGGCGGCGAGGCCGACGGGCCAGGCCGCGGCCAGCAGGGTGCCGAAGAAGGTCGCCACGCCCTTGCCGCCCTTGAACTTCAGCCAGACGGGAAACAGGTGGCCCAGGAAGGCCGCGCCGGCGGCCAGAGAGGTGAGGGCGGCCTGGGCCTCCTTGGGGCCGTCGCGGGTGGCCAGCCAGGCGATCAGCACCGCCACCGCGCCCTTGCCGCCGTCGCCCAGCAGGGTGATCAGGGCCAGGTCCTTGCGGCCGGTGCGCAGCACATTGGTCGCGCCGATATTGCCGGAGCCGATGTTGCGCACATCGCCCGCCCCGCCCAGCCGGGTGGCGATCACCCCGAACGGGATGGATCCGAGCAGATATCCGCCGATCAAGGCGCCGGCGATCAGGACTGGGCTCAAGTCAGCAGGCATGGTCGTTTCCCCTCGGTTTATCGGCAAGTCCTAGCGGGCCGCCGGCATGCTGTCATGGGGAAGGCCCCCAACATGGTCGCGTGTACTCACTCCATCGGTCAGGCTTGGGGAAACGTCGGTGCTGGCGAATCCCCCTCGGTTCTGACACCGAGCGCCTCAAAATTCGCCGCGATCTCGCTGAGGGGCGTTGAGAAGAAAAACGTGATTATCCTCAGATTGGCGGTGTTCCGACAGAGGATCGTAATGAAAATTGGTTCGCCGCCCCAGGGAAAGCGGGGCCCGGGCTTCACACGCCTGACATCGGCGATTGCGCGTGGGCGGGCGCGATAGCTGCGGATGGGAAGGCATTGCTCGGTGATGCTGAAGCGAAGCGTCCCGCCTTCGGCGTAGATCGCGGCGCTTCCCATGGCGGCGGTTGACAGGGCGTAGAAACCCAAGGGCCCGCAAACGCTCATCACAACAAGCCAGCCACCGAAAAGGGCGGTGTCGAATGATCCCAGGGGGCTGTCTTCTGGCGTCATCATCAGGAGGACGAGGGAACCAATCCCAACCAGGGCGCAGATCGACGCGGCCAGGAGCAGGCGAGGTATCGACTGCCTGGCGATAACGGTCTGACGTCCGGCCGCGTCGGTCATGTCTATTTGAGCCTGTTCATCCAGTACGCGGGATAGTTCATTTCAGGAGCTTCGCGCTTCAAGGTATCGTACTTTTCCAGAGCGCGATCCGAAACGCGACGGGCCCATTCGCTGCCGCCAAGGCCGCCCAGGACCCCGCCCACCGCAGCGCCGCCAACGGTTCCGAGGCCAGGCGCGACAGATCCCAGTTCTCCGCCGAGCACCGCCCCCGCCCCGGCGCCGCCCGTGCTTGCGCCCCACTCAAGGCCATTCTTCAGTGTGGCTGCTCGCTTCGACATGCCACCGCGAACATCGGCGAGGTAGTTCGAAACCGCCGCGCCTATCGACAGCGCGTTTCCGACCGGGCCCGTAAATCTCTTCAGGGCATCGGCCGCCATCAAGGCGTCCGCGTCATGCATGATCGATCCCATGACCTCTGAAGCGGCCTGGCCGCCTTCGGTCACATGCGCGCCCCTGTCCAGCCCCTCGGCCAGGCTCCTGGCGTCCGGCTGCGCCTGACGGGCCTGACGCGCCTTATGGGCGGAGATCATGGCGTCATAGGCCTTGCGATCGGTATCGACCACGGATCGCGGCGGAGCCGGTTGGCGGACCTGTCTTTGCTGCATTTGCCTCTCCGATCTGGGCCGTCGCACCACGCGCGGCCTCATCGGCCTACTTTACAGCGAAGTCCGCCAAATCGGAACAAAAAGAGAACGAATGTGGGCGTGTGTCAAGCCCGATAGACCACCCGGCCGTCAACCAGGGTCATCTTCACCTCGCCCTGCAGCCGGCGCCCGTCGAAGGGGGAGTTCTTGGACTTGGAGCGCAGCTTGGCCGCGTCGATCAGGATCGGCGCATTGAGATCGCAGAGCACCAGGTCGGCGGGTGCGCCCTTGGCCAGGCGGCCGGCGGCGAGGCCCAGGAGATCGGCGGGCTTGGAGGTGACCGCCCGCATCAGGTCGATCAGCGGAATGCGGCCGTCATGGTGGAAGGCCAGCAGGGCCGGCAGCAGGGTCTCAAGCCCCACGGCGCCGGGCGCGGCCTCGTCATAGGGCAGGCGCTTGTCCTCGGCCGGGGCGGGGCAGTGGGCGGAGACCACGATGTCGATCAGGCCCGAGGCCAGGGCCTCGATCACTGCCTGCCGGTCGTCCTCGCCGCGCACCGGCGGATCGAACTTCAGGAAGGTGCGGTAGTCGCCGATGTCGATCTCGTTGAACGACAGGTGGTTGATCGAGGTGGTGGCGGTGACCGGCAGGCCCTTGGCCTTGGCCCGCGCCAGGGTCTCCAGGGCGGCGGCGGTGGTCACCTGATCGACCAGGAAGCGGGCGCCGGTCAGCTCCACCAGGGCCATGTCGCGCTCCAGCATGATGCGCTCGGCGATGGCCGGGACCGAGGGCAGGCCGAGCCGTCCGGCCAGCTCGCCGGCCGTGGCGGCGGCTCCCGTCGACAGCCAGGGATCGGCGGGGCGGTGGGCGACCAGGGTGTCGAAGCTCTTGGCGTAGGCCAGGACCCGCTGCAGGACCTTGGAATTGACGATCGGCCGGTCGGCGTCGGTGACGAAGACGCAGCCGGCTTCCCGCATCAGGCCGATCTCGGCCATGCGCTCTCCCTTGGCGCCCTTGGTGGCGGCGCCGGCGGGATAGACGTGGACCAGTTCGATATCCCGCGTCCGGCGCAGGATGAAATCGACGACCGAGGCCTCGTCGATCACCGGATTGGTGTCGGGCTGCAGGACGATGGAGGTGACGCCGCCGGCCGCGGCGGCCAGGCCCGCTGACTTCAGCGTCTCCTTCGTCTCCGCCCCAGGCTCGCCGGTGCGGACCTTCAGATCGACCAGGCCCGGCGCCAGCATGGCGCCGCGGGCGTCGATCACCTCGATGTCGGCGGAGAGCGCGCCGAGATCGCCGCCCTGGACCACGTCGGCGATCTTGCCTTCGCGCACCAAAAGGGCGCCGGGACCGTCCCAGCCGGAGGCCGGGTCCACCAGGCGGGCGTTGATGAAGGCTTTGGCGCGGGTCATGGCTTAGAGCTCGAACCGTTCGACCCACTTGGCGACGTCGGGAGCCTCATAGGCCGCCAGCGCGTCGATCAGGGTGTCGGGGTGGTCGTTGAAGGTCAGCATCTGGCGATGGACCGGCTTGACGAAGCCCTGGTCCACCGTGTGGTCCAGGAAGCCGGCCAGGCCGTCATAGAAGCCGGCGATGTTCAGGAATCCGAAGGGCTTGGCGTGAAAGCCCAGCTGGCCCCAGGTCCAGATCTCGAAGATCTCCTCCAGGGTTCCGGCGCCGCCGGGCAGGGCGACGAAGCCGTCGGACAACTCGGCCATCCGCGCCTTGCGGGCGTGCATGCTGTCGACCATCTCCAGCCGGGTCAGGCCGGTATGGGCGATTTCCTTGCGCCCCAGCGCGGTCGGCAGGACGCCGATCACCTCGCCGCCGGCGTCGAGCGCCGCGTCGGCGATCAGGCCCATCAGCCCGACCTTGGCGCCCCCATAGACCAGCGTCATGCCCCGTTGGGCGATCGCCTTGCCGGTGGCCACGGCGGCCCGCGCGTAGCCGGGATCGGCCCCCGGGCTCGAGCCGCAGAAGACGCAGAGACTGCGCATCAGTCGTTTTCCAGGCGCGCGGCCAACACCGACAGCACCGCCATGCGGGCGGCGACGCCCATCTCAACCTGGTCCTGGATCAGGGAGACGGAGAGGTCGTCGGCCACCTCGGAATCAATCTCGACGCCGCGGTTCATGGGCCCGGGATGCATGACCCGGACGTGGGGGGCGGCGTGGGCCAGCTTTTCGCGGTCGAGGCCGAAGAAGCGGAAATATTCCCGCTGCGACGGGGCCATGACGCCGTCCATCCGCTCCAGCTGCAGGCGCAGCATCATGACGACGTCGCAGCCCTCGATGCCCTTGCGCATGTCGTGGAAGATTTCGACGCCCCAGCGGTCGGCCTGGCTGGGCATCAGGGTCGGAGGACCGACCAGGCGAACCTGGGCGCCCATCATCTGCAAGAGGCCGACATTGGAGCGGGCGACCCGGCTGTGCAGCACGTCGCCGCAGATCGCCACCTTCAGGCCGGCGATGCGGCCGAAGGCGCGGCGCATGGACAGCGCGTCGAGCAGGGCCTGGGTCGGATGCTCGTGCTGGCCGTCGCCGGCGTTGATCACCGAGCAGGTGACCTTCTGCGACAGGAGGCTGGCCGCGCCGGACGAGGCGTGGCGGATCACCAGCAGGTCCGGCTGCATGGCGTTGAGCGTCACCGCCGTGTCGATCAGGGTCTCGCCCTTGGAGATCGACGAGGAGCGGGGGCTCATGTTCACGACGTCTGCGCCGAGACGCTTGCCGGCCAGCTCGAAGGAGCTCTGGGTGCGGGTGGAGTTCTCGAAGAACAGGTTCATCAGCGTCCGACCCTTGAGCAAGTCGAGCTTCTTCGAGGTTTGGCGATTGAGCGACACGAAGCCGTCGGCCAGATCCAGCAGTCCCGCGACTTCGACGGGATTGAGATCAAGCACCGACAGGAAGTGTCGCCGCGGGAACGGGAAGGTCCTGCCGAGGACCTCGTTCAGACCGGGGGGCATGGTTGTCATTAAAGGGGCGTCTTAGGCGAAGTCGGTCCGGGCGCCAAGGGGAGGGGCGAAACCGCGCACAGTTTAGGCGGGGGGCTCCAGGCCGCGCAGCCGTTCGAGGGCGCCCTGCAGGATCCAGCCGGCGGCCATGGCGTCGACCAGCTCGGCCCGTTTGGCCCGGCTGGCGTCCAGCTCGTCGATCAGGAAGCGGTTGACCGCCATGGTCGACATCCGCTCGTCCCAGAAGGCGATGATCAGATCGGGGCGCAGGCGCAGGAGGTTGCGAGCGAAGGCGCGGTTGGACTGGCAGCGCACGCCCTCGGTCCCGTCCATATTGACCGGCAGGCCGATGACGATGGCGGCGATCTCGCGGGCGTCCATCAGCTTGAACAGGGCCTCGGCGTCCGGCATGAACTTGGTCTTGTGGAGGGTGTGCAGCGGGGTGGCGACCGTGCGGGTTGCATCCGAGACCGCGATCCCGATGGTCTTTTCGCCGAGGTCCAGCCCCACCAGGGCGCCGTAGCGCGGCAGGAGGGCGGGGAGTTCGGTCAGATCGATGACGGCCATGGGGCTCCATAGCCGGTGTCGGGCCCCGCGCGAAGCGTTGCGCGTTCACCAGACCTTATCCAGACAGCGGTTAGGGGAGAGGCTTCGCAATGTGACGGCGAAGGCTCGCCGTCGGAAGACTGGTCGCCATGGTCTCGCCCTTGACCCCCGACGCGGGCGTCGCTCATCCCCTGGGGGATCGGATCCGCGCCGCCGCGCGGCGCCTGCGGACGCTGCAGTTCGATCACCTGCGCACCAAGCTCACCGTGCTGTTCGCCGGCCTGTTCGTGGCGATCCTGGTGCTGATCCTTTCGGCGGTCTACGCCGCCGTGGCCCGCAACGCCGAGCGGATCGTGCGCGGCGAACTGGCGGCCAGCGGGCTGGTGTTCGACCGCATCTGGGCGCTGCGCTCGCACGAGCTGAGCAGCGGCGCCGGCGTGCTCGCCCATGACTTCGGCTTCCGGGCGGCGGTGGCCACCCAGGACGCCGCGACCATCCAGTCGGCCCTGACCAATCTGCGGGCCCGGCTCGGGATCGACGAGGCCTTCGTGGTCGGGCTGGACGGCCAGGTGCTGGCCGCCTCCAGCGCGACGGGCCTGAGGCCGGGGGCGGAGGTGCTCAACGCCATCGCCAGCCAGGACCAGGCGCGCGGCGTGTTCGTCATGGGCGGCATGCCATTCGAGGCGGTGTCCGAACCGATCCTGACCCCGGTGCTCAGCGGCTGGGTGGTGTTCGCCGTCCGGCTGGATCGCCACGAGATGAGCGCGCTGCAGCAGCTCTCCGCCATCCCCCTGCAGCCCGGCGTGCTGGTGCTGAACGGGCGCGGCGCCCTGCAGGCCGACACCAACGGGGTGACCCGGTCGGAACAACAGGCGGTGGTCGGGTATCTGAACGGCGGGTCCAAGGCCGCCGGTCCCCAGGGGGTCGTCCGCCTGGGCCCCTCGGTCGCGGTGATCAAGCCGCTGGCCTCGATGACCGACGACCGGGCCGCGCTCCTCCTGCGCTATCCGCTCGCCCAGGCCCTGAAGCCCTATGACTGGTTGCTCGGGGCCATGGCGGCCCTGGGCCTGCTGGGCCTGGCCCTGATCGCCGCGGGCAGCTGGGCGCTGGCCAAGAACGTCACCCGCCCGATCCTGGCCCTGCGCGACGCCGCCGAACGGCTGCAGCGGGGCGAGGACGCCAGCGTCGAGGCTGCGGGCTCCGACGAGATCGCCGCCCTGGAGCGCAGCTTCAACACCATGGCGCGGACCATCCGTGAGCGGGAGCGCGACCTGAAGGCCTCCACCACGCGGGCGGAGCTCGCCAACCGGGCCAAGAGCGAATTCCTCTCCAATATGAGCCATGAGATCCGCACGCCGCTGAACGGCATCCTCGGCATGGCCCAGGTGATGAGCCGCCAGGCGACCGATCCCGAACAACGCCAGCGGCTGGACGTCATCCGCGAGTCCGGCGAGGCCCTGCTGGGCATCCTCAACAGCATTCTCGACGTCTCGAAGATCGAGGCAGGGACCCTGGAGCTTGAGCTTCAGGACTTCGAGCTGGCGGCCATGGTCGAGGCGGCCTGCGCGCCGCACGCGGCCGAGGCTCGGGAAAAGGGCCTTGGCTTCTCGATCCATCTGCCGGCCGAGCTTCCCCGCGCCTGGCGCGGCGACCGGCTGCGCCTGCGCCAGGTGCTGAGCAACCTGGTCTCAAACGCCGTGAAATTCACCGCGGCCGGCCAGGTCGAGATCGAGGTGACCCAAGGCGCTACGGGCCTGAGCTTCACCGTCGCCGACACCGGGATGGGCATCCCGGCGGACTATCTCGAGTGGGTGTTCGAAAGCTTCGCCCAGGTGGACGGCGCCGCCACCCGCCGGACCGGCGGCGTGGGGCTGGGCCTGTCGATCAGCCGCGATCTCGCCCGGCTGATGGGCGGGGACCTGACCGTACGCAGCCGCGAGGGCGAGGGCACGGTGGTGACCTTCGAGGTTCCGCTCGAGGCTCGCCCCGACGCGGCGATCGCGCCCGCCGAACCGATCGCGCCGGCTGCGGACGCGGGGGAGGGGCGTCCCCTGCGCATCCTGGCGGCCGAGGACAACAAGACCAATCAGATGATCCTGACGGCCCTGCTCGAACCGCTGGGCCTCGACCTCACCCTGGTGGAGAACGGCCGCGAGGCGGTCGAGGCCTGCGCCCGAACCGACTTTGATCTGGTGCTGATGGACATCCAGATGCCGGAGATGACCGGGGTCGAGGCGACGGTCGCCATCCGCCAGGCCGAGGCGGAGCGCCGCCGGACGCCGACGCCAATCCTGGCGGTGACCGCCAATGTCATGGCCCACCAGGTCGCCGAATATCGCGACGTCGGGATGAGCGACGTGATCGCCAAGCCCATCGAGGCCGGTAAGCTGTTCGAGGCCATGGAGGCGGCGCTGGACGCGGCCGAGGCGTCTCAGGCGGAATCGACAGCGGCCGCCGCCGTGGCCTAGCCTCGCGCCGCAGACGCGGAGGCGACGGTGACGGACAACAGGCTGACGGCCTTGCCGGGCGTGCTGACGGTGAGCCCCGAGGGGCCGCGGATCGGCTCGGAGCGGGATGCGGCCGATATCGTGGGGCAGGCCTTCGAGCAGGGCGCCGCCTGGGTGGCCCTGCCGGTCGAGCGCCTGGGGCCGGACTTCTTCCGGCTCTCGACCCGCATCGCCGGCGAAGTGATCCAGAAGTTCATCACCTATCGCTTCAAGGTCGCGGTGGTGGGGGATATCTCGGCCTATGTGGCCGACAGCGACGCGCTCAGGGACTTCGTCTACGAGTCCAACCGCGGTCAGCAGGTGTGGTTTGTGGCGGACCAGGGCGAATTGGCGCGGCGGCTGGCCGCGATCGCGTCCTAAACCCACGCATCACTTGTCAAACCGGTCCCCGCGCGGCTAACCCCTGCGCAACGAACAGGAGGGCCCCATGGCCATCGACGCGGCGACCGTCCGCAAGGTCGCCCGGCTGGCGCGTATCGCCGAGCCGGAAGAAAAGCTGGAATCGCTCGCCAAGGAGCTCTCCGGGATCATGGCCTGGATCGAGCAGCTGGCCGAGGTGGACACCGACGGGGTCGAGCCCATGACCTCGGCCGTGGCCGTGGCCCTGCCGCTGCGCGAGGACGTGGTCACCGAGGGCGGCGACCCGTCCAAGGTGCTGTCCAATGCGCCGAAGTCGACGGGCGGCTTCTTCGTCGTGCCGAAGGTGGTGGAATAATGAGCGCCCTGACCTCGCTGACGCTCAAGGCCGCCCTCAAGGGCCTGGCCGACAAGTCGTTCTCCTCGCTGGAGCTGACCCGCGCCCATGTGGACGCGGTCGAGGCCGCGCGGCCTTTGAACGCCTTCGTGCTCGAGACCCCGGAGAAGGCCCTGGAAATGGCCGCCGCCGCCGACCGCCGCATCGCCGCGGGCGAGGCCGGTCCGCTGGAAGGCGCGCCGCTGGGCATCAAGGATCTGTTCTGCACCGAGGGCGTCCGCACCACGGCCTGCTCGGACATCCTGGGCAATTTCGTGCCGACCTATGAGTCGACCGTCACCTCGCAGCTGTGGCGCGACGGCGCCGTGATGCTGGGCAAGCTCAACCTCGACCAGTTCGCCATGGGCTCGTCCAACGAGACCTCGGCCTTCGGTCCGGTGGTCAACCCCTGGCGCGCCGAGGGCAGCAACCGCCAGCTGACGCCGGGGGGCTCGTCGGGCGGCTCGGCCGCCTCGGTGGCCGCCGACCTGTGCCTGGGGGCCACGGCCACCGACACCGGCGGCTCCATCCGCCAGCCCGCCGCCTTCACCGGCACGGTCGGGATCAAGCCGACCTATGGCCGCTGCTCGCGCTGGGGCGTGGTCGCCTTCGCCTCGTCGCTCGATCAGGCCGGCCCGATCGCCAAGACCGTCGAGGACGCCGCGATCCTGCTCAAGTCCATGTCGGGGCACGACCCCAAGGACTCCACCAGCCTGGACATCGAGGTCCCCGACTATCCGAGCTTCGTCGGCAAGTCGGTCAAGGGCCTGAAGATCGGCATTCCGAAGGAATACCGGGTCGACAACATGCCGCCCGAGATCGAGGCCCTGTGGCAGAAGGGGATCGCCTGGCTGAAGGAGGCCGGCTGCGAGATCGTCGAGGTCTCCCTGCCGCACACCAAGTACGCCCTACCGGCCTATTACATCGTGGCCCCGGCCGAGGCCTCTTCGAACCTCGCCCGCTATGACGGCATGCGCTTCGGCCTGCGGGTCGAGGGCGCGAACCTGACCGAGACCTATGAGAAGACCCGCGCCGCGGGCTTCGGGGCCGAGGTCAAGCGCCGCATCCTGATCGGCACCTATGTGCTGAGCCACGGCTATTACGACGCCTATTACGTCAAGGCGCTGAAGGTCCGCCGCCGCATCGCCGACGACTTCGACCAGGCCTTCCAGAAGGTCGACGCCCTGCTGACCCCGACGGCCCCCTCGGCCGCCTTCGGTCTGGGCGAGAACGCCGACGATCCGGTCGCCATGTACCTGAACGACATCTTCACGGTGACGGTGAACCTGGCCGGCCTGCCGGGGATGAGCATCCCCGCAGGCGTCGATCACAACGGCCTGCCGCTGGGCCTGCAGCTGATCGGCCGCGCGCTGGACGAGGGCACGCTGTTCTCGCTCGGCGGCGCGATCGAAAAGGCCGCGGACTTCAAGGCCAAGCCGGCGAAGTGGTGGTGATCGTCTAAGCCCTCGCCCCCCTTGGGGGAGAGGGTAGGGTGAGGGGCGGTCCGCGAAGCGGAGCGACTTTCTGCGCGCGATCACGTCGCGGCGTCTCAGCAGGGCCCCTCACCCAACCCTCTCCCCGCGGGCGGGGAGAGGGCAAGCAAGAGGGCTCAGGCGTCTTACTTCGGCAGCTTGTCCAGGTCGGCTTGGACCGCGGCGATCTGTTCGTCGGTCAGCTGACCGCCGGACATCGGCTGCAGGGCCTTCAGGGTCATGCCCTTGAACTGGTCAAAGGCCGGGTGGGCGGTGAGGCCGGGGACGTCCTTGTCGAGGATCGCCTTGGTTTCCGGCTTGGCGGCCAGGTCGGCGATCGGGGTCGATTCGACCGAGAGACCGCCATCGGCGAGGGCGGGCGCGGCGGCCAGGGCGCCGAACGACAGGGTCAGGCCCACGAGGCCGGCGGCAAGAGTCTTTTCATGAGAGGGTTTCCTTCCCGACGCGAGTTTTCGCGGGCGGAAGGAAGCGTGAAAACCGCTTTCCTGGCAAGGCTTGTTTGGCTGGCGCTTTCCCCAAAGCGCGGGCGGCGCTAGGAAGAGCCCATGACTGATACGTCCAAAGTGATCGAGGGCCGCACCGGCCCGTGGGAAATGGTTCTGGGCCTGGAGGTGCACGCCCAGGTCGCCTCGAACGCCAAGCTTTTCTCCGGCGCGGCCGTGGGATTCGGCGCCGGTCCGAACATGCAGGTCAGCCTGGTCGACGTCGCCATGCCCGGCATGCTGCCGGTGATCAACAAGCATTGCGTGGAGCAGGCGGTGAAGACCGGTCTCGGTCTGAAGGCCCAGATCCATCTGAAGAGCCTGTTCGACCGCAAGAACTATTTCTATCCCGATCTGCCGCAGGGCTATCAGATCAGCCAGTTCAAGGATCCGATCGTCGGCGAGGGCGAGGTCATCGTCGAGCGCGACGACGGCTCGACCTTCACCGTGCGCATCGAGCGGCTGCACCTGGAGCAGGACGCCGGCAAGAGCCTGCACGACCAGGACCCGAACGCCACGTTCATGGACTACAACCGCGCCGGCACGGCGCTGATGGAGATCGTCTCGCGCCCCGACATGCGCTGCGCCGAAGAGGCGGCGGCCTATGTGAAGAAGCTGCGCACCATCCTGGTCTATCTGGGCACCTGCGACGGCGACATGGAGAAGGGCAATCTGCGCGCCGACGTGAACGTCTCGGTCTGCCGCCCCGGCGCCTATGAGAAGTTCCGCGAGACCGGCGACTTCAGCCACCTGGGCACGCGCTGCGAGATCAAGAACGTCAACTCCTACCGCTTCATCCAGCAGGCGATCGAGTACGAGGCCCGCCGCCAGATCGAAATCCTGGAGGACGGGGGCAAGATCGACCAGGAGACCCGGCTGTTCGACGCGGTGAAGGGCGAGACCCGTTCGATGCGCTCCAAGGAAGAGGCGCACGACTATCGCTACTTCCCCGACCCGGACCTGCTGCCCCTGGTGCTCGATCCCGCCTGGGTGAAGCGCATCGAGGAAAGCCTGCCGGAACTGCCGGACGCCAAGAAGGCGCGGCTGCAGAGCCAGTACGGCCTGACGGCCTATGACGCCGGCGTGCTGATCATCGACCAGGCGCGCTCGGACTTCTTCGAGGCGGCCGCCAAGGGCCGCGACGCCAAGCTCGTCGCCAACTGGGTGACAAATGAACTGGCCGCCAAGCTGACGGCCGGCGACCTGGACATCTCGGTCAGCCCGATCGCGCCGTCGGAGATCGCCGAACTGGTCGCCCTGATCGAGGAAGGCGTGATCTCGTCGAAGATCGCCAAGGAGGTCTTCGAACGGATGTGGGCCGGCGAGGGCGCCCCGCGCGCCATCGTCGAGAAGGCCGGCCTGCAGCAGGTGTCCGACACCGGCGCGCTGGAGAAGATCATCGACGACCTGATCGCCGCCAATCCCGGCCAGGCCGCCTCGGTCGCCGAGAAGCCCCAGGCCATCGGCTGGTTCGTCGGCCAGGTCATGAAGGCCACCGGCGGCAAGGCCAATCCGGGCGTGATCAACCAGCTGCTGAAGAGCAAGCTGGGGGTCTAGTCCGGAGCGCGGCGGCCAACATCGCGGTCGCGGTCGAGGTCGAGGCTGCGCTGTTCCGCGCGCCTCGATCTTGACGGTCAGGACGCCGACAGACGGGCGATCAGATCCCACGCCGCCCAAGCCGCGAACGCGCCGTAGGCTGTGAGGATCGCGAAATAGATCTTGGGATTGCTGCGTCTGGCTATCCGATTGCTCAGCCCGACATAGGCCACGCCCACCTTGAGCTGAAACCCGATCAGACCGGAGAAGAGTCCAAGGGCGATCAGATCTTTCGACATTTTGAGCTCGGCTCCCGAGAAGGTCAGTCGCCTCAATACGCCAACTTCGGATACCAGTCCGCGCCGCGACCCTCCGGGGTCTGGTCGAGGATCGCCCACATCGGGCCGGGGTCGGGCGCGCCGCGGGGGTCTTGGCCGGGATCTGCGGTCTGGCCGGTCATCTCGCCGGACCAGAAGTGGCGCAGCGTCCCGTCGCGGCGGGTGAAGATGTTGAAGGACGGGATTTCCGAGCCGTCGGGGGCCAGGCCGAAATAGTCGCGGCTGTAGGCGCCGTCGAGGTCGGTCGCCATGCGCAGGTTCTTCCAGCCGCGCTCCTCCTTCCAGGCGATCAGCCGGTCGAGGGGCGAGGTGGCGACCACCACCAGGGACATGCGCTGGGCGATGTCGAGGGCGTTGCCCTCCCAGGCGCCCAGCAGGTTGGTGCACATGGGGCAGGGGCGTTCGCGCTGCGGCCCGAACATGTAGCTGTAGAGGCCGAGCGTCTGGTGGTCGCCGAACAGGCCCGCGAAGTCGGACGGGCCGTTCTCGGTCATGAAGCTGTAACGGCCGGTCACCGGTCCGCCCGGCGGCAGGGCGCGGCGCTGGGCGGCCACCCGCTCGATATGACGGCGAAGCTCGATCTCCTCGGCCAGCAGGGCCGTCCGCGCGGCCCGGTACTCGGCGCTCTCATTGGGAAAGCGGACCGGGTTGTCGCGGGCCAGGTCGGCGGCGGGGGTGAGAGGTAGGGACGAGGCGGTCATCAGCCGGGCTCCGGGCGCCAGAACATGCGGCTGTCAGACTGCGCCCGCCCGGACGCAGGTGACAAGGCGGGGGCGTCAGCGGTCGTCGAGGCCTCGCGAAAGCCGTCGGATTCTGCTCAAGGGGCGGCCGTCGCCACGGGGCGGACATGGGCCTGCAGCGCCGCGAGAAAGGCCCGGCTGTGGGTCTGCAGGCCGTGATTGCCCGCGCCGGGGATGACGACGAGCGCCTTGGTCGGCGCATGGATGCGGTCGAGCCAGGCGCGGGCCAGGGGAAGCGGCGCGTCGGTGTTGTCGTCGCCCTGGATGACGAAGACCGGGATCTGGAAATCCGGTCCCAGGCTCGCATAGTCGAAGCGCTCCCCCCAGGCCCGGCCAAAGGCGGCCTCGCTGGCCCGCATGCCCGGCGTGACGGCCAGGGCGTCGGCCAGGCTCCAGTGCGGCGCGGTCAGCACGTCCCAGGTCTGATGCGGCGGATTGGGCGCGTGGTATTTGCGGGCCACCTTCACGAAGGCGGCGACCTTGGCCGGGTCGCGCGGCGCCCGGAACGGCCACGGCCCGCTGATCCGGAGTTGGGCGAGGCTCTCCTGGTCGCCGGCCGCGGTCGCGCGGGCCTTCAGCCGCTCATAGCCGAACCGCTCCCGGTCCGCCCGCGGGCTGACGATCTGGCCCGCCCCGACATAGGCGGAATAGAGCGCGGGATCGGCGATGGCCATCCGGGTGGCGATGGTCGAGCCGAAGCCGGTTCCCAAGAGAATGATCCGGTCCTGGCCCAGGCGCCGCTGCAAATGCGCCGTCAGCTGCAGGCCGTCGCGGACCAGGCGGTCGACGCCCAGGTCCGGCGGAAGGCGTCGGCCCGCGCGGCATAGGTCTTGCCGGCGCCTGGCGGGTCCCACTGGACCACCGTGAAGTCGCGCTCCCACGGTCGGAAGGCGTCGACGAACGGGCTGAGCACCGTGCCCGGGCCGTCTGCGCCGACGCCGCCCACGATCAGGATCACCGGATTGCGCCGGTCCTCGCCCCGGATGGTCACCCACTGGTCGACCCCGCCGATCGAGACAAAGCCCGCCTCGTCGACGCCGGCGGCCGTCCGGATGGCCACGGCGCTGGCGTGCTGATGCTGGGCGAGGGCGCGTACGCCCAGCGCCCCTAGGCCCAGGGAGACCAGGATCGCGACCAGGCCGCCGATAATTCCAAACGCTCGACCCATGCCGCCAACCTCCCAGGCTGGCGGCATGAAATTACATTTGTAGTTTATAAGTCAAGGCCGGCGTGTCGCCGGCACTATTTCGCGGCCGGCGCCGTCCACTTGTCGAGCCAGCTGAACACGGTGTCGTGCCACTGGACGAGGTTCTGCGGCTTGAGCACCCAGTGGTTCTCGTTCGGGAAATAGAGCAGCTGGCTCGGCACGCCCTTGCGCTGCAGGGCGTCGAAGGTGGCCAGGCCCTGCTCGACCGGGATGCGGTAATCGCGCGGGCTGTGGATCACCAGTTCCGGCTTGGTCCACTGGGCCACGTGATTGACCGGGTTGAACTGCTCGTAGCCCGCCGGATTGGCCCAGGGCGTGCCGCCGTTCTCCCACTCGGAGAACCACAGCTCCTCGGTGGAATAGCCCATCATGCGGTTGTCGAAGATGCCGTCGTGATTGACCAGGCACTTCCAGGGGCTGTTCCAGTTCCCGGCGATCCAGTTAACCATGAAGCCGCCATAGCTGCCGCCCAGGGCGCAGGCCCGGTCCGCGTCGAGGAACGGATACTTGGCGAGCGCCGCGCTCCAGCCCTTCTGCAGGTCCTCCAGCGGCCGGTCGCCCCAGTGTCGGCTGATCGCATCGGTGAAGCCCTGGCCGTAGCCGGTGGAGCCATGGAAATCGATCATCACCACCGCATAGCCGTGGCCGGCATAGGTCTGGGCGTTCCAACGGTAATGGAAGAGGTTGCCGAACGAGCCCTGCGGCCCGCCATGGATCAGGAAGGCCACCGGATAGGTCTTGCCCGGCTGGAAATTGGCCGGCTTGACCACATAGCCGTGGACGGTCTCGCCGTTCCAGCCGGCGAAGCTGAACTGCTCGGCCTCGCCCATGGCGATCCCGGCCAGCTTGTCGGCGTCCACGTGGGTCAGCTGGATCGGCGCCTTGGCCTTGGCGGGCAGGCTGTAGGCCTGGGCCGGGCCGGAGAGGTCGTCGCGGTCATAGACGACGCCGGCCTTGGAGACGTCGAACTCGCCGACATGGCCGGGGCCGGTCAGGGCGACGGGCATTCCCCCCTTGGCGGCGTCGAAGGCGAAGAGCCGGGTCTGGCCGACGTCGCCGGCGATCACATAGAGGCTCTTGCCGTCCGCCGACCACTTCAGCCCGCCGGCCGAGCGATCCCACTGCGGGGCGAGTTCACGGGTCGCGCCGGTCTTGAGGTCGCGGATCATGATGCCGAAGCGGTCCGCCTCGAAGCCCGGCCGCTTCATGGCCAGCCAGGCGAGCTTGGAGCCGTCGGGCGAGAAGGCCGGCGCGGCGTCCCAGGCGAGGTTGTCGGCGGTCAGGTTGACCGGCTTGGGCGATCCGGACAGGGGCGCCTGGAACAGGTCGAAATTGGTGCTCCAGGGCTCGCTGGTCCCGGCGATGCGGGCGGAGAACACCACCGACTTGGAATCGGGGGTGACGGCGAAGTCGTCGTCGCCGCCAAAGGGCTTGGTGGGGATATCGGCGTCGAGGCCCGGGGTCACCTCGACCGGCTCACCCGCGGCGACGCCGTTGGCGTCCAGCGCCAGGGCGAAGAGGTGGTTGCGGGTCCCGTCCGCCCACTGATCCCAGTGGCGGACGAACAGCTTGTCGAACACCTGGCCGGTCGGGGTCTTGGGCTTGGCGTTGCGGTCGAGAGTGCATTGCACGGTCGGGCAGTCCGGATAGACCGCCAGGCCCACGACCAGGGTCTTGCCGTCGGGCGACAGGCGGAAGGCGCCGACATCCAGCGGCAGCTTGGTCACCTGGGTCGCGCTCGCGCCCTCGGCCGTGGTGCGCCAGACCTGGTCCGAGCCGGAGCGGCCGGAGATGAAATAGATGGCCTGGCCGTCCGGGCTCCAGCGCGCGCTCGAGACCCCGCCCTCGGAGATCGCCAGCCGGCGGGGCTCGGGCGTCTTGGCCTTCAGGTCGACCAGCCACAGGGCGTGGACGCCGCGGTCGGCCTTCCAGTCGGTGGTGCGCAGGTCGTAGACCGCATAGCGCCCGTCCGGCGAGGCGCGGATGTCGGAGACCCGGTCCAGGGTCGCCAGATCCTTGGCGGTGAAGCCGCGACCCTCGGCCGCCAGGGCGGGCGAGGCGACGACGGCGACGGCGACCGCGGCGAGCAAGAGGCGGCGAAGGGACATGGGCGTTTCCTGAGGGCTGTGGCGCGCGATCGGCGACCGATTTGGCGCAGGTGGTATCATGCGCACGATCCGACCTCCAGGCCGGCGCGAGCGCGCATGAAAAGGCCCCGAAGCTGGGCTCCGGGGCCTTGTGTCTTCCAGGACGGGCGATCCTAGTTGTTGATGATCTCGAAGATCAGACCCGTGGTGATCGCCGCCAGCAGGTAGTCGTCGCCGACCCGGTACCAGCGATAGCCGCGGGGCGGCGGGCGCAGGTGGTAGCGGTAATAGTCGTCGACCCAGTAGCCGCGATAGGACGGCGGCAGGACGCCGCCGCGACGCCAGGCCACATAGCCCGGGCGGTAATAGGGATTGCCGTAATAGGCCTGCGGCGGCGGGCCGTAGGACCAGCGGTTGTTGTAGTAGTAGCCGTTGTGACGGCCGGCGTCCCAGCGATCGTCGCGGTGCTCCCAGCGGTCTTCATGCCGGTCCCAGCGATTGTCGCGACGGTCGTCGCGGCGATCATCCCGCCGGTCCCAGCGATCCTCGTGTCGATCCCAAGGGTCCGCATGGGCGGCGGTGGCGGCGGCCATAGGGCCGGCGACGGCCGCGGCGGCGGCCAGGGTCAAGATCAGGCGCTTCATCGGCCTCTCCTCAAGTCAATCCATCACCCCTCGTAGGCGCAGGATCGACCGGCCAGCCTGAACTCAGCCTGAACAAGACTGTCAGCCTCCCGGTCCGCGATGCGTGGCGCGGACCGGGAGCGCCGGATCAGTTCGGGAAGTTCATGATGGTGACGATCGCGCCGGTCTCGGTGGAGGCCAGCACGTAGTCGTTGCCGATGTGGTACCAGGCGAAGCCGTTCTTCGGACGCGGCAGGCCCTTGATATAGCCGCTGATCCGGTATCCGCGCAGGTTCGGCGGAAGCAGGGTCTCGGGCCGCCAAGTACTTTGACCCGGCGTATACTGGTCATAATAGCTCGGATAGTAGTTGCTCGGGCCGGCGGCCGGCGCCGGCGGATAATAGGGCGCGTTCGGCGCGTAGTACTGGGGGCCGGCATAGGCCGGCGGCGGCGCATATTGCGGGGGCGGGGCGTAGCCGCCGTTGCTGCTGTGCTGCTCATAATAGGCCCAGCGTTCGTCCTGAGCGGACGCGGTCCCGCAGGCGCAGGGGTCGGCCCCATACGCTTCGCGCGGCGCATAGTAACCGGTCCGCAGATCGATCGATTGCGCTTGCGCGACGCCCGCCAGGGCCAGGAAGGTCGCCGCCGAAACGGTCGCGGCGAAAATATTTTGCAGTTTCATGGGGTCCCCACCGAGCGCACAGAACACGCCTGGGCCACAGCCTGAGGGCGCATTTCCACGATTAACTCAATCCAGAGGCCCCTGTCAGGCGTGCTCGCCTGCCACGGTAGCGCTTTTCCCCCCATTGGCGTTAACCACCCGGCGATGGAGGTTTCCGGCCAGTAACTGACGTGAATTCTTCGTGTAAGTGCGACCTAACATCGCGTCCTCAGCGTTTAACTATATGTTCAGCGCCTATAGACTTCTCTGAGGTCGTAGCTGGTCTGAAGCGTTACCCAGAACGGGTTTCGGGGCCACACATAAGGATACGACATCATGCTTTCGAGCGTGGAATCGGAAGGTCTGCCCCTGCCCAAGCCGGACGCGACCGGTGACGAACTCTTCCGGATGGGGCTGCTCTACTCGACCGGCCAAGGCGGCGCGCCGCTGGACTATGTCTCGGCCCACATGCTGTTCAATCTGGCCGCGATGCGCGGTTCGGTCGAAGCCAAGGTCTACCGCAAGGAACTGAGCCAGGAGATGGCCTCCGACGAGGTCGCCGAGGCCCAGCGCCAGGCGCGCGAGTGGTTGGCCCACGGCTGATCCTCGCGCGGCGAGATCCTTCTGGACGCCAGCCCGCGGCTTTGCGGGGGCGTCGCGGTTATTTGGTGGTCGTTGAGCCGACCGCGTAGCTGAAGCCGAATTGCACAGGCGACAGGTCGCGGAAGTATTGTTGGACGAACAGGCCCGCATTGGCCACGCCGCTCCGCGGCACATAGACGATGTCGAACCGGCGCAGGGGCGCCAGGTCGGCGCTCGGGGACTTCAAGCCCTTGCCGAGGTTGATGGTGCGCATCATGCCGCGCCCGTCCGGCCCGCGACGCAGGAGGATGACCTCCTTCAGATTGGCGGACGGCTTGAAGCCGCCGGCCTGGATCACGGCGCGCAGGGCGTCGCCGTCGCCGATCATGTCATAGACGCCAGGCGTTCCGACCTCGCCGCCGACAAACACCTTGAGCGGCGCGGCCTTGGGCGTGACGTCCACGTAAGGCCGAAGGAGCTGCGCCGCATAGGCGTCGGACAGGCTCGCCTGCAGCTCGGGAATCGTCCGGTCCGCCGCCATGATCGCCGGAATCAGCGGCATGGAGATCCGCCCGTCCGGCTGCACCGTCACCGTCTTGTTCAGCTCCGGCGCCGAGGGCAGGGAGATTTCGATCTCGTCGCCGGGATAGAACCGGTAGGGCGGGTCGTAGTCGCTCCAGGTCGAATAGGGGATGTCGCCGAAATCGGCGTTGCGGTCGCGCTTCGGCGCGGGCTCGTCGCGGCGTCCCAGGAGATCGACATTGGGCAAGGCCACATGCGGCATGGCGACATGGGGCAGGGCCAGGCGCGGCGCCGCGCAGCCGCTCAGGATCAGGCCTGAGAGGGCGATCAGGGCCAGGGCGTGCTTGGGGGCCGGGGTCATGGCCTAAAGGTTAAGGAGAATGGGTAATGGAACATTAATGCTCCCCGGCGACCGTGGGCCAGTAAGGGCTAGAACGGTCGGATTCGTATGGCGGCGCCAGGCGCTTGGACATTAAGGCCGCACGACACGCCGCCGCGGACCGATTGGGCCGCGCGACCGCGCTATGCTGTCTCGGACTTCGCGACCCTCCTGTGGCGCGAGCGCCTGTTGATGATCGTGATCTTCGCCGTGATCGCCGTGCTGGGCCTGGGCGCGGCGCTCACCATGAAGACCAGCTATCCGGCCAATTCCAGCGTGCTCGTCCGGCTGGGCCAGGAATATGTCTATGAGCCGCGGGCGGGGGATGCGGCGCGGGGGGCCGTGCCGGATTCCGACCAGCTGATCCAGTCCGAGACCGAGATCCTGGGATCGGCCGCCCTGAAGCAGAAGGTCATCGACCGGCTGGGCCTGGCGCGGATTTATCCCGAGCTTGCGACCAAGTACGCCTCGGCGTCGCCGGCGGCGAAGAAGCTGATCATCGGCCAGGCGATCCACGCCATGGAGACCAACACCAAGATCGAGACCGCGCCGGGCACGCCGATCATCCGGATCAGCTTCACCAGCGAGGATCCGCAGACCGCGGCCCTGGTGCTGAACACCCTGCTCGAGGAGTATCTGATCTACCGGCGCACGGTGCTGACCGATCCGACCTCGCCGGCGCTGGAGCAACAGCGCACCGCCTTCGAGGCGCGCCTGGCCGAGGCCGATCGGGCCTATGAGGACTTCCTCAACAACAACCGCATCGGCGACTTCGTGGCCGAGAAGGCCTCGCTGGGCCAGCTCCAGGCCCAGATCGAGACCCAGAAGTACCAGAACGCGGCCCAGCTGCGCGATCGCATCGGCCGGCTCGCGGCGCTCGACGCCCAGCTGAACGGGGTCTCCCAGGAAGTCGGGCTCTATCGCGACATCTCCAGCGCCGCCTCCGACAAGCTGGCCAGCCTGAAGGTGCAGCGCGAGGACCTCCTGTCGCGCTATCGCAACGACGCCCGCCCGGTGCAGGAACTCGACGCCCAGATCGCCCAGCTGGAGGCCGGCATGGCCGCCGGCCGCACCCATGCGGACGGCGCCCGTCGGATCGGTGTCAATCCGGTCTACCAGACCCTGCAGACCGAGAAGATCCAGCTGACCGCGGAGGTCGCCGCCCTCAAGCAAGCCGACGCCGCCCTGGCCGAGCAGGTCGACCAGCTGACCCAGCGCCGGCTGAAGCTGGCCGAGCTGGAGCCCCAGTTCCAGGAGCTGAGCCTCGACCGCGACGTCCTGCAGGCCAATGTCCGCGACTACACCGTCAAGGAAGAGCAGAGCCGGGCGGCCCAGGAGATCGCGGCGCGGACCAATGACAACATCCGCATCGTCAGCCGCGCGACCCCGCCCTCCAAGGGCAAGAGCCTGAAGAAGCCGGTGATGGTCCTGGCCCTGCTGTTCGCCGCCTTCACCGCGGTTTGCGCCGGTCTCCTGCGGATGTTCCTGCGGCCGGGCCTGCCCACCGCGCAGTCAGCGTCGCGCACCCTCGACCTCCCGGTGCTCGGCGCCGCGCCCTTCAAAATACAGTAGTGGCTTTACATCGGTCGCGACGAAGGGCTCCGGTTCGCCTGAGAGCAGTTTGCAGTAGCTTGAGCGCCTTATGTGCGCGGCGATTCGAGAGATGGTGGATCTGAACGCCGAGATGGCCGAGCTCTGGGCGTCGCTGGGCGCGCCGGCGGCTGGCCGCGCGCGCGTGGTCCAGATCGTCTCCGCGCGCCGGGGGGAGGGCGCCTCGACCGTCGCCCGGGAGCTGGCCTTCTTCGCCGCCCGTCGCGCCGGCCGCTCGGTCTGGCTGGTCGATCTCGATCTGTTGGGTTCGCCGCAGTACGAGGCCCTGCGCGAGGAAAGCGATCGTTACGGCGGTCTGGGGGAGGCGGCGGCCGCCAGTCCCGACGGCTCGATGTTCTTCACCGTCCAGCCCCAGGCGCGGGTCGCGGACGGGACGCCGTTCCCGGACAGCCGATATCTCGCTGCCCATCGGGTGGGCGAGGCGCGCTGGTGGGTCACCCGCTTCCGGCGCGAGGCCCTGCGCGGCCGCCAGGCGGTCCATATCCTGCCGACCGGCGACTATTGGACGGCCTTGCGCAAATACGCCGACCTGATCGTGGTCGATGCGCCGTCGCCCGATCGCTCCCAGGCCGCGCTCAGCGTGGCCTCCTTCATGGACCAGACAGTCATGGTGGTCGCCGCCGACGAGGCGGACGTCCGGGCACCGGCCCAGCTGCGTGACGCCATCACCGGCGCCGGCGGTAATGTGGCCGGCCTGTTCGTCAACCGGGTGACGGTGGAGCAGCCGCGTTTCCTCAAGGCCATCATGCCGTGACCCAGCAGACCTGGGTCATGACCCGGCCGGAACCGGCCGACCATGTCACGGCCTTCCGCCTGCTGGTCTTCGGCTGCGCCGTCGGGATCGTGCTGATCTTCAGCCAGGCCTGGGTCTTCCCCCTGCTGGGCGACAACGAGGACGCAGCGGCGGACAGCCTGGTCCGCGCCCTGTTCTTTCCCGCCTACGGCATGGCCCTGTTCCTGGCGGTCCTGGCCCCGGCGAGCGCATTCTGGGCGACCTTGCGCCAGCCGTTCCTGATCCTGCTGATGCTCATCGTCGGCGCCTCGATCACCTGGTCGGTGTCGCCGGATCAGACCCTGCGCCGGGTGGTGGCGATCTATGCGACGACCTTGGGCGGGGTGGTGCTCGGCTCCCGCTATCGCTGGGCCGACCTGGCCGAGGTGCTGGCGACGGCGTTTGCGACCCTGGCCGTGATCGCCTTCGTCGTGCCCATCGCCTTTCCCTCGATCGGGATCATGCACGAGCTGTTCCCCGGCGCCTGGCGCGGGGTGTGGCCGGAGAAAAACATCCTGGGCGGGATCATGGCCCTGGGCTTCGCCATCCTGGCCGGGACCGCCATGCTCAACCCGCATCGCGCCAGGCTGTGGTGGAGCTTCGCGGCCCTGTGCCTGCTGCTGGTTCTGCTCTCGACCTCCAAGACCTCCTTGGTCGCGCTGGTCATGGGGTTCGGGACCCTGATCTTCGTGGCCCTGGTCCGCCGCAGCCCGGCGATCGGGGTGGCGACCGTCTGGCTCGCGGTGCTGGGGATCGGCCTGGTGGCGAGCGTCGCCCTGTTCGCCTCCGACATCTTGTTCAAGGCGCTCGGCAAGGACGCGACCCTGACGGGCCGGACTGAGGTCTGGACAGCCGCGATTCGCCAGATCGAGCTCCGACCCTGGACAGGCTACGGCTACGCCGCCGTCTGGGACGACACCGACCCCTGGGCCCCGCTGGCCAAGATCGTCAAGGAGGCCCACTGGCGGCCGCACCACTCGCACAACTCCTGGATTGAGCAGTGGCTGGGCCTGGGCGTGTTCGGCCTGGCGTCCTGGGCCTTCTATTTCCTGCAGACCATGGTCATGGGGGTGGTGGCGGCGTTCCGCACGCCCGGCGCCTATCTGGCCCTGCCGTTCCTGGTGATCTACGCCCTGACCTCGCTGACCGAGAGCGTGGCGGTGACCTATAACGATTTCCGCTGGGTGATCTTTGTCGCCCTGTCGGTCAAGCTGTGCTGGCCCGACCGGGAGGTCAGGACCTAGCGGCCTCTTCGCGCGCCAGCCTGCGGGCGTGGTGGCCGGTCCAGAAATGCCAGTAGTCGCGCGCCAGGTCCGGCGCCACCCAGAAGCCGTGCCGATAGGGGGTGTCGACACCGATCGCGAGCGACGGATCGGCCGTGCCGCGCCAGGTGCCGAACAGCCGGTCCCAGATGGGCGCCATGGCGAAATGTCCGGTCGGCTCGGTCATGTCGAGCTTGTGGTGCAGGCGGTGGTGCAGGGGCGACTGGATGATCCAGCGGCCGACCCAGCCCCAGTCCGACGCCATCTGGGAATGGATCAGGAAGCCCACCGTGGTGGCGATCACGTTCACATAGATCATCACCGCCGGCGGGGCGCCCAGGATCGCCAGGGGCAGGTTGATCATGAAGATCACGGTGAAGGCGGCGGGATGCTGGCGCGCCGAGGTGGCGACGCAGAAGTCCTCGGCCGAGTGATGATAGCGGTGCAGGGGCCAGAACCAACGGCTGTGGTCCAGGCGATGGGTCCAGTAGTCGAAGAAGGTGTAGACGTAGAAATAGATCACGATCTGGACCGGCAGGGGCAGGCCGCTCGGATCCACGGCGAAGCCGGTGGCCGCCACGATGCGGTCCCGCATCCAGCCCCCCGAGAGCATCGAGGCGCCCAGCATCATCACCCGGCCAGCGAGGTCCAGGACATGGCCCTGGGCCAGGACCAGCAGGGCCATGTCGGTCCTGATCGAGCGGGTGGGCGCAAACAACATCCGGCGGGCGGAGCTCTGCGCCCAACCGACCACGAGGCATTCCAGCCACAGCGCGAAGGGCAGGATCGCCAGGAGCAGCATCGCCTCGCCGAGGAGCCGGTCATGGACGTGGCCCACGGAGATCGTGCGGCCGAACACCTGAAAAGTCAGCTGGTCCGGCAGCAGGCGTGACAGGCCCCACCAGGCGATCCCGAGCAGGCCGGCATAGGCGAACAGCCCCAGGACGATCATCAGTCGATCAAGCCCGAAGGGCCGCGGCGCGGTGTCCGGCAAGGCGGTCGAGGTCAGGCTCATGCGGCGAGGCTCGCGGCCGGCTGCAGGCGGCGCATGGCTTCGCGCACGGTGACCACCTGGAACCCGTCATGGGTCGCCGCGTCGATCAGCCGGGCCAGCACCTCGGGCGTGCAGCCCCAGGGGGAGGGATCGGGGCGGACGTCGTGGGTGTAGAGGATCAGCCAGGCCTTGCCGGCCTTGGCCTCGGCCAGCCAGCGGCGGGCCACGGCCTCGCCGTCCGGGCCTTCGATCCCGACGGCGGGCAGTTGGTTGAGGTCGGTTCCCTGGGTGATCACCCCGTGGTGCAGGGCGCGCAGCGTATCGTATCGCTTGGCGAGGGCCTGCTTGGGGCCCGAGGCGATCTCGCCATAGGGATAGGCGAAGTTCTCGACCTCGAAGATCCCCCAGTCGGCCAGGGCGCGGGCGTTGCGGGCGGTGTCTTCCCAGGCCTCGGCCGGTTTGGCGCGGCCGCAGTCGAGGTGGGAATAGGTGTGGCAGGCGATCTCATGGCCGGCGCGGGCGAGGCGCTGATAGTCGACCTTCTCGGCGCAGGGGCCCATGGGCGCGGCCTGTCCCGCCAGGCCCGCCGAAACATAATAGGTGCCGGCCAGGCCTCGGGTCTCGAGCAGGGCGGCGCCGGCGACGGTCGCCGACAGGGGCGCGTCGTCGAAGGTGAAGGAGACCATCGGCGCCTGGGGCACGGTCGCAAGGGGGCGCTTGTGCGCCAGTCGGACGAGGCGACGGCGGAGCTTGCCCGCGATCGAGCGGTCAGCGGAATAGGCGCCTTCGTAGCCGGTCATCCCATGGCCTCCGCATAGAGGGCGGCGCGATAGAGCCGAAGCGCGAAGGCCCGGGTCTTCACCGGCGGAGCCTTGGCCAGGACATAGGCCTTGAGCAGGGGCCGCAAGCGCTGGAGCAGGGCGCGCGCCGCAGGAGCTTGGCGACCTTCAGGCTGCCATAGCGGGCCATGAGGTCGGGATGGCGGGCGGTGATCTTCAGGAAATTCCCGATCGACTGCTCGTACTTGGCGGTCAGGGTCTCGGCGGTGTCCAGGCCCAGGTGGGTGGCGGTATTGTCCACGTGCAGGATCGGCCAGCGGGCGGCGACCCGCATGCCCCATTCCACGTCCTCCCAACCCCAGCCCTGGAAGTCCTCGTCGAAGGACTCGGCGGCGAAGACGTCGCGCCGGACCAGGAGGTTGGAGGTGAAGATCTTCTCCGGCATGCGTGCGCGGACGGCGGCCGGCTGGCAGTCGCTGCCGTCGGCGATGGCCCGGTGCAGGGCGTTGTCGGGGCTGGCCGGCGCCTGGTCGAGGGAGAAACCGCCGAAGGCCACGGCGGGCTGGTCCTGGTCGATCAGGGTCAGCCAGGCCGAGATGAAGTCGGGGCGGTCGGGCAGCATGTCGCTGTCCAGGAACAGCAGCCACTCGCCGCGCGCCTGGCTGACCAGGCGGTTGCGGCCCTTGGAGCGGCCCTCATTGGCGTCGAGCCGGATGAAGCGGGCCGGCAGGGGCAGGGCGGCGACGGCGGCCTCTACCCGCGCGGCCAGGGCAGGGTCGCGGGAGCCGTCATCGAGGATCAGCAGCTCGGCCTGGGCGCCGGGGGCGAGCGCCTCGCGGCCCAGGGCGGCGAGGAGCGGCGTAGGATCGTCGCCCTTGAACGGGGTCAGGATGGACAGGCGCGGGCACCCGTCGCGCCAGAGCGCATTGTCGAACAGGATCTCGCTCATGCGGCGCTCCGGGCGAGTCGCGCGCCGAGCATGGCCTGGGCCCGGCTGCGCAGGGCGCCGGCGTCGACCAGGGCGATGACCGCGCCATAGACCAGGGCGCCGAGGCCCGCCTTGAGGATCAGTTCCGGCAGGCCGCCACAGGCGGGGACGCTGGCGACGGCCAGCGCCATGGCCAGGCTGGCGCCGACGGCCTCGGCGACCGTGCGCCACGGAATGGGCAGGGGCAGGCTTCGGCCGCCCAGCAGGGCCGAGGCGGCGAGGCCCAGGGCGTAGCTCGCCGGGGTCGCCCACAGGGCGCCGTCGAGGCCGAAGCGCGGGATCAGGATCAGGTTCAGAACCAGGTTCGCCAGGGCCGGCGCGGTCATGGCGACCAGCAGCAGGCCGGTGCGGCGCGACAGGGTGAAGGCCTGGTGGAAATAATAGGTGGTCAGGCCGCCCAGCAGGCCGCTCAGGGCGATCCAGGGGGTGACGTGGGCGGCGCCGGCGCTGAGCGCGGGGCCGATCATCAGCTGGGCCAGGGGAGCGGCGACCAGGGCCAGGCCCACGGCGGCGGGCAGGGTCAGCAGCACCATCACCTGCGCCTGTTCCCGGGCCGCGGCCTTCAGCGCGTCGCGGCCGCCACGCTCCAGGGCCATGATCAGGGCCGGCCCGCCGGCGGCGCCCAGCCAGATGAACACCACGTCGAGGGTGCGGTTCGCGAGGCTGTAGCCCGCGTGATAGACGCCGACCGAGGCCTCATCGAGGAAGCGGGCCAGCAGGAAGCGGTCGGTGGTGGCGAGCACCAGGGCCAGGATCAGGGACAGGGCCACGGGCAGGCCGTAGGCGGCGTGCTCGCGCACCCGGGCCAGGCCCAGGCGGCCGCTGATCGCCAGCCGGCCGTCGGCGGGCAGGACGAAGGGCAGGCAGGCGAGCGCCGCCAGGCCCGCGCCGATCAGGGGCGATGCGCCCCCGAAACCGGCCAGGGCGAAGCCGGCGCCCAGGGCGAAGCCGCCAAGCGTCTGGCCCATGTCGATCAGGGCCGAGGGACCGACCTGGCCCCCGGCCCGGCGGCGTTCCTGGGCCAGCTTGATCAGGGTGCGGGGCGCCGTGGCCGCGATCCCCGCCAGCACCGCGACCTTGAGGCCGGGCTGCAGGGGCCAGAGCCAGGCGACGAGAGCGGCGAGCGGCAGGGCGGCCAACAGCACAAGCCAGGCGCCATAGACGGCGGCCGAGTGGTCGGCGCTGTCGCGGCGCTCCGCGGACCCGGCCCAGAACCTGGCCATGGCCGCCTCGTTCCAGACGAAGACGGCCGTGTGGATCAGGCTCATCACCGAGAAGCCCAGAGCGTAGTCGCCGAACTGGGCCGGGGTCAGCAGCCGGGTGAAGGTGACGATGGTGAGCAGGCCCACCACCCCCTGGATCACATTGGCCGGCAGATAGCCGAGGACGCCGCGCCAGAACATGTCGCGGCTCCTAGCGGACGTTCTCGCTGTCCCCGAGGAGACAGGGAATGGTCATGGCGATGATGTAGAGGTCGAGCCAGAACGACTGGCGTTCGATGTACTCCACGTCGAGGGCCACGCGGCGCTGGACCAGCTCGGGCGTATCGACCGGACCGCGCGAGCCGTGGATGGCCGCCCAGCCGGTCATGCCGGGCTTCATGCGGTGGCGGTGGGCGTATTCGTGCACCAGGCGGGCGCTCTCCACCTCGCCGGTCATCAGGCCCACGGGATGGGGGCGGGGGCCGACCAGGGACATCTCGCCGGTCAGGACGTTGAAGATCTGGGGCAGCTCGTCCAGCGAGGTCTTGCGGATGAAGCGGCCGATCCGGGTGACCCGGTCGTCGCCGCACTGGACCTGGCGAACCTGGCTGGCCTGGGCGCCGGGCTGCTCCACCCGCATGGAGCGGAATTTCCAGACCACGATCTCTTCGTTGTTGAAGCCGTGGCGGCGCTGGCGGAACAGGGCGGGGCCGGGGCTGTCGAGCTTGATGGCCAGAGCCACGATGGCCATCACCGGGGCGGAGACCACCAGGGCCAGGGATCCGATGACCAAGTCCTGGGCCCGCTTGGCCAGGGCGCGGGCCTCGTTGACCGGCGGGCCGGAGATCCGGGCCAGGGGCACATCGGCGATGCGGCTGATGGCGGCGGCCTCGACCTCAGGCGCCTCCCCGTCCAGCAGCAGGGTGATCTCATTGGGCAGCACGCGCAGCCGCTCGATCAGCTGGCTCACCCGGTCCTGGGCCTTGGCGGGCACGGTGATCACCACCCGGTCCACATAGGGCATGACCCGATGGTTCATCATGGTGTCGGTGTCGCCCAGCACCGGCACGCCATAGAGGGTCTTGGGCGCCCGGTCGGCGCGGTCGTCGAACACCCCGATGATGTTGACCTCGCGGCTCTTCAGGCTGGCGAAGATCAGGCGTTCGGCGGCGCGGGTGGCGCCGACCACGACGATGTTGGGGGTCAGCCGGCCGCTGCGCCGCCAGCGGCGGACGGCGAGCCACCAGGCCGCATGCAGCGTCACCAGGGCGGTCAGGGCCATCGGCCCCCAGACCGTCAGCACCGGCGCGATGGCGGGCCAGGACGACAGGAGGGCCAGGATGGCGCTCGCTCCGGCCAGGCCGGCGAGGCCAGCCGCGGCCGCGCGGCCCAGCTGGACGGCCAGGGGCTGGCGGGCGCTGAACTCATAGGCCTTGCCCAGGGAGAGGGCGATCAGGACGCTCAGGGTGGCGATCACGGCGAAGGCCGGGTTCACCGCGCGATGGGCGTCCAGGAAGGCATAGCTCAAGAGAGCCAGGGCCAGACCGTCGCCCGCCTGGAACATCCAGGCGATCCGATGGCCGGGCAGGCGCTTGCGGGTGGGAATCAGATGGCCCGGGCGAAGGGGACCGCGGCGGTCCGCGCCGGCCGCGCGGGGGCCAGAGGTCCGCGCCACTGAGGCGGCGATCGCGTCCGCCGCCATCTTGGTGGCGTCGGGGGCGGTCGGGGGCGGGGCGATCACGGACATGAAATGGCTTGCTGCATAAGGCCTTGAGGCCGGCAATATGCCGCAGGCGTCTGATCGTCCGGTTAACGGTCGCGGACGTGATTGCCAGGGCCGCTCGAAACGGCTATCCGTCCCCGCCCTAAAGGTGACGTGGCCGAGTGGCTGAAGGCAACGGTTTGCTAAATCGTCATACGTGAAAGCGTATCCAGGGTTCGAATCCCTGCGTCACCGCCATCCTGCTTCGCGCAATGCGCTTCGCAGGATTTGAGCTAGAGCCTGCCGCGAAGCAGGGCCGCGTGGAGGCCCCGGCGGTCAGCCGGCTCCCGAATTCCCATCCGTGCGCGGAGGCGGCGGAGGTCTTGCGTCAACGATGAGAAGGACCTTGGGGATTGTAACCCCGAGGGTCTGATATCGCCGACCTGAATCGACTTGCCCTGTTTGACGTCAACATGGACGAGGGGTTTTGGTGTGACGTTGAGTCAATTTAAGATATTGATTTAGTAGGATATTTTAATTTTTGAGGTGGGGGGTTGGTGTGCCTTGCGCGTCAGGCGCAGGGCCGTTCGGCTCCGGTCTCGGCGCGTCAGCAAGAGTTCGACCACGAACCCCACGAACCCCACGAACGGGCCGCGGCGGCGGGGCGGTCGGGGATAATTTCGCTCATCCCGACGCAGTTTCGGACGGCCTGAACGTCTCCTTCGCCCTACCGGGCCACCGCCATGGTGGGCGCGGCGTGGGGCGCCGCGTCAGCCGCCGGTAGGGTCGCCTGGGCGCAGACCTTGCCGATGAGGAGGATGACGGGGCCGGTGGGGGCGGCGGCGGCCAGGGTGGAGGCGAGGCGGGCCAGGGTGGTCGGGTAGGCCTTGGCGTGGGGATAGCCGGCGTTTTCGATGGCGATGGCCGGGGTGGCGGGGGCGCGGCCGTGGCGGATCAGGCGGTCGGCGGCGGCGTCGACCTGGTCGCGGCCCATATAGAGGGCCAGCGTGGTCTCCGGATCGGCGGCGGCGCCGGCCCAGCCGCCCTCGGTCAGGTCGCCGCTCGAGACGGTGGCGGTGGCGATCAGCAGGCGCCGGGCGGCGTCGCGGTGGGTGAGCGGGAAGCCGAACTGCGCCGCGGCCGCGCTGGCGGCGGTGACGCCGGGCACGATCTCGGTCTCCACCCCGTGGGCGTTGAGAAAGGCGCGCTCCTCGCCGACGCGGCCGAAGACGGACGGGTCGCCGCCCTTCAGCCGTACGACCTTCAGGCCGCGACGCGCCAGGCGCAACATCAGACGGTTGATGGTCTGCTGCTTCATGCTGGCCCGACCAGCCCGCTTGCCGGTCTGGATGCGGATGCACCCGGGCGGGGCGAGGTCGAGGACCTCGGCGGCGATCAGGGCGTCATAGAGCAGGGCCTGGGCGCCCTGGACCGCGCGCAGGGCGCGCACCGTGAGCAGGTCGGCGGGGCCGGGGCCGGCGCCCACCAGCTGGACGCGACCGGTCGGGGGATCATGGGGCGCCATGGGTCACCTGGGGGGTATGGAGGGCTTGCAGACGTCGGGCGATCTCGGGGCGGCAGGAGCCGCAATTGGTCCCGGCCCCGGTGGCGGCGCCGATCGCCTCGACCGTGGCCGCGCCGGCCCGGGCGGCGGCGTCGATGGCGTGGGTTCCGACCTTGAGGCAGGCGCAGACCATCGCACCCTTGTCGACCACCGGCCCTGGCGGGCGACCGAACAGCAGGGTGGCGCGGGCCTCGGCCGGCAGGGTCTCAGCCTCAAACAGCTCCACCAGCCAGTCCCTGGGCGGCAGGGCCTTGCCGGTGGTGACGAACAGCACGCGCTCCAGCCGGCCGTCGCGGATCCAGGCCTGGCGGCGCGCGCCAGTGGCCGGATCCTCATAGGTCACGACCTCGCCCTCGGCCTCGCCGAGCCGGCGGCGCAGGGTCTCCCGCTCGTCGCCGTCGCCGCGGCCGGCGAATTCATAGAGCGCGCAGGCGGTCTGGGGGATGCGCCGCCAGATGATGTCCGATCCAGGCGGGGCGGCCACCGGCGCGCGGGCGATCAGGAAGCCCTGCCAGGTCTCGCGATAGGCGCGGATGCGGGCGGGGGTGTGCTTGAACTCCGGCTGGCCGGAGGTCGGGTCGACATGGCGGGCGATCAGCGGATTGGCGCGGCCGGACGGCGCATAGGCGTCGGTCCAGTGCATGGGCATGAAGATGCCGCCTGGCCTTTGGCGATCGGTCAGGCGGGCGATGGCCACCGCCTCGCCCTGGGCGGTCTGGATGCGGGCCAGCGCGCCCTCGGCCACCCCGGCGGCCGCGGCGTCCCGCGGGTGGATTTCGACAAAGGCTTCGGGCGCATGGCGCCAGAGGTCGGGGGCGAGGCCGGTGCGGGTGAGGGTATGCCACTGGTCGCGGATGCGGCCGGTGTTGAGCGACAGGGGATAGGCGGCGTCGCAGGGCGCGGCCGGCCCCTTGGGGCGCACGGGGACCATGGCGGCGCGGCCGTCGGGGCTCTGGAAGCGTCCGTCCGTAAACAGACGCGGCGTGCCCGATCCATCGGCCGTCACGGGCCATTGGATGGGGGCAAGGGCGTCATAGGCCTCGCGATTGATCCCGACCAACCCCGCGAGGTTCAGGGTCCGGCCGCCGGCGTCCGGGCCCGGATTGTCGAAGGCGGTCAGGCGCGCCCATTCGCGGAACACGCTGTCCTGGCTGGGCCAGGAGAAGCCGTCGGCGTGACCCATGGCGGCGGCGACGTCGGCGATGATCCGCCAGTCCGGACGGGCCTCGCCCGGCGGGGGGAACAGGGCGCGCTGGCGGCTGATGCGGCGCTCGGAATTGGTGACCGTGCCGTCCTTCTCGCCCCAGGCCAGGGCGGGCAGCTTCACATGGGCGAAGGCCATGGTGTCGGTCTCGGCCATGCAGTCGGAGACCACCACGAAGGGGCAGGCGGCCAGGGCGTCGCGCACGCCGCTGGCGTCGGGCAGGCTGACCGCCGGATTGGTGGCCATGATCCAGACGGCCTTGATCCGGCCTTCGCCGATGGCGTCGAACATCTCCACGGCCTTGAGGCCGGGTTTGCGGGCGGTGTCCGGCGCCCCCCAGAAGCGCGCGACCCGGTCGCGGTCGGCGGGGGCGAAGTCCATGTGGCCGGCCAGGGTATTGGCCATGCCGCCGGTCTCGCGCCCGCCCATGGCGTTGGGCTGGCCGGTGATCGAGAAGGGGCAGGCGCCCGGCTTGCCGATCCGCCCGGTGGCCAGGTGGGCGTTGAGGATGGCGAGGCCCTTGGCCACGCCCTGGGCCGACTGGTTGGCCCCCATGGAGAACAGGCTGACCGTCCTGGGCGTGGCCGCGAACAGGTCGAAAAATTGGGTGAGGTCGGCGAGCGGGACGTCGCAGTCGGCGGCGACGGTGGCGGGGGACTGGTCGGCCTCCGACAGCGCCGCCTCGACCTGGGCGAAGCCGCCGACATGCTCGGCGATGTAGTCGCGGTCGATGGCGCCGCGGCGGATCAGGTCGGCGAGCAGGCCGTTCCACAGCCGCACGTCGGTCTGGGGGGCGAGCGCCAGGTGCAGGTCGGCGACCTGGGCGGTGTCGGTGCGGCGCGGGTCGATGACCACATGGCGCTGGCCGCGGGCGCGGGCGGCCTCCATGCGGCGGAACAGCACCGGATGGGTCCAGGCGGCGTTATGGCCGGAGAACACCACCAGATCGGCGAGGTCGAGATCCTCATAGCAGCCGGGCACCAGGTCGGCGCCGAAGGCCTGCTTATGCGCGGCCACAGCAGACGCCATGCAAAGCCTTGAATTGGTGTCGATATTGCCTGAGCCGATAAAGCCCTTCATCAGCTTGTTGGCGGCGTAATAGTCCTCGGTCAGCAGCTGGCCTGAGACGTAGAAGGCGACGGAGTCGGGCCCGTGCCGGGCGATGGTCTGGGCGAAGCGGCGGGCGACCAGGGCGGTGGCCTCGCGCCAGGGGACCTCGCGGTCGCCGATCATCGGGACCAGCAGGCGGCCCTCCAGCCCCACCGTGGCCCCGAGCGCCAGGCCCTTGGAGCAGAGGCGGCCCTGGTTGGCCGGATGGCGGGTGTCGCCACTCACCGCCAGGGTGCGACCCTCGATCACCCGACCCGCGACGCCGCAGCCCACCCCGCAATAGGGGCAGGCGGTGGCGACCGACGGGATGAGGGCGCCGTCCGCCATCTCAGCCCCCGACCAGGCCCAGGAACAGGCGGCCGTCGCGGACCTCGAGCGGCACGACCGGGGCGCAGCCGGTTCCCCGGTCGACCCCGGTGGCCTCGCCGGTGGCGAGATCGATGACCCGCCCGTGCAGGGGGCAGGTGACCGCCGCGCCGTGGACGATGCCCTGGCTGAGCGGGCCGCCCTTGTGCGGGCAGGCGTCCATCAGGGCGAAGACCTGGCCGTCGCCGGTGCGGAAGACGGCGATGTCGCCGCGCGGGCTGGGCACGCGGCGGGCGCCCCGGCGGGGGATGTCGGTGACCGCGCCGACATCGGTCCAGATCACGGCGGGTTCCTTCACGAGCGCGTTCATGCGGGGGTGAACTCCAGGCGGCGGCTGAGCGGGTTGAATTCCTCGGCGTGGCGGCCGGCGACGCGTTCGGCCCAGGGGTCGATGCGGGCGAAGCGCTGGGAGTAGGAGAACCGGTCATAGAGGGCGCGGCGCTCGGCCTCGTCGGCGATGACCGCCTTGATGGAGTCCAGCCCCACCCGGTCCATCCACTTGTAGATCCGCTCCAGGTACCAGCCCTGCTCGCGATAGAGCTGGACGAGGGCGCAGATGGTCCAGACCGCCTCGTCCTCGCTGGCCACCCGGGTCAGGACCTCGGTCCCGCGGATGTGCAGGCCGGCGGCGCCGCGACATGGATCTCGTAGCCAGAGTCCACGCAGATCACGCCCACGTCCTTGCAGGTCGCCTCGGCGCAGTTCCTGGGACAGCCGGAGACGCCCAGCTTGACCTTGGCGGGGGTCCAGGAGCCCCACATGAACTTCTCCAGCCGCATGCCGAGGCCGGTGGAGTCCTGGGTTCCGAACCGGCACCAGTCGGAGCCGACGCAGGTCTTCACCGTGCGCAGGCCCTTGGCGTAGGCGTGGCCGGAGACCATGCCGGCGGCGTTGAGATCGGCCCAGACGGCGGGCAGGTCGTCCTTCTTGACGCCCAGCAGGTCGATGCGCTGACCGCCGGTGACCTTGACCGCCGGGATGGAGAACTTGTCGGCGACGTCGGCGATGGCGCGCAGCTCGTCGGGCGTGGTCATGCCGCCCCACATCCGCGGCACGACGGAATAGGTGCCGTCCTTCTGGATGTTGGCGTGGACCCGCTCATTGATGAAGCGCGACTGCTTGTCGTCCTGGTATTCGCCGGGCCAGGCGCAGACGAGGTAGTAGTTGAGCGCCGGGCGGCATGAGGCGCAGCCCTCCGGCGTCGTCCATTCCATGGCCTGCATCACCGCGGGGATGGACTTGAGCTCCTGGGCGAGGATGGCCTGGCGGACCAGGTCATGGGTGTGGTGGGTGCATTTGCACATGGGCGCGGGGCCGGTCTGGGCCTGGAAGTCGTCGCCGAGGGTCAGCTTGAGAAGCTTCTCCACCAGCGGCGTGCAGGAGCCGCAGGAGGCCGAGGCCTTGGTGACGCCGCGCACGGCGTCCAGGGTGGTGAGGCCCTGGCTGGTGATCGCCGTGGTGATCTGGCCCTTGCACACGCCGTTGCAGCCGCAGACCTCCTGGTCGTCGGACATGGCCGCAACGGCCGCACTAGGGTCCAGGCCCGACAGACCCTCCGTGATCGCCTGGCCGAAGATCAGGGTCTCGCGGATGTCGCGGACATCGGCCCCCTGACGCATGAGGTCGAAGTACCAGCCGCCGTCGGCGGCGTCGCCGAACAGCACCGCGCCGGCGACCTTGCCATCCTGCAGCACCACCCGCTTGTAAACGCCTCGGCCGGCGTCGCGGAACACGATGTCCTCGCAGCCCTCGCCGCCGGCGAAGGCGCCGGCCGAGAACACGTCGACGCCGGAAACCTTGAGCCGGGTGGAGAGCAGCGAGCCCTCATAGGCCGCCGCGTCGTCGCCGGTGATCGCGGCCGCCAGCGTCCGGCACATGTCCCAGATGGGCGCGACCAGGCCATAGGCGACGCCCCGGTGCTCGGCGCATTCGCCTACGGCCCAGATGTCGGCGTCGCCGGTGCGCATCTGGTCGTCGACCATGACGCCGCGCCCGACCGGCAGGCCGCAGGCCTTGGCGAGCGCCGTATTGGGGCGGATGCCCACGGCCATGACCAGGATCGAGCAGGGCAGGATACGGCCGTCCTGGAGCTTGAGGCCGGTGACCCGGCCGTCCTCGCCGAGGATCGCCTCGGACTGGGCCGAGAGCACGGTCTCCACCCCGCGTTCGGCCAGGGCCTCGGTGAGCAGGAAGCCGGCGGCGCTGTCGAGCTGGCGCTCCATCAGCACGTCCATCAGGTGGACGACCGTGGCCTTCATGCCCCTGCGGGCAAGGCCATAGGCGGCCTCCAGACCTAGCAGGCCTCCGCCGATGACCACCGCCGCGCCGCCCGCGTCGGCGGCGGCGACCATCTGGTCGACATCGTCGAGATCGCGGAAGGTGACGACGCCCTTCAGGTCGGCGCCGGGCAGGGGCAGGCGGACCGGGTCCGAGCCGGTGGCGAGGATCAGCTTGTCGTAGCCGACCGACAGGCCGCCCTCGGCCTCCACCACCTTGAGCTCGCGATTGATCGCGGTGACGGCGCGGCCGGCGTGCAGGGTGATGCCGTGCTCGGCGTACCAGGCAGCGTCATTGATGACGATGTCGTCGAAGCTCTTCTCTCCGGCGAGCACCGGCGAGAGCATGATGCGGTTGTAGTTCACCCGGGGCTCGGCCCCGAAGATGGTGATCTCGTAACGGTCGGGGTCGCGCTTGAGGATGTCCTCGACGGCGCGGCAGCCGGCCATGCCATTGCCGATGACGACAAGGCGTTCGCGGGAAGCGGTCATGATGCTGGCTCCGCTTCAGACGCGAACCGGGACGGCGTCGCCGTCGGCGGGGGCGAGGGTCGGCCAGACCGCGCGCCACTTGTTCTTCAGACCGGCCAGGGCGACCAGGGCGAAGAGGGCGAGGCCCGCGAAGCCGAGGAAGCCCAGCTGGTAGGTGCCGGTCAGCTGCTTGGCGAGGCCGAGGGTGGAGGCCAGATAGAAGCCGCCGATCCCGCCGGTCATGCCGATCAGGCCGGTCATCACCCCGATCTCCTTGCGGAATCTCTGGGGGGCGAGCTGGAACACCGCGCCATTGCCGGCGCCGAGCGCCATCATGCTGAAGAGCAGGATGGCCAGCGCCAGATAGGGGCTGGGCATCTGGAAGCTGGCGAGGGTGAGGCCCAGAGCGGCCAGGCCATAGACCACGATCAGGGTGCGCACCCCGCCGAAGCGGTCGGCGACAGCGCCGCCGACCGGGCGGACGAAGGAGCCGGCGAAGACGCAGCCCGCGGTGAAGACGCCGGCGACGACGGGATCGAGCCTGTATTCCGAGTTGAAATAGATGGTCAGCGAGGAGGACAGGCCGACGAAGCCGCCGAAGGTCACGCCATAGAGCAGCATCAGCCACCAGGCGTCCGGAACCTTGAGCACGTCGAGATATTCGCCCAGGCGCTTGGGCGCGGGCTGCTCGGGGGCGTCCTTGGCGAAGGCCAGATAGACCAGGAAGGCGACGGCCAGCGGAATGGTCGCCAGGCCGATGACATTGCCCCAGCCGAAGGACTTGGCCAGGACCGGGGCGAACAGGGCGGCCAGAGCCGTGCCGGAATTGCCGGCGCCGGCGATGCCCAGCGCCAGGCCCTGGTGCTCCTGGGGATACCAGCGTGAGGCCAGCGGCAGGGCGACGGCGAAGGAGGCGCCGGCCACGCCCAGCAGCATGCCCAGGATCAGCACCTGGCTGTAATTGTGGACGCCCAGGAACCAGGCGGCGGAGAGGCCGGTGAGCACGACGGCCTGGCCGATCAGGCCGGTGCGCTTGGGGCCGATGCGGTCGACCATGACGCCGGCGACCAGGCGCAGCAGGGCGCCGGCCAGGACCGGCACGGCGACCATGAAGCCCTTCTGGGCGGGATCGAGATGGAAGTCCTTGGCGATCGCGACGCCCAAGGGTCCGAGCAGCACCCAGACCATGAAGCTGACGTCGAAATAGAGGAAGGCCGCGAAGAGGGTGGGGGTGTGGCCCGCCTTCAGGAACGAACGGTTCAACATGGAAACCTCGGGATGAACGAGAGCGGCGTCAGCGCCGGTGGGGTGACCGCATCCGAGCGGTCGTCTCGATCAGCCGCGAACTTCGTTGTCCGTGGGCCTGGGGCCTTGATGCGCCTGCCCTGGGCGAGAGTCAGCCGGGGGAGCGGGCGCTTGGGGTGGTTCAATGCGGCGCCGCACAATTGTGCAGCGGAGAGGCAGGGAGGCGCCCGAAACATGGGCGCCTCCCTGACCGGGGGCGCGGCGTCAGGCGGCCTGACGGGCGTAGAGGAACTCGATCACCGCGGCGCGGCCGCGGATGTAGGCGGGGTTCTCGGCCACGGCCAGGCGGTCGCGGGGGCGGGCCAGCGACACCTCCAGCACCTGGCCAATCGAGGCGCGGGGGCCGTTGGTCATCATCACGATCCGGTCGGAGAGCAGGGTCGCCTCGTCCACATCGTGGGTGATCATCAGGACGGTGTTCTTCAGCGTCGACTGGATCTGCATGACCGTGTCCTGCAGCCGGGCGCGGGTCAGGGCGTCGAGCGCCCCGAAGGGTTCGTCGAGCAGCAGGACCTTGGGCTGCATGGCGAGCGCCCGGGCGATGCCGACCCTCTGCTTCATGCCGCCGGAGATCTCGGCCGGGCGCTTGTTGAGCGCGTGGGTCATCTGGACGAGCTCCAGATTGTGCAGGGTCCAGTCGCGCCGCTCGGCCGCCGACTTGGCCGAGCCGAACACCTTGTTGACCGCGAGGTCGACGTTTTCGCGCACCGACAGCCAGGGCAGGAGGGAGTGGTTCTGGAAGACCACGGCGCGGTCGGGCCCGGGCTGGTCCACCTCCTGGCCGTCGAGGATCACCCCGCCGGTGGTGGCCGGGATCAGGCCGGCGACCACGTTCAGAAGCGTGGACTTGCCGCAGCCGGAGTGGCCGATCAGCGAGACGAACTCGCCGCGCTCGACCTGGAGGTTGATGTCGCGCAGCACCTCGGAGCGCTGAGCGCCCTTGGAGAAGGTGACGCCGAGACCTTCGATGGAGAGATAGGCTTTGGGCATGGGGTGCGTCCTTCAGCTCGCCGCGTCGCCGCGGGAGATCAGCCGGCCCGCGAGGGCCACCAGGCGGTCGAGGGCGAAGCCGGTCAGGCCGACCCAGGCGAGCGCCACGACGATGTCGGAGATGCGGGAGGCGTTGTACTGGTCCCAGATGAAGAAGCCGACGCCGACGCCGCCGAGCAGCATCTCGGAGGCGACGATGGCCAGCCAGCTCATGCCCACCCCGATGCGCAGGCCGGTGAAGATGTAGGGCGTGGTCGCCGGCAGCAGGATCTTGAAGAAGTACTCGATCGGCGAGAGCCGCAGGACCCGGGCCACGTTCACATAGTCGACCGGCACGTTGCGCACGCCGACGGCGGTGTTGATGATGATCGGCCAGATCGAGGTCACGAAGATCACGAACAGGGCCGAGGGTTGGGCCTGCTGGAACATGGCCAGCGAGATCGGCAGCCAGGCCAGAGGCGGCACGGTGCGCAGGACCTGGAACACCGGATCGAGCCCCCGGTGGGCCCAGCGATTGGCCCCGATCAGCACGCCCAGCGAGACGCCGCAGATCGCCGACAGGGAAAAGCCGATCCCGACGCGCTTGAGGCTGGTCAGCACATGCCAGAACAGCCCCTTGTCCGTGCCGCCATGGTCGAAGAACGGATCGAGGATCAGGTCGTGGCTGTCCTGCCAAATGGCGCTCGGGGAGGGCACGCCGCCCGGATGGCTGGAGGCCGCCAGCTGCCAGATCCCGAGCAGGGCGGCGAGGGTGAGGAGCGGGGGCAGGACCGCTGTGGCGGTCGCCGTGGCCCGCCGCGCCAGCTCGTCGGCGAGCCCCGCGCGGGTCTCCTGGGGCTCGGGCGGGGCGAGGGCGGCGGTGAGGGGCTCGGCGGGGGTGAAGCTGGGCTTGGGAACCGACATCGGCGACCTCACACGAGTTTCTTGATGGGCTGGGCGGCGAGGTAGGCGCCCGGATTGGCCGGATCGAACACCTTGCCGTCGAAGAACTTCTCAGGCCCGCGGCTGTCGCTGGCCGGGCCGGACTGGCCGATCGACTTGGCGGCGGCGCGCCAGATGTCGGAGCGGTTCACCCGGTTGGCGAGGCCCTTGATGTCGGTCTTCTGGGGCATCACGCCCCACCGCACGTTCTCGGTCGCGAACCACAGGTCGTGGGACTTGAAGGGGAAGCTGGCGTTGTCGGCCCAGAACTTCATGATGTGCGGCGAATTGGCGACCTTGCGGCCGTCGCCATAGTCGATCGTGCCCTGCAGGCGGGGCAGGATGTCGCCGATCGGCACGTTGACGTACTGGCGGCCGGAGACGATCGAGCACATGGCCGGGCGGTTGGCCATCTTGTCGCACCACATCTGGGCCTCGAGGACGGCGGCGGTGATCGCCTCGGCGGCGCGGGGATATTTGTCGACCCAGTCGGCCCGCATGCCGAGCGCCTTCTCCGGGTGGTTCATCCAGATCTCGGAGGTGGTGGTGGCCGTGTAGCCGATGTGCTGGTTGACGGTCTGGCCGTTCCACGGCTCGCCGACGCAGAAGGCGTCCTGGGTGCCGGCCTTGAGGTTGGCGACCATCTGGGGTGGCGGGATGACGATGGTCGACAGGTCGGTCTCGGGATTGATCCCGGCCGCCGCCAGCCAGTAGCGGACCCACAGGTCGTGGGTCCCGCCCCGGAAGGTCATAGCCACCTTGGCGATGTTGCCGGCGGCCTTGAGCTGGGCGAACTTGGCCTTGGCCCCGCCGGCGTTGAGGCCGACCTGGACCGACTTCAGATCATTGCCGACCGAGATCGCCTGACCGTTCAGGTTCAGCCGGGCGAGGATGTACATGGGCAGGGGCCGGCCGCCGGTCTGGACGCCCAGGGTGAACTGCAGGGGCATGGGCGACAGGATATGCGCCCCGTCGATGCCGCCGCCGCCAGACCCCAGCACCAGGTTGTCGCGGGTCGCCGCCCAGGAGGCCTGCTTCACCACCTCAAGATCCGGCAGGCCGTGCTTGGCGAAGAAGCCGCGCTCCTTGGCGATGATCAAGGGCGAGGAGTCGGTGAGCGCGATGAAGCCCAGCCGGGCCTTGGCGATCTCGGGGCCCGCACCGGCGGCGAAGGCGCCGGAGGGAAAGGCGGCCTTGGCGGCGACGAGGGTCGCAGCGGCGGCCGTCAGGGCCTGGCGGCGGGTGAGGCCCGTGGGGTTCGATGACGTGGTCATGATCAGGGGTTCCGGGATCAGAGCTTGTATTCGAGGGTGAGCCAGACCTTGGTCCGCGAGGCCGGCGGCGCCGCCGTGCCCAGCGGCACGGTCGCCTCGCGCTGGAAGTCGGCGTATTTCAGCTGGACCGAGAGCTTGGTCGTGATGGCGGCCGTGGCCTGCAGATCCCACTCATGGGCGAGGTCCGCGCCGGTCTTCTGGTCGTTGAAGTCGTGGTAGCGGGCGACCAGGTCGGTGTTGAAGAGATAGGTCCGCTTGAAGCGGGGCTTCACGTTCAGGGTCAGGTTGGTGTCCTTGATCCCGTCGACGAAGCTCTTGTTGCCGCCCGGCGAGACCCAGGCGTCGGCCCAGCCCTGGAAGCCGTGGGTGGTGGCCAGAGGCGTCGTGAAGCCGCGCTTGCCGTCCCCGTCCAGCTGCTCGTAGCCGAGCTTGAGCGTGTAGATGTCGAAGGTCCCGGCGACGCTGGCCTCCAGATAGTCGAGGTCGAAGGCCGCGGTGCGGTGGCGATAGTCGCTCTGGTTGGCCCAGGTGGCGTCATAGGCGAGCTGATAGAGCCCGACCCAGGTCTTGCCCGAGGCCTTGAGCCCCTTGGTCAGGGAGGCGTTGACGGGCGAGTTGTCGAAGTCCAGCGCATAGACGAAGCCCTGCAGGCGAAGGGCCTCGGCCGGCGACCAGGTGGCGTTGAAGATCTGGCTGTCGGAACGCCAGTCCTTCTCCTCGCCGAGGATGCGGTTGATGCGGGTGACATAGGCGTAGGTCGCCTTGAACCGGCCGAGCGCCATGTCGGCGCGCACCCCGTCGAAGGTCTGCTCGTCCTGGCGCCAGCCGACATTGCCGACGAAGCGCTGGTCGTCGAGCAGGATGCGCTGGCGGCCGGCGGTGAGGGTCAGGGCCGGATTGGCGACCCAGGTCAGCTGGGCGCGGTTCAGCTCGGTGACGTCCGGATCATTGATGATCGGATATTTCGACTTGGACGCGCCGTTGAGCGGGGCGGTGGTCGCGCCGGGCACATTGACGGCGAAGCGCTCGGCCCCGAGGTGGCGGACGTCCTCGAACTCGACCAGGGCCTTGAGGCCGTTCCAGTCGGCGCTCTCCCAACCCAGGCGGGTGCGGACGGTGAAGGCCTGGCCCGCGTCCTTCAGGGTCGCGGTGCGGGTCTGGTCGACATCCTCGAACCGGGAGCGGACCTCCAGCAGCAGCTTTCCGGCGGCGATCTGGTCGCTGATTGTGGGCGGCGGCGCAGGCGGCGGCGGTGGTTCCGGCGCGGGTTCCGCCTCGGCGGCGGGGGGCGTCGGCCGCGGACGCGTCGGGCGTCGGCGCGGGTGGAGCGGTCTGGGCCGCGGCCGCGCCGCTCCAGGCCATTGCGAGGGCGGCGGCGCTGGCCGCCCATCCGGTTTTCGTCATGCCTCAATCCCCTAAGGCCAAAAAAAAAAAACGCCCGGGGAGGCCCTGGGGGCCTCACCGGACGTCGTTGTCCATCGCATCGGCGGCTGCATCGCCGCCGGGCCCGTTCGGGCCGGCGCGGGACGTCGTTGCCCCGCGTGTCGTCCTTAGGAGGCGGCGGGGCGTCGCGGGCGGCAACGGGAAACCGCCGTTATCGGGACGCAGGGCGCTCCGCACGCGCATGTTGCACAGCAGCAAAGCAGGCCGATCCGGGGCGGCGCCCGGATTTCGCGCGTTTTCAGGCGCTCAGCCGGCCGATCGGGAAGCTCCGGGCATAGGCGCCGGCGGCCGCGGGGTCGAACACCTGGCCGTCGAAGAAGGCCTTGGGGCCCTCGATCCGGGCGTCTTCGACGGGGGATGCAAGGCCGAGCGACTCGGCCGCCTGGCGATAGAGGTCGGGCCGATAGACCTGGGCGGCGGTCGCCATGAGGTCCAGATCCGGGGCGATCTGTCCCCACCGCGCCATCTGGGAGAGGAACCAGGCGGCGTGGCTGCGCCAGGGAAAGCCGGCGTCGCCGGCATGAAATACGATCTCGCCCTCGAGCGCCCAGGCGATCGCCTGGGGATCTGCGCCCACATGCTCGGGGCGAGCGAGCAGGGCGACCAGCTCCTGGCGATGGGCGGGCGCGTCGGCCCAGGCGGCCGCCAAGATCAGGGCGCGTAGGGCGGCCTGGAGGGTGTCGGGATGATCCTCGGCCCAGGCGCGAGTCATGCCGAACACCTTGTCGGGGCCGTCTCGCCAAAAGTCGGAGGCGCGAAGCAGCACCTCGCCGATCCCGTCGGCGCGGGCGACCGCGTTCCAGGGCGCGCCGACGCAGAAGCCGTCGATCACGCCGGCGGCCAGCTGCTCGACCATGCGGGGCGGCGGGGTGACCACGATGCGCACGTCGCGGTCCGGGTCGACGCCCGCCTGGCTCATCCAGTAGCGCAGGGCGTAGTTGTGGATCGAATAGGGGAAGACCACGGCGAAGGTGAGCGGCGGCGCGCCGGCGGCCTTGCGTGCGGCGATCACGCGGGCCAGGGCGCGGGCGGTGACCGGGGTCTCGGCCATGGCGACGGGGTCGGCCTGGCGCAGGGCCGCGGCCAGGGCGGTGGAGACGGTGACGCCGCTGCCGTTCCGGTTCAGGGCCAGGGGCGCGATCATCGGGGTCGGCTCCCCGCCCGCGCCCAGGGTCGCGGCGAGCGTCATGGGGGCGAGCATATGGGCCGCGTCCAGCGCCCCCACCGCCACCTTGTCGCGGATCGTCGCCCAGGAGGCCTCGCGGCTCAGGGTGACGTCCAGGCCTTCGGCGGCGAAGAATCCCTTGGCCTTGGCGACCACCAGGGGCGCGCAGTCGGTCAGGGGAATGAAGCCCAGCATCAAGGCGCTCACGAGGCGTCCCCCTTCAACACCCCGGCGAAGGCCAGGAGATCGGCCGCGACGGCGCCGATCGGCCGTCCCTTGTCCATGGCCAGCTTGCGCAGCAGCCGGTAGGCGGCGTCCTCGTCGAGGCCGCGCTCCTTCATCAGCAGGCCCTTGGCCCGGTCGACCACCTTGCGGGATTCGAGATTGGCCTTGGCCTTGGCGAGATCCCCGCGCAGCTGCTGCATCAGGGCGAAGCGGGTCATGGCCACTTCCAGCACCGGCCGCACCCGGCCAGGCGCGAGACCGTCGACGACATAGGCGGCGACGCCCGCGCGGATCGCCTGTTCGGCCAGGCCCGGCTCGGAGCGGTCAGCGAACATCACCACGGGGCGAGGATTGGTCTCGCCGGCCTCGCGCAGGCTCTCCAGGGTGTCGCGGTCGGCGCTGTCACAGGCCACGACGATGACGTCCGGGGCGAAGGCGGCGACTTCCGCGGCGTCATAGCGCGCGGTCTGACGGACCTCGGGCCGGTCGTCGCCCGCCAGGCCCTCGGCGACGAGGGCGGCGCGGGCCGGATCAGGGTCAATGACGAGGACGCGCATCGCGCCACTGCTAGCGACCCGAGGCCGCGCACCCGCGGTTTGCCGCGGCGTCGGGCCGGCGCAATGGCGATTTGCGCGAAAACTGGGCGGGCGGCGCCTGCGAGATAGGCGTTTCGGCGCGCCGGGCGGCCCGGCTAGTCCGGCGCCGGCAGGGCCACGAGGTCGCGATAGGCGCGCCAGCTGGCGAGGCCGAGCCAGGGGAAGATGAGGATCATGGCCGCGAAGCCGGTGGCGGCCGAGATCAGCATCAGGATCACGATGAGGACGGCCCAGAGCAGCATGGGGCCGGGGTTGAGGCTGACGGCCCGGAAGCTGGTGACGGTGGCGGTGAAGACGTCGATCCGGCGGTCCAGCAGCATGGGGGCGGAGACGACGGCCAGGCAGTAGGTGAAGAAGGCCATGGCCCCGCCGATCAGGGTTCCGGCGATCAGCATGTGGTGGCCGTCGCTTGTGCCGACCGCGAAGGCCAGGAAGTCCTTGACCGTGTGCTGCAGGGTGTAGGTCGACAGGCCGTAGACGATCTGGGCGACGCGGCCCCAGAACAGATAGATCAGGAGCAGGGCGAGGCCGAGATAGGCGGTGTCCTGGCGCACGGCCGATTTGACCAGCAGCATGCTGCGCAGGCCGGGCCGCTCGCCGCGCTCGATCCGGCGGCCGGCCTCGTACAGCCCCATGGCCAGCATGGGGGCGACGAAGACGAAGCCGAGCGTCTGGGCCAGGACCCACAGGGCGGCGTTGAAGACGTACATGGCGTAGCAGATCCAGACGCTGAACGCGGCCAGGGCCAGGCCGTAGATCAGGCAGGGGCCGGGCGCCTTCCACAGGTCCCGCCAGCCCCCGCCCAGCCAGCGGAAGGGCGCGAGCCCGCCCACGCGATTGACAGGCGGCAGCCCGCGAACTGGCTCCATGCGCTGATCCTCCCCGAGCCGCGGCATTGAGATCGCCGCATATCCTTGTTCTGCGGCGAGGTTCAGGGGGCGGGCGGGCGCCGCGCCATGAGATGGATCAAGAAACCCGCCGACCCGCCGCCGAGGCTTGCCTGGAGGGGCGAACCCCTGTTCATCCTGGGGGCCGAAACACTGAAGAGCCCAGACCATGGACCTGTTCTTCCAGGGCGAGACGCCCAGCTGGATGCATCCCGAGACGATCTCGATCGGGCGGGCGCCGGCGCGGGCGAGCCTCTATCCCTATCCGGACGCCGAGACGGCGCGGCTGGGGCGGCGGGAGGCCTCACCCTTCTTCCTGTCGATGAACGGGGACTGGAAGTTCCGCATGGCCGAGCGGCCGCAGGCCGTGGCGGCCGACTTCATGGCGCCGGCTTGCGACGACAGCGGCTGGGCCGCGCTGCCCGTGCCGTCCAACTGGACGATGCATGGCTATGACCGGCCGCACTACACCAATGTCCAGATGCCGTTTCCGGGCGTGGCCCCGACCGTGCCCGACGACAATCCGACCGGGCTCTACCGAACCTGGGTGAATGTGCCGGCCGACTGGACGGGGCGGCGGATCGTGCTGCACGTCGGCGGGGCCGAGAGCGTGCTCTATGTGTGGGTGAATGGCCGGCCGGTGGGCATGGGCAAGGATTCCCGCCTGCCGCACGAGTTCGACCTGACCGACTTCGTGACGCCGGGCGAGGCGGCGCTTGTCGCCTGCGCCGTGGTCAAGTGGTCGGACGCCACCTTCGTCGAGGACCAGGACCAGTGGTGGATGGGGGGCATCCATCGCGAGGTCTATCTCTACGCCACCGCGCCCACCCATATCACCGACGTCTTCGCCCTGGCCTCGCTGGCGGATGACTATGCGACCGGGACCCTGAAGGTGACGACCAGCCTGGGGTTTGCGGGCGAACCGCTGAACGGGTTCGAGGTCGAGGCGCAGCTGTTCGACGCGGCCGGTCGCGCCGTGCTGGAGGCGCCCCTGCGCGGGCCGGTGAAGGCCTCGCCGGTCAATTACAATCCCTATCGCGGGCCGCTGGGCGTGATCGCCCTGGAAGCCGCGATCCCGGACGTGGCGGCGTGGTCCAGCGAGCGGCCCAGCCTCTACACCCTGGTGGTCAGCCTGATCGGCGCCGACGGGACGGTGGTGGAGGCGACCTCGTGCCGGGTCGGGTTCCGCCGGGTGGAGCTGGGCGACCGCGAGCTGTTGATCAACGGCAAGCCGGTGATGATCCGCGGCATGAACCGCCACGAGCATCACCCCGTGCGCGGCAAGGCGATCACCCGAGACGACATGTTGGCCGACATCGTTTTGATGAAGGCCTTCAACGTCAATGCGGTCAGAACCTCACACTATCCGAACGCGCCGGAATGGTATGACCTGTGCGACGAATACGGGCTCTATCTGGTCGATGAGACCAATCTCGAGACCCACGCCTTCCTGCACACGATCTGCCGCGATCCGCGCTATGCGACCCAGTTCCTGGAGCGGGGCCTGCGCATGGTGGAGCGGGACAAGAACCATCCGTCGGTGATCATCTGGTCGCTGGGCAATGAGAGCGGTTACGGGCCCAATCACGACGCCATGGCCGGCTGGATCCGGCATTTCGACCCGTCGCGGCCGCTGCACTGTGAGGGCGCGATCTGGGGCTGGGACCATGAGGGCGACCAGACCCGGCTGATCCGCGGGACGGTGTCGGCGCCGGCTAATCGCAACCGAGGTTTCCGGGCCAGCGACCTGATCTGCCCCATGTATCCGGAGATCGACGCCCTGGTGCGGTGGGCGGAGGCCGATGATCCGACCGACCGGCGGCCGATGATCCTGTGCGAATATTCCCACGCCATGGGCAATTCCAACGGCAGTCTGGGCGACTATTGGGACGCCTTCGAGACCCATCACGGCCTGCAGGGCGGCTTCATCTGGGAATGGTGCGATCACGGCATCGCCCAGACGGATGCTGAGGGGCGGACCTGGTTCGCCTATGGCGGGGATTTCGGCGACACGCCCAACGACCTGAACTTCTGCTGCGACGGCATTGTCAGCGCCGACCGGGTTCCGCATCCTGGCCTGTGGGAGTTCAAGAAGCTGGTGCAGCCGGTGGCCGTGCGTTGGGCCGACGCGGGCATGCTGGAGGTGCGCAGCAAGCGCGACTTCACGACGCTCGCCGATCTCGCCGGCCGCTGGGTGCTGGAGATCGACGGAGAGGCGGTGGGGCAGGGCGTGCTGCCCGCGCTCGACACCGCGCCGGGGGCTGCGACGCGGATCGCGCTCGACCTGCCGCGGCCGGCGATCGCCCCGGGCCAGGAGGCGTTCCTGAAGGTGAGCTTCGCCCTGCGCGAGGCCGCCCCTTACGCGCCCGCCGGGCACGAGGTCGCCTGGGAACAGCTGCCGGTGACCCTGCCGCTGGCGGCCTCGGCCACGCCCCCGAAGACGCCGGCGGCCCTGCCGCTGGATGTCGAGGCGACGCCGGAGCGGGTGACGATCGATGGGGCCCATTTCGAACTGGAATTCGACCGGGCCCAGGGGCGGATCTCGCGCTTCGTCTGGCGCAATCACACGGTGCTGCTGGCCGGGCCCCGGCTGCAGGTCTGGCGCGGGGCGACGGACAATGACGGGATCAAGGGCTGGAGCGGCCAGGAGGCCAAGCCGCTGGGCCGCTGGAAAGCGGCGGGCCTCGACGCGCTGAGCTTCGGCGCGCCGCAGGTGAGCGTGGCCCAGGACCATGGGGCGGCGGTGGTGACCATCCGCCAGGTCGCCTCCTGCGCGGCGTCGCCGGAGGCGATCGTTCACTCCCATGTCTATCGGGTGAGCCCCGACGGGACGGTGGCGGTGCGCAATCGCTTTGAGGTGGACGAGGCCGTGGCCGACCTGCCGCGCCTGGGGGTGACCATGACCCTGCCGACCGGGTTCGAGGACCTGGTCTGGTTCGGGCGGGGGCCGGGGGAGACCTATGTCGACCGCGACCGCGCCTCCTGGGTCGGCCGGTTCGCCGGCACGGTCTCGGGCCAGTATGTGGATTACGTCCTGCCCCAGGAGCACGGCAACAAGACCGGCCTGCGCTGGATGGAGCTGGCGAGCCCGGAGACGGCGGTGCGGTTCGTGGTGGACGGGGTGAGCGAGGGCTCGGCCACCCGCTTCGCGCCGGAGGACCTGTTCGCCGCGCGGCATACGACCGATCTGGTTCCGCGTGACGAGGTGCGGGTCAATCTGGACGTCCGCCAGAGGGGGCTGGGCACGGCGTCCTGCGGGCCGGACACGCTGGAGCGTTATCGGATCGGGGCGGGGACCTATGAGCTGGACTTCGAGATCCGGGTGAGCGGGCGGTAGGGGGATCCGGGGATTAGTCCTGCGGTTCGCATATGGGGTACAGACGTCCATGTCATACCCCACGGCTCCGGGCGAGTGAGCGTTGGTGGACTATCGTTGTGCCGACTTGCTGGTATGCGTCCGTCAGGTAGGATTGCCCAGTTGTGTTAGTCGCGCGCCTTAGACAGCTGTGAATTGGCAACCAGGCTAGCAGTCAGTGGGCGGGCGGAGAGAGCATGCGTCCTGCGGACGAAAATTGGTTCGATCCCGATATTCAAGCGATGACGCTCGGCTACGGTGAGAAGGCCGGGCTTCAAATCTACCGAAATTATACGCGAGCCTTCGAAGACGAGGGGATTAAGCGCTTCCGCGAGGCGCTCTCTAGTGCTCCAGGCGAGTATGCAGATTTCGAAAAGCTCGCCCACCTACTGGCGACTGAGGATATTAGATTTCTTCCGGTCATTGCCTGCGGCTATGCGGACGACGTTCTCAAGCAGGTGTTTTTGGATGTCATCCCACCGAATGTTCCGGGCGGAAGGGCGGAGATGCTGAGCGGTTATGGGCCGCTCTCTGATCTATCAAAGCGAATTCGATTAGCTCACGCGTTCGACGTGCTCTCAGGTGATCTGATGGATGCGATCGATCGGGTGAGATCGGCGCGGAACCGAATCTCCCACGACTGGGACTTGTCTAAGATCGAGGAATTTTACCTCAACGGCCGAGTGTCCGAACTCGCTGCTGTTGAGCTAATGTTGGCGGAGCGCGCTAAAGACTTTCCAGAGTTGGCTGTGACCTTCGATCCAGCCTCGGCGTTTCGTATTCGGCTGATCTGGCTGATGGGCAGGCTGACTTACGAGGGCAGTCTCTATCACCCCGCGAAGGTTGGAGGACTAAAGCCATTTCGGGCGCTCTACGCCAATGGGGGTACTGCGTGGCTGGCGCAGATGTCGAATATCTGCATGGCAAAAACGCGTGTCGTCATTGCAGCAATGTCTAAGCGCCCTGCTGAGGCTTGATGGTCGCATCTACTGAAGTCTGCTCAATCTTTCCGTGAACCTGGCGACGCCCCGTTCCGATTGAACCCGCAGCCACGCTCCGCCCGCCTCTGGCCTGCCAGCGGCAGCGGACCCCGCCCTACTTCTTCACGCACAACCACCGCGCCCGGTGGAAGTTCTCCACATTGTCGACCCAGCCGGTGATCTTTGGCGACACCAGGTTGCGGCCGACCAGGTAGTAGAGGGGGATCATGGCCTCGTCGTTGAGCATGATCTGCTCGGCCTCGGCGAGGATCTCGCCGCGCTTGGCGGCGTTGGGCTCGTGGTCGGAGGCGTTCAGCAGGGCGTCGTAGATGGGGTTCTTGTAGTCCCCGTAGTTCTGGGCGCCGGTGTCGGACTTCATCAGGCTGAGGAAGGTCACGGGGTCATTGAAGTCGGCGTACCAGCTCATGGCGCCGACGTCGAAATCGCGGTTGCGATAGGAGACGAAGGCGATCTGGCCCTCGTTCTGCACCAGCCGGGCCTGGACGCCGATGGCGGCCCAGTCGGCCTGGATGGCCTGGGAGATCAGCACGGTGTCGGGGCTGTTGGGGATCTTGGCCTCGAAGGTGAGCGGGTGGTCGGGGCCGTAGCCGGCCTCGGCCAGCAGGCGGCGGGCATCGGCCTGGCGCTGGATCAGCGGCGTCTTGGCCCAGAACACGGTGGGGCCGCCGGGATAGTTGGCCACGCCGGGGGGCACGAAGGCGTAGGCCGGCTTCTGGCCCGCGCGCAGCAGCTTTTCGGTGAGGAACTCGCGGTCGATGGATTCCGAGAGCGCCCGGCGCACGCGGATGTCGCGGAAGGCGGCGACGTCGTGGGTGTTGAACGAATAGTAGGCTGTCGCCAGGATCGTGCCGTGCGCACCGTCGTCGGCATGGTCTCGCGCAGGCGGCCGATGCGGTTGGACTGGAACATGGTGTTGACGTCGAGCTCGCCCCGCAGGACGCGCCGCTCGGCCATCACGGAATCCGGGGTCGGGTAGTAGTTGATGCGGTCGATGCAGACCTTGTCGGCGTCGAAATAGCGCGGGTTCTTCTGGACGCGGATGTAGTCGCCGAGCCGCCAGTCTACGAGGGAATAGGGGCCGTCGCCGACAAAGTGGGCGGGCTGGATCCAGGCGTCGCCCCACTTTTCGACCGCATGCTTGGGCACCGGGAAGAAGCTCTGGTGCTTGGCGATCTCGGGCAGATAGGGGGCGGGGTGCTCCAGGGTGAGCCGCAGGGTGTGGGGGTCGATCGCCTCCACCCCCAGGGCTTCGGGCTTGACCTTGCCCTCGTTGAGCGGCTGGCCGTTCTTCAGGATGTAGAGCAGGTAGGCGTAGATCGAGGCGGTCTGGGGATCGAGGATCCGGCGGTAGGCGTAGACGAAGTCGTCTGCGGTCACCGGGACCCCGTCCGACCACTGGGCGTCGCGCAGGTGGAAGGTCCAGACGAGGCCGTCGGGGCTGGTCTCCCACCGGGTGGCGAGCGCCGGGGTCGGGGTGCCGTCCGGCGCGTCGGTGGTCAGGCCGACGATCAGGTCGGAGATGATGTTGGCTTCATCGACCAGATTGGACTTCTGGGGGTCGAGGCTCGCGGCCTCGGCGTTGTTGCCGTACTCGACGCAGACCTGGCCCTTGGGGCAGGGGGCGCGGGTGACCTTGCCCTGACAGCCCGCCAGGGCGAGGGCGGCGACCAGCGCGACGGCCAGGCGGCGGGTGTGCGAATCCAAGGCGGGCTCCGGAAACAACGGCAGGATTCAAGACCTCGCATTCCCCGGCCTCGGAGGCCAGAGGCCTGAGGGGTCAAGCTCGCCCACAGGCTCGCTTAGGCCTGGCCTTGCGGTTGGCCTGAAACATCCCAATTGTCTCGGAACGGGGGGCGAGGTTCGGCGTTTTCTGGTCGCGCCTTGGCGGACCATGCCAGGCCCCTGAGCATTTCGGGCAGTCGAATTTTCGGACAGGGGATGGGCCATGGCGCCTTTGGATGACGCAGCGCCGCTGCCGGCCCCTTTGAGGGGCGCATCCGCCCGCGCGCTCGCGGCGCGCTACGCCGAGGTGCGGTCGGCTTCCGAACGGCTGGTCAGCCATCTGTCGCCGGAAGACCTGTCGGCCCAGTCGATGCCGGACGCCAGCCCCGCGAAGTGGCACCTGGCCCATACGACCTGGTTCTTCGAGACCTTCCTGCTGGTCCCGCGCCTGGCGGGCCATGACCTGTTCGATCCCCGGTTCGGCTATCTGTTCAATTCCTATTACGAGGCGCTGGGTCCCCGGCAGCCGCGGCCGCAGCGCGGCCTGCTGACGAGGCCCGGCCTCGACGAGGTGCTGGCCTATCGCGCCCATGTGGACGCCGGCATGAGCCGCCTGCTGAGCGGGGACTGCGACGAGCTGGTCGATCTGGTCGAGCTGGGACTGGCGCACGAGCAGCAGCATCAGGAGCTGATCCTGATGGATCTGCTGCACCTGTTCGCCCAGTCGCCCCTGAAGCCCGCCTATCAGCGGCCCGCGCCGCATCCGGCGACGACGGCGGCGGGCGCGCCCGGCTGGGTCGGGTTCTCCGGCGGGCTGGTGGAGATCGGCCACGGCGGCGAGGGCTTCGCCTTCGACAATGAGGGGCCGAGGCACAAGGTGTGGCTGGAGCCGTTCAGCCTGGCCGACCGGCTGGTGACCAATGGCGACTGGCTGGCCTTCATGGCCGACGGCGGCTACCGGCGGCCGGATCTGTGGCTCGCCGACGGCTGGGCCCAGGTCCAGGCCGAGGACTGGCAAGCGCCCCTCTATTGGGAAGAGGCCGCCGACGGCTGGAGAGCCATGACCCTGCAGGGGCTGGTTCCGGTCGCCCCGGACTGCCCGGTGGCGCATGTGAGTTATTACGAGGCCGACGCCTATGCGACCTGGGCCGCGCGCGCCTGCCGACCGAGGCGGAATGGGAGCATGCGGCTGAAGGCCTGCCGGTGCGCGGCCATTTCGCCGATCGCGGCCGGTTCACCGCCAACCCCGCGGATCCGGCGGGCGCGGGGCTGCGCCAGATGTTCGGTGACCTCTGGGAATGGACCCGCAGCGCCTATGGCCCCTATTCGGGCTTCAAGCCGGCGGAGGGCGCGGTCGGCGAGTACAACGGCAAGTTCATGAGCGGCCAGATGGTGCTGCGCGGCGGAGCCTGCGTCACCCCGGCCGGCCATGCGCGGGCGAGCTATCGTAACTTCTTCCATCCGGAGCAGCGCTGGATGTTCGCCGGTCTGCGCCTGGCGCGGGACGCCAATCCCAAGCTGGCCGCGGGACCCAAGCCCGCCAGCGCCTTCGCCGGCGATGTGGTCGCCGGCCTGTCGCGGCCGCACAAGCAGCTGTCGGCCAAGTACTTCTATGACGCCGAGGGCTCGCGGCTGTTCGAAGAGATCTGCGACCTGCCGGAATATTATCCGACGCGGACGGAGACGGCGCTCCTGCGCGCCAAGGCCGGCGAGATGGCGCGGGCCATTCCGGACGGCGCCGCCCTGGTCGAATTCGGCAGCGGGGCCAGCACCAAGACCCGCATCCTGCTGGACGCCGCCCCGCAGCTGGCGCTCTACGTGCCGATCGATATCAGCCCGGACGCGCTGGACGGCGCCGTGGAGGCGATCCGGCGGGACTATCCAGCCCTGGAGGTCGCCCAGCTGGTGGACGATTTCACGACCGCCATGGACCTGCCGCAGGCGGCGCAGGGGCTTCCGGTCGTGGGCTTTTTCCCGGGCTCGACCATCGGCAATTTCAGGCCGGAAGAGGCGACCGCCTTCCTCGCCTCGGCGCGCAAGCTGCTGGGCGAAGGCGCGGCCTTTCTGGTCGGGATCGACCTGATCAAGGCGGAGGAGACCCTGGTCGCGGCCTATGACGACGCGCAAGGGGTCACGGCGGCGTTCAATCTGAACCTGCTCGCCCGCATGAACCGGGAGCTGGACGGGGATTTCGACCTGGACGCCTTCCGGCACCGGGCGATCTGGAACCGCGACGAGGGCCGGATCGAGATGCATCTGGAAAGCCTGGTCGACCAGGTCGTGCGGGTGGCGGGGCGGAGCTTCCGATTCGCGGCCGGCGAGCGGCTGCATACGGAGAACTGCTACAAGTTCGCGCTGGAGGGCTTCGAGGCGCTCGCCAAGCCGGCCGGGTGGCGGGTGGAGGCGGTGTGGCGCTGGCCGGACCCGGCCTTCGCCATGGTGCTTCTACGCGCTTAGGCGCTCCCCGGCTTTTCCGGGAAGCGCCTGAAGTTCGCGGATGCGGAGAGGGTCAGCCCTCGCGCGTCGGGGTCGGCGTGCGGCCGCCGCCGCGGGAGGATTCTCCGCCCTTGCGCCCGGCGGTGGCCGCGAGGTCGCGGTCCTTGGCGAAGCTGCGTTTCTCGCCCGGGACGCTCGCGCCACCCTTGCGGGCGATCTCACGGCGACGTTCGGGATTCATGGCGGCGAACCCGCGTCGGGATTTGGGCTTGGCGTTGGGATCGAGGTCCATCGGCTGCTCCTGATGTGGGTCGCCCGGGGGGACGGAGCGACGCCGTGTGGTCAGTTACGGATTGGCAAACCCCTCAGACGCCAGAGGGTTGCTCAAAATCCTCGTGAACCGGAGCAATTCGGACGGCGCCCGCCGGCGGCGGCGCGCGTTGACGGCCTCCGTGAAGTTGGATATTTAAGTGATGACTTAAATAAGAGCGAGCCCGCACGTGACGCCCACCTCAGCCCTGAGCGAGACCTTCGCGGCGCTCGGCGACCCGACCCGGCTGGCGATCCTGGGGCGGCTGGCGAGCGAGGGCGACATGACCGTCCAGGAGATCGCCCGGCCCTTCGCCATGAGCCTTCCGGCGGTGTCGCAGCATCTGAAGGTGCTGGAGCGCGCCGGGCTGATCTCCCGCGGGCGGGACGGGCAGAAGCGTCCCTGTCGGCTGGAGGCCGCCCGGCTGGCGGAGACGGCGCTGTGGTTCGACCACACGCGGGCGGCCTGGGAGCGCCGCTTCGACCGGCTGGAGCGCTTCCTCGCCGCCCCCCAATCCCCGCCCGCCTCGAAAGGTGAAGACCATGAACCCTGACCCCCTCAAGACCTGGGCGCGCGAACGCGAGATCGTGCTGTCGCGCGTGATCGCCGCGCCGCGCGAGCGCGTATTCGAGGCCTTCACCGATCCGGCCCAGATCACGCTCTGGTTCGGGCCGGAGGGCTTCAAGACCGAGACCCTGGAGATCGACATCCGCGAGGGCGGGCGCTGGCGGTTCACCTATACCGGCCCGGACGGGACCCGCTGGGAGAACCGCATGGTGTTCCTTCGGGTGGAGGCGCCCCACCTGCTGGAGATGGAGCATGGGGCGGATGTCGATGACGACCCCGGGCGGTTCCGCATGACCGTCACCTTCGACGCGCAGAGCGACGGCAAGTGCGTGCTGACCCTGCGCCAGCTGCATCCGACCCAGGAACAGCGCGACGCCACCATCGGCTTCGGTGCGGTCGAGTTCGGCTACCAAACCCTCGACAAGCTGGCCCGGCACCTGGTCGGCGGGTGAGCCCGCGCCCCTAGAGGGGCAGATGCACCCGGGCGGTCAAGCCGCGGCCCGGACGGTTTTCCAGGGTGACGTCGCCGCCATGGCCGCGGACCACGGAGCGGACCACGGCGAGGCCCAGGCCGATGCCGCCGGTCTGGCGGCTGCGGGACGGCTCGCGGCGATAGAAGGGCTCGAACACCCGCTCGGCGTCCTCGACCGGGATGCCGGGACCGTCGTCCTCGATCTCGACGATGGCGGAGCCGCCGACCTGATAGATGCGCGCCCGGGCCCGGTCGCCGAACTTGACGGCGTTCTCCAAGAGATTGGCGAACAGGCGGCGCAGGGCGACGGGGTCGCCCTCCAGGATCACCTTCTCGCCGCGCTCGACCTCGGTGTCGGCGCCGGTCTCGGCCATCTCGTCGCAGAGGCTCTCCAGCAAGGAGGAGAGCTCCAGCCGGGTGCGGTCGCCGGGGCGGCTGGCGTCGCGCACAAAGGTGAGCGCCGCCGAGATCATCTCCTCCATCTGGTCGATGTCGGCGGCCATCTTCAGGCGCAGATCCTCGGGCGCGTTCTCGATGCGGAAGCGCAGGCGGGTGAGGGGGGTGCGCAGGTCGTGGGCGATGGCGCCGACCATGGCGGTGCGGTCCTCGACATAGCGGCGCAGGCGCTCCTGCATGTCGTTGAAGGCGTCGGCGGCGACATTGATCTCGGCGGTGCCCTTGAGCGACAGGGAGAGCGGGGCGCCGCGCGGGTCGCGACCCAGGCGTTCGGCGGCGTCGGCGAACTGCTTCAGGGGCTGGGAGATGCGCCGGGCGTAGACATAGGCGGCGGGCGCCATGGCGAGCGTCGAGAGCACGAACCAAAGCACCATCCGCTGCTGCCAGGGCTCCAGGCCGAAGCCTTCGGGGCGGACGATCTTCCACTGGCCGTCGGGCTGGCGGATGCCCAGAGCGAAGGGGGCGACCAGGAAGTGCTCCTCGCGCGAGACGCCCTCGCGCGCCATGCGGTCGCGCAGGATGCGGAACACGCGGCGGTCGGAGAACGGGCTGTGGTCGCCGCCAATCAGCACGGCGTCGACCGGCACGCCGAGGTCCTGGGCCAGTCGGGACCGGATCACCATGGTCATCCGCCCCTCGACAATGGCCGAGGGCGGCTTGGGCGACATGCGGATCACGAGGGGGCGGCGCTCGTTGAAGGCGGGCGGCGCGCCCCTCAGGGCCTGCTCCACCTCGCCCAGGCGGTAAAAGTCGGGGATCGGCGGGGGCAGGGCGAAGATCAGCACCACGCTGATCAGCTGGGCGGCCAAGAGGCTCGCGCCCACCAGGATCAGCAGTCGTCCGAACAGCGAGGCCGTCGGCCGCCCCTGCCAGAGCCGGATCACGTGCGCCGCACCTTGGCGCTGAACATATAGCCTTCGTTTCGGACGGTGCGGATCAGGTCCTGGCCGGCGGCGCCGTCGTCGAGCTTGCGGCGCAGGCGGGAGATCTGGACGTCGATGGCGCGGTCGAAGGCGTCGGAATCCGGGCCGCGGGCGAAGTCCAGCAGCTGGTCGCGGGTCAGCACCCGTTGCGGCCGCTCCACGAAGGCGCGGAGCAGGGAGAACTCCCCGGACGACAGATTGACCACGACGCTGTCGGGGGAGCGCAGCTCGCGGCGCATGAGGTCGAGGCGCCAGCCGGCGAATTCGCAGGCCGCGCCGCCGGACCCGCCCGCGCCGCGCAGCTCGGCCCGGCGCAGGACGGCGCGGACGCGGGCCAGGAGTTCGCGGGGATTGCAGGGCTTGGGCAGATAGTCGTCTGCGCCCAGCTCAAGACCCACGATCCGGTCGGTGTCCTCGCCCATGGCCGAGAGCATGATGATCGGCGGGCCGTCCGATCCCGAGAGCCGACGGCAGATAGCCAGGCCGTCCTCGCCGGGCAGCATGACGTCGAGCACCACCAGGTCGATGGGCCCGCGGGCCATGGCCGCGTCCATCTCGCGGGCGTCGCCGGCGGTCTCCACCGCATAGCCGTGCTTGCCCAGAAAGTCGGAGACGACGTCGCGGATGCCCGGATCGTCATCGACCATCAGGATGCGGGCGGCGGGCGGATCGGCGGCGGTGTCCATCCTCGGCATCTTATACCCCCGCGTAACAGCCAGATTTCACGACTGAAAGCTAAGCCCGCGCCGCAACGCCTCAGGCGTCGCTCAGCGCCTCGTCCGAGACGAAGGGATTGGTCTGGCGTTCGCGCCCGAAGGTCGACATCGGGCCATGGCCGGGGACGAAGGCGACGTTCTCGCCCAGCGGCCAGAGCTTTTGGGTGATCGAGGCGATCAGGTCGGGATAGCTGCCGCGCGGGAAGTCGGTGCGGCCGATCGAGCCCTGGAACAGGACGTCACCGACCTGGGCGAACTTGGCCTCGCGGTGGAAGAAGACCACGTGGCCAGGGGTGTGGCCGGGGCAGTGGATGACCTCGAACTCGGTCTCCCCCAGGGTGACCACGTCGCCGTCCTGCAGCCAGCGGTCGGGGGTGAAGCTCTTGGCGTCGGGCATGCCGTACTTGGCGCCGGCGGTCTCGATCTCGTCGATCCAGAAGGCGTCGTCCGGATGCGGGCCCTCGATGGGGACGCCGGTGGCGGCCTTGAGCGCGGCGGTCCCGCCGGCATGGTCGAGATGGCCGTGGGTGATCCAGATCTTCTCGAGCGTCAGGCCATGCTGCTCCAGCGCCGCCATCAGGCGCGGCACCTCGCCGCCCGGATCGATGATCGCGGCCTTCTTGGTCTTGGTGCACCAGACGATGGTGCAGTTCTGAGCGAGCGGGGTGACCGGGGCGATCAGGGCGTGGATGGGCGGCGTGTCGGACATGGTCCCTAACATCGGGCCTGCGGGCCCATATGAAAAGACCCGGGACGAACCCGGGTCTCTCCTTAGTTGATCGGATCAGGCCTGCTTCTCGCCCGGCGTGGGGGCGTTGGGCATGGGCGGCACCGGCACCGGCGGGGCGTCGCCCGACAGTTCCGCCACCTCGACCACGCCGCGGCCCAGGTGGCTGTGGCGATAGCCGTAGAGGAAATAGACCACCAGACCGATGGCGGCCCAGCTGAAGAACAGGATCTGGGTTTCGGCCGACAGGCTGAAGAACAGATAGATGCAGCCGGCCGCCGCGATGGGGGCGACGACGGCCACCGCCGGGGTCTTGAAGGGACGGCGGCGATCGGGGTCGGTCTTGCGCAGCATCAGGACGGCGATCGCCACCATGGCGAAGGCGAACAGGGTGCCGGAGTTGGAGATGTCGGCCAGCACGCCCACCGGGAAGAAGGCGGCGAACAGGGCCACGGCCACGCCGGTGATGATGGTGATCACGTGCGGGGTGTGGAACTTCGGGTGCACCTTGGACAGGACGGCCGGCAGCAGGCCGTCGCGGCTCATCACGAAGAAGATGCGGGTCTGGCCGAACATCATCATCAGGATGACCGAGGGCAGGGCGAGGCCGGCGGCGAGGCCGAGCAGGTTGCCGATCTGGGGCCAGCCGATCTGGCGCAGGGTCCAGGCGAGCGCCTCCTTGGAGCAGACCACGTGGGTCGCGCCGGCGGTCTGGCAGGCGGCGGTGAGTTCCGCGCTGCCGGGACGCAGGCCCGCGCCGTGGGCGTCGAGCACCGGCTGGGCGCCGACGCTGCCGATCACGCCCGAGGCCACCAGCATGTAGAAGATGGTGCAGATGCCGAGCGAGCCGATCAGGCCGATGGGCATGTTGCGTTGGGGGTCACGGGTCTCCTCGGCCGCGGTGGAGACCGCGTCGAAGCCGACATAGGCGAAGAAGATGGAGGCCGCCGCCGCCGATATCCCCTTGAAGCCCAGGGGGGCGAAGGGGGTGAAGTGCTCGATCTTCATGACCGGCAGGGCCAGGAAGATGAACAGCGACAGGGCGACGATCTTGATGGCCACCAGGATGGCGTTGACCGTCGCCGATTCCTTGGTGCCGATCACCAGGAGCACGGTGACGACCAGCGCGATCGCCATGGCCGGCAGGTTGACGAGGCCGCCATCCAGCGGACCGCGGACGAGCGCGTTGGGAATGTCGAGGTGGAAGGCGTTCTCGATGAGCCCCACCACATAGCCGGACCAGCCCACCGACACCGCGCCGGCGGCGACGGCGTATTCGAGGATCAGGGCCCAGCCGACCATCCAGGCGATCATCTCGCCCATGACGGCGTAGCTGTAGGTGTAGGCCGAGCCGGAGACCGGCACCATGGCGGCCATCTCGGCGTAGCAGAGCGCGGCGACCGCGCAGACGATGCCGGCGATGACGAAGGCGGCGATCATGCCGGGCCCCGCCTTTTGCGCGGCCTCGGCGGTGAGCACGAAGATGCCGGTGCCGATGACGCCGCCGATGCCCAGAAGGGTCAGCTGTACGGGTCCGAGGGACCGGTGAAGGGATTTCTTTTCTGCCGTCGCGATGATCGCGTCGAGCGGCTTAACACGCCACATAGGTCCTCCTGGGGCGACGCCTTCCGCGCCGCCGGAATTGAATTGGCGCGGACCCTGGCTTGGCCGGGGGGCGGCGGTCAAGCCGCAACACTTGGCGAGCTATCCGGGCGCGGCTAGACCCCCTGGATGCTTCCTGTTGAGGAAATCGTGCCCGCCTTGCAGGCGGCCCTGGCTGACGGGACCGCCGCCGTGCTGGTCGCGCCGCCGGGCGCCGGCAAGACCACGGTGGTTCCTCTGCGCCTGCTGGACGCCCCCTGGCTGGCCGGTGGCAAGATCATCATGCTGGAGCCGCGCCGGCTGGCGGCCCGCGCGGCGGCCGAGCGCATGGCCAAGACGCTGGGCGAAAAGGTCGGCCAGACGGTCGGCTATCGGGTGCGGATGCAGTCCAGAGTGTCGGCCGCCACGCGGATCGAGGTGGTGACCGAGGGGGTCTTCGCCCGGATGATCCTGGCCGATCCCAGCCTGGACGGCGTGGGGGCGGTGATCTTCGACGAGTTCCATGAGCGCAGCCTGGACGCCGACCTGGGCCTGGCCCTGGCCCGCGACGCCCAGGGGCTGCTCAGGGACGACCTGCGGATCCTGGTCATGTCGGCGACCCTGGACGGGGCGGCGGTGGCCAGGCTCCTGGCCGACGCCCCGGTGCTCGAGAGCCAGGGCCGGGCCTATCCGGTCGACACCCGCTATCTGGGCCGCGACGAGCGCCTGCGGCTGGAGGACCGGACGGTGCGCGCCGTCGAGCGGGCGCTGGCCGAGGAGAGCGGCTCGATCCTGGTGTTCCTGCCGGGGCAGGGGGAGATCCGGCGCACCGCCGAGCAACTGGCCGAGCGCGTGCGGCGGCCCGATGTGGTGGTCGCCCCACTCTATGGGGCGCTGGATCCGGGCGAGCAGGACCGGGCGATTTCGCCGGCGCCGGCGGGGATCCGCAAGGTGGTGCTGGCCACCTCCATCGCCGAGACCAGCCTGACCATCGAGGGCGTGCGGGTCGTGATCGACTGCGGCCTGGCGCGGGTTCCGAGGTTTGATCCGGCGAGCGGCCTGACGCGGCTGGCCACCGTGCGGGTGAGCCGGGCGGCGGCCGATCAGCGGCGCGGACGGGCCGGGCGGACCGAGCCCGGCGTCTGCTACCGCCTGTGGGACGAGGCCGAGACCCGCGCCCTGCCGGCCTATGCCGATCCGGAGATCCTTGACGCCGACCTGTCGGGCCTGGCGCTGGACCTGGCGCGCTGGGGGGCGAAGGACGCCGCCGCCCTGGCCTTCCTCGACCCGCCGCCCAGGGCCGCCTTCAGCGAGGCGCGCAGCCTGCTCTGGCGGCTGGGAGCTCTGACGCCGGAGGGCGTGCTGACGGCGCACGGGGAGGCGCTGAGCGAGTTCCCCCTGGCTCCGCGCCTGGCGCACATGGTGCTGAAGGCGGCGGAGACGGGCCAGGCGCTGCGCGCGGCGAAGATCGCCGCCCTGGTCAGCGAGCACAATCTGGGCGGCCGGGACGCCGACCTGCGCCATCGGCTGGAAGGTTTTGAGCGGGACCGTAGTCCCCGCGCCCGCGACGCCCGCACCCTGGCCGAGCGCTGGGCGGGGCTGGCCGGCAAGGCCGGACGGGGCGAGCCGCTGGACGACGGGCTTTTGCTCGCCTTCGCCTTTCCGGAGCGGATCGCCAAGGCGCGCGGCAAGACCGGCGAGTTCCAGCTGGTGAACGGGCGCGGCGCCTTCCTGGAGCCCACCGATGCTCTGGCCCGCGAGCCCTGGCTGGCCATCGCCGAGCTGGGCGGCGGGGACCGCCGCGACCGCATCCTCTTGGCCGCGCCCCTGGACGGGGCTGATCTGGCGCGGGCCTTCGCCGATCAGCTGGAGACCGAGGATCGGCTGGAGGAGAGCGGCGGGGGCCGGCTGCGCGCCAAGCGCCTGACCCGCCTGGGGCGGCTCACCCTGCGCGAGGAGATCGATGAAAATCCGGACCCCGCCCTGATCGCCCGGGCCCTGGCCGACCGGGTGCGGGCCGAAGGGCTGGGGGGACTGAACTGGGGCGAGGCGGCCCAGAGCCTGCGCCAGAGGGTGGGGTTCCTGAGGGCGCGGGGGGAGGGCGACTGGCCGGACCTTTCGGATGCGGCCCTTGTCGCGCGGCTGGACGAATGGCTGACGCCGCTGTTGCCCGGGCTGCGGTCGCTGGCGGCGCTCAAGCCGGATGCGCTGGACGGCGCGCTGCGGAGCCTGATCCCCTGGGAGCGGCAGCGGGCGCTTGACGCCGCCTTCCCCCTCCGCTGGACCGCGCCGACCGGCAACAGCTTCGCCATCGACTACACGGCCGAGGCGGGCCCGCGCGTGGACGTCCGGGTGCAGGAGGTGTTCGGGCTGAAGGTCCATCCGACCGTCGGCGGGGTGCCGCTGACGCTCTCCCTGCTGTCGCCGGGCCATCGGCCGGTGCAGACGACGAAGGACCTGCCGGGGTTCTGGGCCGGGTCGTGGAAGGATGTGCGCTCCGACATGCGCGGGCGCTATCCTAAGCATGTCTGGCCGGAGGACCCGGCCAATACGCCGCCGACCGCGCGGGCGAAGCCGCGGGGGACGTGAGGGGGAAGAGCTGGGGCTCTTGTCGCGGCGACCTAGATCATTTTCTCGGCGGAAGGCCGCCTAGCGCTCTCGATCCCTAGGCGACCTTTCGCTGGGGTAGTACTGACATCATTCGCACCCCGGCCTCAGGATCATCGTCGTATTCAAGGTGCAGAGCGATGCTGCCAGTGCAAAATCGATCCCAGGCGGGTTTGAGGCCGAGAACCGGGATATTTTGCACCTCTCCAGTTTGTTCCGGAGACCCAAGCAATCCTCGGGCGGCGGAACGCCCAGATCTAAAGGACAACCCGTTCGGCATCGCTCCGTGCCACTCGGAAAATCGTTCATGACCCGAGGCGTGAAGCTGGATGGCCACGATCTGTTCGTCGGCGTCCACAACGAATGAGACTCCTCGCTCGAAGATCGAGACGTAGCCAACACCATCGATCCATTCGGTCGCTGGAAGGGAGCCTCCTACAGCAAGCGATGCGGACGCAATGGGCGCGTGAAGAAGGTCTGCCAAATCGTCCATAAAACCTCCGCGCAACTGGACCAAGCTAGACTGTGCTGTGCCAGCTTCCTACCTTCTTGGGACTTCGGGTAGGTCTGCCCGCAGACATCGCCTTCCGCCATCCTGAGACAGTTGCGAGCTTCAGCGTTTGAAGGGTCGTGCTCCTCTCCCCCTTGCGGGGAGAGGGTAGGGTGAGGGGGTGTCAGCGCTGGCGCTCATGATTTCGCAGTAGCGTTTCGACTGCGAACGGCAGACGCTGAGCTGGCACCCCCACCCCAACCCCTCCCCGCAAGGGGGAGGGGCTTTCAATAGGAGGGCCCCGCCTTGAGACTCGCCCTGTTCGCCGTTGCGGCCAGCTTGGCCGCGAGCGCCGCCTGCGCCCAGCCGGCCGATGCCCGCCAGGCCCTCGACGCCGCGGTGCTGGCCTCCGGCCCCGCGCCCCAGGTGCGCCTCACCCTCGCTGAGCCCTACGCCCAGGCCTATGCGATGAAGCAGGCCGGCGTGGCCCGGACCTCGGTGGACCGGCGTCTGCGGTCGCAGGATGTGACCGGATCGCTCGGATTTCTGTGCGGACTTCAGCCGGGGGCGGAGCGCAGCGGGGCGGCGGCGGCCAATGGCTATGATCCGTCGGGGCGGTTCCTGGGGGCGAAGCTCAGCTTCGCGTTCCGCTAGGCGTCAGCTCGCCGCGTAGATCATGATGCCCGTGGCCACTGACAGGTTCAGGCTGTCGGCGCGGCCGCGCATGGGGATCTTGACGTTCACGTCGCACAGGGCGGCGAGGTCGGGGGTGAGGCCCTGCTGCTCATTGCCCATCAGCACCAGGGCGGGCTTCGTATAGGTCGCGCTGCGGTGGTCGACCGTGGCGGTGAGCAGGGTGCCGACCACCGAGCCCGGCCAGGCGCCGCGCCAGGCGGCGAACTCGGCCTCGGTCGCCTTGACGATGGGGACGGCGAAGACCGAGCCCATGGTCGCGCGCACGGCCTCGACCGAGAACGGGTCGCAGCATTCGCCGACCAGGATCACCGCGCCGCAGCCGGCGGCGTCGGCAGTGCGCACGATGGTCCCAAGATTGCCGGGATCGCGGACCCGATGCAGGGCGACCCAGCAGGCGGCGCTCTTGGGGTCGAGATCGGCGAGCGGGGTGAAGACCTGGCGGAAGACGCCGACCACGGCCTGGGGATTATCGCGGCGGGAGACCTTGGCGAGGATGTCTTGCGTCACCTCGATCACCTCGCCGCCGGCGGCTTCTGTGGCCTTTGCGGCCTGGCGCAGCAGGAGGTGGCCCTCGGCCTCGCGGCCGAACATCAGGATGCGCGGGGCGTGGCCCAGTTCGACGGCCTCGGTGACGATCTTCAGGCCCTCGGCCACGAACAGGCCGGTCTCTTCGCGCTCCTTGCGCAGGTGCAGGGCGCGGACGGCCTTGACCGTGGGATTGGTGAGCGAGGTGACGGCGCGGCCGCTCACGAGGCCCACCGGGCGTAGAAGCTCATGCCGATCTCGCGGTCGCCGCCGTCCTGGCAGAGCGCCAGTTCGCCCCATTCGATCTTGCCGCCACGGTCGGCGAGCTTGTCGGAGAGGAGGCCCGCGAGGGCCGCGCCGGAGATCCGCTCGGCATAGGCGTTCAACAAGAGGAACGAGGCGTTTTCCGAGAGCAGCTCGGCGCATAGGGTCGAAAGCTCGGGCAGGTTCTCGAACAGCTTCCAGACCTCGCCGTCGGGCCCGCGGCCGTATTTCGGCGGGTCGAGGATGATGCCGTCATAGCGGGAGCCCCGGCGGACCTCTCGCTGGACGTAGCGGCGGGCGTCCTCGCAGATCCAGCGGATGGGGCGGTCGTCGAGCTGCGACAGGGTGGCGTTCTCGCGGGCCCAGCCAATGGCCTTCTTGGAGGCGTCCACATGGGTCACGGCGGCGCCGGCGGCGGCGCAAACCAGGCTGGCGACACCCGTATAGCCGAACAGGTTCAGGATCTTGGGCTGGCCGCTCGCGGCGCGGACCCGCTGGTCCAGCCAGGCCCAGTTGGCGGCCTGCTCCGGGAAGAAGGCCAGGTGGCGGAAGGCGGTGAAGCGGGCGTTGAAGCGCACGTCGCCCCAGCCCATGGGCCAGGTCTCCTTGGGCTTGCCCTGGAAGCGCCAGCGGCCGGCGTCCTCCTCGTCGGTGGGATCGAACACCGCATCGGCCTTGGCCCACTGGGCCTCGGACAGGCGCGGGCTCCACAGGCACTGGGGTTCGGGGCGGACGACGCGATAGGGGCCGTAGCGCTCGAGCTTGCGGCCATGGCCGGAATCGATGAGGGCGTAGTCCGCCCACCCTTCAGTGCGCATGACACCGGGCGCGTCGGCGACGGCGGGACGGGAGGCGGTCATCGGCAGGCCATAGCCGGTTCGCACGCGGCCCGTCCAGTCGCGCGGGGCCGGAAGCGGCGCCGTCAGGACCCAGCGCGGCCATTTGTCATGGAAATGTCCCAATTCCGGAGAGCGGGCTTGCCACGTCCCTTGTTTTGGTTTCCGCTCGCCGGAACAATAAAAACATAGTGTTGTCATTACGGAAGGAACCCCGTGACCACGGCAGTGACCACGCGGCGCTCAGCGAGAAAGCCCAAGGGCGACGGCCATCTGCGCCGCGCCGAAATCCTCGAGGCGGCCGAACGCATCTTCGTGGCCGAGGGCTATGAGGGCGCGACCATCCGCAAGATCGCCGACGAGGTGGGGGTCTCCTCCACGGCGCTCTACATGCACTTCCCCGACAAGGGCTGCATCCTGCTCGAAATCTGCGAGCGGACGATCATCCAGCTGCTGGAACGCAACGCCGAACTGGCCGCCAAGCCGCTCGATCCCGTGACCCGGGTCAAGCAGATGCTGGATTCCTACATGCGCTGGGGTCTTGCGCATCCGAACGCCTATCAGCTGGTGTTCTCGGGCACGAACCCGGTGTCGGACGTCTGGGCCGAGAGCACCGCCGAACTCAGCGCCCGCTGCTATGAGATTTTCTCCGGCGTGGTCCGCGAGATGGCGGCCGAGGGCCGGCTTCGCACCGGCACCGCCGATTCGGCCGCCCAGGTGCTGTGGGGCGCCTGTCACGGGGTGGTGGCGCTCCTGATCCTGCGCCCGACCTTCGAGTGGGCGCCGACCGAGGAGCTGCTGCAGGTGACCCTGGACGGGTTGATGCATGGGCTGGTGGTCGACTAGGGTTGGGCCACTGCGGCCGTTAGGCCGCGGCGAATCCAAAGTGCGATTGCGGCGGAACGGTCGCCATTGGAACCACAAAGGGCACGAAGGGCGCGAAGGACACTAAGGGCGCCAAGCTGGAGACCCGTTCCTTGTTCGTCTGATTGGCGCTTCGCGCCGGACGGCGGGTCACCTTCGTGATCTTCGCGCCCTTCGCGCCCTTCGTGGTTCAATTGGGCGCTCACCGCTGCAGTGGGATGGGGTGGTGCGCCCCAGCGCCGGCAGCCTTATCCGAACGCCTATTGTCCCTACGGATTCGGGATCGGCTGCATGCTGACCACCGCGGCGGGCGGGGCTGCGGCGGCGGTGTCGGTGGGGACGGCGTAGCCGTAGCCGCCGCGCTTCAGATCGGTCGACAGGGTGATCTGGGCCACCCCGCCGTTCAGCCGGGCGCGATAGAGCTGCATGCCCTCCATCACCCGCATCACATAGTTCCGCGTCTCGCTGAACGGGATGCACTCGATGAAGTCGACGGGATCGCCGCTGCCGGTGCGGGGATCGCCGCAGAAGCTGGACCATTGGGTCGGGCGCCCGGGTCCGGCGTTATAGGCGGCCACCGCCATGACATAGGAGCCGGAGAAGGTTCCCACCAGGTCGCCGAGATAGGTCGAGCCCAGGCGCATGTTGTAGTCGGGATCATCCAGCTGACCGGCGGAATAGGCGATGCCGACCTTGCGGGCGACCAGGGCGGCGGTGCCGGGCATCAGCTGCATCATGCCGCGCGCGCCGGCGCCCGAGCGGACCATGGGGTCGAAGCCGCTTTCCTGGCGGGTGATGCCGAGCACGAGCGCCGGTTCGGGAGCGTTGAAGGCGCCGGGCGGGGTGCGCACCGGATAGCCGCGCTGGGGCAGGATGAATCCGCGCTGGGCGGCGGCGCGGACCGCCTTCATCGAGGTGTCCATCTCGCCATAGCCGCGGGCCATGTCGACCAGCAGGGCCTCTTCCTCGGTGGAGGGCAGGACGTCGTCGAGGGCGAGGACGAAGGTGCGGAACAGGTCGCGGTTGCCGGTCTCGATCAGGATGCGAGCGGCGCGGACGGTCTCGCGGCCCTCGAAGCGCACGCGGTCCGACTGGCTCAGCTGCGGGTCGTAGCCCATGACCAGTCGGCCGCCATTGACCTTCTCCGCCGAGAGCAGGCCGTAGAAGGTGGTGTAGTACTTGGCGCCGGCCTCGTAATAGGCCTGGGCGCGGGTCTGGTCGCCCATGGCCTCTGCCGCGCGGCCCCGCCAGTAGAAGGCCCGGCCGCGGGTGATCGGCGAGGAGCCGATCCGCTCAAGGGCGGCGAAGTGGACGTCGGCCTGGGCGGGGTTCTTCAGTCGGGTGAGCGCGATCCAGCCGGCGTAGAACTCGGCCTCGGCGGCGTCGGCGCCGGCGACCAGCCCGCTATTGGCGGCGGCGGCGTAGGCCCCGGCCGAATCGCCGGCGCGCAGGGCCGACAGGGTCAGCTGATAGCGTTCGTCCCAGACCCGGTCGGCCATTTCCGGGAAGGGCAGGTCGGTGGGGAACTTGGCGACCAGACTGCGCGCCATGTCGTCCATGCCGTGCTTGCGGTAATAGACCGCCCGCTCGAAGGCGAGGCCGGGATTGCCGGCCACGCTGGCCGGCAGGTTCGCGGCCATGGCCGGGGCGTTTCCGAGGTTTGAGCGCAGGGCGATGCGGGCCTGGGCCAGCTGCTGCTGGTCCGGCGGCAGCAGGGGGATCATGTCCCGCGCCGCCGGCCCCTGGCCGCCGAACAGGATGATGTCGGCGCGGCGGATGTGGTCGTCGGTGGTCAGGACATCGCCGAACCGGGCCAGCATCTGGCGCTGGGGCTCGGCCTCGAACATGCGGTCGCGCCAGAAGTGGCGGATCAGCCGGGCCGCGGCGTCGTTCTGGCCCGAGGCGCGATAGGCGGCGGCGAGCGCCATGGCGCCCTGCGGGGTCAGAGGGTCGGCGCCGCCGAACCAAGTGATGATCTGGGCCGGGGTCTGGCCGGAGGTTTCCAGCAGCTTCTCGGCCGCGGTCTGGCGGCGCACGGCGCGGGGCCAGCCGGCCAGGTCACGGCGGGCCTGATCCAGCTCGAAGAAGCTGAGGGAATCGGAATTGGCGTCGACCAGGGCCCAGGTGACGATCTTGCGCGCGATCGGGTCCGACAGGCTGGCGATCGCCGAGCGTGCGCCATTGATGTCGGCCCGACGCGCGGCGTCGAGGCCGCTCTTGAGCGTCGAGGCGTCGCTGTCGGAGAGTCGCGCCCGCAGCGCGGTCGCAGGCGTCTGGGTCAGCTCGATCGGGGAGGGGAAACTGTCCGGCCGCTGATCGACGGGCGCCTGTTGCGCATCGGCCACGCCGAAGGCCATCGCGGCGATGGCGACGGTCAGAACTGCCTTGGTGGCCTTCGACGGCAAAACGAATCTCTCCCGGTTTGAACCGATTAGATATGCAGATGAGTTGCGGCGGCACGCCACCGCGCCATATTGTCCGCCCAAATCATGAGGCCGCAACACCGGGCCTCGCTTTCACGGCTTTTTGCAGACCATGTCCGATCCTTTGTTCCGGGGCGTCATCCCGGCGCTCGTCACTCCCTTTCGCGACGGCGCGGTGGATGAGGCGGCTTTTGTCGCCCTTGTCGAGCGCCAGATCGCGGGCGGCGTCCACGGCGTCGTGCCGGTCGGCACAACGGGGGAAACCTCGACGCTGAGCCATGACGAACACCGCCGGGTTGTGGAGCTGTGCGTGAAGACGGTCGCGGGCCGCGTGCCGGTGATCGCCGGCGCGGGCTCGAACTCCACGGCCGAGGCGATCGAACTGGTCCGCCACGCCAAGACCGTGGGCGCCGACGCGGCCCTGGTGGTCACGCCCTATTACAACCGCCCCAGCCAGGAGGGCCTCTACGCCCACTATGCGGCGATCAACGAGGCGGTCGAGCTGCCGGTGCTGGTCTATAATGTGCCGTCGCGGACCAGCGTCGACATCTCCGAGGCCGTGCTGATCCGGCTGTCCAAGCTGCCCAACATCGTCGGCGTCAAGGACGCCACCGGCGACATGACCCGCGCCACCCTGCAGCGGATCGGATGCGAGCCGGGCTGGGTGATGCTGTCGGGGGATGACCCCACGGCGCTGGGCTATATGGCCCATGGCGGCCACGGCTGCATCTCGGTCACCGCCAACGTCGCGCCCGACCTTTGCGCGGCCTTCTATAACGCGGCCCTGTCCGGCGACTGGAAGACGGCGCTCTATTGGCAGGACCGGCTGGTGCGGCTGCACAAGGCGCTGTTCACCGACAATTCGCCGGCGCCCACCAAGTTCGCCCTGGCCCAGATGGGCCTGTGCCTGGAGACCTCCCGCCTGCCGATCGCGCCGGCGTCGGAAGCCTCGCGTACGGAGGTTCTCGCCGCCCTGCGCGAGGCCGGCGTGATCTGATGACCGGCAAGCTGATCGCCGAGAACCGGCGGGCGCGGTACGACTATTTCCTTGAGGAGACCTTCGAGGCGGGCCTGATGCTGACCGGCACCGAGGTGAAGTCTCTGCGGGTGGGGCGGGCCAATATCGCGGAGTCCTACGCCTCGGTGGAGAACGGCGAGATCGTGCTGATCAACGCCGACATCCCGCCCTATGGCCACGCCAACCGCTTCAATCACGAGCCGCGCCGGCACCGGAAGCTGCTGCTGCACAAGAAGCAGATCAGCAAGCTGATCGGCGCCGTCCAGCGCGAAGGCCGGACCATCATTCCGACCAAGCTCTATTGGAACGAGAAGGGGCTGGCCAAGCTCGAGCTCGCCCTGGCCAAGGGCAAGCAGAACCACGACAAGCGCCAGGCCACCGCGGATCGGGACTGGCAGAGGGACAAGGCCCGGCTGCTGAGAGACCGGGGTTGAGCCAGGTCGCGGACGTCGAGGCGATCGAGCGGGCCACCCTGGCCGCGGTCGCGCCGAAGGAGGTGGTCGAGATCGGCGGCTGGCTGGTGGGGCTGGATCCCGGCACCATCCGGCGGGCCGCCAGCGCCGTGCCCCTGAGCCACGATCTGCCGCATGACCCGGCCGTGCTGGACGCCATCGAGGCGGCCTATACCGCGCGGGGGTTGTCGCCGGCCTTCCGGGTGGCGGATGCGCCGGGCCTGCAGGCGGTCCGCGAGGCCCTGGCGGCGCGGGGCTATGGCTTCGAGCAGCCGACCCTGGTCAAGACCGCCCAAGTTCCCGACGTGCGGGCCGTGACCTCGGCCGAGCCGGCCCAGGTGTCTGATGCGCCCGACGAGGCCTGGGCCGCCGTGTTCCTGGGCGAGGGCTTCGATCCGGTCGACGGCGCCTATCGCGTCAAGGCGCTGAGCCGCTCGCCCGGCGCGGCCTATGGCGCCGTGCGGGAGGGGACACGCGCCCTGGCGGTGGGGGCGGGGTCGTACAGCCACGGCTGGGTCAGTTTCCACGGCATGCGCACCGACGCGGCCCATCGCGGCCAGGGACTTGCGGGCCGGGTGCTGGCCGGACTGTCCGCCACGGCGACCGAGCGCGGCGTGGAGCTGGCCTTCCTGCAGGTGGAGGAGAAGAACGCGCCGGCCCGCGCGCTCTACCGCCGCGCCGGCTTCACCCCGGCCTGGCGCTATTACTATTGGAGCCGCAGGGCCTAGGTTCGAGCGACCGGCCCCAAGGAAACGCGACATGAAGTTCAATATGGGCTGCGGGCATAACCGTCTCGACGGTTACGTCAATGTCGACACCTCGCCGAACTCCACCGCCGATCAGATCGTCGATCTGGAGCAGACGCCCTGGCCCTGGGCCGACGGGTGCGCCGACGAGGTGCTGTTTAACCATTCGCTGGAGCACATGGGCGCCGAGGCCAAGGTGTTCCTCGCGATCATCCAGGACCTCTACCGGATCTGCGCGGACGGCGCGGTGGTGCAGATCAACGCGCCGCACCCGCGGCATGACAATTTCATCAGCGACCCGACCCATGTCCGCATCGTCACACCCCAGGTCATGTCGCTGTTCGACAAGGCCAATAATGATCAGTGGAAGTCGCGTGGCCACGCCAACACGCCGTTCGCGCACTATCTCCAGGTCGACTTCCGGATGGAGAGTTCGCTGACCCTGGTTGACGAGCCCTATTTCAGTCGGATGCAGGCCGGCGAGCTGACGCCCCTGGCCGTGCGGGAGCTGATGCAGTCGCACAACAATGTGGCGACCGAGCACAGGATGACCCTGCGGGCGCGCAAACCCTATGGCCGGCCTTAAGCCTCGATCACCGCGCGGGCGCGGCGGAAGATCGCCTCGAACATCTCGGCGGTCAGGCGGCCGGTGTTCGTGTTCAGCCGCGAGCAGTGGTAGCTGTTGATGATCCGATAGGGGCCGGCGTCGAACTCCGAGCCGTGACCGGGCGCGCCGGCCGAGCCCTTCAGGCCGATGGCGCGCAGCACATTGCGCCGGGCGACGTCGCCCAGGGTGACGATGACCTTCAGGCGGGGCAGGGCGTCCAGGCGGGCGGTCAGGAAGGGCCGGCAATTGGCCTCTTCCGAGGTCTCGGGCTTGTTGCCGGGCGGGGCGCAGCGCACGGCGTTGGAGATCATGCAGTCGGTGAGGACCAGGCCGTCGTCGGGCCGGGCCTCGTATTTTCCTTGCGCGAAGCCGGTCTTGATCAGGGTGTCGTAGAGCATCCAGCCGGCGTGATCGCCGGTGAAGGGGCGGCCGGTGCGGTTGGCGCCGGTGCGGCCGGGCGCGAGGCCCGCGACCAGCAGGCGCGCGTCAGGATCCCCGAAGGAGGGGGCCGGGCCGTTGAACCAGTCGGGATGGGCGGCCTGATTCTCCGCGCGATAGGCGACCAGGCGCGGGCAGAGCGGGCAGTCGCGGGGCGGTTCGGCCGTCACGGCGATCGTGGCGCTCACGCGTCGAGATCCGCCTCGCGGTCGGCGCCGGTGCGGCTTTCCTGGATGAAGCGCGGCAGGCGCGAGGGCCGGCCGATCATGTCGGCCAGGTCGGCCAGGTCGATGAAGTTGTCGGCCTGGCGGCGCAGGTCGTCGGACGCCATGGGCGGCTGGGACTTCACGGTGGAGACCACGGTCACCCGCGCGCCCTTGCGCTGCACGGCCTCGACCAGGACGCGGAAGTCGCCGTCGCCGGAGAACAGCAGGAGGTGGTCGGCGTGGGCGGCCATTTCCAGCATGTCGACAGCGATCTCGACATCCATGTCGCCGCGCCAGCGCTTGCGGCCCTGGGCGTCGGTGTATTCCCGGGCGGGCTTGGTCACCAGGCGGAAGCCGTTGTAGTCGAGCCAGTCGACCAGGGGGCGGATCGGGGAATATTCCTGATCCTCGACCAAGGCGGTGTAGTAATAGGCCCGGACGAGGACGCCGCGCTTGCGGAACTCCTCCAGCAGCTTGCGGTAGTCGATGTCGAAGCCGAGGCCCTTGGCGGCGGAATACAGGTTCGCGCCGTCAATGAAGAGCGCCAGCCTGTCGGTGGGATAAAATGTCATTGGAAACGGAAATCCATAAAGGGGGCGGAAGGCGGCCTGGGACAGACGATCTGGTCGTCATCGCCCTGGGCGGAAATTTGCCCGGCGATTTCGGTTCGTCCGAAGCTCTTCTCGAAGCTGCGCTCGCTCGTTTCGCCCAGGCGGGATTGCCTGTCGTGACCCGGTCGTCCTGGTGGCGGTCCGCAGCCTGGCCGGAGCCGGACGGAAACGAGTATCGCAATGGCGTTGTACTTGTCGAGGCTCGCTTTTCGCCGCTTCACACCCTGCAGACTCTTTTTTCAATCGAGGCCGAGTTCGGACGAAGACGTGCGCAGAAAAACGCCGCCCGGACCCTGGATCTGGACCTGATCGCCCACGGCCGGACCCTCATGGAACAACCGGAGCTTGTGATTCCGCACCCCCGGGCGCACGAGCGCCTGTTCGTCATGGGGCCGCTGGCGGAGATCGCGCCGGCGTGGCGCCATCCCAGGCTGGGGCTCACGTCACGGCAACTGGCCGACCAGGCGAGCGTCGGCCTGGACGCGCGACCTGTTTCCTGATCGCCCGGCCGAGCGCGCCCTGGACGCGCGGCCGGTTTCCTGATCGAAGGACTCGATCCGGCGCAAATGTTCGGGCAGCTTGGGGGCCGCCCGATTGACGGCCCGCCTGTGGCCGAGTAGCCGGGCCGACCGTTCGATATGAGGCGCTTCCTTGGGCTATCGGCTCGTTATTTTCGACTTTGACGGCACGCTGGCCGACAGCGCCGATTGGTTCATCAGCATGACCAATGGCGTGGCGGAGCGCTTCCGCTTCCGCCGCATCTCCGACGAGGAGGTGGCGATGCTGCGCGGCCGGTCCAGCCGCGAGGTGGTCGACTATATGGGCGTCGCCAAGTGGAAGATGCCGCTGATCGCCATCCACACCCGCAAGCTGGTGGCGCAGCACGCCTCCAAGATCCCGCTGTTCGAGGGCGTGCCCGACCTGCTGTCGGGCCTGTCCAAGGCCGGGGTGAAGGTGGCCCTGGTCAGTTCCAATTCCGAAGCCAATGTCCGCCGCATCCTGGGGCCGAAACTCGCCCCCATGGTCCAGTACTACAACTGCGGCGCCTCGATGTTCGGCAAGACCCCGAAGTTCCTGGCGGTGATGCGCCGGGCCCGGATCACCCCGGACCAGGTGATCTCCATCGGCGACGAGACCCGCGACATCGAGGCGGCGACCAAGGCCGGCATCGCCTCGGGCGCCGTGACCTGGGGCTATCAGCGGCCCGAGATCCTGGCCGAGCACAAGCCGACGATCCTCTATATGGACATGGCCGAGATCCTGCCCTCCATCGTCGGCTAAGCCTTGGCGGCGCGGTCCTTGCGGTCCTTGCGCGCCAGGCCCTGGTCGAGGCAGGCGGCGGCGACGCCGATCCACGGGATGCTGGCCAGGGCATAGGCCCGCTGCCACAACCCGACCTGGGCGGCATGAACCACGTGGCCCACCCCCATCATCGCAGCGAGCAGGGCGCCGGAAGCCAGGAAGATCATCAGCAGGAAGGTCTTGAGGCCCGTCATGTCCGGCCGGCCGCCGATCGCCAGGAACATCAGAAGCGGCGCGGCCTGGATCGCCAGGCCAAGGCCATAGGCCCCGTGACGGGGATCGGGCATGGGATAGAGCCCGCCCATCACCATGGAGACGCCCCAGGCGATCACGGTCGCGGCGGTGAGCAGGGGCAGGATCAGGCCCCGGGCCTTTCGCCGCAGGCCGAAGCCGAAGCCCAGGCCCGCGATGATCGCGAAGGCGCCGGTCGCCATGATGCCGACGGCGAAGACATCCGGGCGCTTGGCCGTGGCGGCGCCGAGCTCGCTGACATACTGCGACACCTGGCTGTAGCCCGGATTGAGCAGCGAGCAGACGATGACGGTGGCGAAATAGAGGATCGGCGCGGCGATCCCGAACTTGAGCAGCAGACGGTCCATGCGCCCTCCCCAGAGCTTGTTTTGGGGAAAAATCAGGCGGGATGCGCGACCGGTCAACGCCGGACCTCTCCCAGGCGAGTCATGCGGCGTTGCACAATTGGCCGCGACCCTCTATTTTATGCGGTTCCTGCGCCCTCCCGAGGATTTCATGGCTCGCGTCACCGTTGAAGACTGCATTGAAAAGGTCCCCAACCGCTTCAGCCTCGTGCTGCTGGCGGCCCATCGCGCGCGCGCGATTTCGGCGGGGTCCCAGATCATGGTCGACCGCGACAATGACAAGAACCCGGTCGTCTCGCTGCGCGAGATCGCCGATGACGTCGTCGACGCCGAAGAACTGCGCGAGAGCCTGATCGGCACCCTGCAACGGGTCGATGAGCGTTCGGAAGCCGAGGAAGAGGCCGAAACCCTGGCCCTGCTGTCGGATCCGACCCACATGCAGATGAGCGAACTAGAACTGGTTCGCGCCCTGCAGAGCGACCGCGACGGCGGTCAGGAGGAGCGGTACTGAGCCCTGAAGGCGCAGACCCTCTTATTCTGACGACGGCGACAGACCCGCCCGCCGAACCCCAAAACACGCCGGTCGAGGCGACGGCGCCTGAGGCGCCTCCGCCCCTGCCGAGCGCGGCCAAGCGTCCCCGGATGCTTCGGCAGTACGAGCTGATCGACAAGGTCAGCTCCTACGACCCCACCGCCGACGAGGCGATCCTCAACCGCGCCTATGTCTACGCCATGCGCATGCACGGCTCGCAGAAGCGCGCGTCCGGCGACCCCTATTTCGCCCACCCGATCGAGGTGGCCGGCATCCTGACCGACTACCGGCTGGACACCTCCACGATCGTCACGGCCCTGCTGCATGACGTGATCGAGGACACCCCGGTCACGCCGGCCGACATCACCGAGCTGTTCGGCGCCGAGATCGCCGAGATGGTCGAGGGGGTCACCAAGCTCACCAAGCTCGAGCTCAACAGCGAATACACCAAGCAGGCCGAGAACCTGCGCAAGTTCATCCTGGCCATTTCCAAGGACGTGCGCGTCCTGATGGTCAAGCTGGCCGACCGTCTGCACAACATGCGGACGCTGCAATACATCAAGAACCCGGCCAAGCGGGAGCGGATCGCCCGCGAGACCCTGGACATCTATGCGCCGCTCGCGCGGTCCATCGGCTGTCACCGGATCTGTTCCGAGCTTGAGGAGCTGGCCTTCGAGCACCTCAATCCGGTGGCGCGCGACGCCATCGGCCGGCGGCTGGAGGCCCTGCGCAACGAGCAGGGCGGGGCGGTCGCGGTGGTCTCGGGGGAAATCGCCGCCAAGCTGGAGGCGGCCGGCCTGCCGGCCCGGGTGTTCGGGCGGGAAAAGAACCCCTATTCGATCTGGCGCAAGCTGCAGCGCAAATCGATCGGCTTCTCGCAGCTGTCGGACATCTACGCCTTCCGGGTGATCGTCGACAGCGAGGACGACTGCTACCGGGCCCTGGGCGTCATTCACCGCGCCTGGCCGAGCGTGCCCGAGCGGTTCAAGGACTACATCTCCACGCCCAAGCGGAACAATTATCGCTCGCTGCACACGACTGTGGTCGGTCCGCGCGGCATGCGCATCGAGATGCAGATCCGCACCGAGGCGATGGACCGGGTGGCCGAGGAGGGCGTGGCCGCCCACTGGCGCTACAAGGACAAGTCCTACGGCTTCGACGCCGAGGCCCAGGCCGCCGAGGGCGGTCGCGACCCGCTGGTCAATTTGCGCCACCTGGTCCAGGTGCTGGAGCATGGCGGCGACGTCGAGGAGCTGGTCGAGCACGCCAAGCTCGAGATGTATCTCGACCAGGTCTTCGTGTTCACGCCGAAGGGCAAGCTGGTCAGCCTGCCCCGGGGCGCCATGCCGCTCGACTTCGCCTATGGGGTCCACACCGACGTCGGCGACACCTGCATCGGGGTGAAGATCAATGGCGAGCTGAAGCCGCTGCGGACCCTGCTCCAGAACGGCGACGTGGTGGAAGTGATTCGCGGCCCGAAGCCGGTGGTGCCGCAGGACTGGCGCTCGCTGACCGTGACGGGGCGCGCGCGCTCGGCGATCCGTCGGCATATCCGCATCGCGGAAAAGGAAGAATTCACCCGGCTGGGCCGAGCCACGGTCGAGCAGACTTTCGAGCGCGCCGGCAAGTCCCGCGCCGAGGTCTCGCTGAAGCCGGCCCTGGAGCGGCTGGCCGCGCCGACCGAGGAGGACCTCTACAACCTGGTCGGCCGCGGCAAGATCTCGCCCGGCCAGATCCTCGACGTGATCTTCCCCGGCCTGAAGGAAAGCGACCGCGCCGCGGCGACGGCCACGCGCCGGATCGAGGGCGGCAAGTCGGCGAGGCTCTATGTGCGCGGCGGCGGGCTGACCCCCGGCATCTCGCTGCATTTCGGGACCTGCTGCACCCCGGTGCCGGGCGACCGCATCGTCGGCATCGTGGAGCCGGATAGCGGCGGCCTGACGGTGCACGCCATCGACTGCGCCAAGCTGGCCGAATACGAGGACCGCGAGGAGCTTTGGCGAGACCTGCAATGGACGCCCGAGGCCGAGCGCAACACGGTCACCCTGTCGCGGCTGACGGCCACCATCCGCAATGCGCCGGGCGTGCTTGGCCAAGCCTGCACGGTGATCGGCGAGGCCGGCGGCAATATCGTCAATCTGCGCATGCACCGCCGCCAGGCCGACTTCTTCGACGTCGATTTCGATGTCGAGGTGAAGGACGCCCGCCACTTGACCAATATCGCCGCCGCCCTGCGCGCCAATCCGTCCATCGAGACGGTGGAGCGGGCGAAGGGCTAGCCGTTGCGCGCCTTGGCCCGTTCGCGGGAGGCGCGGATGCCTTCGCGGGTCTCCTCGATCAGCTGGCCGGCCAGGGCGTCGGTTTGGATCGCGGCCCAATAGGCCGACAGCTTGGGGAAGGCGGGCAGGGGATCCTCCAGCCCGAAGACCATGGGCGCCCATTCGCTGGCCAGCACCAGTTGGGGAACCAGGGCGCCGTCGGCTTGGCTCAGGGCCTTGCCCACCGCATAGCCCTCGGTCCCGATATAGTCCTCGAGATAGGCCAGAGCCTTGGCGATCTCGCCCATGGCGGCGGTGAGGCGATCGGGGTCCCAGCTCTTGCGCGGGCGGCCCGAGGCGTTGAACAGCGGGACCATGGCCATGACCAGATAGATGTCGCAGATGCGCGAGATCAGCCGCATGGTCGCCCGCTCGAACGGGTCGGCGGGGCGCAGGGACGGTTCCGGATAGGCGTCCTCGAGGTACTCGCAGATCACCTCGCTCTCGGGCAGGGCGCGGCCGTCCTCCAGGACCAGGGCCGGCACCCGGCCGATCGGATTGATCTGGAGATAGTCGCCCTTGGGCGTGCCGTCCCACTTGAAGCCCGGCGGCTCGATGATCTGGTGGGGGATGTTCTTGGCGCGAAGCAGCAGGCGCACCCGGGTCGGGAACGGTGAATCATAGACCTGGAACAGCTTCAGCATCGATTGGGCGCCTCCCCGCGCGGCGGTGATCCTAGACCGGATCGGGGCGCCTTCGTCTAGAGGACGATGACCGGCGCGAACCCGCCGCCGGGGGTGCGGAAGTTGGTGGTCTGGCCCTGATAGAGTCGCGCCGCGGCCAGCAGGGGCCGGCCGGCATAGGCGTAGAGGCGGACGTCCATCTTGCGCGGCGCGGTCTCGGCGCCGAGGCAGACCTGCCGCTCGGTGGGGACCGCCAGGGCCTGGGCGATGTAGCCGCCGGCCAGGATTGCGTCCCAGACCCCGCGGGTGAGCTTGTCGCCGCGATAGACCGCCTTGCCGCCATAGCCGCCGGCGGGCTTGAAGAAGAGGCGCTTGCGGTCCGCCCAGAGGGCCTCGGCATTGGTGGCGGTCACCGCGACCGTGCGTGGGACGTAGGCGAGCGCCGCCAGATGGTCGGAGCCCAGGCCCCAGGCGCGCAGCTGGTCCGGGTCGGAGAGGGCGATGAGGTTGCGCTTGTCGGCCAGCAGGGCGTGGTTGCGAGGATTGGGCGTCACCACGACGGCGCCTTGCTCATAGGCCTGGCGCAGCGGGGCGAGGGCCGGCGCCTCGAAGGCGAAATCGACGAGGCGGTTATAGACCAGATCGACCGTCGCCCCGCGGTGGGTCAGGCGGCCGTCGGCCCAGACCAGCTCGGCGGGATCGGCGATCACGGCGCGGGCGCCGCGCGCCTCGAACAGCCGCTGGGCCAGGCGGAACTCCGGATAGAGGTACTGATCGGAGGGGGCGTCGTCGACAATGGCGATTAGGCCCGGCGCGCCGTCGCGGCCCTGGGCACGCCATTCGGCCAGGATCATCTCCCAGACCGCGACCTCGAAGCCGTCCAGCTGGGCGTTGTCGATCAGGTCCTGGACCTGCGGGCAGCAGGCGAGCTGGGCGCGGCCCAGCAGGGCGTTGAGGAAGGCCCCGCCGGCGTTGGTATTGACCTCGATCAGCCGGGGGCCCTCGGGTCCCAGGTGGAAGTCGTAGCCCATGAAGGCGCCGCGGGGGCCGTGATCGACCTGGGCGACAGTCGGGGCGCGCTCCAGGGCCGCCGCGCGATAGCCGGGCAGGGCGGCGGCGGCCTCGATGGCCTGCAGGGTGGCGGTCATGGCGTCGAGGTCGGCGCGGGTCAGGAAGACGGGGCCGGCGGCGAACAGGTGCTCGCGCCCCTGGCGCAGGCTGGCGCGGTCCTCCGGATCGGCGGCGATCTCGCGCCACAGGGCCTCGTCGTCGACGCCGATGCAGAAGCAGTCGCGATTGAGCTGGGCGACCAGCTGATCGGGCGAGAGGGGGGCCTCGAGGACGTCGCTCACGGGGCGACCTGTTCCGCGAGAGCCAGGCGGCGGACGGCGGCGCCGCGTTCGTACCAGCCCTTGGAGCGGTTCACGATCGCCACCACGGTCAGCATCACCGGCACCTCGATCAGCACCCCGACCACGGTCGCCAGCGCCGCGCCGGAGGTGAAGCCGAACAGGCTGATGGCGGCGGCCACAGCGAGCTCAAAGAAGTTGCTGGCGCCGATCAGGGCCGAGGGACCGGCCACGCAGTGGGCTTCGCCGCTCATGCGGTTGAGCAGATAGGCGAGGCCGGCGTTGAGATAGACCTGGATCAGGATCGGCACGGCCAGGAGGCCGATGATCAGCGGATGGGCCACGATCTGGCGGCCCTGGAAGGCGAACAGCAAGACCAGGGTGGCGAGCAGGGCGACCAGGGAGACGGGCTGGATGCGGGCGAGCAGGGCGGTCACCGCCGCCTCGCCGCCGCGGGTCAGCAGCGCGACCCTCAGGCTCTGGGCCAGGAAGACGGGGACCACGATATAGAGCCCCACCGAGAGCAGCAGGGTCTCCCACGGCACGGTGATCGCCGACAGGCCGAGCAGCAGGGCGACGATGGGGGCGAAGGCCACCACCATGATCGCGTCATTGAGGGCGACCTGGCTGAGGGTGAACAGGGGCTCGCCGCGGGTCAGGTTGCTCCAGACGAAGACCATGGCGGTGCAGGGCGCGGCGGCCAGCAGGATCAGGCCGGCGATGTAGCTGTTGATCTCGCCCGCCGGCAGCAGAGGGCGGAACAGCCAACCGATGAACAGGGCGCCCAGGGCGGCCATGGAGAAGGGCTTGATCGCCCAATTGACCAGCAGGGTCACGCCGATGCCGCGCCAGTGGCGGCCGACCTGGCGGAGCGCGCGGAAGTCGATCTTCATCAGCATGGGAACGATCATCAGCCAGATCAGGCCGGCGACCGGCAGGTTCACCTTGGCGATCTCCAGGGCGCCGATGGCCTGGAACAGGCCGGGGAACAGCTCACCGAGCGCGACGCCGATGACGATGCAGAGGCCGACCCAGACGGTGAGATAGCGTTCGAAGATCGACATGGCTCAGGCGCTCGGGGTCTTGGCGACGACCTTCTTGCCGATCTCGTCGAGGCGGGCCTGCAGGGTCATGCGGTCGAGGGTCGCCATGGGCAGGCTGGCGAAGGCGCCGATGCGGGCGCCGAGCTGGCGATAGGCGTCGGCGAAGGCGAGCGCGATCTCGGCCGGCGAGCCCTCGACGGCGGCGGGATCGGGCACGCCCCAGTGGGCGGTCATCGGCTGGCCGGGCCAGATCGGGCAGACCTCGCCCGCGGCGTTGTCACAGACGGTGAAGACAAAATCGAGGGCCGGGGCGTCCGGGTTCTGGCTGGAGGAGAACTCCTCCCAGGACTTGGAGCGGAAGCCCGCGGTGTCGAAGCCGAGCTTGTCCAGCAGGGCTATGGCGTGGGGATTGACCCGTCCCGTGGGCATGGAGCCGGCGGAAAAGGCCCGGAACCGGCCCTCGCCCAGCCGGCTCATCAGGGCCTCGGCCAGGATCGAGCGGGCGGAATTGCCGGTGCAGAGGAAGAGGACGTTGTAGATCTTGGCGGACATGGGCGGGCTCCGGGTCAGCAGGAACGGCCTTCGCCTGAACAGGCGCGGCTGGCGATGGCGGCCAGCGGCGCGCAGATCTCGGTCGCGCCACCGCAGCAGTCCTCCATCAGGAAGGCCAGCAGCTGGCGCATGGCGTCATAGTCGGCGCTGTAGATGATCGAGCGGCCGTCGCGCTTGGAGCTCACCAGACCGGCGTGGCTGAGCACGGTGAGATTGGCCGAGAGCGTATTGGGCAGGATCTCCAGCCGGCGGGCGATCTCCCCGGCCGGCAGGCCCTCGGGCCCCGCCTGGACCAGCAGGCGGAAGACGGAGAGGCGACCCTCAAGGGCGAGGGCGGACAGACTCGCGACGGCGGATTTCGTTTCCATATTTCCACGCTAGCGGAAATATGGATGAATGTGAAGCGTCAGACCTCTTCGACGACGAAGCGGCCTGGCTCGACGGGCGCGCGGCAGAAGGGATCGACGCAGCAGGCGGCGCGGCCGCTCTCCACATAGTCGGCCTCGTGCCACCAGAAGGCGGCCCCGGCGCTGGCCATTGGACGGACCGGTTCGATCTCGGCGTGCGCGCGGCCGACGAAGGGCGCCATCAGCTCGGCCGGGGTGTGGGCGACGCCGTTCTTGATGACCACGCGCACGGCGGCGGCGTCCTCGATGCGGACCAGGGGATTGCCTTCGGTCACCAGGATGTCGGCCAGGGCGCCCTTGGTCAGGGTCCCGATCGGCTGTTCGAGATATTCGCCGGAATATCGCGTGGCGGTGGTCAGGGCCTCATAGGGGGTGAGCCCATAGCGGACCATGCCGCGCAGGTTCATGTGCAGGCTGACCCCGTTGAAATCGATGGGGGAGTCGGTGCCGGTGACCACCTTGCCGCCGTTGCGCAGGCTCTCGCGCAGATGGTCAACATTGCGGGCCAGGGAGGCCAGGGCCGCGCGGTTGTCGCCCTTGGCCGCCATCTCCGCGCGCTGGGCCAGGCGGGCATATTCCCACGGCGGATAGAGGGCCTTGATCCGGGGATCGTCGACCAGGGAACGGTCCTGGCCATAGAGGGCCGAGGATGAGAACAGGGTGGGCGTACGACGGGCGCCGCTCTGGACGAAGAGGGCGGTGACGTCCTGATAGCTGGCGCCCAGAGCGCTGGTGGTGCGCGAATAGCCGAAGCGGCTGGTCGCCCCCATGTGCTCCATGCCGTCCAGGCCGAAGGCCAGAGCCGGATAGTGGTAGTGCGAGGTGACGTGCAGGCCGCGGGCATGGGCCCAGGCGGCGAGGTCGCGCTGGGCCTGGAGCGGCAGGCGGACATAGGCCTTGATCAGGTCGTAGGAGAGGGCCTCGACCCGGTCGAGCTCCAGCTTCATCTGGCCGGGCTCGGTCACCGGCCGCATGAAGTTGTAATAGATCCGCGACCCGTCGATGGCCTCGCCGGTCGAGAAATAGCGCGGGCCCAGGCGAGCGCCGGCGTCGATCGCCTCGCGGTCCTCGACCATGTGATAGGCGGGCGAGCCTGGCGAGCGGGCGGTGGTCACGCCGAGCGACAGCCAGAGTCGGCCGTCCCGGTCGCCATAGCCGTAGCCCTGCATCTGGCGGTGGGCGTGCATCTCGACCAGGCCGGGGATGACCGTGGCGTTCTGGGCGTCGATCAGCCTGGCGTCGGTCGGGCCCTGGCCAGCGGGGACGAGGTCGGCGATGCGGTTACCCTCGATCACCAGGTCGACGCCGGTCCTGAGGTCCGGGCCGGTCCCGTCCCACAGGCGGGCCGCGCGGACCACGGTTCGGCCCGCAGGCTTGGCGTTGGCCCAGGTCAGCCCGTGGGGCACGGTCTTGGCCGCGCCGCCGGTCGCCGGGATCAGCCTGAGCTTTCCAGCGGAAAGGTACAGAATCTGGCTGGAATCGCCACTCCAGCTCGGAGCGTCTGTCACCTCGTCATTGAGGGCGCGCGGGGCGCCCTGGAAGCGGCCCTTGGCGTCGACATCGACCACCCACAGGCGGCTGGCGAACACATAGGCGAGGCGTGTCCCGTCCGGCGACCAGACCGGGCCGTCGTCGCCGCGGGTGCCGAGCGACTTGTGCGGGGCGTGGGGCTGATAGGTCGCCGCGCCCGTGGCGACATCGACGGTGAGGATCTCACTGAGGCCCTCGCGATAGCGGGCGGAGTAGGGCTTGAAGGCGGCGAGCGCCAGGGTCTTGCCGTCGGGGCTGAAGCTCGGCTTGCCCGGCTCCCAGATGGCGCCGAACACCTGGCGGATCGCGCCGGTGGCGACATCGACGGTGTGCAGGGCGCCGGTCTGGTCCAGGAAGGCCAGGGTCTTGCCGTCCCGCGACCAGGCGGCCGAAAGCGCCGCGCCGGCATGGCGGGTCACCTGGCGGTCGGTCCCGGCGGCGAGGTCTCGCACCCAGATGTCCAGAGAGCCGCCGCGGTCGGTGGAATAGGCGAGGTGCGCGCCGTCCGGCGACCAGGCCGGATCGCATTTCCAGTAGCCGTCCTTGATCAGGGCCTTGGGCTTGCCGCCGATGGGCAGGATCCACAGGTCGTTGAGCGCGCGGAAGGCCACCTGCTTGCCGTCCGGCGAGAGGGTCGGGCTGCCGATCCCGACGACGGGGCACGGCCTGGCGCTGTCGAAGTCGCGGCCCTTCTTGGCGTAGTCGGGCGGATTGACCGGGACCACCACCGAGAAAGCGATGTCACGGGCGCCGGCCAGGCCGCGGCGGCGGATCTGGCCGTCGGCCGCATAGACCAGCTCGCCGGAGGGCAGCCAGGTGGGGCGGAAGGGAAAGACATCCTCGCCCTTGAACAGGGGGCCGGCGGCGTTGCGCAGCTCCGCGGTCCCGTTGGCCAGGGCCGCATAGACGATGTCCTTGCCGTCCGGGGTGAAGGCCGGGCTGTGCAGTTCGACCGGCGCGGGGGCGGCGAGCACCGTGCGGCCGCCTGCGGCGTCGACCACCTCGATCCGAGCGCGGTCCACGGCGAAGGCGATGCGGGCCCCGTCCGGCGACCAGGCGGGCTCGCAGGCCTGGCCCTGCGCGTCGGCCCACAGGCGGATCTCGCCGCTCGCCAGGTCGAGGACATGGATGGCGTACTTGCCGGTGCGGTCGGAGGAGAAGGCGACGCGGCGGCCGTCCGGCGACACCCGGGGCTCGCGGGCGTCGAACGGCCCCTGGGTCAGCTGGGTCAGGCCCGCCCCATCGGCCCCGACCTTCCAGATCTGGAAGGTTCCGTCCCGATAGGATTGAAAGACCAGGGCTTTGCTGTCCGGCGTCCAGTCAGGCTGGGCGCCGTCGGTGAGGTCGTCGGTCAGGCGCGTGGCGGGGCCTCCGTCCACGGGAACGGTCCAGATCACCCCGTAGAGATCGAAGGCCAGGGTGCGGCCGTCCGGCGAGGCGGCGACGGCGATATTGGTGCCCTCGACCACCGTGACATAGCGGCGCCCGGCTTCAGGGGCAGCGGCCTTGGCGGCGGGCGCGGCGTGGGCCGCGGCGACGGGCAACGAGGCGGCGGTGACCGCGAGGCTGCCCAGGGACAGGAGCTTGCGGCGATCCATGCCGCTCTCACGCCGATCGCCCATGCCGCATCCCCGTCCGCTGTTGTCCCGGCTCAATAGAGGACAGCTCGCGGCCGGAGGCGAGGCCTGATCGACCTTGGGCCGCGCGGGGCGGCGGGATGGCGCGCGATCAGGCTAGGCGTGGGCGAGGGCCGGGCTGGCTGCGGGGACAGGCGCCGGATCGATGGTCACGCGGCGCATGTGGCGGCGCTGGCCCGGATAGTCGTTGAGGGCGAAGTGCCAGACCGAGCGGTTGTCCCACATGGCGACCGACCCCGGGCGCCAGGCGAAGCGGCAGGTGAAGGCCTCGTAGCGGGAATGCTCGAACAGGAAGTTCAGCAGGGGCTTGGACTCCCGCTTGCTCCAGCCCTCGAACCGCATCGTGAAGGCCGGGTTCACATAGAGCGCCTTGCGGCCGGTCTCCGGGTGGGTGAGCACCGCGGGGTGGATGAACTCGCCCACCGCGCCTTCGGCCTCGGTGACGCTCATGGATGAGCGCTTCTGGGCGGAATGGCCGGCCGGGGAATATTCGCGGCTGGCGGTGTGGACGGCGTTCAATCCCTCCAGGGTCTGCTTCAGGCCGGGCGACAGGGCCTCATAGGCCGCGGCCTGGCTGGCGAACAGGGTGTCGCCGCCCCAGTCCGGCAGCTCGACGGCATAGAGGATGGAGGCGATGGCGGGCTTCTCCAGGAAGCTCATGTCGGAGTGCCAGCCGCCGCCGAAGTTCACCTTGTCGGCCGGCTCCTTGATGATCTCCATCACCTCAGGATATCCGGCCATCCCCTTGACATAGGGGTGGATATTCAGGGGACCGAACTGGCGGCCGAAGGCGATCTGCTGCTCGGGCGTGAGCGCCTGGTCGCGGAAGAAGATCACCTGGTGCTCGACGAAGGCCTGGCGGATCGCCGCGATGGTGGCGGCGTCCTGGGGGCGGCTCAGGTCCACGCCTGAGAGCTCCGCGCCGAGGGCGCCGGCGACACGCTGAATGCGCAGGGTTTGTCCGGCCATGTGACCCGCTCCGTCTGATGTCGCTTCAAGTTCGCCTGATCGCGACGGCGCGCAACCCAGAATCGCTGCCGGCGCCTGTGAGGCCAGCTGACTTGCCTCGGACCCTGAAAGCGGTGCTAAAGCGGACGCCTACGGAGGGACGCCGGATGACCGCCCACAGCCTGACCTGGCGCCATGCGCTGCTCGCCCTGGCGGTCGTCGCCGTCTGGGGGACCAATTTCGTGGTCATCAAGGTGGCGCTGGCCCACCTGCCGCCGCTCGCCTTCGCGGCCCTGCGCTTCACCTTCGCCTTCCTGCCGGCCGCCTTCTTCCTGAAGAAGCCGCCCGTGCCCTGGCGCAACCTGGCGGCCTATGGGGTGCTGATCGGGCTAGGGCAGTTCGGGGTGCTCTATATCGCCATGCACGGCTTCATTTCGCCGGGCCTGGCCTCGCTCGTGGTGCAGACCCAGGTGTTCTTCACCATCGGCCTGTCCATGTGGCTGAACGGCGAGCGGGTGCGGCTGTTCCAGGTCGCCGCGCTGGGCCTGGCCACGGTCGGGCTTGGCGTGATCTTGACCCACACCGACGCGACCACGACGCCGATCGGCCTGGGCCTGGTGCTGTTCGCGGCGCTCAGCTGGTCGCTGGGCAATCTGGTGCAGCGCGCCTCGCCGGGGGTCAGCTCGCTCTCCTATGTGGTCTGGGCCAGCCTGTTCTCGATCCCGCCGCTGGTGGCGCTGTCCTTCATCATGGAGGGCTGGCCGGCGATCCGGCAGGGCCTGACCCATGCCGACGCGCTCACCTGGGCGGCGGTGCTCTGGCAGTCGGCGGGCAACACCCTGTTCGGCTATGTGGCCTGGGGCTTCCTGCTCGCCCGCTATCCGGCCGCGACGGTCACGCCCTGGGCCCTGCTGGTGCCGGTGTTCGGCATGGGCGCCTCGGCGCTCCTGCTGGCCGAGCCCCTGCCGGTCTGGAAGATTGTCGCCGCCATGCTGGTGATCGGCGGGCTGGCGATCAACATCCTCGGGCCCATGATCTGGCGGCCCAAGGCCGTGGTCGCCGCCTAGGCCGGCGGGCCCTTCAGCTCGACGACATTGCCGTCCGGGTCCTGGACATAGACCGACGGGCCTTCGCCCTCGGCGCCGTAGCGCGGGCCGGATTCGAGGACCTCGACGCCATGGGTGGCGAGATGGGCGCGGATGGCCGCCTCGTCGAAGGGCGTCACGCCGAGCGCGAAGTGGTCCATGTTGCGGCCCTCGGGGCCGGGACCTGCGCCGCCCTTCGATCCCAGCACCCCGTCTAGGGTTATCAGGTCGATCAAGGACCGGCCGGCGCGCAACTGGGTGAGGCCGATCCGGGCCTGGACCTTCTCGACCGCGCAGCCGAGGACGCCCTGGTAGAAAGCGAGCGATTGCTCAAGATCGGCAACCCTGAGCACGACATGGTCGAGCCCGGTCATCTGGAACGGCGTCATCGGATCCTCCCTGGCTTCGTCCCTAGATGGGGCGGAAGGCCGTCGCCGCCAGTTCGTAGAAGCGATAGGGCACGCCCTCGCCGCGGGGCAGGCTGTCGCGTACGCCGTACGCCACATGGACGAAGCCGAGCTTGGTCAGCACCCTGCCGGAGCCCGGATTGTCTTTGACGTGGCCGGCGGTCAGGCGCTCCAGGCCCAGGGTCTCGAAGGCGAAGCGGACGACGGCGCGGGCCGCCTCCGAGGCGTAGCCGCCGCCCCAATAGGCTTCGTCGAACCAGTAGCCGATGTCGGCCGAGCCGTTCTCTATGGCGTCGATGTCGGCGCAGCCAATCACCCGGCCGTCATGTTCGACGGCGAATCGATAGGCCTTGCCGGCCCGCCATTCCTGGCCGTGCAGATCGACCCAGCTGGCCATGGCCGCCTCGGTCGGGGGCCAGGGCGCGAGCCTCAGCATGCGGGTCACGTTCCAGTTCGACTGGATCTCGACCATCCGCGCGGCGTCGGCGGGCGTGAAGGCGCGCAGCCGCAGCCGCTCGGTCCGGATCTCGAAATCGCGGGGAACGTCCGCCCGATCGATCATTTCGGAAGGGCTGAGTAGGTGTCGTTGAAAAAGATCCGGACCACCACCCACCGGTCCTTGGCCTTGTAGAAGTCGAACTTGAAGAACAGCGGGGCGTTGTCGGTCCGCAGCAGATAGATCGCCTGACCGTAGCTCGCCGACATGTTGTCCGCCGACATCAGCTCCCAACCATTGATCTTGCCATAGAGGCTCATCGCCGAGGCCGTCTGGGCGTTGAGCATGGCCACATCCGCCTGCTTGCGTTCGACCAGCAGGGTGCCCGCAAACAGCTTGTCATAGGCGGGCCCGATCTCGCCGGCCTGGAGCTGCTGAAAGAACTTCTGGACCAGGGCGTCCTGGGGCGCACCGATCTCGGCGGCCTGGCCAGGGTCGGCGCGGCGAGGGTGAGGGCGAGGCAGAAGGCGAGGGCGCGCAGCATGTCGGTCTCCGTGAGGCTCAGCTTCCTCTAGGCGAGCAAAGGCCCCGGTTCAACTCATGCGGGCCTGGATCCTGCGCAAGCCGGATGACAGCCCGACCGCCATTCGCTAATCCGCGTCAAGCAGGAGGCGCGCGCCATGAACACTGAACAGGTCCTTGAGGAATTCCGCGCGTCGGGCGCCTTGCGAGAGGGGCATTTCATCCTCTCCAGCGGCCTGCATTCCGGGGTCTTCCTGCAGAAGAACCTGGTCTTCCAGTACCCTGAGCGCACGGCGCGCCTGTGCAAGGCGCTGGCCGAGAAGATCGTTGCGACGGTGGGACAGGTCGACCTGTGCATCTCGCCGGCCGTGGGCGGCATCATCCCGGGCTATGAGACCGCGCGCCATCTGGGTGTGCCCTCCATGTATGTCGAGCGGGAAGGGGGCGTCTTCAAGCTGCGCCGCGCCTTCTCGATCCCGCCGGGCGCGAAGATCGCCATGGTCGAGGACATCGTCTCCACCGGCCTGTCGTCGCGGGAATGCGTCGAGGCCATCAAGGCGGCCGGCGGCAATGTGGTCTGCGCCGCCGCCATCGTCGACCGCTCGGGCGGCCGCGCCGATCCGGGCGCGCCTTTTGTGGCCCTGGCCCGCCTGGACGTGCCGGCCTATCCGGCCGACCAGCTGCCGCCGGAACTGGCCGCCATCCCGATCGAGGACCCGGGCAGCCGGAGGCTGCACGGATGAGCCGCCTTCGCCTGGGGGTGAACATCGACCATGTGGCGACGATCCGGAACGCCCGGGGCGCCGCCTATCCCGACCCGATGCGGGCCGCGGAGTTGGCCATCGGCGCGGGCGCCGACGGCATCACCGCCCACCTGCGGGAGGATCGCCGGCACATCTCCGACGCCGACATCGAGGCCCTGGCGGTGATCACCCGCAAGCGCGGCCAGCCGTTGAACTTCGAGATGGCGGTGACCTCCGAGATGGAGACCATCGCCCTGCGTCACCTGCCGCACGCCGCCTGCTTGGTGCCGGAGCGCCGGGAAGAGGTGACGACCGAGGGCGGGCTGGATGTGGCCGGGGCGCATAACACCATCGCCCCCGTGGTCCGTCGTCTGGTGGACGCCGGCATCCGGGTGTCGTGCTTCGTCGACGCCGTGCCGGAGCAGGTGGCCGCCGCCAAGTCGGTCGGCGCCCAGGTGGTGGAGCTGACCACCGGCTTCTATTGCGACGCTGTTCGGGACCGCTCGCCCGAGGCGCCGGCCCTGCTGGAACGGCTGCGGGTCACGGCCCGCGAGGCCCATCGGCTGGGCCTGGAGGTCCATGCCGGGCACGGCATCGACTATGAGACGGTCAAGGCCGTCGCGGCCATTCCCGAAGTGGCCGAGCTGAACATCGGCCACTTCCTGATCGGCGAGGCGATCTTCGTCGGCCTGGTGCCGGCCATCCAGCGGATGCGGACCCTGATGGACGAAGCCCGCGTGGGGCTGGCCGCGTGATTTTGGGCATCGGCTCGGACCTGTCGGACATCCGCCGCGTCCAGGGCAGCCTGGACCGGTTCGGCGACCGGTTCACCCACCGCTGCTTCACCGAGATCGAGCGCACCCGCTCGGACCGCAAGCCCGACCGCGCGTCGTCCTACGCCAAGCGGTTCGCCGCCAAGGAGGCCTGCGCCAAGGCGCTGGGCACCGGCATCCGCCGCGGCGTGTTCTGGCGCGACATGGGCGTGGTGAACATGCGCTCCGGCCAGCCGACCATGGCCCTGACCGGCGGCGCCGCGGCCCGCCTGGCCGAGATGGTCCCGGCCGGCCATCGTGCGGTGATCCACCTGTCGCTCACCGACGACCACCCCTACGCCCAGGCCTTCGTGATCATCGAGGCCCTGCCGGAGACCGGTCTGGTCCAAGCCTGAGGTCTGTCCATGTTCGCCAGCTTCGCGCCGTTCGCCCTCGCCCTCGCCCTGATCGGGGGCGCAGGCCCGCCGCCCGAACTGGTGGCGAGCGTTCAGGCGGAGCTCAAGGACCAACCGGACGCCCCCTCGGACGCCGCCAAGCTGTTCCGCAGGGTCGATATCAACGGCGACGGTCTCCAGGACTGGCGCGTGGACTACAGCAGCATCGACGATCTGTGCACCTCGGGCGGTTGCCTCCAGAAGCTCTATCTGGCCCGGCCGGGCGGCGGCTACACCCTCGTCCTCCACACCCAGATCCGCAACATGTTCCGGCTCAGCCACACCCGGGAAGGCCATCGTCTGGATGTTGAGGTGCACGGCAGCAATTGCGGCCCGAAGTGGCCCAGCGAATGCCTGCGGTCCTTCCTCTGGAATGAGGCGGATGGCCGCTTCGTGGAGATTCCGAACCGTAGGGGCGACGGACGGCTTGAGCAGCTGCTGCAGCTGCTGGCCCCAGATCCAGCGACTTATCCCAAGTCGATCGCCTCTACGGTGGCGGCGACCGTCAGGGATTGCGAGGCTCGGGGCGGTAGACTGAGTCCTGCGGACTCAGGGGTGCGGCGGACGCCGGACCTGGACGGCGACGGCCGATCCGACTGGATGGTGGATGCGTCTCTGCTGAACTGCGTGGATCCCAAGAACGAGATGGGGCCGTTCATCGAGATCGGCACCGGCGTCACCTTGCTGAGCGGCGGGGAGCAGGGCCAGCCCCTGTTCCTGCCGACATTTCTCTACGCCTTCGATGTGAAGACCCGCCCGGCGACCTTTACGGCGCTGGAGCTGGTGGAGGGCTGCGGCGGGAGCAAGGGGCCGCCGTGTCCGGAAACGACCTACCGCTGGGATCCCGGCCGGCGGACCTTGGTCCCGGCGCCGACGGCCCAGGGCCCGCGCGCGCCATAGCCGCCGTGACCCTCGAGGCCCTGCCAGAGTGACCTCTTCCTCTCCCCGTGTACGGGGAGAGGGCAGGGTGAGGGGCGCGCCGCGAAGCGGGGCGTTTCGCGGCGACTCAGGTGATGTGGCGGCTCAGTAAGGGCCCCTCACCCAACCCTCTCCCCGCAAGCGGGGCGAGGGCTAAGAGGTCCAGCCGAAGTACTGGCTGATCCCTGTGGACTTCAGGCTTTCGCGCCACAGGAGCGCCTCGCTGGCGGCGTCGCGCTCGGGCGGCAGCAGGACGGCGGGGCCGGCCTTGCCGGCGCCTTCGGGGCCGTAGAAGCCGAGGATCTCGACGCCGGGTTCGCAGCTGGCGCGGGCGATGCCCATGGTCCCGTCCTCGACCGAGTGGGCGGCTTTCAGCGTGCGGTTCAGCACGAAGCGGTCGAACAGGGTGTCGCCCCCGGCCGCCGTGGTCTTGGCCTGCAGGCCGCTGTCGGTGGGGCCCGGATGGGCGCAGAGGCTCTTCACCTTGCCGGCGAAGGCGGGCCGCTCCTGGGCGATGTGGTCGGCCAAGGCGTAGGTGAACATGAGGTTGGCCAGCTTCGACTGCTGGTAGCGCCGCCACTTGGCGACGCCCATGAAGCCCTGGCCGCCGAGCTTGCCGCCCTTGGCGCGCAGATAGTCGGCTTTGAGCGGCGGGCCGCGGCGGGCGCCGCTGGAGTGATTGACCACGCGCGCCTCGCCGCGCGCCGTCGCGGCGGCCTCCAGCAGGGGCCAGATCTCGGAGGTCAGCAGGAAGTGCGAGAGGTGGTTGGGCTGCATCTGGACGTCGAAGCCGTCCGGCGTGGCGGCGTCGGGCAGGCCCATGACCCCGGCGTTGTTGCAGAGCACATCGATGCCGCCGCCATAGGCCTTGCGCAGCTGGGCGCCGGCGGCGCGGACCGCGTCGAAGCTCTGCAGGTCGCAGGCGATCAGCTCGGCCTTGCCGCCGCGCTGGCGCAGCTCCGCCAGGGCCGCGTCGGCGCGGGGCGAGGGGCGGTTCAGCATCAGCACCTGGGCGCCCAGGTCGGCGCAGGTGCGGGCCAGGACCAGGCCCGTGCCGCTGGTGCAGCCGGTGATGGCGACGGTCTTGCCGGCCAGGCTCGGCAGGCTGGCGGCGAGGGCGGCGTAGTGCTGGGTCGGCGGGGCCATGGGCGTCGGTCCTGTGCTTGGCGTCCGACGCACTATCGGTGAACTTGACAAAAAGACAAGAAGTGTCGCATTCGTCCGGCATGGATGGAGCCGAACGCCGTATCCTCGACGCCGCCGCCGTCGTGTTCAGCCGCTACGGCTATCGCCAGACCTCGGTCGGCCAGGTGGCTGACGAGGCGCAGCTGACCCGCCAGTCGCTCTATCGCTACTTCGAGAACAAGGAAGCCCTGTTCCTGGCGGCCCTGCATGACCTGCATGCGGCGGCCCTGGACCGGGCCGAGGCGGCCGGGGCGGCGGCGCGCGACCAGGGGCTGGACCTGGCGGGCCGGTTGTCCGCTCAGCTCATGGCCTGGCTCGACCTCTATATCGAACGGCTCGATGTCTCGCCCCATGCCGGCGAGTTGGTCGAGGAGAGCGCGCGGCAGTTCGGCGACGTGACGCTCAGCTACAATCAGCGCCTGGCCGATCGGCTGGCCGAGACGATCATCGGGGCGACTGACGCCAGCCCCGACGCCGCGGCCGGCCTCGCCAACCTGCTGATGGCCGCAGTGCGCGGGCTGAAGAGCACCCGGCCCGCCTTGCCCCGCGACGATCTCAAGGCCCAGATCGAGGCCGCCGTCCGGCTGATCGTCACCGGCGCGGGGGCGCTCGCTTATTTCAGGTGATCGCCGTACCAGGCGATGTAGCGGTCCAGCCGGTCCTTCAGGAAGCTGGGCCGGGTCAGGCCGTGAAACTGGCCGGGATAGATCACCATCTGGGTCTCGACGCCCAGGCTGCGCAGCGCCTGATACATCTGCTCGGTGTTGAGCAGGGGCACGTTGAAGTCCTTGTCGCCGCCCAGGAACAGGGTCGGCGTCTTGATCTGGTCTGCGTGATAGAAGGGATAGGAGATCTTCATCCAGGCCTCGGGGTGCTCCCAGGGCCGGCCCAGCTCCATCTCATAGTCGCGGATGTACTGGTCGGTGCCGTAGCCGGCGAGCACGTTGGAGATGCTGGCCCCGCTGGTCGCCGCCCTGAAGCGCGTGTCCGAGGCGATCACGTAATTGGTCAGGATGCCGCCATAGCTCCAGCCGCCGACGCCCAGCCGGGCCGGATCGGCGATCCCTTGAGCGACGGCATAGTCGACGCCCGCCAGCACGTCCTTGACCGCCGGTGTTCCCCAGTCGGCGTAGAGCGCCATGCCGAAGGCCTCGCCGCGGCCATTGCTGCCGCGCGGGTTGGAGGCGACCACCACATAGCCCTGGGCGGCCAGCATCTGCCATTCCTGGTTCCAGGCCAGCTCGTATTGCGACTGCGGCCCGCCGTGCAGGCGCAGGATGGTGGGATAGCGCTTGCCCGCCACATAGCCGGGCGGCTTGACCAGGAAGCCGTGGATCTCGACCCCGTCGGGGTCCTTGAACTTGATCTCCTCGGTCGAGGCCAGCGCAACGGATTTCAGCCAGTCGTTCTGGTGGCTGAGCGCGCGGGGCTGGCCCTTGGCGATGGCGTAGACCTCGGCCGGGTGGGTCGGGTCGCTGATCAGGCCGACCAGCTTGCCCTTGCCGTCGGTGTCGTAGTCGCGCAGCTGCTGGCGGCCGGCCAGCAAATCCTTGGGCGCGCCGCCCGCGGCGGGGATCGCCACCAGACGGCGGATCTGATCGTCCTCGACCGTCACGGTGAGGGTCTTGCCGTCGGCGGACCAGCGCGGCTGGTAGACATTGCGGTCGAGGGTCGGCGTCAGGACCCTGGGCGCGCCGCCGGCGGCGGGGACGACGGCGAGGGTGTGGACGCCGTAGCCGATCTTGCGGATCTCGCCGCCCTGCAGATAGGCGATCGACTTGCCGTCCGGCGACCAGGCCGGATAGCTGTTCCACTCGGGATCGTTGTCGGCGCCGGCATAGGTGGTCACGGCTCGTAGGGCGCCGCCGGCCTTGGCTTCGACCACATAGAGGTCGGTGTTGTAGTCGCGGTCGATGTCCTTGCCGCGGTTGGAGACGAAGGCGATCGACCTGCCGTCCGGCGACCAGGCGGGCAGGGCCTCCTCGAACTCGCCGGTGGTGATGCGGACGGGGGTCTTGTCGGCCAGGCTCATGACATAGAGCCGGCCCCGCTGGACGCCGAGATAGCCGGCGATGTCCTGCTTGAACTGGAAGCGGTCGATGACGATCGGCTGCGGCCGCTTGGGGTCGGCCTTCTCGCCGTCGGCGGCCTTGGGCGGTTCGGGCGGGGCGTCGCGCAGGATGAGCGCAATGGACTTGCCGTCCGGCGACCAAGCGAAATCCTCGACCGAGCGTTTGCCGGAGGTGATCTTCTGGGCCTCGCCGCCCAGGCGGTCGAGCAGCCAGAGCTGGTCGGCCTCGTCATCGTCGCGGCGGCCGGAGATGAAGGCGAGGTAGCGGCCGTCCGGGCTCCAGCGCGGGGTGTTTTCGCTCTCCTTCGGCGCGGAGGTCAGCTGGACGGTCTGCTTGCCGTCGAAGGAGGTCATCCACAGGTGGGTCACGCCCTTGTCCTGGGCCTTGTCCAGCGCCTTGACCGCATAGGCCACCCAGGCCCCGTCCGGCGACAGGGCCGGCGACGAGACCGCGCGCTCGTTGAAGATGTCGTCGGGGGTCAGATGGCGAGGCTCGGCCGCGTGGCCTGAGCTTGCCGCGGCCAGGGCCATGAGGCCGCCGATCCAGATCCTGTGCATCCCCATAACCCCCGACGTCTCATTTTGATGGCGCGGATCATGACGGCCGGGAGCGGGCCCCGCAATCACCGGCGGGCGAGATATCCGGCCAGGCGCTCCAGGCCCTGGGCGTTCTTCTCCGGCCGCGCGGCGAAGCACCAGCGCAGCCAGCCTTCGCCCTCGTCGCCGAACGCCGCGCCCGGCGCGAGACCCAGGCCCGCCTCGGCCACCAGGGCCTTGGCCAGCGCCAGGGAGTCGGCTTGGCCCTCCAGCCGGAAGAAGGCGTAGAGCCCGCCGTCCGGCTCGGGCGCCTCGACGCCGGGAATGGCGCGCAGGCCGGCCAGCACCTGGTCGCGGGCGGCGGCCAGTTCGGCGCGCAGCTCGGCGACCGAGGCCTCGCCCCCGGTCAGGGCCGCCAGCCCGCCCTCCTGCACGAAGTCCGGCGCGCAGGAGGTGTTGTATTCCAGGAGCACGCCGAGCGCCTCGGTGAGGGCGGCGGGGGCGACCATCCAGCCCAGCCGCCAGCCGGTCATCCGCCAGGCCTTGGAAAAGCTGTTGGTGCTGATCAGCCGGTCCTCAGGTTCGGCCAGGGGCAGGAAGGAGGGGGCGGATGCCGCGCCGGAGAAGCTCAGCCGCTCATAGACGTCGTCGGCCATGATCCAGATCCCGAGCCGGCGGCAGTGGTCGAGGATCGCCTGGCGGTCTTCCGCCGCCAGCATCCAGCCGGTCGGGTTGTTCGGCGAATTCAGGAACAGGGCGCGGGTGTCGGGGGTGAGCGCGGCCAGCAGGCGGTCGAGGTCCAGGCTCCAGCGGCCGTTGCGGGGCTCCAGCGAGACCGACGTGACCTGGGCGCCCAGGATGCGGGGGATTTCCGCCACATTGGGCCAGACCGGGGTGACCACGGCGACCTTGTCGCCCGGCTCGATCACGGCTTGCGCCGCCAGCATCAGGGCGCTGACGCCCGAGCTGGTGATCGCCAGCCGCCCGGGCTCGATTGGGACCCCGTGCAGGCCGGAGAGATAGGCCGAGAGCGCGGCCCGCAGGTCCGGGCGGCCTAGATTGTGGGTGTAGTAGGTGCGGCCCTCGGCCAGGGCGTTCGCGGCGGCCTCGCGGATGAAGGCGGGCGTCGGCTGGTCGGATTCGCCGAACCAGAAGGCCAGCACGTCCTTGCGGTCCATGCCGGCATTGGCCACCTCGCGGATCAGCGAGCGGCGCAGGGCCTGGACGGCGGGGCGGGCGAGGGGAGGGAAAGCCATGTCGGTTCATAGCCCTGCGCGCGCGCGGGCGCATCCTTCGCACGGGGCTGCGACCCGTTCGCCCGGTTGAAGAGTTCGGGGGCGCTGCGCTTGCCGTTCGGTTATGCAGAGTCTAGCTACAGCCAACCGGTCTGACGCGCGTCGGGCCCATTCGGGATTCGGGAATGACCGACAACGTGCAGGGCGCATCCCACGAGCCGGACGCCGTCAACGAGCTGGTGGAGATCGTCAAGACGGTCGCCTATGCGCTGCTGATCGCGCTGGTCCTGCGGGTGATCTTCTTCCAGCCCTTCACGATCCCCTCGGCCTCGATGGAGCCGACCCTGCTCGAGGGCGACTACATCATCGTCTCCAAATTCTCGTACGGCTATTCGCGCAACTCGATCCCGTTCAGCCCGCCGCTGTTCAAGGGCCGGGTGCTGGAGAAGGTCCCGGAGCGCGGCGACATCATCGTCTTCAAGCTGCCGCGCGACGGCCACACCGACTACATCAAGCGCCTGATCGGCCTGCCCGGCGACCGGATCCAGGTGACGGGCGGGGTGCTGTCGATCAACGGCAAGCCGGTCCCGCGCAAGCCGCTCGCCCCCGTGCTGGTGGATTCCGGCTACGGCTTCACCCGCAATGTCGAGCGCTACCAGGAGACCTTCCCGAACGGGAAGACCTTCATCACCTATGACTTCGGGCCGGACGGCGACGTCGACAACACCGGGGTCTATGTGGTGCCTGAGGGGCACTACTTCTTCATGGGCGACAACCGGGACAATTCGCTCGACAGCCGCGTGCCGTCGGAGATCGGCGTGGGCTATGTCCCGGCCGAGAACCTGGTCGGCAAGGCCCAGATCATCCTGTTGTCCTGGAACAAGGGCGCGTCCCTGTTCAAGCCCTGGACCTGGGTCCTCGACGCCCGGCCCAGCCGGTTCTTCAACGTCCTGAAATGAACAAGCGAGACGTCGCGGTCGCCGAACTCGAAGGCCGCATCGGCCACGTCTTCGCCGATCGGGAGCTGCTGGAGCGGGCGCTGACCCATTCAAGCGTCGGCAACGGCGCGACCAAGGTCCGGCATAATGAGCGGCTGGAGTTCCTGGGCGACCGGGTGCTGAACCTGATCGTCGCCGAGCGCCTGGCGGAACTGCGCCCCGAGGCCCGCGAGGGCGAGCTGTCGCGCCTGATGAACCAGCTGGTCAACTACCATGTCTGCGCCGCCGCCGCCCGGATCGTCGGCCTGCCCGACGCCATGCGGGTGGACGCCAGCGCCACCAAGGTCGGGGCCCGCGACAATGACCGGGTGCTGGGCGACGCCTGCGAGGCGGTGATCGCCGCCCTCTATCTGGACGGCGGGCTGGAGGCGGCGCGCGCCTTCATCCTGACCTTCTGGGGCGAGGCCTTCGGGGAGCTGGACGCGCCCCGGCTCAAGGATTCCAAGACTTTGCTTCAGGAATGGGCTATGGCCCGCGGCTTGCCCGTCCCCAGCTATGACGTGATCGCCACCACCGGCCCGGCGCACCAGCCCCGCTTCACCATCGAGGTGCGGCTCCAGGGCTATCCGCCGGAGCGGGGGGAAGGCGGATCCAAGCGGGAGGCGGAGAAGATCGCCGCCGACCTGATGCTACGAAAGAGAGAAGACGCCTTATGACCGTGGAATCCACCCGCGCGGGCTTTGCGGCCGTGATCGGCGCGCCCAATGCGGGCAAGTCCACCCTGACCAACCGACTGGTGGGGGCCAAGGTCTCCATCGTCACCCAGAAGGTCCAGACCACCCGCTTCCCGGTCCGTGGCGTCGCCATGTCGGGCAATTGCCAGATCGTGCTCGTCGACACCCCCGGCATCTTCGCGCCGCGCCGCCGGCTCGACCGGGCGATGGTGCGCGCGGCCTGGGGCGGGACCGAGGACGCCGACATCATCGTCCACCTGGTTGACGCCGCGGCCGAGGTTGCGATCAACACCGGCGAGGCCAAGGCCCAGGACAAGCGCGCCCGGATCGACGTGGATTCCATCGTCGACGGCCTGAAGGCGGCCGGCAAGACCGCGATCCTGGCGCTCAACAAGATCGACGGCCTGAAGCGCGAGAACCTGCTGGCCGTCGCCCAGCGGCTGTTCGAGACCGGCGTCTACAGTGAGGTCTTCATGATCTCGGCCGCCACCGGCGCGGGCGTCGACGACCTGATGGCCCGGCTGGTCAAGGCCATGCCGGAAGGCCCCTGGTTCTATCCTGAGGACCAGACCGCCGACCTGCCGGCCCGCCTGCTGGCCGCGGAGCTGACCCGCGAGAAGATCTATCTGCGCGTCCACGAGGAGCTGCCCTATTCGGCGGCCGTCGAGACCACCTCCTTCGAGGAGCGCAAGGACGGGGCGGTCCGCATCGAGCAGACCATCTATGTCGAGCGCGAGAGCCAGCGGCCCATCGTGCTGGGCAAGAACGGCCAGACGCTCAAGTGGATTGGCCAGAAGTCCCGCGAGGAGCTCACCGAGCTGCTCGGCCGCACGGTCCACCTGTTCCTGACGGTCAAGGTCGACGAGTCCTGGGCCGACAAGCGCGAGTTCTATGGCGACGTCGGTCTCGACTTCGACGTCTGAGCCCCCAACATAGGTCCATGATCGACCTCGACGCCTATTTCCGCCGCATCGGGTATGACGGGCCACGTACGGCGAGCCTGGCGACCCTGCGCGCGCTTCAGGCCCTGCATCCGGCGGCGATCCCGTTCGAGAACCTCGACGTCCTGATGGATCTCGGGATCGACATCTCGCCGCAGGCGGTGGACGCCAAGCTGATCGCCGCGGGCCGCGGCGGCTATTGCTACGAGCAGAACTCGCTGTTCGGCCGGGCGCTCACCGCCCTGGGCTTCGAGTTCGACTCCCTGATGGCCCGCGTCGTTTGGATGGCGCCGCCCGACGCGCCGACCCCGCCGCGCACCCACAAGCTGCTGCGCGTCCGGCTGGACGGGGAGACCTGGCTGGCCGATGTCGGCTTTGGCGGCGCCGTCCTGACCGCCCCCCTGCGCTGGGTGACGGACGAGGTCCAGGTCACCCCGCACGAACCCTTCCGCCTGCGCGACCTCGGCGGCGACCTGCTGCTGGAGACGAAGCTGGAGGACTGGACGCCGGTCTACCGGATCGGGCTCGATCCCCAGGCGCCGATCGACGACGAGCTGGCCAACTGGTTCACCTCGCGCCATCCGAGCTCGCGGTTCCGCCAGGTGCTGATGGTCGCCCGCACGACGCCCCAGGCCCGCCACACCCTGCTCAACAATCGCCTGACCCTCCGGCCGGTCGCCGGTGAGGTTGAGCGCCGGGAGCTGGACGCCGATGGGATGGAAGCCGCGCTGAGCGAGATCTTCCATCTGCCCTTCGATCCCGCTTGGCGACCGATCCTTCAGCGCCTCGCGGCGGCCGGCTGATGGAGTTCGAGGACGACGCCTATGTGCTGTCGGCCCGCGCCCACGGGGAGACCGGGGCGATTGTCGAGCTCCTGACCGCCCACCACGGCAAGTATGCGGCCCATGTGGCCGGCGGGGCGTCGCGGCGGATCAAGCCGTTCCTGCAGGCGGGCGCGCGGGTGATCCTGAACTATCGCGCCCGGGTCTCCGACCAGCTGGGTTCGGCGCAGCTTGAGCCGGTGGGGGAGGGGCCCTCGGCCCTGTTCGACGACGCCCTGGCGCTGGCCGGCCTGGCTGCCGCGGCCGCCGTGGCCGCCGGCGCCCTGCCGGAACGCGAGCCGCATCCCGGCGCGTTCCTGGCCTTCGAGGCCCTGTCCTCTGCCCTGCTGCTGCCCGACATCTGGCCGGCCGTGTTCGTGCGCTTCGAGGCGGGTCTGCTGCAGGATCTGGGCTTCGGCCTGGATCTCTCCAAGTGCGCGGCGACCGGATCGACCGACGACCTGATCTATGTGAGCCCGCGCACCGGGCGCGCGGTCAGTCGCGAGGCCGGCGCGCCCTATAAGGACAAGCTGCTGACCCTGCCGCCCTTCCTGCTGGCCGCCCAGACCGGCCTGGGGGCGGGCGATGTCGGCGCGGGGCTGGATCTGACGGCCCACTTCCTCAACGCCTTCGTCTTCGCCCCCATGAACCGTCCGCTGCCGCCGGCGCGGCTATGGCTGGTGGATCGCCTGAGGGAAGCCCAGCGGCTCTAGGATCGGCGCGCTGCGCCTAAAATCCGGACGCCGCGCTTGAAGTCCCGGGCGGCCTTCTTCTATTCTGGCGCGGCATCAAGAGTTGGGCCCTGCCCAACGCCAACCTGCTTCCCGAGCAAGGTGGCGCTCCCCCCGGAGGATGTGGCCGTGGCGGCAAACAAACGGGTTCTCATCACCCCGCCTCGCGACCTTGGTTTGCTTGTGAGGGGCTTTCATGCCGATCAAGATTCCCGACGCCCTGCCGGCCCGCGCCCTTCTGGAAGCCGAGGGCGTGGTCATCATGCGGGAGGCCGACGCCGCCCGCCAGGACATCCGGCCGCTGCATATCGGGCTTCTCAACCTCATGCCCGACAAGCCGAAGACGGAGACCCAGTTCGCACGATTGCTGGGGGCGACGCCGCTGCAGGTCGAGCTCACCCTTGTTCAACTCGCCACCCATACGCCGCGGAATACGCCGGCGGAGCACCTCCGCGCCTTTTACCGCACCTGGGATGAGGTGAAGACCCAGCGCCTGGATGGATTGATCGTCACCGGCGCGCCGGTCGAGACCCTGCCGTTCGAACAGGTCGCCTACTGGGACGAACTGCGGCGGATCCTCGATTGGACGGATCGCCACGTGCACAGCTGCTTTTATGTCTGCTGGGGCGCCCAGGCGGCGCTTCGGCATTTTCACGGCGTGGACAAGCACGTCCTGCCTCAGAAGCTGTCGGGGGTGTTCGCCCATCGGCTGGTCTCGCCGAATTCGGCCTATCTGCGGGGCCTGTCAGACGAAGTTGACGTCCCGGTGTCGCGCTCCAGCGAGGTGCGGCATGGCGATCTTCCCGCCGGCGCCGGTCTGAACGTGCTGATGGAGTCCGATGAGGCGGGGCTGTGCCTCGTGGAGGATTCGCGCCGGCGGGGGTTGTTCATGTTCAACCACCTTGAGTACGACGCCGGCACTCTGGCCGAAGAGTATGAGCGCGATCGGGCCAAGGCGCCCGACACCGCGCCCCCGGCCCACTACTTCGACGCCAGTCCGCGAGGCGGCGCGCCAAAGAACCGGTGGCGCAGCCATGCGCACCTGTTGTTCGGCAACTGGATCAATGAGATCTACCAGACCACGCCCTTCGATCTGGACGCCATCGGGTCAGGTTCGGTCGCTTAGCCGCGCCGCGCCAGGGATGCCTTTCCCGGCGTCAGGCTCTAGAACGTTCAGTCACTTCTCCCGATTGATTCGACATGTCCAAACACATCCCCCCGCCCTCTGACGGTGACGGCGAGCGCATCGTTGACGAGCCTTTGGCGGAAGCCCTGTCGCGGCGATATCTGGCCTATGCGCTCTCGGTCATCACCGACCGGGCCCTGCCGGACGTCCGCGACGGCCTGAAGCCGGTGCAGCGGCGCGTGCTCTACGCCATGCGCGAGATGCGCCTGAACCCGGAGGCCGCGGCCCGCAAATGCGCCAAGGTCGTCGGCGAGGTCATGGGCGGCTATCACCCGCACGGCGACCAGTCGATCTACGACACCCTGGTCCGCATGGCCCAGGACTTCGCCCAGCGCTATCTGCTGGTCGATGGCCAGGGCAATTTCGGCAATATCGACGGCGATAACCCGGCGGCCATGCGCTACACCGAGGCGAAGCTGACCGAGGCGGCGATGCTGCTCCTGGACGGCATCGACGAGGACGCGGTCGACTTCAAGCCGACCTATGACAACCAGGACGAAGAACCTGTCGTCCTGCCGACCGGCTTCCCCAATCTGCTGGCCAACGGCACCACCGGCATCGCCGTGGGCATGGCGACCTCGATCCCGCCGCACAACGCCGCCGAGCTGATCGACGCCTGCACCCTGCTGCTGGAGAAGCCCGAGGCGACCACCGAGGAGTTGATGGCCCATGTCCAGGGCCCGGACTTCCCGACCGGCGGCGTCATTGTCGAGCCCCGCGCCTCGCTGCTCGAGACCTACGAGACCGGCCGCGGCGGCGTGCGCCTGCGGGCGCTGTGGGAGAAGGAAGACACCGGCCGCGGCAGCTACCAGATCGTCATCACCCAGATCCCCTATCAGGTGAAGAAGGCCGACCTGGTCGAGCAGCTGGCCGAGCTGATCGAGAACAAGAAGGCCCCGCTGCTGGGCGATGTCCGCGACGAGAGCGCGGAGGACGTGCGGCTGGTCATCGAGCCCAAGAACCGCAATGTCGAACCGGAAGTGCTGATGGAGAGCCTGTTCAAGCTCTCGGCGCTGGAGAACCGGTTCTCGGTGAACCTCAACGTCCTGGACGCCCGCGGCACGCCCGGCGTCATGGGGCTGAAGTCGATCCTGCAGGCCTTCCTCGACCACCGGCGCGAGGTGCTGATCCGCCGCGCCCGGTTCCGGCTGGGCAAGATCGAGGCCCGGCTGCACATCCTCGACGGCCTGCTAATCGCCTATCTGAACCTCGACGAGGTGATCCGCATCGTCCGCTACGAGGACGAGCCCAAGGCCAAGCTGATCGCCGCCTTCGCGCTGTCCGAGATCCAGGCCGACGCCATCCTCAACACCCGCCTGCGCCAGCTGGCCCGGCTGGAGGAGATGGAGATCCGTCGCGAACATGCGGAACTGGCGGAGGAACGCGACGGCCTGCTGAAGCTGCTGGCCTCCGACAAGCAGCAGTGGAAGCTGGTCGGGGTGGGGCTGCGCGACGTGCGCGCCGTGCTGGGTCCGGAGACCACGGTCGGCCGCCGCCGCTCGATCTTCGCCGAGGCCCCGGTGGTCGACGCCGAGGCGGCCATCGAGGCCATGATCGTGCGCGAGCCGATCACCGTGATCCTGTCCGAGCGCGGCTGGATCCGCGCCGCCAAGGGCAAGGTCGAGGATCCGTCGGAACTGAAGTTCAAGGAAGGCGACAAGCTGGGCTTCCTGGTCCCGGCCGAGACCACCGACAAGCTCCTGATCTTCGCCTCTGACGGCCGGTTCTTCACGCTGGGCTGCGACAAGCTGCCGGGCGCGCGCGGCCATGGCGAGCCGCTGCGCCTGCTGCTCGATCTCGACGACAAGACCGGCATCATCGACGTCTTCGCCCACAAGCCGGGCCTGAAGCGGGTGATTGCGTCGAAGGAGGGCTACGGCTTCGTCCTGCCCGAGGAGGAGGCCCTGTCGGCCCGCAAGGCCGGCAAGCAGGTGCTGAATGTCGGCGCCAAGGGGGCGGCCTTCGCCCTGCCGGCGACCGGCGACCATCTGGGGGTCATCGGCGACAACGGCAAGATCCTGATCTTCCCGCTCGAGGAGCTGCCGGAAATGCCGCGCGGCAAGGGCGTGAAGCTGCAATCCTACCGCGAGGGGGGGCTGCGCGACGCCATCGTCTTCAAGGCCGAGGAAGGCGCGACCTGGATCGATCCGGCCGGTCGCACCCGGGTCTGGGCCGAGTGGCGCGAGTGGCTGGCCCGTCGCGCCGCCGCCGGCAAGCTGGCGCCCAAGGGCTTCCCGACCAGCCGCCGGTTCCGACCGAAGGGGTAGGGGTTTCCCCCGACCCCGGGCTGGGCTAGCTGACTTCAAGACACCCGCATCCAGACGGGCGAATTCCAGGGGGACTGACCATGACGCGCCGCGTCCATCTCTTCGCGACCGCCTTCGTCGCATTCGGCCTCGGGCTCGGAGGCTGCCAGGCGGTCGCCAAGGAGAAGCCCGCCGCGCCCGTGGCGGCGACGCCCCGCCTGGTCGCGCCGGAGGCGGTGGGCTTTGACGCCGAGCGGCTGAAGAAGCTCGACGCCTATATGGCCGGGACCGTGGCCCAGGGCCGGGTGGCCGGCATGACCACCCTGCTGGTCCGCCACGGCAAGGCCGTGGAGTTTAACACCTATGGCCAGAAGAGCCTGGCGACGGCGGCGCCGATGGATCGCGACGCCATCTTCCGCATCTATTCGATGTCCAAGCCCCTGACCGGCGTGGCCATGATGATCCTCTTCGAAGAGGGCAAGTGGAAGCTGGACGACCCGGTCACCAAGTTCGTGCCCGAGTTCAAGGACCTCAAGGTCATGACCGGGGTGGACGACAAGGGGAACATCGTCACCGTCCCCGCCAACCGCCCCCCGACCATGCGCGAGATCATGAGCCACACGGCCGGCTTCGGCTACGGCCTGGGCGACAAGCATCCGGTCGACAAGCTGTTCCGCGAACGCCGCGTCCTGGGCTCCTCGAACCTGCAGGAGTTGATCAACCGGATGGCCGACATCCCGCTGATGTTCCAGCCGGGGACCAGCTGGTCCTATTCGGCCTCGGTCGACGTCCAGGGCTATATCGTCGAGAAGATCAGCGGCCAGAAGTTCGGCGACTTCCTGCAGCAGCGGGTGTTCGGCCCGCTGAAGATGAACGACACCGCCTTCTATACCGGCCCCGCCAAGGCCTCGCGCCTCGCCGCCGTCTATGTCGGCGATCCCAAGACCGGCAAGCTGGTCGAGCCGACCCAGCTCTACGGCGGGACCATGCCCGACTACACCAAGCCGCCGGCGATGGAATCCGGCGGCGGCGGCCTGGTCTCCACCACGGCCGACTATGGCCGCTTCGCCCAGATGATCCTGAACAAGGGCGAGCTGGACGGGGTGCGCATCCTGTCGCCAGCCGCGGTTGAGCTGATGGGCACCAACGTGATCCCGCAGAGCGTGCTGGTGACCTCCAACGGCACGTCCGGCGCGCGGTTCAACGAGGCCGTGGGCTTCGGGCTCGACTTCGCGGTGGTCAATGATCCGCGCAAGGCCGGCAGCCTGACCGGCAAGGGCGAGATGAGCTGGGGCGGCGCGGCCGGCACCTGGTTCTGGATCGACCCCACCAACGACCTCTATTTCGTGGGCATGATCCAGCGCATCGGCGGCACGGGCGGGGATGATCTCGGGACCATGGCCCGGACCCTGACCTACCAGGCCCTGACCCACCCGGAGAAGTGACCCCAGGGGAGGGTGGAATGACCCGCCTCACCTTGACATTCCGCCCCCCCCATGCGCCCTTCCGCGCCTTGATTTTCTGAGCCTTAGCGACTCCCCATGCACGCCTATCGCACTCATACCTGCGGCGCGCTTCGCGCCGCCGACACCGGTCAGCCGGTCCGCCTGTCCGGCTGGATCCATCGCAAGCGCGACCATGGCGGGCTGGTCTTCATCGACCTGCGCGACCATTACGGCCTGACCCAGCTGGTCCTGGCGCCCGAGACCCCCGGCTTCAATCTGGTCGAGCGCCTGCGCGCCGAGAGCGTGATCCGCGTCGACGGCGAGGTGGTGGCCCGCACGCCCGAGACCATCAATCCGAACCTGCCCACCGGCGAGGTCGAGATCCGCGTGACCTCGGTCGACGTGCTGTCGGAAGCCGCCGAGCTGCCGCTGCCGGTGTTCGGCGAGCCTGACTATCCGGAAGAGATCCGGCTGAAGCACCGCTATCTCGATCTGCGCCGCGAGACCCTGCACAAGAACATCGTGCTGCGGTCCAAGGTCATCCACTCGATCCGCAACCGCATGATCGGCCAGGGCTTCCTGGAATATCAGACCCCGATCCTGACGGCCTCGTCGCCGGAAGGCGCGCGCGACTTCCTGGTGCCGTCGCGCCTGCATCCGTCCAAGTTCTACGCGCTGCCCCAGGCGCCGCAGCAGTTCAAGCAGCTGCTGATGGTCTCGGGCTTCGACCGCTATTTCCAGATCGCCCCCTGCTTCCGCGACGAGGACCTGCGCGCCGACCGCAGCCTGGAATTCTATCAGCTCGACGTCGAGATGAGCTTCGTCACCCAGGAAGACATCTTCGCGGCCATCGAGCCGGTGATGCACGGGGTGTTCGAGGAGTTCTCCGACGGCAAGCCGGTGACCCCCTATCCGTTCCCGCGCATCCCCTATCGGGAAGCCATCGCCAAGTACGGCTCCGACAAGCCGGACCTGCGCAACCCGATCGTCATGCAGGACGTCTCCGAGCGCTTCCGCGGCGGCGGCTTCGGCCTGTTCGCCCGCATTCTGGAAGACGCCAAGAACGCCGTGTGGGGCATTCCGGCCCCCAAGGGCGGCAGCCGCGCCTTCTGCGACCGTATGAACAGCTGGGCGCAGGGCGAGGGCCAGCCGGGCCTGGGCTATATCTTCTGGAGCGAGGACCAGGGCGCCTGGGGCGGCCCGATCGCCAAGAACCTCGGGCCTGAGAAGACCGACGAGGTCATGGGCCAGTTGGGCCTGGGCAAGGGCGACGCGGCCTTCTTCGTCGCCGGCGACCCGAAGGTCTTCTACAAGTTCGCCGGCTCTGCCCGCACCAAGGTCGGGACCGACCTCGGCGTCGTGGACGAGAACCGCTTCGAGTTCGTCTGGATCGTCGACTTCCCGATGTTCGAGATGAACGAGGAGACGAACCACGTCGACTTCTCGCACAACCCGTTCTCCATGCCGCAGGGCGAGCTGGAGGCGCTGGAGACCAAGGATCCCTTGGACATCCTGGCCTATCAGTACGACATCGTCTGCAACGGCTACGAGCTGTGCTCGGGCGCGGTGCGGAACCACCGCCCGGACGTGATGCTGAAGGCCTTCGAGATCGCGGGCTATGGCCCCAATGTGGTCGAGGAGCAGTTCGGCGGCATGCTGAACGCCTTCCGCCATGGCGCCCCGCCCCACGGCGGCCTCGCGCCCGGCATCGACCGCATCGTCATGCTGCTGGCCGGCCAGACGGCGATCCGCGAGGTCATCGCCTTCCCGCTGAACCAGCAGGGCCAGGACCTGCTGATGAACGCGCCCTCGGACGTGACCGACAAGCAGCTGAAGGAGCTGCACATCCGCACGGCTCCGCCGATCAAGGTCTAGGGGTAGGGGTCAGTACTTCGGCGGCGCGCGCCGCGACGGACGCGGGCGGGGCGGGGACCACGGACCCGGCAGCCCGGACCGGCCACCGGCCGGAC
>NZ_JALDPT010000040.1 GCF_022695515.1 Phenylobacterium aquaticum
CGCCGAGCGACGCGGTCGCGGGCGCCGCGGGCGTCGAGGTCGCGGCGGGGGGCTGTGCCGGCGCGGCCTGTTCGGTCTGGGCCTGGGTCGGCGGCAGGGGGGTCAGAACGGTGCCGGCCTGGTCGGCGGCGGCCAAATTGCCGGCCTCGTCCACGCCCACGTCCAGGGCGCCGGTCGCCACGCCGTTCTTCTTGGCGCATTCGGCCAGGGTGGCCTCGCCGACGAACTGGCCGGCCACGAAGCAGCGCAGGCGCGCGGTCGGATCGAGCTTTCCGTCGTCGCGCGGACCGCCGGCCTCGACCACCAGTCCGGCCTGGGAGGCCGGCGGCGGTTCGGCCTTTTCGCTGCGGCCTTTGGACATCAGCCCCACGGCGATGCCAAGTCCGGCGAGCAGGGCCAGGGCCCCGCCAATCAGGGCGTAGAGAATGCGGCGATCGTTGAACACGTCCATCGCCCCTCGCTAGACCGCGAATGTGACGGTTTCAAGCGTTTGTGATCGCGTCACGCATTCCCGGTCAGACGGGCGAGCGCGTCCTTGTAGCTGGCGATCTGGTTGGTCAGATAGGCCGGGACCGGTCCATTGGCCGCCTTTGCGGCGTTGGTGACCGAGGCCGGCTGGGCCGCGGTCTTCAGATCCTGGTAGGCCGTGCGGATCACCCCCATGGCCGTGGCGATCTCCGCCAGGGCGTGGCTGACGTCCTGAGCGGTGTCCAGGTTGAGGTTCTTGTCCATCTTCAGGCCATAGATCTGGCCCTCGCCGTCGGCGGGGACGGACTTGCCGTCCTTGTTCGTGGTGGTCGTGCGCACACCCCCTCGCTGAGGCCCAGGAGCGACAGGGCGTCCTTGCCCGTGGCCCCGGCGAAGAATTCGAAGGTGTCGCGCGGACTGACCGGCGTGACCTTCAGGCGCTTGGAGCCGTCGACCGTGGTGATCTCGACCTTGGCCTGGTAGCCCAGGGCCCGCCGCACCTTGGTGGCCAGGGTGTCGAGGGTGTCGTTGGCGTCGATGGCGACCGTCTTCATGGTTCCGGTGGCGCTGGCCCGCACCTGGAACTGGTCGCCAGCCCGGATTGAGCTGACGGCCGTAAGCTGTTGAGAATCCGTCATGTTCAGCGTGCCCTGGGGCAGGCCGATGCGATCCAGGACGCTGGCGCCGGTGCTGCTGGCGGCGATCGCCGTGGGGGCCGCATAGCCGCCCGCGCCGCTGAACCGGCGGGCGAAGCCGATGTCGCCGGTGGTGGCGTCGATCTGGGCCAGGAAGCCGTCCTTCTTGCCCACCGCGGCCTCGCCCGGCAGGTCCGTCCCGGCCTGGCCGGCGATGTAGACCTGGCCGCCCGCCACCGCCAGGCCGGTGACCTTGTCGTCGCCCGCCCCGCCGTAATAGGCGACGGAATCGGCGGCGCCCGTCGTCAGGTCGGCGTTGACCTGGGCCACGAAGGCGTCGGTCCCGCCGCTGATCGCGCGGGTGACGGTCCCCGCATTGAGGGCGGCGTTGGCCGTCGAGCCCGCGACCACCACCTGATCGCCGTTCATCGCGACCCCGGCGATGTCGCCGCCCTGCAGGTCTCCGAGATCGCGGGTCCCGGTCTCGACCGGGGATCCGCTGGACAGGTCGAAGCGGTGCAGCACCGCCCTCCCCGCCTCGTTATTGGCCAGGATCAGCGAATTCCCATCGACGACCAGTCCGCCGGGACGGTCGGCCGCCGTCGAGCCCACGGTCTTGGTGAACAGGGTCGAGACATTGCCCTTGGCGTCGGCCTTGAAGCCCTCGACATAGCTGTCCCAGCCGCCGATCTGGCTGCCGCCGGGCATGGTCGTCTGAGACCGGCCGGCGACATAGACCGAGCCGTCCGCCCCGAAGGCGATGTCCGTCGCCTCGTCGTTCTGACGCGCCCCGCGGCGCTGGGTCCAGAGGTCCTGGCCGTTGGCGTCCATGACCGTGACGAAGCTGTCGCTGTCGGTGGCGTAGGTCCCTGTGTCGCCGGAGTTCAGCGCGCCGTTGACCGCCCCCTCCAGCGTGCCGGTCACCTTGCCGGCGATGGCGATCTGTCCGTTGTCCGACACCGCAAGCGCCAGGCCCGAGGCGCTGGAGGCCGCGCCGAGCGTGCGGGTGTAGAGCAGCTTGCCGGCCGAATCGTATTTCAGCAGGGCGACGTCCTGGTCGCCCTTGATGTTCTGGCCCGACACCTGGCCGGTCACATCGGCCAGCACATAGACCGAGCCGTCGGCCCCGACCTTGGTGGCGTGGACCGTGCCGACGCTCTTCTCCGCATCCGCGGCCCAGGCGCGCCCGTCCACCCAGTTGGCGGCCCCGGCCGGCTGGGTCGGCGAGGCGACATTGGTCGTGTCGGTCTGGAACTTGACGATCTGGGCGTTGGTCACGGCCGGGGTGGTCGTGGTCTTGCCCTTGGCGTCGGTGGTGGTGACGGGGTTCGGATTGCCGACGGTCTGGGCCACATAGACCGCGCCGGCCGTCGCCGCCGGCTTGAAGGTCACGGTGTCGCCGGAATCCACATTGACCTTCAGCGACCAGGAATCGGGATTGGTCCCGACCTTCACCGACTTGCCGCCCACCGTGACCGTGCGGTCGCCGCCGGGGATGCGCTGGCTGGCCACCCGCGTCGCGACCCCCGAAGCGCTGAGCTTGTCGTTGATGAAGGTGACCACATTGGCCATGTTCCGCGGCGTCGCGCCCATCTCGCTCAGGTCGATCTGGATGTCGTGCGTCACTCCGACCCGCTTGATGGAGATGTCGAACTTCACGTCCCCCTGGAACGCCGCCACGGGCTGGGTCACGTCGCCGGACACCAGGGCCGGCGTCGTATAGGCGGGCTGGGTCTTGGCGACCCCCACCGACATCTGAGCCTTGTCCATGGCGTCGCCGCGCGTCACCCGAATCTCTTTGAGCTTCAGCCCCTCGGTATAGCTGACCACCTCGGCCAGCCCCTTGGAGAAGGCCGACTTGATCCGATCCTTGTCGATCGAGGTCAGGCCCTTGCCGTTGATCTGGTTGGCCACGCCGTTGAGGGTGTCCATGCCCTGGTAGAGGGCGAACAGCTTCTTGTAGTCCTCGCTGGCGCCGGCCAGGTCCAGCTTGGCCGCGTTCTCGTCGATCAGCTTGTGACCGGCCATGGCGCTCTTGACCGCCGCGGTCATCAGGCTGGTGTCGTTCGACACCGTGTGGACCGCCGACGGGGTCCAGGGCGGGGTGGGCGCGTATTGCTTGGCGGGGGTGGCGCTCGAGCCAGACGAATTCGACGCGTCGGTGATGCCCGCGCGTGCGTTGTAGTACGAAGTCAGAAGACTGGTGTCGAAACTCACCGCCATGACGCACTTCCAACGGACAGACGCCCGCGCGCGGAGTGTGCGCCCGGTACGCCTGACGAGCGGTTAAGACCGCGGCCGAAAACGTCCGCGGGCTCCCCCGCCCGGTCTTACTTGAACAGGGACAGGATGATCTGCGGCGCCTGGTTGGCGATCGACAGCGCCTGGGTGCCGAGCTGCTGCTGGACCTGCAGGGCCTGCAGGCGCGCGCTCTCCTTGGCGACGTCGGCGTCCACCAGGTTGCCGATCCCGGCCTGGAGCACGTCGGTCAGCTTGCTGACGAACTTGTTGTGGCCTTCGATCTGCTTGGACTGGGCGCCGAGATTGCCCAGCGCCTGGTTCACATTGCCGATCGAGGTGTTGAGGTCGGAAAGCGCCTGGGCGGCCAGGGTCACCGTGGTGATCGAGGCGGTGGAGGCGATGGTGATGATCGAGCCGCCGAGGCTCATGTCCTGGCCCGACAGGGTGATGTAGGCGTTGGCGTCGGCGTTGGCGAGGAAGCGGATCGACTGGGTCGTGCCGTCGAGGATGTCCGCGCCGTCGAAGGAGGCGTTCTGGGTGATCTGGCTGATCTGGCGCAGGATCGACTTGAAGTCGGCGTCGAGGGCCGAGCGCGACTGGGTGTCGAGCGAGGCGTCCTGGGCGGACACCACCTTTTCCTTAAGCTGAACCAGGAGGTCGGAAACGTTACCGCCGGCGGCCAACGACACTTCCGAAATCGACTGGGCGCGATCAAGACTCATCTTAACGGCTGAGAGCGCGCCGATGTCGGATCGCTGGCCCTGGGCGATGGCCCAGACCGAAGCGTTGTCCTTGGCGTTGGCGATCGACAGGCCGGTGTTGATCCGGTTCTGAACGTCGTTCAGCTCATCGTTGGTTTTATTGAGGTTTTGAAGCGCGACCAGGGCGGACTTGTTCGTGTGGACGCTGATCGTCATAGGTGCCTCCTTGGCGCGCCCGACCCCTTTTCATCAACGAGACGACTCGCCCGGGGCCGGGTTTCCTGCCCGGGAAGCTATGGAATCATGGTGTCTAGATGGTTAACGGCCATAGGCGCGTGACCGCACACCGGTTAACCGGGGCGGTGAGCAAGTCCAGTTCCGACGGGTGAAACCGTCAGGTCAGATGCGGGTGCGGATTACAGCCCCGGCTTCGTAGTCAGCTCCCTCGCGCAGCTTCAGCACCTCTTCGCGGGGGTACTGCGCCACCACGTCTCCGGTCCGCCGATCGACGGTCATGTAGACGTAGGAGCCGGCCTTCTCTTCGATCACCAATCTCAGGTCCGCCTGGTCCGGGAGGCCGTCCGTGCTCCGGGTCTGTTGAGGACCTGGATCCGCGGCCGCGGGATGCGGCGGCGTCGGAGGGTTGATCGTCGGATCTGGCGTGGCTGAGAGGTTCGCCACTTTGTTTGCATGTCTCCATTCGCCTCCGGTCCTCAGCCTTTGGCGTCCCTGTTGGCCGCGATGGGCGGGAAGGTTTCCCTTCCCGCCGCTCACGGGTGGGCGCGGACCGCTTGCGCGGCCGGCGCCCGGTTCAGTCGTTAACGGAAGAGCGACAGCAGGCCCGAGGACGAGCTGTTGGCGATGGACAGCGCCTGGACGCCCAGCTGCTGCTTGGTCTGCAGCGAGGTGAGCTTGGCGCTTTCCTTGGCGAGGTCGGCGTCGACCAGGTTGCCGACACCGGCGTCGATGGAGTCCTGCAGCTTGCCCACGAAGGTCAGGTGCGAGGTCAGCGACTTGGAGCCCGTGCCGAGCTTCGACAGCGCGGTCGAGACGTTGCCGATCGAGGTGGCGACGGTCGCGATCATGTTCTGGGCCAGCGTCTGGGTGCCGATCGAGTCCGTGGAGGCCACGGTGACGTTACCGCCGCCGAGCGACAGGTCCTGGGCGTTGACCGTCAGCTTGGAGGTGCCATCGGCGTCCGCCAGGGCCGCGATGGTGGTGCCGCCGCTCTGGATCATGTTCACGCCGTTGAAGGTGGCGTTGGTCACGGCCTTGCCGATCTGGTCGCGCAGGGCCTTGAAATCTTCGTTCAGGGCGACGCGGCTGCTGGTGTCGAGGCTGGAGTCCGAGGCGGCCAGCGCCTTTTCCTTCATCTGCAGAAGCAGGTCCGACACGCTTTCACCGCCGGCGATGGCGACATCGACGGTGGATTGGCTGCGTTGCAGGGAGTCTTTGACGGCGTTCAGGGAGCCGGAGGTCGAACGCTGGTTCTGGGCGATGGCCCAGATGGCGCCGTTGTCCTTGGCCGAGGCCACCTTCTTGCCGGTGTTGATGCGGTTCTGAACCGTCATCAGGTCGGCTTGGGTGGAGTTCAGGTTTTGCAGGGCGATCATCGCCCCAACGTTCGTATTGACGCTATTCGGCATCGGTCTGTCCTTTTCTCAGGTTATTGGCCGTCATTTTGGCAGCCAGAGGCGTTTTGCCTCGCGGGGCGCGATGCAATTAATGGGCCACCTCGACCGCAGAGGGGGCCGGCGCCAACAGATTGTATTTGTTACGGATATCTGCCGATCAGGGCGTCGAGATCGGCAATTTTTGCCCAGCTGGCCTGGCGACCAGGAAATTCCTGCCGAGCCTTGGGCGGCAAGGCGCGCCGCCCGCCCGCGGCCGGGATCAGCGGAACAGGGACATCAGCGCCTGGGGCGTCTGATTGGCGATGGAGAGCGCCTGGACGCCCAGCTGCTGCCGGGTCTGCAGCGAGGTGAGCTTGGCGCTGTCCTTGGCCAGATCCGCGTCGACCAGGTTGCCCACCCCGGCGTCGATCGCATCCTGCAGCTTGGTGACGAAGGTCAGGTGGGTGGAGAGCGCCTTGGAATTGGTCCCCAGCATCGCCAGGACCTTGGACGAGAACACCAGGGAGTCGCTGACCTTGGCGATCATGTCCTGGGCCAGGGTCTGGGTCCCGATGGAGTCGGTCTGGGTGAAGGCCAGTCCGCCCGCCACGCCATTGACCATGATGGGACCGGAGACCGTCAGGTGCGTCTGACCGTCCGCGTCCGCCAGCGCGCTGACCGGATCCAGACTGAGCGCGTTCTCGCCATTGAAGCTGGCGCTGAAGATCGCCCGGTTGATCTGGTCGCGCAGCCCCTTGAAGTCCTCGTTCAGGGCGACACGGGAGGTGGCGTCCAGACTGGTGTCGGACGCCGCCAGCGCCTTCTCCTTCATCTGGATCAGCAGGTCTTCGATGTTCTCGCCGCCGGCGATGGCGACATCAATCGCAGACTGGTTGCGATTGAGGGAATCCTTGACCGCGTTCAGGGCGCCGGAGGTGGCCCGCTGGTTCTGGGCTATGGCCCAGATCGCGCCATTGTCCTTTGCGGACGCCACCTTCCTGCCGGTGTTGACGCGGTTCTGCACCGCCATGAGGTCGGCCTGGGTGGAATTCAGGTTCTGCAGGGCGATCATCGCGCCCGGATTGGTGTTGATGCTGTTCGGCATCTCACGGTCCCGACCTAGCCGGCGAAGGCCAACGAACAGAGGCGTTTTGCCTCAGCGACAAAGTTGCAATTCACAGGCCGGAAACCATGCCCGCGCGCGCCGACCGCAAGTTGTTCGATTAACTAGGTTTTGCGCGGCCAGGCTGCAGAGCCGCCCGGCAAGATTTGCCGGCCCACGCGATCCCGCGGCACATTTTGCCGCACCCTCGCCGGCAAAAGGCGCCGGGGGTTAGGGAAAGAGCTCGCCGGGCGGCCCCCAAGGGGTCGGCCGCCCGGCGCTGCGACTATTACCGGAACAGGGACATGATCGATTGAGGCGACTGGTTTGCAATCGTCAGCGCCTGGACGCCCAACTGCTGCTTGGTCTGCAGCGCGGTGAGCTTGGCGCTTTCCTTTGCAAGGTCCGCATCAACGAGGTTCCCCACACCCGCGTCGATCGCATCCTGAAGCTTGTTCACGAAGGTCAGATGGGAGGACACGGACTTGGAGCCGGTTCCCAGTTTCGAAAGCGCGGTCGACACATTGGCGATCGAAGTCGTGATGCTGGCGAGCGAGGTCGTCGCCAGAGTCGTCGTTCCGATCGAGTCGGTCGCGGCCAGCGTCACGTTTGCGCCGCCCAGGGACAGATCCTGAGCCTGAACCGTGAGCTTCGATGTGCCATCGGCGTCCGCAAGGGCGGCGATGGTCGTGGCCGTCGGACCGTTCAACATGTTCACACCGTTGAACGTGGCGTTTTCGACCGCCTTGGTCACCTGATCGCGCAAGGACTTGAAGTCTTCGTTCAAGGCCACGCGAGAGGCGGAATCCAGGCTGGTGTCTGACGCCGCGAGCGCCTTCTCCTTCATTTGAAGCAACAGGTCAGAAACGGTTTCACCGGCCGCCAGGGCCACGTCGATCGTCGACTGGCTGCGTTGCAGCGAGTCTCGAACAGCGTTCAGTGATCCAGACGCCGCGCGCTGGTTTTGGGCGATAGCCCAAATGGCGCCGTTGTCCTTTGCACTGGACACCTTCTTGCCGGTATTGATCCGCGTCTGCGCCATCGCGAGTTCCGAGTTGGTCGCATTGAGGTTTTGGAGCGCAATCATCGCGCCCACGTTCGTATTCACCGAGTTATACGGCATTGGGTGTCCTTCCATTCTGGTCGGGAGATTGTCCGGCTTTTGCCGGCGAGCAGTTCTCTGCCCGCGAACACCATCGCAAGCGGCGGGCCAGAATTGGCGCCGCCGTTCACTTTTTATCTCACTGTTTTAATTGATCTTTTTTAGGCGGCAGAATCCGGCCCGGTAACCATATCCGGGACAGTTTGCCGAGCGGCATTAACTGCCGCGCTTGCGCTCCGTGCGCTGAGGGATTCGCAGTTCAGGGCAAGAGGACCCGCGGACGCGGCCAAGAGGCCGCCCTTCCGGCGCGGGCGCGGGCATACAAGGTCGCTCGTGAGAAATGACCGCGGGGCGGCGCAGCGCCCTCCCCCGCATCGTAAGTCGTGGGGCCGCGTGGGGCCCGGGGCGTCAGGCGGCTTCGCTGACGCCGCCGCTCAGGCCCTGCATGATCATCCGATTGATGTCGATCAGGTCTTGGATGTCTTCCTGGCCGCGGATCACCAGGCTGGTGTGCTTGCCCACCCAGATGGCGAGCGAAATGATTCCGGCGCGCACGTCGGTCTGCAGCAGGTTGCCGTCGTCGCCGCAATCGGTGGCGAGCGCCGACCAGAGACGCCTGTTCCAGTCAAGCGCCTCCATCCGCCCGCGAAGGTCGGTGGGATCGAGCTTGGCGGCCTCCATCAGAGCCCGAGTCACCTGCCCGAACAGGCGGTACTCGGCTTCCCTGGGAGTCTCCGCCCTAGCCGCGGTCTGCTGGTACGCCCGGAGCGACATTCCCCAACCTCTGGTCTTCGTAGTCGATAAGCTTCCGGCAGAGCATCAGGGCCTTGTAGTACTCACGCCCCATGCAGTGTTTGGAGACGGCCACGCATTCGGCCAGGACCTCCGGGTTTCGGATCACCCCCATGAACTCGCTCAGACGCTGAACGAACTCGTCGTAGTAGCGAGTCGCTCCGGCCTCGTCCAAGTACATCATCATCACCGGGAAATAGATCCGACGAGCCGGAGAATTAGCATCCTCCGATTGCATGATGTCCTTCTCACGAAGAACGGAAGCCTTGTTTTGGAGAATCAGAACACCGCGGCGGTCGCCATTCTGGACGACTGCCCCGTTCAGCACGAACTTCTCGCCAGGCTTCAGCGATAACTTCAGCGGCAAGGCTCGTTTCCCTCGAATGAGGCGCCGATACGGCGCGAGTTCCTGTACAAGTCTGGACGTCGAAACGGCGCAGGGCCTCCCCGACCCGCTATGCATAACGGGCAGTAGGTTAATGACGCCTTGCTCGTTTTCGGGGACGTCCCGCCACGCCCGATTGCAGGCTTAGGCAAGGATTAACCATGATCGCGGCTAGTCGGCCTGTCGTCCGCCGACTCTAAGGTGACTCTCATGCCGCGCCCCTCGCCGCGCCCCGCCGCCAGTGCGACCTCCGCCCTTGCATTAGAATCCGGCGCGGCCGCCACGCCGGCGCGCCTGGCCGCGGGGGCCATGGGCGAGTCCGCCTCCTCCGCGGCGCTGGCCAAGCTCAATGCGGCGATCAACGAGCTGAAGAGCCTGTCCGTCCAGCCCCTGCTGCAGAGCGCGGTCGAGGCCCTGAACGCCGGCGATCACCGCGAGGGCGCCAAATGGGCGCTCAAGGCGCTGGAGATGGACGAGAAGAGCGGGTTCGGCTGGTACATGCTGGCGCTCGCCCAGGAGCTGGGCGGCGACTTCGTCAGCTCGATCACCTGCTATGAGGCCGCCCTCAGGCTGATGCCCGACCATGAGGAGGTGGCCAATAACCTGGGCCGCCTGGCCTTTCGCCTGGGCCAGACCGAGGTCGCCGAACAGTTCTTCCGCGCCTTCCTGCGCCGCTACCCGAACCATCCCGAAGGCGCCAACAACCTGGCCTGCGCGCTGCGCACCCAGATGCGCTTCGACGAGGCGATCGAGGTGCTGAAGGCCTCGATCATGCTCGACCCCAGCCATTCGGTGGTCTGGAACACGCTCGGCACCGTGATGGCCGAACAGGGCGACTCGGCCAACGCCGCGATCTTCTTCGACGAGGCCCTGCGCCTCGACCCGGACTTCGCCAAGGCCCGCTACAACCGCGGCAATATGAGCCTGGCGCTCGGCGACGTCGAACGCGCCCTTCAGGACTGCGACACCGCCCTCACCAAGAAGATCACCGAGGACGAGCGCCAGATGATGCTGCTCGCCCGCTCGACCATCAAGATCAACCTCGGGCGCATCGGCGAGGGCTGGGACGACTACGAGGCCCGCCTGCACCCGCAGTTCTCCGACGTCACCCAGTTCATGATCAACCGGCCGAAATGGACGCCCGGCGCGGACCTGGCCGGCAAGACCCTGTTGCTGATCGGGGAACAGGGCCTGGGGGACGAGATCCTGTTCGCCAACCTGATTCCCGACGTGATCGAGGCCCTGGGCGCCGACGGCAAGCTGATCCTGGCGGTGGAGCAGCGGCTGATTCCCCTGTTCCAGCGCTCGTTCCCGACCGCCGAGGTCGGCGGCCACAGGACCTTCAAGGTCGACGGCCGCAGCGTGCGCCTGATGCCCTTCCTCGACGGGCGCGCCGAGAAGATCGACCTCTGGGCGCCGCTGGCCTCCCCCCTGCGCCAGTTCCGCCGCCGGCTGGAGGATTTCCCCGATCGCCCCGGCTACCTGAAGGCCGATCCCGACCGCGTCGCCTATTGGCGTGACCAGCTTGCGTCCGCCCCAGCCGGCATGAAGGTCGGGCTCCTGTGGAAGAGCGCCATCACCAATGGCGGCCGCCACCGCTTCTTCTCGCCCTTCGAGCAATGGGCGCCGATCCTGGCGACGCCTGGCGTCTGCCTGGTCAATCTGCAGTACGGCGACTGCGCACAGGAGCTGGAGCAGGCCAGGCGTGACTTCGGGGTCGAGATCTGGACGCCGCCCGGCATCGACCTGAAGCAGGACCTCGACGATGTCGCCGCCCTTTGCTGCGCCATGGACCTGGTGATCGGCTTCGCCAACGCCACCCTGAACATCGCCGCCGCCTGCGGCGTCCCCACCTGGCTGATTTCCGCTCCCGGCGCCTGGCCCCGGCTCGGCACCCGGCGCTATCCCTGGTATCCGCAGGTGCGCACCTTCCTGCCGCCGGCCTTCGCCGACTGGAGCCCGGTGATGGCCGAGGTGGGCGAGGCCCTGGCGCAGGCGGCGACCGCCGATTGACGTAGCGTCCGACGGCGCTGGAAGCGGCTGTTGCGTCGCTGATCGCCACTGCGGCGCTCAAGTCGCTTGAATGTCGCGCCGCGGCCTTTAGTCTGCGCTCAGTTTGAAACATTTGTTCGAGCGGCCGAGAGCGCCCTCGCCCACATTGGGGAGCCCATATGAGCCAGCGTTTTGAAGGCACCGACAATTATATCGCCACGGAAGATCTGAAGGTCGCGGTCAACGCCGCCATCGCCCTGGAACGCCCCCTGCTGATCAAGGGCGAGCCCGGCACCGGCAAGACCGTCCTGGCCGAAGAGATCGCCAAGGCGCTCGGCGCCGAGCTGATCACCTGGCACATCAAGTCGACCACCAAGGCCCACCAGGGGCTTTACGAGTACGACGCCGTGACCCGTCTGCGCGACAGCCAGCTGGGCGACGAGCGGGTCAAGGACGTCCGCAACTACATCAAGAAGGGCAAGCTCTGGGAGGCGTTCACCGCCACCGGCAAGCGCCCCGTCCTCTTGATCGACGAGATCGACAAGGCCGACATCGAATTCCCGAACGACCTGCTGCAAGAGCTCGATCGGATGGAATTCTACGTCTACGAGACCAATGAAACCATCAAGGCCAAGGTCCGGCCGGTGGTGATCATCACCTCGAACAACGAGAAGGAACTGCCGGACGCCTTCCTGCGCCGCTGCTTCTTCCACTATATCCGCTTCCCGGAAGCCGAGACGATGAACGAGATCGTCGAGGTCCACTATCCCGGGATCAAGCAGAAGCTGGTCGCCGAGGCGCTGCGCATCTTCTACGACATGCGCAAGGTGCCGGGCCTGAAGAAGAAGCCCTCGACCTCCGAACTGCTCGACTGGCTGAAGCTCCTGATGGTCGAGGACATCGACGCCGCGGCCCTGGCCGAACGCGATCCCACCAAGCTCATTCCGCCGCTGCACGGCGCGCTCCTGAAGAACGAGCAGGACGTCCACCTGTTCGAACGCCTGGCCTTCCTGGCTCGGCGCGAAGGCGCGGGCTCGCGTCCTGGCCAGTAAAGGCCGGGCCTGACGGCCAGATCATCTGCTGCAAGGCCCTTGTCCCGTCGAGCAACCCTGCTCGGCGGGACAAGTCTTTTGGCCTTACGCCGAATTCACTCGACCTTTGACCGGGCTTTCCCCACCGTCCCACTCAACGGATGGAGATCGATGTCCATGAAATACCTGATGCCTGTCGCGGCCTCCGCCCTGGCGCTCACCGCCGGCGCCTGCGCTGCGCCCACCAATACGGCGGTCGTGACCGGCCGCCTCGACTGCCCGCTGAACGTCGGCAAGATGACCCGGATCAGCGCCGCCGCCGACGGCAAGAGCTGCCTCTATAACGAGCCGGCCGGCGCCGAGATCACCCTGAAGCTCCTGCCGGTGACCGGCGGGATCGAGCCCACCCTGGCCAAGGTCGAGGACGAGCTCAAGGCCGAGGCCGGGGCGCCCGCCCCGGACGCCGCCGACAAGACGGCCGAGGCCGACGAGGCTGATGCGCCCCCCGCGCCGCCCGCCACGCCGGGCGCGGCCCTCAGCCAGGCTGAAGCCTCGAAGTCCGCCGCCGACGCCGCGCGGGTCGCGGCCGACGCCGCCCACGACGCCGCGGTGAAGGCCGAGGTCACGGCCAAGGTCGACGAGGGCAAGGCCAAGCTCGACGCCCATGGCATCCGGATTTCCGACGACAATGAATCGACCCACGTGAACCTGCCGGGGATCCACATCTCCGCCGAGGGCGACAAGGCCGATGTCCGGGTCGGGCCGATCCACGTCAACGCCAATGGCGAGACCGCGGTGGTCAAGGTCATCAAGGACGTGCGCATGCGCGGCGAGGCGCTGTCGCTGCAGAAGCGTGGCCTCCGGGCCAGCTTCATCTATGCGGGCGAGGCCCTTACCGGCGGCTACAAGTTCGTGGGCTATGAGGCGTCCGGGCCCAAGAGCGGGCCGATCGCGATCGCCATCGTCAAGGCCAAGTCCGACGCCTCGAAGGACCACAGCGAAATCTATGACGATGTGAAGCGGCTGGTGCGGCGGAACGGCGGGGCCTGACCCGCCGCCCGCGCCCAAGGCTCTATTTGGCCGGCTGGACCTCGACGACCTTATAGGTCAGGGGCCGGCCGTCCTCGTCGGCGACCGTCACATATTCCCCCACCGCGAAGCGATGCTGGCCCAGCTTGTGGACCGGCTCGTCGTCGGCGGTATCGCCCGCCTCATAGTCGAAGAACCAGTTCTGGCCGCGCCGGGCCAGGCGGCCGTCGACCGCGTCCTCGTCGGGCTGGAATCGGCGCACCAGGCAATCGGCCTTGGCCTTGGAATAGGCGGCCTCGTCGATATGGCCGTCGGCGGTCAGGGGCGCCGTCAGGGTGTAGCCGCGATGGTCGTCGCCGCCGGCGAATTCGGTGCCAGGGTTGCGGGCAAGCCGCATCACGATGCGCGACAAAGTCATGGCGCGAGACCTCTCAGAACTTAGTGGGACAGGAACAGGGACGGCTGGTCGGAGGCCAGCAGCGACCGGGTGGTGCCGCCGAAGATGAACTCCTGCAGGCGGGGGTGGCCAAAGGCGCCGGCGACCAGGATATCGGCCTCGGCCTTCTTGGCGGCATAGAGCAGGACCGGCGCCGCATCGCCGGAGTCCGGCAGCACGTCGACGTCGGAGGCGACGCCGCGGGCCGCGTAATAGGCCTGGAGCTTGGAGGGATCGAAGCTGCGCGAGGTGGCCTTGGGCGCGGCAAGGATCACCACGCGGGAGGCTTTCTCCAGCAGGGGCATGGCCAGACGCGCGGCGCGGCTGGCTTCCTTGCCGCCGTCCCAGGCCACGGCGACGACGCCGCCGACCTTGAAGCCTTCGCGGGCGATCAGCACCGGGCGCTGTTCGTCGGCGACCATCTGCTGGAAAGCCTCGGCCAGCGGCCCGCGACCGCGCGGCGGGTCGGAAGTGAACACCACCACGTCGGACAGGCGGCTCTCGGCCGACAGGCCGGCCCAGACCGGGGTCTGCAGGGAAATGAACTGCTTCTTGGCGTAGTCGCAGCCGGCCATGGCCGACTTGGCGTTCTTCTCACCGGCGGCGGCGGCTTCCTTCAGGCTTTCCAGCGCCGTGCTCTGCACGCCGCCCAGGAAGCCCTCGCCCATCCAGGGCATGACGTCGGCCACGTCGGCGGGCGTATAAACCCCCGCCAGCTCGGCGCCGAAGGGCGCGGCCAGCAGCGCGGCGGCCTTGACGGCGGCCGGATCGCCCTGCCCGCCCGAAAGCGGCGCCATGATTCTCGCCCAGCTCATTTCAGCTCCCTCGATAGTCTTGATCGTGCACGCGGAACGCGTCCCGCAACATTGATCTTTCTCAAGTCCTGGTCCAGGTCTCAACCTCGACTGGAAAGGAACGCTTCGGTGAGGAAAGGGCTGCGTAAGGCCAGCCAGGCGCCGCGGGCCTGGCAAAGGATGCTCTCGGGCCGCCGGCTCGACCTCTTGGATCCTTCGCCCATGGACATCGAGATCGAGGACATCGCCCACGGCCTGGCCCGCGTCGCGCGCTGGAACGGCCAGACGACCGGCGAACACGGCTTCTCGGTGGCCCAGCATTCGGTGGTGGTCGAGGAGATCTGCGCCCACATCCAGCCGGACCTTGATCCGCGCTGGCGCCTCGCCGCCCTGCTGCACGACGCCTCCGAATATGTGATCGGCGACATGATCAGCCCGTTCAAGGCGGCGCTCGGCTATGACTACAAGCTGTTCGAGGAGCGGCTGGAGACGGCCATCCACATCCGCTTCGGCCTGCCGGCCAAGACCCCCGTCGCCATCAAGAAACTGATCAAGCGCGCCGATCACGCCTGCGCCTATTTCGAGGCGACCCAACTCGCCGGCTTCACCGTGGCCGAGAGCCTGGAGTTCTTCGGCGCCCCGCCCGAGGGCTATGAGCTGATGATCGAGCCGCTCGCCCCATCCCAGGCGCAAATCCGTTACGTCCAGCGTTACAATGTGCTTTCGGAAGCTGCGGGATTCGCCCGCGGCGGCGGCGACGCCGCGTTCGGCACGGAGTGAGCGTGACCCTTATCGTCAGCGGCCTGGCCGAAGTTCCCGCGATCGTCGCCCGGCGTCGGCCGTCCCACATGATCACCCTGCTGGATCCGGCCAGCATGATCGAGACGCCCAAGGGCCTCGATCCCGACCGGCACCTGAAGCTGGCGGTCAACGACATCGCCGAGCCCATGGACGGCCTGGTCCTGCCCCAGGAGACCCTGGTCCATAACCTGATCCGTTTCGCCGCCGACTGGGACGAGACCCAGCCCATGCTGATCCATTGCTGGGCGGGGATCAGCCGCTCCACCGCCAGCGCCTTCGTCATCGCCTGCGAGCGCAGCCCCGACGCCGATGAGATGGACATCGCGATGGCGCTGCGGGCCGCCGCCGTCCACGCCAGCCCCAACCGCCGCATCGTGGCGCTGGCCGACGACGTGATGGGCCGTCGCGGCCGCATGGTCGACGCCGTCGCGGCCATGGGCGACTACGACTATCTGCGCGCGCAACCCTTCGAGTTCAGCGCCCGGCACGGTCAGGTCGGATGAGCCGCCAGATCGTCATCGGCCTCTCCGCCGTGGTCGCCGCGATCCGCGACGGCCAGGCCGTGGTCCTGACGGTCCGGCCCCAGGGCCAGCCCGCCGGCCTGCCCTTCGGCCCCTTCGACCCCGAGGCCGACCGCACCTTCGAGCTGGCGCTGCGCGCCTTCGTGACCGCCCAGACCCGGTTCGAACTGGGCTATGTCGAACAGCTCTACACCTTCGGCGACAAGGGCCGCGACGCCCCCCTGGCCAATCTGGGGCCCGGCCCCGCCGGCCGCGCCAGCCGCATCGTCTCGGTGGGCTATCTGGGCCTCACGCCCAAGGCCGTGGACACCGCCGCGCCCGACACCGCCTGGGCCGACTGGCTGAGGTTCTTTCCCTGGGAGGACTGGCGCGACGGCCGCCCCGCCGCCCTCACCGCCATCGAGCCGGCCCTGCGCCAATGGGCCGGCGCCCATCCCACCCGCCTGCCCCGCCTGCGCCTGCTGTTCGCCCAGGACGGCGCGCCCTGGAACGAGGAACGGGTGCTGGAGCGCTACGAACTGCTCTATGAGGCGGGCTTGGCGCCCGAGGCCGCCCGTGACCGCGGCGAGCCCCCCGCGCCCGCCGTCGAGGCCCTGGGCCCGGCGCTCGGCGAGCCGATGATCTCCGACCACCGCCGCATCCTGGCCACCGCGCTCTCGCGGCTGCGCGGCAAGCTGAAATACCGCCCAGTGATCTTCGAGGTCATGCCCGAGGCCTTCACCCTCTCGGCCCTGCAGCGTGCGGTCGAGGCCGTCGCCGGCGTGCCTCTGCACAAGCAGAACTTCCGCCGCGCATTGGAGCGCGCCGAGATGGTCGAGGGCCTGGGCCGCCTGGATTCCGAGACCGGCGGCCGCCCAGCGGAGCTGTTCAGGTTCCGGCGCGAAATCCTGGGCGCGCGCCCGGTGTCAGGGCTGTCCCTGCCGCTGCTGCGGGACTAGCCCCTAGCCCGCCACCAGATCCAGCCGCTCCAGCCCGCGGAAGAATGGCAGGGTGCGCCATTGCGGTTCCGCATCCGGATCCGCCAGCTTCAGGTTCGGGAACCGGGCGAACAGCCGGGGCAGCGCCACCTGGGCCTCGAGCCTCGCCAGGGGCGCGCCGATGCAGATGTGCGCCCCGCCGCCGAAGGCCACGTGCGGTTTATGCTTGCGGGTGATGTTGAAGCTGTGCGGATCGTCGAACACCTCCGGGTCGCGGTTGGCGGCGCGCAGGAAGGTGGTGATCGACTGGTGGGTCTTGATCGGGCAGCCGCCGATCTCGGTGTCCGACGAGGCGATCCGGCCGGTCACGTCCACCGGCCCCTCGAAGCGCAGCACCTCCTCCACCGCCGCATTGATCAGCGACGGGTCGGCCTGCAGCTTGGCCAGCTCCCCGGGGTTCAGCAGCAGCAGGCGCACGGCGTTGCCGATCAGGTCCGTGGTGGTCAGGTTGCCGCCCACCAGCAGGGCGCCCAGATTGATCCGCAGTTCCGTGTCGGTCAGCGGCGCGCCCTGCGCCTGCAGCCGCACCATGTCGGAGATCAGGTCGTCGCGGGGCTCGGCCCGGCGCGCGGCGATGGTCTCAAGGAAATAGGCGGCCAGCGCCGCGCCGCAGCGCTCCATCACCTCGGTCTGGGCCGGAGTCCGGAACGGGTTGAGCCCCAGGATCGTACCCTCGGACCATTCGCGGAACTCCTTCAGCCGGTCATGGTCGACGCCCAGGATCGAGGCGATCACATCGATCGGGATCGGCACGCAGAACAGGTCCATCAGGTCGAAGGGCCGATCGGAGGGCAGCCGGTCCAGGGCCTCGTCGACGATGCGCTCCACCTCGGGGCGGAACTTGGCGACCCGCGCATAGAGCGCCTGGGACAGGGGCTGGCGGATGCGGGCGTGGTCGGGATCGTCCAGGGTCAGGATCGAGGTGCTCTCGGCCCGCGGCACGCTGGGATCGTAATTTTCCTCGACCCGCTTGCGGGCCTGGGTGCCCTCCTCGGCGTTGAGGGCGTCGCGCCACAGGTCGCGGTCGGAGACCACCGCGCGGACATCGGCATAGCGGCTGAGCACGAAGGCGCCCGAGGTCGGGTCGTGGCGCACCGGGCAACGGGCGCGCAGGTCGTCCAGCACCGCATGGGGGTCGGCCCGGTAGGTCGGGTCGAGCGGGGTGAGCTGGATGATGGTGGGAAGCGGGGCGTCGGACATGACGTTTTCCTGGGTGACCTCTGGGCGATCTGGCGTCGCCTGAACAATGATCACTTTGGACCGCGACACGGTGGGCGCCAATAGGCTTGAGGCGCCGGACCTAGCCCAGGATCTGCTGGATGAGGCCCGCCACGTGCTGGACGACCGGGTCGCCGTCGGCGCGGCGGTGCCAACCCATGTGCAGGGTGAAGCCCTCGACCGGAATGGGCGGAGGGAAGACCGCCATGTCGCGCCGGTCCCGGGCGACCCGGCTGGGCGCCATGGCGATCAGGTCAGAGTCCTGCAAAAGGGCCTGCGCCATGATGAAGCTCGGGACCACCAGCCCCACCCGCCGGTGAAGTCCCTGGGCCTCCAGCATGTCGTCCAGGGGACTACGCGTTTCGCCGCGCCCCGACACCAGCAGATGCGGCCAAGCCAGCCATGCCTTGAGGTCGAACGCCGCCGCCGCCGGGTGATCCGGGCGCATGGCCACCACATAGGTCTCCGCCATCAGATCGCGACGGCGGAAATCATCATCCAGCGACGGCAGCACCGAGATCGCGAGATCGGTCAAGCCGCGACGCAGCGACTCTGTGGCGTCCGCCCCGCCCCTCCAAGGCAGGATCACCAGGTCGATGCCCGGCGCCGAGACCTGCAGACGCCGTCGCAGCTCGTGGGCGACCAGCACGGCGGGATAATCTCCCATGCTCAGCCGCAGGGTTCGCCTGACTTGAGACAGATCCGGGCTCACAGGCTCGACCAGTCCCGACACTTGCGCCAGCAAGGCTTTGAGAGGGTCGCGCAGGGCCTGGCCCCGGGGGGTCAATCGCATGCCGCCCCGGACGCGTTCCAGCAGCGGGTCGCCGAACAGGTGGCGGCAGCGGTCCAGGGCGCTTGAGGTCGCGGGCTGGGACAGGCCCAGCCGGTCCGCGGCGCGGGTCACGTGGGACTCGTCCAACAGGGCGTCCAGCACCACGAGCAGGTTCAGGTCGAGCGCGCGTAAATTCATTGCGTGAATTATAGATCATACAAATGATCGCTTCGACAGATAATCGGCCAAGCTACACCCTGAGCTCATCAACTCAGGAGCCCCCATGACCAAGACCTTGATCCTCTTCGCCCATCCGCGCCCCTCGGCCTCCAAGGCCAACCGCGTCATGCTCGACGCGGCGACCTCCCTGCCGGGCGTGGAGGTCCGCAACCTCTACACCCTCTATCCCGACGGCCGGATCGACACCGACGCCGAGGTGGCCGCCCTTCTCTCGGCGGACCGCATCGTCCTGCAGTTTCCCGTACAATGGTACTCGACCCCGCCCCTGCTGAAGGCCTGGCAAGACGAGGTCCTGACCCGGATGTACTACATCGCCTTCGAGACCGAAGGCGCCCGGATGGCCGGGAAGCCGCTGCTGATCGCCGCGACCGCCGGCAATGTCCCCCGGGCCTATTCCTCGAAAGGCGCCAACCTCTATCCCCTGGCGAAGCTGCTGCGGCCCTTGAAGGCGATGGCCAATCGCTGCGCCCTGGTCTGGAACAAGCCCTTCCTCGCCTATGCCGCCGATCGCCTGGACGCCGCCGGGATGGAGCGACTGGCTGACCGCTATCTCAAGCGCCTGACCGCCTTCGCCGCGCTGATCCCCGCTGAGCGGCCGCGGCGTTGCTGGTTCAAGCGCGCGGCCTGACGGGGCTAACGTCCGTCGGCCGCAGCCGCCTCGGTGATCAGCCGCACCATGGTCTCGCGGTCCTTCGGCGACAGGCGGGCCAGGATCTGGCGGCTGTTGTCCAGCTGGGCGGCGCGCAGGCGGGCGGCGAGCGCGGCGCCCTCCTCGGTCACCTCGACCCCCATCACCCGCCGGTCGCTGGTCCGCCGCCGGCGCGCGATCAGGCCGCGGGCCTCCAGCCGGTCGAGGGCCGAGGATACAGTGGAGTCCGGCGCATCCAGCTGCTGGGCCACGCCGCGCACCGTCCAGTCGCCGGGCTCGGCCAGGACCACCAGCAGCCCCACGTCATTGACGTGCAAGTCGGCATAGACGCTGCCGGCCAGCAGGCCGGGCTCCAGCTTGAACTGGCGCATCAGGGACGAGATGCCCTGGGCCAGGGCCAGGGCGAGCGCGTCGTCGGGCGGCAAATCAGTGTCGGTCATCGGCCAAACTCTAGGGTCGGCGACAGTTTACATCGCCTTGACAGAAATTCCGAATGTCCGATATTCCGATGATCGGAATAAATAAGAAGGCGAACCGGATGCAGACCGCAACGCTCGGCCCCCTGGGGCCCGTCAGTCGCCTCACCCTGGGCGGCGGCGGCATCGGCCAGATCTGGGGGCCCACCGATCGCGAGGAAGCCCGCGCCACCCTGCACGCCACGGTCGAGGCCGGGATCACCCTGATCGACACCGCGCCGATGTATCTGAACTGCGAAGCCATCGTCGGCGAGACCTTCGCTGGCGCCCCGCCCGCCCACCTTCGCTTCACCAGCAAATGCCAGTTGGGCTCGCCTCCGCCCGGCGAGGCCGCCGCGCGGCTTGAGGCTTCGCTCGCCGCCAGCCTGGCCGCCATGCGCCTGGAACGGGTCGATGTCTTCTTCCTGCACTCCAACATCGCCCCGGACGACTACGCCTACGCCCATGGCGACGCGGCGCGCTACCAGTTCTCCACCCGCTGGTCGATCTATCGCGACGAGGTCATTCCCGCCTTCGAGCGTCTGAAGGCCCAGGGCCGCATCGGCGCCTGGGGGATCACCGGCATCGGCGTGCCGCAGTCGATCGAGGCGGCCCTGAGCGCGACGCCGCGCCCGGACGTCGTCCAGATCATCACCAACCTGCTGGATTCGGCTGGCGGCATCCGACGCTTCGCCGAGCCGGCCGCCCCGCGCCCCCTGCTGGCGACGGCCAAGGCCCGGGGCGTCGGCGTGATGGGCATCCGCGCGGTCCAGGCCGGGGCGCTCACCACCGCCATCGACCGCCCCCTGTCGCCCAACCACCCGGACGCCCGCGACTATGCGCGCGCCGCCCCGTTCCGCGACCTGTGCGCCGCCTGGGGCGAGGACCCGGCCCTGATCGCCCACCGCTATGCGCTGGGCATGGACGGCGTCGACACCCTGGTGCTCGGGGTCAAGAACCGCGCCGAGCTCGCCCAGGCCCTGGCGGCGGAGGCGGCCGGCCCCCTCCCCGCCGATCAGCTCACCCAGATCGAACAGCTAGGATTGCGGACATGAAAAGCGTCGTCGTCACGGGCGTCTCCACCGGCATCGGCTGGGGCGTCACCAAGGTCCTGATCAGCCAGGGCGTGCGGGTGTTCGGATCGGTCCGCAAGCCGGCCGACGCCGAGCGGCTGTCCCAGGAATTCGGCCCCAGCTTCGTCCCCCTGATCTTCGACGTCACCGACGAGCGGGCCGTGGGCCAGGCCGCCGAGCAGGTGCGCCAGGCGCTCGGCGGCGAGCCGCTGTTCGGCCTGGTCAACAACGCCGGCATCGCGGTGGCGGGCCCGCTGCTCAAGCTGCCCATCGCCGACTTCCGCCAGCAGATGGAGGTCAACCTCACCGGCGTGGTGATCGTCAGCCAAGCCTTCGCCCCCCTGCTCAGCGTCGGCCCCGACGGCAAGGGCCAGCCCGGCCGGATCGTCAATATCAGCTCGGTCGGGGGCCGCAGCTCGACCCCGTTCATGGCCCCCTACAACGCCTCGAAATTCGCCCTCGAAGGTCTCTCCGGCGCCCTGCGCCGCGAGCTGCTGCTGTTCGGGGTGGATGTCATCGTGGTGGCGCCGGGCGCCGTGAAGACCGCCATCTGGGGCAAGGCCCAGGAGGTCGATATCGGCCCGTACCGCGACACGCCCTATTTCCCGGCGCTGGAAAAGGTCCGCGGCTTCATGAACGGGGCCGGCGGCCTGGAGCCCGAAACCCTGGGCAAGGTGGTGGCCAAGGCCCTGACCACGGCCAAGCCCAAGACCCGCTACACCGTGGCCCCCAACCCCGTGCAGCACTTCATCCTCAGCCACCTGCCGCCCCGCATGGCCGACCGCGCGATCGGCCGGCGCCTGGGCCTGCTGCCCTAGCCTTCCGACCGGGCCTCGTCGGACCGCCACTGGGCCTTGAGCATGGCGCTGGTCTCCCGCGAGCCGTCGGGACTCCAGCCGGGCGGGCCGAACAGATAGCCCAAGACCTCGCGGGGGCTGCGCGACCCGGCTAGGTCCTTGCCGATGGCGATCCACTCGTGGAACGCCACCCGCAGCAGGTTGAAGTCGGCCAGGTTCTTGACGATGCCATAGCGCGGCGGCTCGGCGTCGAGCTCGGGTTCGAAGGTGCCGAACATCCGGTCCCAGATGATCAGGATGCCCGCATAGTTGCGGTCCAGATAGCGCGGGTTGCGGGCGTGATGGACCCGGTGATGCGAGGGTGTGTTGAACACCGCCTCGAACCAGCCCGGCATCCGCTTGATCGCTTCTGTGTGGATCCAGAACTGATAGACGAGGCTGATCCCCTGCTGGATGGCGATCTGGGCCGGCGAGAAGCCCAGCCAGGCCAGCGGCAGCCACAGCAGCCAGGTGCCGGACAGCCCGCCCGTCCAGGTCTGCCGCAGCGCCGTCGACAGATTGTAGTGCTGCGAGGAGTGGTGGTTCACATGGGCCGCCCACCAGAACCGCCGCTCATGGCTCAGCCGGTGGAACCAGTAATAGGTCAGGTCCTCGAGGAAGAAGATCGCCACCCAGCCCCACCAGGCGTCGAAGGGCACGGTGAAGATCCGGTGGTTCCACACCCAGATCGTCGCGGCGAACGTGACCCCGGCGGTGAGGATCCCGAAGATGTTGCGTCCGAACCCCATGCCCAGGGAGGCGAAGGTGTCCTTGGTCTCGTAATAGGCGTGGGCCACGCGGGCCTTGGCGAGCAGGATCTCGAGCAGGATCGCCAGCACGAAGAACGGCACCGCCAGGGCGACGGGATCAAAGGGCGGGGTCAGCATCAGACCAGCCCGCCGGCGGCCAGGTCTCGAAGGCCAGGGTCGCCTTGGGCGCGGCGATGTCCGCCAGGTCCAGCCGCAGCACCCCGTCCTTGAAGGTCGAGGCCAGCGCCTGGCCCCAGGGAATGTGGCGGGCCACATAGCCGTCGCCCACCTCGCACAGCACCAGGGCCGAGGCGCCGGAGCGGGCGAGCGCGCCGCGGCCATCCACCGCCACCCACAGCCGGTCGAGCGCCTTGCCCGGAAACTCGTCGGCGAACAGGGCCCGGGCGCGGGCGTCCGACAGAGGCGGCGCGGGCTTGGCGATCTTGGCCCAGGCGGCGATGGCGATCAGCACGCCCACCGCCACGGCCGAGCCGGCGGTCTGAATGAGATAGGCCCTGTCGATCACAATTCCCCCCAGGGCCAGCACAATGGTCCTGGGCCGGAGAGTCCGACGCCGGGGGCCCTCGCGTCAAGGGTGGGCGCCGACAACACACCGGTTGGTCAAAACCCTCCGGGCGCCCCGTAAATTGCGGCGCCATCAAGGCGTGCGCGCTGTCAGAACCGCCACCCCTAGAGGCGCTTCCAGCCCTTAAATACCAACGATTTTTGACACAACTTTCAAATGTGCGGCCTATTTCCCACTTTGCGTCAATTGCAACGCCTCCGTTGCGTCAACTTCTTCCTCTGAAGCGGAATCGCCCCTAAAGGGCCCTCGGCTCGGCTGCAAAAGGGACCTCCCCGTCTCATGCCGGGCATCAAAACACGTTCGGGAGGAATACTATGTCTAGAGCTCGACTCATTACGAGCGCGGCGCCGGTTGCGCTGATTTCGATCCTTTGGGCCGCCAGCGCCCAGGCTCAACAAGCCGCGCCGTCTTCGGACTCCGCGCCGCACACCGTCGACGAAATCGTCGTCACCGCGCAAAAGCGCACTCAGAACCTGCAAGACGTCCCGATCGTGGTCACCACCGTGAATGGCGCGACCCTGCGCGCCAACGGCGTGAAGGACATCAAGGACCTCACCATCCTGACCCCCGGTCTGACGGTGACCTCGACCACCAGCTCGACCTCGACCACCGCCCGCGTCCGCGGCGTCGGCACCGTCGGTGACAACATCGGCCTGGAAAGCTCGGTCGGCATCGTGATCGACGGCGTCTATCGCCCCCGCAACGGCGTCGGCTTCGGCGACCTGGGCGAACTGGAACGCGTCGAAGTCCTGAAGGGCCCGCAAGGCACCCTGTTCGGCAAGAACGCCACCGCCGGCGTCATCAACGTCATCACCAAGCGCCCGGAATTCTCGTTCGGCGCCGAAGGTGAAGCCAATGTCGGCAACTACAATCTGAAGGCCATCTCCGCCGGCGTCACCGGCCCGATCGTCGACGGCAAGGTCGCCGGCCGCCTGTTCGTGTCCAAGCGCGAGCGCGACGGCTTCGTCGACGTCGTGACCGGTTCGGGTCCGCGCACGTTCAGCACCGACAACGACCAGAACTACTGGACCGCCCGCGGCCAGCTGCTGTTCACCCCGACCGACGCCCTGAACATCAATGTCAGCGTCGACTACACCAAGCGCGATGAGCGTTGCTGCACCTCGCTGCAGGTCATCAACGGCGCCGTCACCAAGGTCATGGCCGCCGCCTTCCCGGGCTCGGTCGCCAATCCCCCGGCCTTCGACGACTACAAGGCCTACGCCAACCGCGACACCCGCAAGAAGATCACCGACAAGGGCGTCTCGGCCGAAGTCAACTACGACCTCGGCGCGGTTCAGCTGACCTCGATCACCGCCTATCGCGAATTCCAGACCCACTCGGGCGCGGAATCCGATCTGTCGACCGCCGACATCATCTGGTCGGACCAAAACTGGGTCGGCACCGGCTTCAAGACCTTCAGCCAGGAATTCCGTCTGGCCGGCAACACCGACAAGCTGCACTGGACCGCGGGCGCGTTCTTCACCCATGAAGACCTGACCTCCAAGGTCGGCACCCTCTACGGCGCGGACTTCGAGAAGTTCGTCAGCCTGCTGCTCACCGGCGGCGCCAGCTCCAGCCTGATCCCGGCCGTGACCGGCAACGCCGCGGGCACGACCTTCGCCAACGGCCAAGGCCAGCGTGACCAGTACAATCAGAGCGAACAAAGCTTCGCCCTGTTCGGCAACGCCTCCTACCAGCTGACCTCGAAGCTCGAGCTCACCGGCGGCCTGCGCTACACCTGGGAAAACAAGGGCGTCGACGCCTTCTACGGCAACACCGACGGCGGCAAGGGCTGCGCGGCCATCTCGGCCAAGCCTCTGTCCGCGGCTCTGATCAACGCGGTCTGCCAGACCTATCAGAACCCGAACTTCAACAACCTGACCGCCAGCCAGGACCTGAGCGAAGGCGCCCTGACCGGCACGGTGAAGGCGGCCTACCGCTTCAACCCGCAGGTCATGACCTACGCGTCCTACGCCCGCGGCTACAAGGCCGGCGGCTTCAACCTCGACCGTCTGGCCTACACCTACGTGGCCGGCTCGGCGAACTCGCTGAAGCCGATCACCAAGACCGACTTCGCCAAGGAATCGGCCGACTCCTACGAAGTGGGCGTCAAGTCGACCCTGTTCGATCGTCGCCTGCTGCTGAACGCCACGGCCTTCTATCAGAAGTACACGGACTTCCAGCTGAACGCCTATAACGGCCTGGCCTTCACCGTGATCTCGATCCCGGAAGTGACCTCCAAGGGCGTCGACGCCGACTTCGTGTTCTTCCCGATCACGGGCCTGACCCTGCAGGGCGGTGTCACCTACGCCGAAACCGAGTACTCGAAGAAGGACCGCACGATCCTGGGCGCCACCTCGCGTCTGCCGGAATCGCGTCTGTCCTTCGCGCCGCTGTGGTCCGCCTCGGCGGCCGCCAGCTACGAGCATGACCTGACCGAGAACCTGGTCGGCAAGGCCAGCGTCTCGGCCAAGTACACCTCGGCCTACAACACGGGTTCGGACCTGAACCCGCTGAAGACCCAACAAGCCTTCACCCTGTGGAACGCGCGCCTCAGCGTCGGCCCGCAGGACGAGAAGTGGGCCGTGGAACTCTGGGGTCAGAACCTGACCGACGAGCGCTACTATCAAGTGGCCTACGACGCGACCTACCAGTCGGGTTCGATCGGCGCCTTCCCGTCCGCCCCGCGGACCTACGGCGCGACCTTCCGCGTGAAGTACTAGGATCCAGGCTTCGGCCTAGACCGAGATCAGGGGCCCCTCTCCGGCGACGGAGGGGGGCCTCTTCTTTTGAAACTGTATAACTTTTCAAGCTTCACAATTCCGAGATCGCCTTCCGGTTTCACTTAGATCGCCCTGAGGTTGATCCTATAATTCCTCCACGCGAGCGGGGCGCATGAACGCCAGAACTCGCGATTTCCGAGGACATCATGACAAATCTCTGGGTGTACGCGCCGTGGTTCGGCGCGCTTGTGCTCGCGCTTCTGCTGGTCGGTCTGATCGCCGCCTCCGGCATGATCCGCTACATCGGCAATGATCGCGTCGCGATCGTCGAGAAGCTCTGGAGCCCCACCGGCTCCATCCGATCCGGCATCATCGCGCTGAGCGGCGAGGCCGGCTTTCAGCCTGACGTTCTGCGCGGCGGGCTGCACTTCTTCGTGCCGTTCCAGTACCGGCTTCACGTCCAGCCCCTGGTGACCATTCCCCAGGGCCGGATCGGCTATGTGTTCGCCCGCGACGGCCGGCCGCTCAGCGCCGACCAGGCCCTGGCCGCCAACGCCGAGGACACCGATTTCCAGCAGACCCGCGCCTTCCTGGAAGGCGGCGGCCAGAAGGGCCCGCAGCGCAAGATCCTGCGCGAGGGCTCCTACGCCATCAACCTTGCCCAGTTCGTCGTGGTGACGAAGGACGAGACCTTCGCCCTGCAGCTCAGCAGCGCCGACACCGCCCTGCTCGACCAGATGGCCGAGGTGATCGAGGCCCGCGACGGCTTCGAGCCCGTGGTCATCAAGGACGCGGACGATCAGATCGGCGTGGTCACCGTCCATGACGGCCCCGGCTTGGCCTCGGGCGAGATCATCGCGCCTGCGGTCGGCGCCGATCCGGCCGATCCGAAGACCTTCCACAACAGCTTCCAGGAGCCCGAGAAGTTCCTGGCGGCCGGCGGGCGCAAGGGTCGCCAGCTGCAGGTCCTGGTCGAGGGCACCTATTATGTGAACCGGCTGTTCGCCACGGTCGAGCGCATCGCCAAGACCGTGATCGAGGTGGGTCAGGTGGGCGTGGTGGTCTCCTATACGGGCGCCGCCGGCGTCGACACCTCCGGCGAGGGCTATCGCCATGGCGAGCTGGTCGAGACCGGGCGCCGCGGCGTCTGGAGCGATCCCCTCCTGCCGGGCAAGTACGCCTTCAACACCTATGCCGGCCGCATCACCATGGTGCCGACCACCAACTTCATCCTGAAGTGGGAGGCCCAGGCCATCGGCTCGCACAAGTTCGACGAGAACCTGGCCGAGGTGTCCCTGATCACCAAAGACGCCTTCGAACCCACCCTGCCCGTCTCGGTCGTCGTGCACATCGACTATCGCAAGGCGCCGCTGGTCATCCAGAGGTTCGGGGACATCAAGCGCCTGGTCGAGCAGACCCTGGATCCCATGGTCTCGGCCTATTTCAAGAACATCGGCCAGACCCGGACCCTGATCGAGCTCCTGCAGGACCGCAGCCAGATCCAGTCCCTGTCGTCCGAGGACATGAAGGCCAAGTTCGGGGTCTATAACCTTGAGCTGCAGGAGGTGCTGATCGGCACGCCCCGGCCCAACGCCGCCGGCGACGACCAGATCGAACGCATCCTGACGCAGCTGCGCCAGCGCCAGATCGCCGACGAGCAGGTCGGCACCTATGAGCGGCAGAAGCTCGCCGCCCAGAAGGAGCGCGAGCTGCGCGAGGCTGAGGCCCAGGCCAAGCAGCAGACGGCGATCACCGAGTCCGAGCTCTCCATCAAGGTCCAGCAGAACCAGGGCCGGGCCAACCTCGCCCGCTCCGAGCAGGAGGCCGAACAGACCCGGACGCTCGCCCGGGCCGAGGCCGACCAGATGCAGTTCCTGGGCGCCGGCGAGGCCAAGAAGGTGGTGGCTCTGGCCGCCGCCGAGGCCGAGCGCGTGACCAAGGTGGGTCTGGCCCAGGCCAAGGCCATCGAGAGCCAGGTGGCGGCCTCCGGCGGTCCGCGCTTCCAGCTGGCCCGCCAGGTCGCCGAACGCTTCGCAGAGGCGCTGGAGACCTCCGGCGTGGACGTGGTGCCCAAGGTTCAGATCGCCGGCGGCGCTCAGGGCGGTTCGGGCGGCGTGCTCCAGGCCCTGATGACCCTGCTCATGGCCGAAAAGCTCGACCTGCCGCTGTCGGTGCTGGACGGCGAGCCGCCGGCGCCCGCGCCGGAGCCCGAGACCGCCAAGGCCTAGGGCCTGGCGTCAGTCGGGCTCGAACCTAAGTTCCAGGCTCAGGAGCTTGAGCCCGCCCGGCGTCACCACGTCGGTCCCGTCCGCCCGATTGAACCCGTCGGGCGGGCGGGTCACCGGCTCAAGGCAGAAATAGTCCGCCCCCGGCGGCGCATAGACCTGCAGCCAGCTCGCGTCGCTGGTCAGGGTCAGCCGCCCCTCCGGCGTCGCGATCAGCACCCGCCCGTCCCAGGGTCCGTAGCAGTGGTCGACCAGCCCCTCCGGCAGGCGGCCGGAATAGATCCAGTCCATCTCCGGCGCGTCCTCGACCCATTCGACGGCCAGGGCGTCGGCGTCCGTCGTCCACACCCCCTCGGCGTAGAAGCTGAGCTGGGTGGCGCCCGACCGGGGGAAATAGGGGTGAAAGCCCAGGCTGGCGGGCATGGCGGTCTCGCCGCGGCCCCACAGGGACAGGGTCAAGTCCATCCCGCCCTCCACCAGATCGACGCCCTGCACCGCCTCATAGGCCCAGGGCCAGGCGTCCGGGGTATGATGATAGTCCCAGATCGCCCGATCCTCGGCCTGATCGACCACCTCCCAGGCGGCCCGCCACCCCTGGCCATGCAGGGCGTGCGGCCCATCGGCCGGCGGAACAGGCAACACGACGTCCTGCCCCTCGAAGCTGAACCGGCCGTGGGCGATGCGGTTGGCGAAGGGGACCAGGGGGAAACAGGCGCAGTCGGTGACCTGGGCCGCGTCGGGCGCGGGCCTCAGCAGCGGGACGCCGCGCCAGGTGAAGCTGGTGATCGCCCCGCCCAGCCTGGGCCGCAGGGTGCAGGCGAAGTCTCCGCGGTGAAGCCGGATGTCCGAATCCATGTTCGAACCTTGCCCCGCGGCGGGCCCTAAAAGAAGAGGCCCCCTTCCTGGGCTGGAGGAAGGGGGCCGGCCGAAGGTGCAGCCGCCGGTGGGGGGAAGGCCGGCGGCTGCGGCGAACGCGTGGAGGGTTGGGGAAAGCGTTCGCCCGGGGCCTCGGCGGGCCCCAGGTCCGATCTAGAACTTGCGGACGTAGGACAGCGCCCAGACGTTGGCCTTCGGGCCGTTGTCGACGAAGTCGTAGCGGGTGTAGTCGGCCCGCACGCCGTTCTTGTCGTTGAAGAAGTACTGGCCGCCGACCCCGTAGTTCCAGGAATCGCCGTCGTTGCTGGCCGAGGTCCCGGCCACGGAGGCCTTCAGCTTGGTGTTGCCGTAGCCGGCCCGGACGAACAGGTCGGCGTTGGGGGCGACCGGCAGATAGCCGACGCCATAGGCGGCGATCTGGCGGGTCTCGTCGACCTTCACGGGCGCGCCGCGACATAGGTCTTGTCATTGTTGACGCCGAAGGCGGCTTCGCCTTCCACGCCCAGATATTTCCCGAAGCGGGCGCCGACCCGGCCCTGCAGGGCGCCGAGGTTCACGCCGTTGGCTTCAGAGGCCGCATAGCCCAGGGTTCCGTATCCGGTGACGGGCGAGAGGTCCTGGGCCGAGGCGACAGCGGGGACGAGGGTCGCGGCGAGAAGACCGGCCGCGGCGGTGGCGATGAGAGCTTTCATTTTCTTGTACTCCGTACTTACGCATCAGCCCCTCAGCGACGCCTGGATCGTCCCCAAACGCGGCGCGACAAGGACGGTTCGTCGACAGCCTGAGGTAATATTGTGGCGGGCCGGACATGCGTAAGCCGGAGCGCAGGACGCTCCCGGACAGGGACGCGGGCTCACAGCCCGCGCCCCCTCAGGTTTAGAACTGGCGGACGTAGGCCACCGACCAGCTGTTGGAATAGTCGCCCGAGCTGAACTTGGTGTACTCGACGCGCACGCCGTTCTTGCCGTCGAACAGGTACTGGCCGCCGGCCCCATAGGCCCAGTCATTGGCGCCCGCCGAGGCCGAGAAGCCGGGGACCGAGGCCTTCAGATGCGCGCGGCCGTAGCCGCCGCGGACGAACAGGTCGAGCTTGTCGGAGACCGGCAGGAAGCCGACCACATAGCCGGCGCTCTGGTTCTCTTCCTTCAGCTTCACGTTCACGCCGGACACCTGAACCGTGTCGTCCTTCACGCCGAGGCCGCCTTCGAGTTCAAGGCCGACATACTTCTCGAATCGATAGCCGAGACGCGCCTGGACGACCGCGAGGCCCTCGGAGTCCTGATAGCCCAAAGTTCCGTACACGCCCGAGTGGCGGTCGGCGGCGGTGGCGGCGGAGGCGGCGCCCAGCACCAGGGCCGCGGCAGCGGCGGCGACGATGATCTTCATGTGAGACATTCCCTTTGATTGGCGCGTCGGAGGCGCGCGAATGCTCGCTTAGCGAGACTCGCCAATTCGAAAATATCGCAGGAGGTATTTTTATTACTTCCGGTTGCGTGTGTTTCCGGAATGCCACACCAGGGGCGCGCAATTGACCGAAAGACTCAACCGCCGCCCGCCTATGACTGGACGCGCCACGCCTCAAGAACCGGCACAAGGCGGCTGACCTCTGCGACGGTCATGCTATCACTCCCCTCCCAACGCCCCGAGGGAAGCCACCGGGGCCCGATCTGCGGAGTTCGAGAACTTGCATCACGCCGTCATCGCCGCCACCGGCCTCTACACCCCGCCGGACAGCGTCTCGAACGCCGAGCTGGTCGAGACCTTCAACGCCTATGTCGAGGCCTTCAACGCCGAGCACGCCCAGGCGATCGAGGCCGGCGAGGTCGCCGCGCTCACCCCCTCCTCCGTCGAGTTCATCGAGAAGGCCTCGGGCATCAAGTCCCGCCACGTGGTCAACAAGTCCGGCATCGTCGACCCGGCCGTCATGCGCCCGGTGATCCCCGAGCGTCCCAATGAGGAGATCTCCGTCCTCGCCGAGATCGGCGTCGCCGCCGCCCGCGAGGCCATCGCCCGTTGGGGCAAGGACGTCAGCCAGATCGACGCGGTGATCTGCGCGGCCTCCAACATGCAGCGCGCCTATCCGGCCATGGCCATCGAGATCCAGCAGGCGCTGGGCATCGACGGCTTCGGCTTCGACATGAACGTCGCCTGCTCCTCGGCCACCTTCGGCATCAAGACCGCCGCCGACTACATCGCCTCGGGCTCGGCCCGCGCCGTGCTGATGGTCAATCCGGAGATCACCTCCGGCCACCTGAACTTCCGCGACCGCGACAGCCACTTCATCTTCGGCGACGTCGCGACCGCCGTGATCGTCGAGCGCGCCGAGGACGCCACGCCCGGCCAGGGCTGGGAGATCCTGGGCACGCGGCTGAAGACCGTGTTCTCCAACAACATCCGCAACAACTTCGGCTTCCTCAACCGCACAGCCCCGGAAGGGATCGACGCGCCGGACAAGCTGTTCGTGCAGGAGGGCCGCAAGGTGTTCCGCGAGGTGGTGCCGATGGTCTCGGAGATGATCGTCGACCACGCCGCCGATCTGGGCCTCGACCCCACGGGCCTGAAGCGCCTGTGGCTGCACCAGGCCAACATCAACATGAACGTCATGATCGGCAAGCGCGTCCTGGGCCGCGACCCGACCCCGGAAGAGAACGTCATCATCCTGGACGAATACGCCAACACCTCCTCGGCCGGCTCAATCATCGCCTTCCACAAGGCCAATGACGACTTCGCCGCCGGCGAGACCGGCCTGATCTGCTCCTTCGGCGCCGGCTATTCCGCCGGCACGGTGTTCGTGAAGAAGCGGTAGGCTGCCGAGGTTGCTCCCCCGCTGGGGGAGCTGCCGGCGCAGCCGGCTGAGGGGGCCGGACCAAAGGGACGGTTCAAACCTCTCCGCCGCAACCACCCTCGTTCGAGGGCGGCCCCTGCCGGCCCTTCGGTCCACCTCCCCCAGCGGGGGAGGAACCCGGATCAGCTCACCCCGTCGACCTTCTGCTGGGCGGCCTTCCAGTCCATGGCCTTGCGCACCCGGCTGCCGACCGAGGGGTGGTCGTAGAACAGCACCTCCTCCAGCTTGGACGGCGTCGCGGCGCGGTATTCGATGGTCTTGACCAGCGCCTTGGCCAGGCCGTCCGGCTCGTTGAAGTGCTCCAGCGAGAAGGTGTCGGCGTCGGCCTCGGCGATGCGGGTGATCGACACCCGGATCGGGGTCGAGATCAGGCCCAGCACGGTCAGCAGGATCGCCAGGATCGGGAAGCCGGCCGGGTCGGACAGCCCCCGCACGTCCTTGGCCCCCAGCATCCGCGCCACCGGCGCGAAGGCCCGGTCGATGATGAAGAAGCCCACCAGGGCCAGCAGGGCGTAGAGCGCGGCGAAGATGAAGACGTGGGCGTGGACGTAATGGCCCATCTCGTGGCCGACCACGCCGCGCACCTCGGCGATGTCGGCGTCCTTCTTGAACATCACGTCGCTCATGGCGATGCGCGAGGTCGAGCCCAGGCCGGCGACATTGGCGGTGTAGCGGTTGGACTGCTTCGAGCCGTCATAGATGAAGATCTTGTCGCTCGGCACGCCGACGGTCTTGGCCATGGCCACCACCTCGTCGCGCACCGGGCCGGGAGGCGCCGGCTGGTACTTGTTGAACAGCGGCATGATGAAGACCGGCGCCAGGATCATCACCACGACGAAGAACAGGGCCACGACGCCCGAGCCCCACAGCCACCAGGTCTTCGGCGCCTTGCGCATCAGGGTGTAGAGCCCGACCAGCAGCAGGGTGAAGAGGATGGCCGAGATCAAGCCGGCCGCCAGCTGCTCGCCCAGCCATCCGCCGAACGACCGGCTGGTCAGGCCATAGGCGGTCTCCCGCCACCAGTCGGAATAGGCGCTCCACGGGAGGTTCAGGATGAACTCCAGGATCGCATCGACGATCAGCACCGCGAAGGCGACCCGCACCGGCTTGGGCGAGCCCTTCTCGATCCCGTCCCGCACGCGGACCAGGACGCCGGAGCGCAACACCAGCCACGAGGCCACGACCGCGACGATCGCGCCCCACAGAAGCAGCCAGTGACCGCCTTGCGTATAGGCCTGGGCCTTGGCGTGCTGGGCGGGCGTCAGCACCGCCAGATAGGCGGCGGTCGCCGCCGCCGGATCGAACTGGGCCATCTTGTCTCCCCCGAAGGCGCCACTGCGACGGGAAGAGGCCAGCTTTTCGCGGACTTGTCAGGTGAATTTGCCGACAGGCTTCGACCGCCCCGGGATGATCCCGCGCGAGATCGGCCTCTCCAGTTGCATCCCCGCCTGAACCCGACAACATGGCGCGCGGATCAGGAGGACGGGTCATGGGGCGGTTTGGACATTGGGCGGGACTTCTCGTGGCGGTCGCCCTGCCCTGGATGACGGGCCAGGCCCAGGCCGCGCCGGCGCTGTCGGTCGCCATCACCGTGCCCGCCACGGCGGGCGCCCAGCCGATCGACGGGCGGCTGATCCTGCTGATCTCGACCAAGACCGGGACCGAGCCGCGCCAGCAGGTCTCGCCCGAGACGGCGCTCGATTCGCCCTTCATGTTCGGCATGACCGTCGACGGCGTCGCCGCCGGCCAGACGATTACGATCGATGACACGGCCTTCGGCTGGCCGACCCGCAAGCTGTCGGACCTCAAGCCCGGCGACTACACCGTCCAGGTGGTGCTGAACCGCTACGAGACCTTCCATCGCGCCGACGGCTCGGTGGTCAAGCTGCCGCCGGATCGCGGCGAGGGCCAGCAGTGGACCCAGAAGCCCGGCAATCTCTATTCCACCCCGGTGCGCCTGCACCGGGACCCGTCGAGCCCGCAGCGCATCGCCATCAGCCTCGACCGCCAGATGCCGGCCATCACGCCCAAGCCCGACACTGAATGGGTCAAGCACATCCGCATCAAGAGCGAGCGGCTCTCCAAGTACTGGGGCCGGCCGGTCTATCTCGGGGCCCACGTCCTGCTGCCCAAGGGCTTCGCCGACCATCCCAAGGCGCACTATCCGCTGATGGTCTTCCACGGCCACTTCCCGGACGACATCTCGGGCTTCCGCACCACCCCGCCCGATCCGAACCTCCAGCCCGACTATTCCGAGCGCTTCCACCTGGCCGGCTACAACAAGATCCAGCAGCAGGAGGCCTACGCCTTTTACCAGAAGTGGATCTCGCCGGACTTCCCGCGCTTCCTGGTCATCGAGATCGACCACGCCAACCCGTACTATGACGACAGCTACGCGGTGAACTCGGCCAATCTCGGCCCCTATGGCGACGCCATCAATTACGAGCTGATCCCCGAGGTGGAGAAGCAGTTCCGCGGCCTGGGCCAGGGCTGGGCGCGCTTCACCTATGGCGGCTCGACCGGCGGCTGGGAGGCCATGGCGACCCAGGTCTTCTATCCGGACATGTACAACGGCGCCTTCGCCGCCTGCCCGGACCCGATCGACTTCCGCGCCTATACGATCGTCAACATCTACGCCGACAAGAACGCCTACGCCCTGCAGGCGCGGCCCAGTCGGTCGAGCGCCCCGCCATCCGCGACTATCTGGGCGAGATCCGCTCCACCCAGCGGGATTCCAACTATCAGGAGCTGGTGGCCGGCGACCGCGGCCGCTCGGGCGGTCAATACGACATCTGGCAGGCGGTGTTCGGGCCCCAAGGCGCCGACGGCTATCCGGCCCCCATCTGGGACAAGGTCACCGGCGACATCGACCCGCGGGTCGCCGCCTATTGGAAGGAGCACTACGACCTGACCGACATCGTCGCCCGCAACTGGGCGACCCTGGGGCCGAAGCTCGCCGGCAAGCTGCACATCTATGTCGGCCTGGGGGACAACTACTTCCTGACCGATTCCGTCTATTTCGCGCAGGACAAGCTGGAGGCTTTGCAGAACCCGGCCTGGGGCGGCGAGATCGCCTATGGCCAGCGGGCCGAGCATTGCTGGAACGGCGATCCCACCCAGCCCAACGCCTATTCGCGGCTGCACTACAACACCCAGTACGTGCCCAAGATCATGGACCGGATCGCCAAGACCGCCCCGCCCGGGGCCGATCTGACCAGCTGGCGCTACTGATCGCGTCGATTTCACATTGGCGCGGTTGAACCGGGGCTGCGAATAGGCTTGAGGAGACCCTCAGCGTTTGAGGGGTCTTAGATGGTGTTGTCCTGGTTCGGCCGCATGGCCGCGGCGATCGGCATGGGCGCCTCCTTGCATCACGGGGCGCCGCCGGCCCAGCACAACCTCATCCTGTTCGTCGCCGACGCCCTGCGCTCGGAGATCGTGGACGAGACCACGGCCCCGGCCCTGGCCGCCGTGCGCAGCGAGGGCGTCGATTTCAGGAACAGCCACTCCCTGTTCCCGACCGTCACCACGGCCAACGCCTCGGCCATCTCCACCGGCCATCGGCTGGGGGACACGGGCAATTTCGGCAACACCCTCTATGTGGGTCGCCCCCTGCCCGCCCCCGTCGGCTCCGCCCTGCCCGGCCTGGAGAGCGACCCGGTCCTGGGGGTGATGAACGACCGCTTCGGCGGCAATTACCTGAACGAGATCAGCCTGCTGCATGCGGCCCATGACCAGGGCTTCCAGACCGCGGTGCTGGGCAAGCACGGTCCCGCCGCCATTCAGGACGCCCTGTCGCGCGACGGAACCGGGACCATCGTCATCGACGACATCACCGGCCGTACGGGCGGCCTGCCGCTGAGCGCGGAGCTGACCGCCGCCATCCGCGCGGCGGGTCTCGAACCCGTCACCCCCAACCGTGACGAGAACGCCCGCGACGGGGACAAGGACACCCCCGGCACCCTGGTTCCCAACCGCGTCCAGCAGGACTGGTTCTCCGCCGTGGCGACCAAGGTGCTGCTGCCGCGCTTCAAGGCGGCCAACAAGCCCTTCGTCCTGGTCTTCTGGTCCCGCGACCCGGACGGCACCCAGCATAACCAGGGCGACAGCCTGAACAGCCTGACGCCTGGCGTGAACGGCCCGACCAGCCTGGCGGCGATCCGCAACGCCTCCGACGACCTCGCCGCCCTGCGCGCCGCCGTGAAGGCCGCGGGCCTTGAGGCGACCACCGACATCATCATCACCGCCGACCACGGCGTCGCCGTCGCGTCGAAGGCCAGCGAGACCAGCGCCGCCGCCAAGCTGACCTATCCCGACGTCACGCCCGGCCACCTGCCCGCCGGCTTCGTCGCCATCGACCTGGCCAAGGCGCTCGACCTGCCGATCCACGACGGCAAGGGCGCTCTGGTCGATCCGGCCAAGGGCGGCCACCCCGGACGCGGCGCCCTGCTGGGCCCCGACCCGAGCGCGCCCCAGGTGGTGCTGGCCCCCAATGGCGGCGCGGAACTGATCTATCTGCCGGGTCCGGACGCCAAGGCGCTCGCCCCGCGGGTCGTGAAGTTCCTGACCGAGCAGGACTATACGGGCGCGATCTTCGTCGACGACGCCCTGGGCCCCCAGGCCGGCGCCCTGCCCTTGAGCGCCGTGGGCCTGACCGGCAAGGCGCGCACGCCCCGGCCCTCCATCGTGGTCAGTTTCCGCAGCTTCACCACCGGCTGCGACCGCCCGGAGATCTGCGCGGCGGAGGTGGCCGACACCGATCTGCGCCAGGGCCAGGGCATCCACGGCACGGTCAGCCGCCAGGACACCCACAACTTCATGGCCGCTGTCGGTCCCGACTTCCGCAAGGGCTTCGTCGATCCGGCCCCGGTCAGCAACGCCGACCTGGCGATCACCACCGCCCACATCCTGGGGATCAAGCTGCCCAGCGCCGGGTCCGCCCGCGGCCGGGTGATGGGCGAGGCGCTCGTCGCCGACGGCAAACCCCGCAAGGTCACCGCCCGCACCCTGACCTCGGCGGTCGCCGCCAACGGCTTCGTCACCAAGCTCGACATGCAGCAGGTGGGGCCCACGCCCTATGTCGACGCCGCCGGCATGCCGGGCCGCGTGGTGGGTCTGAAGCCGTAAGCCTATCCGCTGACCCCGGCGAAGGCCGGGGTCCAGGCGCCTAGCGCTTGTCGTCGATGATGTTCAGCTTGCGCACGGTCAGTTCTCCGATCTCGAGGCGTCCGACCTTCATCCGCCCCACGGCCAGTCTACCGACCGCGAGGCGGCCGATCGCCACCGCCCCAAGGCTCAGCGCGCCGATCGCCAGGGCGCCCAGCGCCGCCAGCCCCACGGCGCCGACGGGCAGCGCCTGGGCCTTGGCGGCCGGGGGTTTGGCGGCCTCTTCGGTCACCGGTCCTTCTCGCGCTCGCCGATGGCGGCCTGGGCCGCGGCCAGGCGCGCGATCGGCACCCGGAACGGCGAGCAGCTGACATAGTCCAGGCCGATCTTCTCGCAGAAGGCGATGGAGGCCGGGTCGCCGCCATGCTCGCCGCAGATGCCCATCTTGGCGTCCGGACGCACCGCGCGGCCGCGCTCGGCGGCGATGCGGATCAGGTCGCCGACGCCTTCCTGGTCGAGGGTGACGAAGGGGTCCTTCTCGAAGATCCCCTTGTCGATATAGGCGTTCAGGAACCGGCCGGAGTCGTCGCGGCTGATGCCGAAAGTGGTCTGGGTCAGGTCATTGGTGCCGAAGGAGAAGAACTCGGCGTATTCGGCCAGGTCGCCGGCGCGGATCGCGGCGCGCGGCAGCTCGATCATGGTGCCGACCGAATAGTCGATCGTCACGCCCTTCTCGGCCAACACCTGCTTGGCGATGCGGTCGGTGAGCTGGCGCAGGTAGCGCATCTCCTCACCCTTGGCGACCAGCGGGTGCATGATCTCCGGGATCGGGGCGCTCTTGCCCGAGGCGGCGATCTCGCAGGCCGCCTCGAAGATGGCCCGGACCTGCATCTCGTAGATCTCAGGGTACGAGACGCCCAGGCGGCAGCCGCGGTGGCCGAGCATGGGGTTGGTCTCGTGCAGTTCCTTGGCGCGCCGCATCAGCTTGGCGGCGTCCAGGCCGGTGGCCTTGGCCACGGCCACCAGGTCCTCCTCGGTGTGCGGCAGGAACTCGTGCAGCGGCGGGTCGAGCAGGCGGATGGTGACCGGCAGGCCTTCCATGATCGTGAACAGCTCGACGAAGTCGTTGCGCTGCATCGGCAGGATCTTGGTCAGGGCCGCGCGGCGGCCGGCCTCGTCGTCGGCGAGGATCATCTCGCGCACGGCGGCGATGCGGTCCTCGTCAAAGAACATGTGCTCGGTGCGGCAAAGACCGATGCCCTCCGCGCCGAACTGGCGGGCGGTGCGGGCGTCCAGCGGGGTCTCCGCGTTGGCTCGGACCTTCAGGCGGCGGACCTCGTCGGCCCAGGTCATCAGGGTCGCGAAGTCGCCCGACAGTTCGGGCTCGATCATCTTCACCGCGCCGGACAGGACCTCGCCCTTGGAGCCGTCGATGGTGATGATGTCGCCGGCCTTGAACACCCGGCCGCGGGCGCGGAACTCGCCCAGCTTCTCATAGATCTGGATCTCGCCGGCGCCGGAGACGCAAGGCCGGCCCATGCCGCGGGCGACCACGGCGGCGTGGCTGGTCATGCCGCCCCGGGCGGTGACGATGCCGCGGGCCGCATGCATGCCGTGGATGTCCTCCGGCGAGGTCTCCTCGCGGACCAGGATGACGGACTCGCCCGCCGATCCCAGGCGCTCGGCCTCGTCGCTATCGAACACCACCTTGCCGGTCGCCGCGCCGGGCGAGGCCGGCAGGCCGGCGGTGATCACATCGCGGGCGCTGGTCGGGTCGATGGTCGGGTGCAGCAGCTGGTCGAGGCTGGCGGGCTCGACCCGCATCACCGCCTCTTCCTTGGTGATCAGGCCCTCGGTGGCGAGATCGACCGCAACCTTCAGCGCCGCCTTGGCGGTCCGCTTTCCGTTGCGGGTCTGGAGCATGTAGAGGCGCCCCTTCTCCACCGTGAACTCGATGTCCTGCATGTCGCGATAGTGGGTTTCCAGCTTCTCGACGACGGACTTGAACTGGTTGAAGACCTCCGGGAGGGCTTCCTCCATGGACGGCGCCTTCTCGCCCATTTCCTCACGGGCGATCTTGGTCAGGGCCTGGGGGGTGCGGATGCCGGCGACGACGTCCTCGCCCTGGGCGTTGATCAGGAACTCGCCATAGAGGCGGGCTTCGCCGGTCGACGGATTGCGGGTGAAGGCCACGCCGGTCGCCGATGAGTCGCCCATGTTGCCGAACACCATCGACTGGACGTTGACGGCCGTGCCCCAGCTCTCCGGGATGTCGTGCATGCGGCGATAGAACTTGGCGCGCTCGTTCATCCAGCTGGCGAACACGGCGCTGATCGCGCCCCACAGCTGCTCCTGTGGGTCCTGCGGGAACGGCTTGCCGAGCTCGCGGGCGACGGCGGCCTTGTAGTCGGCGACCACGGTCTCCCAGTCCTCGGCGGTGAGGCCGGTGTCGACCGTGACGTCCAGGCGCTCCTTATGCTCGTCCAGGATCTCCTCGAACATGTGGTGGTCGAGATCGAGCACCACGTTCGAATACATCTGGATGAAGCGGCGATAGCTGTCGAAGGCGAAGCGGCGGTCACCGGCCAGCTTGGCCAGGCCCTCGACCGTCTCGTCGTTCAGGCCAAGGTTCAGGACCGTGTCCATCATGCCCGGCATCGAGGCCCGCGCGCCTGAGCGCACCGAGACCAGCAGCGGGTTGGCCGGGTCGCCGAAGCGCTTGCCGGTGATGGTCTCGACGGTGGCCAGGCCGGCGTCGACCTGGGCGGTCAGCTCCGGCGGATAGGTCTTGTCGTTGGAATAGTAGTGGACGCAGGCCTCGGTGGTGATGGTGAACCCCGGCGGCACCGGCAGGCCGAGCGACGACATCTCCGCCAGATTGGCGCCCTTGCCGCCCAGAAGGTTCTTCATGGACGCATCGCCGTCGGCGCTGCCCCCACCGAAGGAATAGACCCAACGCAGCTTGGAAAGCGTATCGGTCGACATCCTCAAATCCTCCTAGAGCGCTTCGCGACCAGGGTGTTCGCCTGGCCGATCAGGAAGCGCGACCAACAATAGACCCTAACTCCCAGCTCGGCCTTTCAGAGCCGTGAAGGAGGCTAGCCGTTCACCAGGCTGAAATCCGCGACCTCGCCCATGGCGTCACGGACCTGAGCCAGAAGCCGCAGACGGTTTTCCCGTTCCGCGGCGACCTCGGAGTTCACCAGGACCTTCTCGAAGAAGGCGTCGACCGGGTGACGCATTCCCGACAAGGCACGCATGGCGCCTGCGAAATCCTCATGCTGCAATGCACGCGCCACCTCGGGCTCCGCAAGGGAAATCGCCGAGATCAGGGCGGCTTCCTCGGCCGGGGCGCCCGCCATGAGCACAGCGGCGCCGGCGGGCAGAGCCCCCTTCTTCTCCTCGGCCTTGAGGATGTTGCCGGCCCGCTTGTAGCCGGCCAGCAGGTTGGCGCCGTCTTCCGTGGTCAGGAAGTCGGACAGGGCCTGGACACGGGCGACGATCCGCACCAGATCGTCGTCGCCCAGGGCGAAGACCGCATCCACCAGGTCGTGGCGCTTGCCCTGGTCGCGCAGCAGCACCTTCAGGCGGTCGGCCAGGAAGGCCAGGACCTCGTCGGCCACCTCGGCGTAGGGGCGGAAACTGTAGAGCACCTGCCCCTCAGGCGCCTCGCCGCCCTTGGCGGCGCGGTCGAAGCGGATGTCGAAGTCGTCCTCGGTCTTCACGACCAGGGGCTGGCCCTCGAGCAGGGCGTCCTCGAACTCCTCCACATAGGTCTCGAAGACCTCGGAGGGGGCGCGGTACTTGGGACCCAGATAGCCGGTGGTGCGCTTGGTCGAGACATAGAGCGCCCGGCCCGGATCGACGAAGCAACGCAGCGACCTGTACCAGTCGGCCACCAGCTCGCGGATCGGCGCGCGGGCCTCGGAGCCCAGCAGGATGCGGATCACGCCGAGCGCCGCACGGCGCAGGGCGTAGGGATCGCGCGAGCCCGTCGGCTTCTCATTGATCGCGAAGAAGGCGGTCAGCGTGTCGAGCTTCTCGGCGAGCGCCACGGCCATGGTCACCGGGGTGTCCGGCGCCTCGTCGGTCTGGCCGACCGGGCGATAGTGGTCGCGGATGGCGTCGGCGACGACGCCCGACAGCTTTTCCTCGCGGGCGTAATAGCCGCCCATCAGACCCTGCAGCTCGGGGAACTCGCCGACCATGCCGGTCGTCAGGTCCGCCTTGCAGAGGTGGGCCGCCAGCACGGCCTTGGCCGGATCGGCCCCGACCCTGGGCGCAATGGCCTTGGCCAGGATCTCCAGCCGCTCGACCCGCTCGGCCAGCGTGCCCAGCTTGGCGTGGAAGGTGACGCCCTTCAGCTTCTCCAGCCGGTCCTCGAGCTTCAGCTTGCGGTCTTCGTCCCAGAAGAACTTGGCGTCGCTCAGGCGCGCCGACAGCACCTTGGCGTTGCCGGCGGCGATCACCTTGCCGCCGTCCGCCGCCTCGATATTGGCCACGGTGACGAAGTGCGGGGCGAGCTTGCCGGTCGCCGGATCGCGCACGGCGAAATACTTCTGGTGGGTCCGCATCGAGGTGCGGATCACCTCCGGCGGCAGGTCCAGGAACACCGGGTCCATGTCGCCCAGCACCGGCGAGGGCCATTCGGCCAGGCCGGCGACCTCATCCAGCAGACCGTCGTCCTCGACCAGCTCCAGATTGCGCGCGAAGCACAGGGTCTTGGCCTGTTCGAGGATCTTCTCCTTACGGGCCTCGGGATCCAGCACCACGAAGTGCTTCTCCAGGCCCTCGACATAGCGGTCGAAGTCCTTGGCCTTGAACGGCTTGCCCGAGCCCATGAACCGGTGGCCTTCGGTCACGTCGCCGGCCTCGATCCCATCGATCGAGAACGGCACGATCTCGCCGTCGAAGACGCACAGGATGCGCTTCAGCGGCCGGACCCAGCGCAGGGTCCCACGGCCCCAGGTCATCGACTTGGGCCAGGGGAAGTTGCGGACGATCTCGTCGACCATCTCGGCCACGATCTCCGGCGTCGGCCGCCCGGCGCGGTGGATGTGGGCGAACCACACCCCGTCCCGCTCGGTCAGCTGCTCGCGGGTGAGCCCGGTCTTGCGCAGGAAGCCGTCGATGGCGGCGTCGGGCGAGCCCACGCGCGGCCCCTTCTGCTCCTCATGCCGGTCGCCCTGGGCCGCCGGCAGCCCCTCGGCCACCAGGCTCAGGCGGCGCGGGCCGGAAAAGGTCTTCAGCGCCTCGGGCAGCAGGCCTTGGGCCGCCAGACGCTCACGGGCCATGCGCTCGAAGTCGCGCGCGGCCTGAGCCTGCATGCGGGCCGGAATCTCTTCGGAGAACAGTTCGATCAGAAGCTGGGGCATGGCTTAGGCGTTCCCACCTTCATTGGCGACCCAGGCTTCGGCGCACATCTTGGTCAGGTCGCGGATGCGGCCGATATAGCTCTGGCGCTCGGCCACGGCGATCGCGCCGCGGGCGTCCATCAGGTTGAACAGGTGGCTGGCCTTCAGCACGTGGTCATAGGCCGGCAGCACGGTGACCTGCCCCTGCGGGCCCCGGCCCTCCAGGATGCGCGGCACCTGCCGCTCCATGTCCTCGAACTGCCGCTTCAGCACCGCCACATCGTACAGGTGGAAATTGGCTTCCGACTGCTGGCGCTCGTTCTCCAGGAACACGTCACCATAGGTCATGGGCGCCGGGCCGTCCGGGTCGTTGAAGGCCAGCTCGGTGAAGTGGTTCACGCCCTGGATGTACATGGCCAGGCGCTCGAGCCCATAGGTCAGCTCGCCGGCCACCGGGAACACGTCCAGGCCGCCGACCTGCTGGAAATAGGTGTACTGGGTGACTTCCATCCCGTCGCACCAGACCTCCCAGCCCAGGCCCCAGGCCCCGACCGTCGGGTTCTCCCAGTCGTCTTCGACGAAGCGGATGTCATGCAGGCGGGTGTCCAGCCCGATGGCCTCCAGCGAGCCCAGATAGAGCTCCTGCAGGTTGTCCGGGTTCGGCTTCAGGATCACCTGGTACTGGTAATAGTGCTGCAGCCGGTTCGGGTTCTCGCCATAGCGGCCGTCGCCCGGCCGCCGCGAGGGCTGCACATAGGCCGCCCGCCAGGGCTTGGGGCCCAGCGCGCGCAGCACCGTGGCCGGGTGCAGGGTGCCGGCGCCGACTTCGACGTCATGGGGCTGCAGAATCACGCAACCTTGTCGGCTCCAATAGTCGTGGAGTTTCAGGATAAGACCCTGAAATGAGAGCGGCTTTTCGGAGGACATGTGGGGTGTGTTCGCGGGCGCAAAAAAAGTCGGCGGACCATAGGGCCCACCGACCTTCGCTTCAAGCGCGGCGCGGCTTTATCTCCGCGTCGCGGAGATCCGTCCGACCCTAATTCCCCTTCGCCTTCGACCGCTTGCCGGCGTTGGACATCGGCGGACCGTACTTGGCGCGGTTCTCCGGGGTGTCGGCGATCGGGCCGTTGGTGACGGTGGTGGTGATCACCGTCGCCGAGGCGTCGACCCCGGCCGCCACCGCGGCGGGCGGGGCCTGGGCGGTGGTGGTGCTCTCGACGGTCACGGCCGGATCGCCCGCGGCCGGCGCCGTCATGGTCGAGGGCGCGGCCGGGGCGGCGGGGTCGGAGGCGGTCTGGGCGTGAGCGGCCGAGGCCAGGGAGACAGCCGCCGCGGCGGCGAGAACAAGCCTGATCTTCATGGTGAGCTCCAAGGTTCCGTCCGGAGACCCTGGCCCTCGGCCGCGAGACTCCCGACTAGTTGGCGGTCGGCGCGGGCGCGGTCGCGGGCGACAGCACCTTGCTGATCACATGGATGACGCCATTGGTCGCCAGGACGTCGGGCTGAACGATCATCGCGTCATTGACCATAAGCATGTCGCCGCCATCCAGTTCCACGGGCAGGCCCGCCATGGTGCGCGCCTGGCGCTGGGCGCCCTTGAATTCCGAGCTCGGCACCGCGGCGTTGATCATGTGGTAGATCAACAGCTTCTGCAGCTCGGCGCGGTTGGCCTGGGCCATCAGCCGGTCCAGCTCGCCGGGCGGCAGGGCCTGGAAGGCGGTGTCAGTCGGGGCGAAGACCGTCTCGACCTTGTTGGCCTTCAGGAAGCCGGTGAGGTTGGTGGCGTCGGTCGCCTTCAGGAAGATCGTGAACTGACCCGAGGCCTTCAGGGTGTCGACCACGTCGCCGGCGGCCACCACCTTGGGGGCCGCGACCGGCGCGGGCGCCATGGCGGGCGCCGCCGTCGCGGGCGGCGGGGTCTGGGCGGAGGCCGAGCCTGCGGCCAGAGCCATGACAGCGCCGGCGATCAGAAAGCGGGTCGAATACATTGGAATCCTCGTTGGGGAGATGTCGCTACGCCCCCTGCCCCACAGGTGGCGATCAAGTCAACGGATCGCCGCCTGCCAGGCGTGCGGTTTTCGGAGGCGCCTGCCTAAGAAGCCCGCGACTGGGGCGCTCTCATGACAGCGGCGCGTCAGCAAGCCGGCGACGCCCTTCTCGACGCCGAAATCGCACAATTCTGAGGCGCCAAACGCCCACTTCGCACACAAATCGGGCGCCGACAGTCTTTTCATTGATCATTGGTTACCGCGCGGCCGCGCCGGGCCCGGCCGTCGATAGCGTCGCCTTACCGCCAAGGGATCGCAGTTCGCATCCCAAGTGTCTGGCGGTCGGGAAAATCACGGGCGCGGACATCTTGAGCCGCGTGGGAGCGAGCGGATGAAACTGATCATGGCGATCGTCAAACCCTTCAAGCTGGACGATGTGCGCGAAGCGCTCGTCGCGGCCGGTGTCGAGGGGCTGACGGTCTCGGAAGTGAAGGGCTACGGCCGGCAGAAGGGGCAGACGGAGATCTACCGGGGCGCTGAGTACCAGGTGAACTTCGTGCCGAAAGTGAAGCTCGAGGCTGTCGTCGACGACAGCGCCGCCGCCAAGGCGGTGGAAGCGGTCAAGGCCGCCGCCGCCACGGGCAAGATCGGGGACGGAAAGATCTTCGTCCTCAATGTCGAGGACGCTGTTCGCATTCGCACCGGCGAGTCCGGTACGGCCGCGCTCTAGGCCGCCAGACCTCATCGGGACAAGGGGATAATCACATGAAATCATTCGCTATCAAAAGGTTGGCGGGGCTTGCCTTCGCCGCCGCCATGATCGGGGCGCCGCTCGCCGCCCCGGCCTTCGCTCAGGACGCAGCGGCTCCGCCGGCCGCCGAGGCGCCCGCCGCCCCCGCCGAACGATCCCGCCGGCCCCGGAGATGCTGCTTCCCCGGACGACCGATCCGCCGCCGCTGAAGGATCCGCCGCCGGCGGAAATGCTGCCGGAGCTGGAGACGGACGAGGCTGATCCCACATCGCTCAGGCTTGAGCTGGTCCC